>NZ_JAVLBQ010000054.1:0-12487 GCF_031581265.1 Gracilimonas sp.
CCAGACTTCGCATCCGCTCAGTCCGGCACCTCCCTCCCCGACAAGCGTGTACGGGACAGGCAAGGTAGGACTTAAACGTATTATATGAAAAAAACTAACTAGTAGTTGTCAACGAATTATCTAACCTATACATCCACGACGCTCAGCGTTTTAGCGAGTTGAATTTAGAATTAAGTATCATTTACAAGTGCAAGAATACTATTTAACTAAATTTTTTATATTTCAACTGAGGTAAAAAAATGACTAAAAAAGAACTCATACATAAAACTATAGAAACCTTGAATAAACTTCCGGAAGAAAAGGTCCAAGAAGTAGACGATTTTGCTTCTTCTATTTTAAAGAGACAGGAAGAAAATATTATATCAAAAGGTTTACAAAAGCTCTCTGAACATTCAGGTTCTTTTGATTTTTTGGAGGAGGAGGAAGTCCTTTACTCTGTTGAAGATCTTAAAGAAAGGTACAAATGAAAAAGGGAGATATCATTCTTGTACCTTTTCCTTTTACTGATTTAACCGGTGCAAAAAACCGTCCTGCTTTGGTATTATTTTCCAACAATCTTGATATAACCTTATCTTTTATTTCCACACAGTTAAAATGGGAAGAAAAGACGGATGTCTTACTCAATCCATCTCAAGAAAATGGATTAAAAAAGGAATCTCTTCTAAGACTTTCTAAAATTGCTACTATAGAAAGAAGCCTAGTCTTGGGTAAATTAGGAGAACTAAATTCATTTGATCTGAAAAAAGTGGATAAGAATCTCAAAAATCTGTTTGATATATAGCTTCTTCTAATTTCAACGTGCTAGGATTCTAACTGTTAAGGCATAATCCAATTATTTCTCTCAATATCCCCACAACGCAGAGCGTCTTAGCTAGTCGGGATTTGATGAAGCATTTTTGAGCTAACACCGGGTAATTGGTCGGTGTGAAAGATTATCATTGGAAACTTGATTATTGGGATTTTAGGATATCCATGATACACCTTGCTACGACGTCCTACGTCGTAGCAAGGTTTGTAGGGTGTACAATATCATTCTTTAATTTATCCAAACGGCTCAGCGAGCCGTGGCACGTATTTCGTTATTCTTCCTGTAGGTTTTCTTTTATTACGCGTTCCTGTACGTCATGAGGGACAGCTGCATAGTGAGAAAATTTACGGGTGTAAGTTGCACTACCCTGGGTCATTGATTTGAGTCGAGTTGAATAATGATCCAATTCTTCCAGTGGCACATGTGCTTTTATCTTCTGGATTGAACCTTCTCCGTCCATGCCTTGTATTTGTCCGCGCCGGGTGCTAAGGTCGCTCATTACATCACCCATGTGCTCGGAAGGCACGGTTACCACAATCTCATAAATTGGCTCCATGAGCTTAGGATTCGCTTTCATAAATCCATCTCTAAAGGCCATCAATGCAGCGGTTTTAAAAGCTGCTTCGTTTGAATCTACGGAATGCATGGAGCCATCGTATACCGAAACCCTGACATCACGAACCCGGCAGTCACTCATCGGACCATTTTCCATTTTCTCCATGATTCCTTTTATAATAGCCGGCATAAACCGGTTATCGATCACTCCGCCAACAATGCAATTTTGGAATACAAGTTTTCCTCCCCATTCCAGATCAATTTCCTGCACGTCACGCACTTTCATATCATCGGGAGTGCTCATGCCTTCTTCGTAAGGTTCAATGAGCATATTTACTTCGGCAAATTGTCCGGCTCCTCCCGATTGCTTTTTGTGTTTGTAGTGTGTTCGAACCCCTTTAGTGATGGTCTCCCGATATGGTATTTTTGGAGTCACAAATTCGACATCCAAATTAAATCGGTTTTTAAGTTGATCTTCAATAACCGACAAATGCTCTTCTCCCTGTCCATGGATAATAACCTGACGTAATTCCTGACTGTGCTCTATAACCACCGAAGGATCTTCGCGGTGGAGCTGGTGTAATGCGTGGCCCAGTTTATCCTCTTCTCCTTCCTTTTTCAGTTTAACCGCAGTTCTGATAGTTGTAGGAGGAAACTCTATTCCCTGTAACTCAACAGGATTACCTTTTTCATAGATGGTATCATTTACTTCGCCATCTTTAAGTTTTACAACCGCTCCTATATCCCCGGTTCGAATTTCGTTGATCTCAATTCGTTTATGTCCTTCCGTTAAAAAGAGGCTTCCCAGACGCACCGAGTTTCCATTTCTGCTGTTCACCAAATCCATACCCGGACGAATGTTTCCACCATATACCTTGAAATAGATCAGATCACCAACATGAGATTCTGAATGGGTTTTAAACAAAAACATCACCGGATTCCCATCAGGATCAAGTTCAAATTTTTCTCCATCTTTGGTTTTAGGCGGATTCCCTTGCAGCGGATTAGGTGCTACATCATCCAAGAAACCCATCACACGACCAGTTCCCATATTCAGTGAAGCACAAGAGCAGAAAAGCGGAAATATTTGTCCATTTACCAATGATATATGAAGCCCCTTTTCCATTTGTTCTTCATCCAGCTCGCCCTGTTCAAAGTAAATATCCATGAGCGTTTCATCATTCTCAGCAATGGTTTCCACCAGTTCCTGATGCAGTTTTTCAGCTTGAGTTTTAAGTGAATCAGGGATAGGCAATTTATCCGGTTTACCTCCTTCTTCAGGGAATTCATACATAGTCATTCGCAACACATCAATAATGGCATGAAAATCACTCCCTTCGCTGTATGGAAATTGAACTACCGTTACTTCACGTCCAAAATGCTCACGGGCTTCCTCTACGGTTTTCCAAAAATCAGATTGATCGGAGTCTAACTTATTTACCACAAACATGGATGGCACCGAATATTCCTGCACGTAATTCCATAAAGAATCTGTAGCTGTCTCTACTCCTTGTTCACTGTTAAGTACAAAAATGGCCGTATCTGCAATACGTACAGCACCCGCAACCTCCCCAATATAATCTGAAGTGCCCGGGGTGTCGATGAGGTTAATTTTATGTCCCCGCCAGTCAAGGTTTAAAAATGCTGAATGAATGGATTTACCCCTCTCTTTCTCCAAAGAATGATAATCAGACATGGTATTTTTTTCTTCAACTGAACCGCGCCTGTTTATGGCTCCGGACTCAAAAAGCATTGTTTCGGCCAACGTTGTTTTCCCGGAGCCTGAATGGCCCAACAGCACAACATTACGGATTCGGATAGGATTATAAACTTTCATAGGAAACTCCATTTGCTACTGTTTTATGTTGCCATCAAATCTCTAAAACACAAAATTGTAATATTTATAAGTCGAAAGATTCTATTCATTTCAACATTTTTTAGTGCTTTCATGATTTAGTGGCAGAATTACAGTGTGTTTTGATGAAAACAGATTTTAACTTCTGTACGCGCTAACTGCCCGCGTCACAAATTCAATGAACAGTACACATTCTATTTGAATGGAATGTGAAGAACAAAAATAAACGGTAGGACGAATAAATCAACATGAAAAAAATATTGCTGATACAAACCGGTGGAACCATTGCCATGAATGCAAAAGGTGCGGGGGTGGAACTTGATCCTGACAGGTGGTCGAAGGTGTTATATGAAGAAATTCCTGAACTGAATGAAATTGCGGCCATTACTACATTCCCATTGTTTTTTGAGGATAGCTCCGATTTGAATGCGTCCCATTGGATTAAACTTGCCAATTGCATTGAAGAAAATTACAAGAATTATGACGGCTTTGTGATTCTCCATGGCACCGATACCATGGCCTATTCTGCCTCTGCATTGAGCTTTGGGCTTAAGAATCTGGAGAAACCTGTCATATTTACCGGGAGCCAGTTACCTATGAGTACCATTCGCAGTGATGCACGCAGGAACCTTGTAAATGCTATTGAGTTGGCTACCATGGATTTTAAGGAGGTTGGCATTTGCTTCAACGATGCACTTTATCGGGGAAATCGTGCTACGAAGATGAGTATAGGTGATTTCGATGCTTTTAACTCCCCTAACTTCTCCCCTTTAGCTGATATAGGTATTCAAATTCAAACCAGAGTGCTTGAACATTTTAGACAGGGTGAATTTACTAACGAAGCCACTTATTCTGATGAAGTATTTGTCCTAACAGCACACCCTAATCTAAACCCGGCATTACTTGAGGGGTTGAATTTGGACCGAATCCGTGCTGTAATTTTGCGAGCATTTGGCAGCGGTAATTTTTGTGTGAAAGGGAAAAGCAGTCTACTTCCATTCTTAAACCGATGCAAGGACGCAGGTGTGGTAGTAGCTATCGTTTCTCAAGCCGATTTTGACTCAGTGGACTTGACACAATATTCTGCCGGCAGGGCTGCTCTAAAACACGGAGCTATTAGCGGCAACGACATGACCCTTGAAGCTGCCCTCACCAAGCTTATGTTTTTATTGGCACATTACGATTCCAAAACCGATATTGAGGAGTTGTTTCAGCAATCCTTAGTTGGAGAATTGTAAATAGGTGTTAGGTTTTAGATTCGTCTTGCACAAAAACCTAACAACTCATAACTAACACCTAAAACCTAACAAGATGTTTTTCATTTTTGATTTAGAGACCATTCCTGATATCGAATTTATCCGGCGGGTGTTGAACGACCCGGATTCTGATGAAGAAAAGTTACTCGAAAAAGCCAGTGAGGAACTTGCGAGAAATGCCTCCGGCTTTCTACCCCCCATGTACCACCGAATGGTTTCGTGGGTTGGACTTTGGATTGAGAATACCGGCGGTCCTAAGCATAAAATAGCCTGGAGCGGTGAAGATGAGAAAGAGGGATTACTGAAAATTTTTGATGCTATTGGCACCTATAAAGATTTTGGGCTCATTCACCACAACGGTAAAGGCTTTGATATTCCTGTTCTCACCTATCGTGCAATGAAGCATGGACTACAGATGCCAGTTCGCATGAACGATTATGACATCCGCTATCGATACAGCAAGCATAATGTTGACTTGGTTGATGAATTCAGTAACTACGGAGCCAGTTCATGGCCAAAGTTGAAGCACCTGGGACAACTCATTGGCATCCCATTCAAGCAAACCGGTGAGGGAAATGAGGTTTATGCCATGTACAAGCGTGATGAACTAGACTTGATTGAACACTATTGCTATGAGGATGTGATGGCTACGTACATCGTATGGCTTTACCACCAATTCACTGCCGGACACATTCCCGACGACCAATTCCAGAATTTAAAAGACCGAGCTATGAAGAAGTTGGAGGATATTCAAGCCGGTCCGCCTGGGTAGATACTATATACGCTCCGACGCAGAGCGTCAGGAGCGAATCGGTATCAAGGTTAGGAGATTAATTTAAATTAGAAGATTACTGAACTGCCATACACTGAAAGTGCAAAAGTTTGCATTCGTTTACCCATATGGCATCGGGAGTGAATTGAAAATTGGCGCAGCCGCTAATTCTTATCCCTCGTTCCTGACGCTCCGCGTCGGAACGAACTATTAGCCTCGATATCTCTCAATATCTACAAATCTTGTCGAATTACCATAGTAATCTCCATAGGAGGAATACAACCAGTCTGATTCCTTTTCCACTAAACCTGCTGTTACAGGATTGTAATGAATATAATTGATCTTCTGCTCCATGACTTTTGAAGAAAAGATCTGTTTTGGATGAAAACCTTCCGTCCAAAGCTGATACTCCCTATCAATTTTGGTGTTCACCCGTGCTTCCTTTAATCTATCAAGCCAGAACTCATTTTCCTCTTCTTTCAACTTGTCAATAGATTGGCGTGCTGCAAAAGATTTAAAACTGGAAACATATTTACTAAGATTCCTGCCTTGAGAAATAAAATGAAGATGATTTGGCATGATCACATAGGCATATATTGATATATTCCTTTCTCGGGATAAAAAGTTCAGCCCATCAATAATTACATTTATAAATCGCTTTTCCTTGAACAAACTATATCCGCCCACAATTGATGATGTAATAAAATAAGGATAACTCTCATCAAGAATCTTGTATCTGCTTCTGCCCATTTTTAATCTTTCTTTTTTATAGTAAGAGCAATTAGATATGAATTCCTTACAAAATATTTTACCCTTTGTTCGCTCCGACGCAGAGCGTCAGGAGCGAGTTGGGATTAGAGTACTTAGTTGAAGGCTTAGTCGAGCCAGTAATTTGCCTGCTCTTTTGTTTTTCTATATCAAGATAAAATGTCTCACTCCACCTTCTCTCGTTCCAGACGCTCCGCTTCGGAATGGAATAGATAATTACCACCCACCAACAAAAGTTAAATCATTTTAAACCAATCGAGCTTGGGAAACACATGAGGCATTCGATTGTTAGTTTGTTATAAAATTCCAAATAAAACTAAAATAATGCTTAAATATATCTTACCTGTACTAATTGCTCTCACTTTTTTGGCTTGCGGTTCGGAAGAACAAAACACTCAACAAACCAATCAAAACCCTCCCACTGAACAGGGTCAACCTCAATTTGAACCTAATCAACAAACCGCTGATATTGAGGTTTCTGATGAAGAATTAGAAAAATTCGCTGAAGTTTCCATTGCTGCCCAGCAAATTCAAATGCAGTCTCAACAAGAAATGATGACTATAATTCAAGAAGAAGAATTAGATGTACAAACGTATAACATCATTGCTGAATCTCGGTTTAATGGTCAATCAGATGATAGTCTTGATGTGACTGAAGAGCAGCTCGAGAAATTTGATTCCGCTTCAACTAAAGTTGAGGACGTTCAGCAAAGAGTTGAAGGTGAAATGATGGAAACTATTGAAAACGAAGGTATGGATACCGACCGTTTTATGGAAATCAACATGGCGCTGCAACAAGATCAAGAGCTGCAACAACGTGTTCAGCAAATAATGATGCAGAATATGCAGCAACAAGGTCAGGGACAAGGAATGCCACAAAACCAAGATCAATAACAGAAAATATCTTATTCATTAAAGGCGGACAAAGGAGTCCGCCTTTCTATATGCTGAAAATTCATTTTAAACAATTCGGTCGGGGTCACTGAAGTCAGGTACTTCTCCTCTATAACCAAATACAGTTTTTATAAGTTTTACCGACCATTCGCTTTGATTCTTGATATACCACTGGTCGGCAGCTCGTCTTGCACCCAATCCCCAAGTTGGATAAGGGTGAATCGTGTCTGCAATGCCCCGCATAGATACTCCATTTTTAATTGCCACTGCATATTCAGATATAAATTCGCCTGCATGAGCCCCTACCGCTGTTGCTCCTAAAATTTTACCTGATAACTTTTTGGCGAAAATTTTAACTAACCCGGTGGATTCTCCTTCTGCCAATGCCCGGTCAATTTTAGAATAAGGAAACCGGTAGGCTTCAAATTTCTCTCCTTCGTCCATTAGTTGTTTTTCAGTTTTCCCGACATGAGCTAATTCAGGATCGGTAAATGTGACCCACGAAACCATATCTTTTTCAATTTTCATTGGCACTAACTTGAGGAGAGCTTTGGTAGCGGCAATTTTGGCCATGTGCTCACTCATATGAGTGAATTGGTAACGGCCGGTTACATCCCCCGCTGCATAAATATGTCGTTTATTGGTACGGCATGACTCGTTTACGGTCACATTTCCTTTCTCAGTATTCACACCTGCAGCATCCAGGTTGAGCTTAGCCGTGTTTGCTCTTCGTCCGGTAGCCATTAGCAGTGCATCCCCTTCCAAGACCTCACTCCTTCCGTTTCTTTCAATGTGAACTTTGATTCTGCTTTCAGATTGTTCCACTTTTTGTACCGAAGCATCCAACTCATAATTCACGCCCTGCTTCTGAAGTTCATTTTTTAAAATCTCAACTAATTCCGGATCATCATTAGCCATTATTTGAGAAGCCATATCAGTCACCGTGACTTTGGAACCCAAATTCACAAAAGCCTGTGACATTTCTGTACCGATGGGCCCGCCCCCAATAATCAATAACTCTTTGGGCAGTTCTTCAATTTCAAACAAACTTTCATTGGTCAGGTAATCAACATCTTCAATACCGGGAATTGGAGGCACAAATGCCTTTGCCCCGGTAGCAATTATGAACTTCTTAGATGAAACTGTCTTCGAATTGCCCTCTTTATGCTGAACTTTTATGGTATGAGAATCCACAAATGAAGCCTCTCCAAAAACAACTTCAATTCCCATTTCCTCAAATATTTCCGGGCGATCGGCATCTTCGTACACTTCTTTGCGAACCTGATCCACATGCTGCATTACTTTTTTAAAATCGATCTTGGGTTCCCCATCTATCAATCCATAGTCTCCTGCCTCTCGAATATTTTTGGCAACTTTTCCGGCTTTGAGCAAGGTTTTGGAAGGAATGCAACCGGTCCATGTGCAATCGCCCCCGAGTTTATCGACCTCAACCATCATGGTTTTTGCGCCAAAATTTGCAGCCAATCCTGATGCTGTAAGCCCGGCTGCACCGCCACCGATCACAATCATATCATAATCAAACTTCGCCATATACTTCCTTTTTCTCTTTTGAGGGATAAACCGGAACAGATCTTACTTCATTTTACCCAAGGTATTAAATTGGCGGGAAATTTTAATCATGAACATCTATTCTTTAATTCTAATATAATCCCATCTCTTATCATTTTATCCACCTTATTTATTTACTTGAAATTATTAAGTATATGGCAAGTCAATAAACTAAAACACTCTGCACTTAAAGTGCAGGGTTTCAAACCCTTGTCTGGGACCAATAAAAGTCAGGTATTAAAAAAGCAGGTAAGGCATATCCCCTTACCTGCTTTAACTTAGGAGATTAAAGGAGACTTAAGCTTCAAATGTTTCTAATGCTTCAGGAGCTTCTTCATCGGTTTTTAACTTTAATAGTGCCTGTGCCGAAGCCAGATGGGCAACTGGCACTCTGAATGGTGAACAGGACACATAATTCAATCCGGTTAGATAGGCAAAATTAATACTGTCGGGATCTCCGCCATGTTCGCCGCATATGCCTACTTTTAAATCGGGATTGGTCATGCGTCCCAACCTAGTTCCTGCTTGCACAAACTGTCCGACTCCTTCTTCATCAAGTACCTGGAAAGGATCTTGTTTAAGTATTCCAGTTTCTATATACGAAGGCAGAAACTTGACAGCATCATCACGACTGAAGCCATAAGTAAGCTGTGTCAGGTCGTTGGTTCCAAAAGAAAAGAAGTCTGCATCTTCGGCAATTTGATCTGCTAAAATTGCGGCCCGAGGAATTTCAATCATCGTTCCTACTTTATATTCAACGGATATATCAGCTTCAGTCATAATTTCATTGGCTATTCGGTCAACCACTTCTCGCTGATTGCGGAATTCTTCCACACTGCCAACCAACGGTATCATGATTTCAGGAAGTACTTTTTGCCCTTGTTTGGAAAGCTCAATTGCAGCTTCAATAATTGCTCTGGTTTGCATTTCCGTGATCTCAGGATAAGTAATCCCTAACCTGCACCCGCGATGTCCGAGCATTGGATTAAATTCCTTCAGCTGGTCAACTTTCTTTTGAAGCATATCCGGACTTACGTCCAGTTCTCGTGCTACTTTTTTTATCTCACTCTCTTCTTGCGGAAGGAATTCGTGCAATGGAGGATCAAGCAGTCTAACGGTAACGGGCAATCCTTCCATTACTTCAAAGATTTCCACAAAATCCTGCTTTTGAAACGGCAGTAAGTTTTCAAGTGCTGCTACTCTTTCTTTCTCTGAATTTGCAATGATCATTTTGCGCATGTAGTTGATGCGTCCAGGCTTAAAGAACATATGTTCAGTACGGGCCAACCCAATACCCAAGGCTCCATAATTACGGGCTACTTGAGCATCTTCAGGGGTTTCAGCATTTGCCCGCACCTTCATTTCTTCTACCTCATCTACCCACTGCATAAGGGTTTCATATTCTTTGCCAAAATCCGGTTCCATCAGTTCTTTTTTACCCAGAATGACTTTTCCGTTATTTCCATCCAATGAAATCCAGTCTCCTTCCTTCACGGTTACCTCACCATTTGTGAAAGATTGATTTTTGTAGTTAATAACGATGTCTCCACAACCGGCTACACATGGCTTTCCCCATCCACGGGCTACTACAGCGGCGTGGCTGGTCATTCCTCCCCTTGAAGTCAATATTCCTTCAGACGAAGACATTCCTCCTACGTCTTCAGGACTGGTTTCAATCCTCACCAAAATAACCGGGCCTTCAGCATCTTCGGCTTTCTGAGAATCAAAAACCACTTTACCGACAGCTGCTCCGGGCGAAGCCGGTATTCCCTTCCCTATTATTTCCTTGTCTGAGAAGGAACTTTCTTTGAACTGTGGATGCAATAATTGCTCTATATGTCCCGGTTCCACTAAATTTTTAATTGCTTCTTTTCTGGTGATAATACCTTCGTTCACCATATCTACGGCAATTTTGACGGCAGCGGTACCTGTTCTTTTCCCGTTTCGGGTTTGCAGTATAAACAGATCTCCATCCTGGATCGTGAACTCAATATCCTGCATGTTTTTGTAGTGAGCTTCCAGCTTACGGGTATAACTCAGCAACTCATCATAAATATCAGGATTCCGGTTTTCTAACTCAGCAATAGCCTTGGGAGTTCTGATACCGGCTACCACATCTTCACCCTGTGCATTTATGAGATATTCCCCATACAACTTTGATTCTCCCGTTGCCGGATTCCTTGTGAAGCACACTCCGGTGCCGCTTGTCTCGCCCATATTGCCAAATACCATTGCCTGCACGTTCACCGCAGTTCCTATCAATCCGTGGATTTTGCTTATCTGGCGATATTTTTTAGCCCTTGTGCTGTTCCAGGAATTGAATACCGCATTAATGGCAAACTTAAGCTGCTCCATCGGTTCTGCGGGAAACATATGGCCGGTTTCTTTGCGATATATAGCCTTGTAGCGGTCAGTCAATTCTTTCAGGTGATCTGCAGATAACTCAATATCCTTTGAAACACCAACTTCTTCTTTCATACTTTCAATCGCTTCTTCAAATAACTCATGACTTACCCCCATCACGACATCCCCAAACATATCTATAAATCTTCGATAGCTATCGTATGCAAAACGTTCGTTGTTTGTTTTTTTGATGATGGCTTCTGCTACCTCGTCATTCAAACCTAAATTCAGAATTGTATCCATCATGCCCGGCATAGAAACTGCTGCACCGGAGCGAACTGAAATCAAAAGTGGTTTCTCAGGATCCCCGAATGTTAAATCCATCTCTTTTTCAAGATTTTTAATTCCTTCTTCAACCTGCTCCAAAAGCGTTTCGGGCCAGTTCATCTGATTATCAATGGTACTTTTACAAGCCTCTGTAGTAATTGTGAATCCCGGAGGAACAGGAATGCCTATGGTACTCATTTCGGCCAGATTTGCGCCCTTACCCCCCAACAATGATTTCAGCTTTTTATTACCATCCGTCACAGTTTTTCCAAAACGATACACGAATTTTTCAGGATAAGACATAAAAGTACCTCTCATATTTTTAATTATAATTACGGTTCTTATCCCGAAATGACACTTCCAATCAGACAATGCCTGTCCGGAGATCAGAACCGAACAGTATTAGTATGTCATTTTAATATGAAGTATTTATGTAGTGCGCTAATTTGTTACTATTCTTCTTTATCATCGGGGGTATTTACTCCATCATGAATTTTCTTTCTAACATTTTTAATGGTTGAATAGGCACCATAAATCACCATTAGTATCACAATTCCGTAAACCCAGAATGGGACATTTTTGCCGGCTATTATCAAATAAAGGTAAGCTGAAATAAAAAAGAATGTAGCCAATATCGTAGGTAATACGATTGATTTTTCAGCCCTATAGTTTTTTACTAACCATCCGATACTAAGCGTAAAAAATGGGATAGCTCCTACATAAATACTCCCAAATATGATTGGATTCACCCCGTATTGTTCCCCAAGACCTAAAAACCAGTCTTTTGATAATTCTATAAATTCAGCCATAAAACTTTCGTGTTTTTAAAAAGTGTAATACTTTTGATTTTTAATGCAATAATGAACCGTTTATTAACGATACTTGGTTATCCTAATTGATGAGATGAATTAACTAATCATTACTTGAAAAAATTCAGAAGTCATATTGCTTTAGTCTTCCTTGGTTTAGCCATGGGTGGAATGATGCTGTCTATGCTTCACTACCACAGTGATGGTTTGGAATGCTTAACCCACGCCAGCGAAGAACACTACGCTGAAAATGAGTTAGTTTGTCCTGTTGCAGGTATAATAGCTGTATATGGAACTGAAGCACAACCATCAGTGGATGCTTTTTTCCAAAGTAATGATATACTACTTGACTTCTCTCCTCTCTACCTATCAACTGATATATTTGTATCCTTATTGGGAAGAGCCCCACCATTTTTGGCTTAATCTATCTCACCTACATTACCAGTTTTCAAATCCGCCAAGCATGATTCTATTCATACAGTAGATCAGTTTATGCTTTTCGGTAAAATTTAAATCAAATAGATATCAATA
>NZ_JAVLBQ010000055.1:0-12027 GCF_031581265.1 Gracilimonas sp.
GTTAATGGCAGTAAGGCGATGTTGTCAGCGTCTTACTGTCAATAATATTATTCATTAAATATGAAGTATATCTTTTTTATCTCCATTATATTTGTTTCAAGTTCCTGCGAAAAAACTACAAAAGAAGAAAAAAAGTCATTTAAGAGCCAAATAATATTTATTGTAGGAAATGAAAACATCTCAAAATTTAATACAAATGTAGATTCGAGTAATTTTATTGGAAGATTTAATTTCATCTATTTTGTAGATGGGGGATGCGACTTGTGTTCATTAGATTTAAGTGAAGTTGAAAATCTGAGGAAATCACTATTTTCAGATTATATTGTTAAACCGATTGTAATTATATATGGAAATGTAAATATTTATACATTAAAACTAATAAAAGATAAGGATCTCTATAATTACTCCATCTATGCTCTAAATTATAATGATTACGATTCTTTGATGATCGATTTTAACCAAAATACTAATTCATTAATTGTTGATAAAAATGGAATGATTAAATATTCTGGAAATCCGCTTACAGAAAAAAATGACATGAATAGGTTATTAGAAATTTTAAAACAATAGATATTAAAAATAAAATGTATTTACTCTTTAAATCATCATTAAAAACGAACAAGTTTTTATTAGTAATAACTATAGCTTTGGTATCTATTTCTTGTACAAATGAAACAACGAAAATATCCTATGAGGCTGATAAATCTTTAGAGCCGAATAAGGTTAGTGTGGATGGGGGAGAAATTTTGTATCCTTCTGGGCTTGATGTATTGAATTCAAATTTATTGATAATTGACGGCAAGTTAGATAGTAGTAAATTTAAGTTTTTTGATTTAGAAAGCTTTGATTTAATTACTTCATTCGGAAAACAGGGAAGAGGACCTAAAGAGTTTAGTGATATAATTTTATCACCTGTGTCAACTACAGTTAATGACGAAGTACAGATCTTTGATTGGTCAAAAAATATATTGTCAGATATGATGTGAACAATGATGTTGAGCCTCTAAAATATTCAAAGTACGCTACATATATTTTACCTCCTCAATTGATGTTGTCGCAAAATGCAGCATTTATTAACGATACAACTATTATTTCAAGTGGCGGGTTAACCAAAGGGCTTGTTGCTTTCACAAATACAAACAGTGACAAAAGCGAATACATCAATCCCTTGAAATATGATTTGGAGGAGCTGAATGAAAAAGAAAAAGGATATTTGTTTGAAAGTGTTGTAGCCGTTAATGCAGACAAAAAATTAATAGCCATAGCACCAAGATTTGTGCCTGAACTGTTTATTATTAATTTTGATGGAGAATTGATATCAAGCTATGCGTTACCGGAAAATTTTGATCTGAATCAATTTGACGACATAGCAAATAAGAAAGGGATTTTCTATGGAGTAGCTGCTACGGATGAATATATATATGTTGCTCACGTCGGAAAAACGCTTAATGAAATGAGTGCAATTATTGAAGAGGAGGACTATAACGATGTCAACTTTACAAATTTGTATCTTTTTGACTGGGAAGGTGAATTTATAGAATCTTATCAACTACTGGGGGGGTCTTATCGGAGTATTTACGTTGATGAGGTAAACAACAGAGTATTTTCTTTAGATTTACTCACTTCAAGTATAGTTTACATTGAATTAGAGTAGTTTATCTCGTTCGCTGGTTCGTAAAGCATGCCGGAACCTCCGGTTCCAATAAGTTGAATTTGAGTTATAAACTTAGATAAAAGCCAATATAACCCGCAACCCGAACCACGCAACCCGAAACCCTAAGCAAGCTCCACAATTGTACACCCGGCGCCACCTCTTTCAATTGGAGCTGTTTCCGCGCTTTTTACATCATCACGGGTATTTAGGTACGACTGAATCTGGCTACGCAAAATCCCATCGCCTTTACCATGGACGATCTCAACCTGATTCATATTGCGGAATACAGCACGGTCAATATATCGAGTGACTTCATGAATGGCATCTTCAGTTCGGTATCCCCGAAGATCTATGGATGGTTTAACCATTTCGTTGGCTAAGTTACTGTCACCAACAATCATGGATGAACGTGCCCTTGCCTTCTTCTTTTCCTGTTTCTTCTCAACTTTAACCAGGTTCTTGTATTTGGTTTTGAGTCGCAATCCACCGGCCTGCACGACGGCATTTTTGCCATTGATCTCTACCAGTTCCCCTGTGGTATTTCCATCTTTGAACCGGACATCATCACCTTCTTTGGGAGGATCATCGGTGGTTTGCTCGCGATCTTCTTTTTTTTCCTCGATTTCTTGCAGTGAGCGATCAATTTCTTTCTTTTCCTCCTCCACATCTTTGCGGATTTCCTTGATCTCATCCTTATCCGCCTTGTTTTGTTCTACAATCTGTTGCACAGCTCGCTCCACCCGCTGATTGGCCGAATCCATTATGGCTTTTGCTTCCTTCAGCGCTTTCTCGCGGATTTTCTCCTTATCCTTTTCGATGGCCTGAATCTTATTCTCAAACTTCTTCCGCTCCGATTCTGCCTTTGCTTGCAGGGAAGTGTACTTCTCCTTGAGTTCTGCTGCTTGCTGCGACTTCGTCTCCAGCTCCGTAATCAGCGATTCCATTTTATTCTTGGCCTCACCCAAGATCACTTTTGCTCGCTTCAGTACATCTTGATCCAGCTCCATCCGCTGGGCAATTTCAAAAGCATAACTGCTGCCGGGAATGCCTTTTTTGAACTTATAGGTGGGAGAGAGAGTGGCCTGATCAAATTCCATGGAGCCGTTTACGGCCATTTCATGCTCATGGGCAAAGACTTTAAGTGAGCCGTGGTGCGTGGTAACAATCACTTTGCAATCCTGTTCCAGCATCCGTTCTATAAAGGATTGAAATAGCGCACCGCCTTCCTCGGGATCGGTTCCTGCGGCTGCTTCATCAATAAGGACCAAACTTCCGGAATCGAATTGCTTTACAGTTTCCCTCATCCACTGTAAGCGAGATGAGAACGTACTCAGGTCGTCTTCGATGGATTGATCATCGCCCATATCCACAAATAACCCGGAGAAAACAGGGATTTCGGAAGTGGGATCAGCAGGAACGCCAAAGCCGGATTGTATCATCAATGACAATAAGCCCACTGTTTTCATGGCTACCGATTTACCTCCTGCATTGGGACCGGTGATCATAAGGCAGCGTTCGTCTTCTTCCATTTTCATGAATAATGGAATGATTTTTTCCCGCTCTTCTTCTTTTCGAATACCCAAATTTTTTAGTCGCAGGATGGGGTTGTAGGCTTCTTTTACGCTGAGGTAATTCTTCTCGGCGATAATTGGGATGTGTCCATCAAGTTTTTGAGTGAGTTTAGCCTTAGCAGAAATCACATCAATTTCAGCAAGGTAGAGCGTGTTTTGATCAATGTAGTCCCGGTTTTTACGGACGTGTTTGGTCAGCTCTCGGAGAATTCGTTCAATTTCTCGCTGTTCCTCCGCCTCAAACTGCCGGATTTCATTGTTCATATTCAACGCCTCTACCGGCTCGATATATACCGTTTGTCCGCTGGATGAAACATCATGCACAAAGCCCTGCACTTTTCGTTTGAATTCAGCTTGGATTGGAATTACCATACGTCCGTTGCGGATAGTAGCTCCTTCATCGGAAGTCATGCCATCCTTGGATGCTTTGCTCATGGCCCTATTGATAGTTCCCCGGAGATCACTTTTCCGTTTATTGAGTTTACGGCGTATGGATTGCAGTTCCGAACTGGCATCATCCCGCAATTCCCCGTGCTCCGTTACTTTTTCCTTAATACTCTTTTCCAGCTCTTTCATCGGAATTAGTCCTTCCGATACTTTGGCAAGCTGAGGGTATTCTTCAGAACGTTGTTTCAGAAATTTCTTTACGTTTCGTGAGATGGAGCAGATTTTCAGGATATCGACAAAGGCAGGAAGCGGGATAAGGCTTCCTTCGGCTTTAGATACAGATAGGTAGTCTCTGACTTCAGGAAATTCCCGAAGGGGAAATGGATCGGGATCAGCATTAATCTCCAGCATTTCGGCTGTCTGTTGCGTCAGTAACTCGACTCGCTTACGGTCAGAGACCGGTTGCAAAGATTCGAGGAGTTCTTCCGACCGGATTGACTGGGTTAATTCAAGTGCAGCCTCCCGTATTTGTTCAAAGCCGAGTTTATCTAAAAGGGAATTGGGGTAGATTTTCATCTATAATATTTGAGTAAAAGTGCTGAAAAATCTGAATTTATTATGCTCTGAGGGAAAGTATTTTATTTAAAATCGGTTATCTCCAAGAGCTTCTAAGTTAGATGGTATTCCATTCTATTCATCAAAGACTTTGAGATCCTTCGCGTTCAACTACGAATCATTTTATGTTTATCAGGCGCTCAGGATGACATTCTTTTTTCTTACATCAGAGTTTGATTATTCAGTAAAGATAAAGGTAGGAGGGCTGGTTCCCAAGTTGAGATAAAATTCAAACTCCGGGTGCAAAATTTGAGCATGAAGCAGGAGCTTCTCGATTTGCGCTCCCAAACAGGAGTTTGGGGGCGAGTGCTTGTTAGTTACTTTTTTAGAGTCATATTATACTTTGTAAACCTAAAATCTCGTACCCAAGCTCCTGCTTGGGTACGTTCAATTCGAAGCTCCAGCTTCATAAACAAAAAATTCCTAAAAAAAGTGTAAGGAATTCCATTCTCATCGCTCTAACTAAGAAAAGCAAAAAATGGGAAGAAGCAGATATAAAATATACGAAGAGCACTACCCGTACTTCATAACCTCCGGTGTGGTCGATAGTATAGCTTTATTCAAAGACCCTGAGCTGGTTCAGTTAATTTTAGACGGCTTAATTTTTCTTCAAAAGAAAAGAGGTGTTGAGATAAATGCTTATGTAATTCTTGAAAATCATTTTCATTTGATAGCAAAAGGAGAGAATCTGGGTAAGCATATAAAAAACTTCAAATCGTTTATGGCTCATCAGGTTATTGAGGTCCTTAAGAAAAAGAAAGATTTATTGAGCCTTAATAAATTAAGACAAGCAAAAAGAGATCATAAAACAGAAAGTCAGTATCAGGTATGGGATGAAGGCTTTCATCCAAAGCAGTTATTTACATACGAGATGGTAGCTCAAAAATTGGATTACATTCATTTTAATCCGGTTAAAAGAGGGTATGTGGATCAGCCGAGCCATTGGCGTTATTCTTCAGTCCGGGATTATGAGGGTGAAACCGGATTGATTCCAATCACTATTTTTAACGGATAGTATTGAAGTTTGAAGCAGGAGCTTCGAATATTACGCTCCCAAACAGGAGTTTGGGAGCGAGTGCTAAATTTTGGGAGCGAGTACCGCTGGGTAAATATTATCTCGATGAAGTTTTGATCTCGTGACTTTCTATCGATTTCGCCACTCACTATTGTCCTCGATATTTACCTATCAAACTCGTTATCCCAACCAACCTCGTGCCCAAGCTCCTGCTTGGGCACGCCTGTTTCGAAGCTCCAGCTTCATACTAAAAAAACCGAGCACCTCAGATATCCAAAAAAAATTACAGGCTATACTTTACTCCACCCAATATCCATCTACCGGGCATAGGGGCTCCCAGAATTTCCTGATACTGAGTATCAGTAAGATTTAGAATTTGAGTGTAGAATTGGAATCGTTGTCCAAAGGGTTTGTATGCGACTTTGAGATTGGAAACAAAATATTGATCAGGGACATCGCCGCCGATTAAATCAGCTGATAGTTCTGAGCGAACATTAAACTTGGACTGGGATTGTAAGGACAACGCTCCGGTATTTAGTGACAAATCGAGGCTCACCTGATGGGAAGGGTGGTTTGCTATGTAGCGTGAAACCGTATTTTGGTCGCTGGTAGTTTTGATGTACGTATAGCCAACATTCGTTTTTAAATTGGTGGTTGATGTCAATTTGCTTGACAATCCGGAGATAAATTCAATCCCATACACATCACTTTCAGAGATGTTGGAAGCATAAAGGTACTCGGTATCATCTTGCAAATTATCAGCATTGGTGATGTTATCGGAATTGGTAGGTACGTAATCGATTAGGTTGGTTGAAGTGCGGTAAAAGAAAGTAGGAGAGAATCTTAAGTTGTTGGCGGGAGTCCAGTCAAAGCCAAAATCTGCAGTGGTGGATTCTTCCGGTAGCAGATCAGGGTTACCAATATTTCTGCCAGCGGTAAGATCTGGAATTTGATGTGAGATGTAGCGCTCGGTAAAATCTCCTTCACGGATGGCTCTTCCTATGGAAGTCCTGAAGTTAAGGGTACCTAAATCATAAGCAGCACTTATTTGGGGTAAAAAGGAGAAATCGCTAATGGGGTTGAATTGTAATCGTAAGCTTGAAGTCACACTCAGTCCAAAGTCATAATTCATGGTATGGATTCCATAAACTCCCCATGAGCTATTTTCATGATCGCCACGGTCGGTGCTTTCAATCTGTTTATTTAAAAACTGTCCGCCGATCATAAAGCGCATATAATTCAGCGATTCAGATATGGAAGTCAATTGACCGGAATTCAATTCATATTCATGGGAACCATTCAAAAAAAGGAGTCCTGTTTCGTGTTGGTTGGGAGGACCAAAAGCGGAGTTAAAATTGAAAACATCTTCAACATCACGATAGGAAGCATTTATTTCCGTGCGGTGTTCTTCGTTGTCATAAGTCAGGGTAGAAATAGCCCAGCGACTGTCGATTTGTTCGGTAGATTCATCATAAATACTGGCCGTATAAAAGTACCGGGCATTAAAATCTCTATTTTCGATACCTGAGCGAATGTACCAATTCCAGTTATCAGCAAAGTTGACCGCAAGGGCCGCTGAAAGATTCATAATATCAAAGTAGCTGTTGTAGGTTTCTGATGATGAAACACCTTCTAAAAAGCCGGGATTTGCAAATTGCTCTCCATCAGAATTTGCGGTGCGGAATGAAGTGCTGAAGCGGACATTCTTCTTGGCGATACCGGCAGATGCATCAATGATGCGGAGTGCATTTTCGCCGGCGGAAATATCCAGATTGGTTCGGGTATCAAGTTGGTCTGAAGCCTCGATCTCCTTCATCATATAGGTCTTCGTTTTGATGTGCACCACACCACCAACAGCATCAGCTCCAAAAGAACTGCTTGCCGGTCCGCGAATCAGTTCGATTTGTGCAATTTCAGAAAGGGAAACCGGAATATTGGTATTGAAGTGAGCTGTCAAAGGGTCATTCAACGGTGTATTATCTAACAGGAACAGAACTTGAGAAAAAGTACTTCCGCGTACACCAACATCAGCTTGTACACCAAATCCTGCACGACCATTAATGTTAATTCCCGGCAGGCTTCGGAGTAAATCGTCTACCGATTGCACAGGCATTTGCTGAATATCTGCCTGGGTGATTACAGACACATTTTTACCGCTTTCTGAAATATTGGTAGAAATTCTGGAGGCAGTTACTTCAATAGAATCGAGCTCGGCCGTAATTTGAGCTTTCGGAGTTTCCCATAACAATAGTATTAATAATACAGGTAATAGATATCTCATAGGTTTATTTGTGATGAATATAGAATAATTAGACGCCGCAAAGATAAGACAGTAGCAGGCGTTTATGCCAATTAGAATCTGAGCCCTTAGTTGTTCGCTTTAGTTTACATCATCCAAAAATGCCACTACCTTATTCTGAGCAAAATTGGTTTATTGAAATGTATAATTTGCAACCTATAATTAAGAAACATGCAATTACCCATCTACCAAGTTGATGCTTTCACTTCCGAACTTTTTTCAGGAAATCCTGCGGCCGTAGTTCCACTGGAAGAATGGATTACGGATGAACAAATGCAGAATATAGCCGCTGAAAATAATCTCTCTGAAACTGCCTTCTTTGTGAAAGAGGGGGAGAGCTATCGGCTCAGATGGTTTACCCCGACGGTAGAAGTAGATTTGTGTGGTCATGCCACCCTTGCCACGGCTCATGTTCTTTTTACAGAATTGGGATATGATCAGGATGAAATCGTATTTAAAACCCGCAGCGGCTTGCTCACAGTAAGCCGGGAAGAGGATAAGCTGATGATGAATTTTCCCGCTGATGACATGCCGCAGGCCGATGCCCCGGATGTACTATTCAGAGCCTTAGGTATCAAGAAAACATCAAAAACCTATAAAACAGACGACTGGATGGTATTGCTGGATACCGAGGAAGAGGTCGCCAATCTTCAACCCGACATGAACATGTTGAATGAAGTTCAGGCCAGAGGAATTATCGTTACCGCTCCGGGAGATGAAGTTGATTTTGTCTCTCGTTTTTTTGCGCCGCAATCGGGCGTTGATGAAGACCCGGTGACCGGCTCGGCTCACACCAAAAGCACACCGTACTGGAGTAAGCAATTAGGTGAAAAAGTTCTTTCCGCCCGACAAATATCCAAACGCGGTGGCAACTTAATTTGCCGTATGCAGGGAGATCGGGTAGAGATTTTGGGACATGCTGTCACCTATTTAAAAGGGGAGATCTCCATTGGGTGAACTGTTTATTTTACTCATTATTGGATTGGCCGCCGGGGTTTTAGCCGGGTTATTGGGGATTGGCGGAGGCATAATTTTTTCGCCCGTGCTCTTCTTTTTATTTGAAGGAGCCGGAGTTGAAAATCCCGTGATTTGGACCATCGCTTCAGCTTTATTCTGCACCTTTATTGCGGCTTCGGGCAGTATAGTTCGGCAGTATATGCAGGATAATATTTTTTGGAAGGAGGGTATTCAGCTCGGCGTGATGGGGGCTATTGGTATTTTTGTGGGTAAGCAAGTCTTAACGTCTTCTTATTATCAGGAAACCGAATTTGTGATCTTTTTCTCCATCATGCTGCTGTATGTGGCCTGGATGATGTTTCGTCGTGGAAAAGATACAGATAATGAATTTGGTCGGTCGTTTGACGATATGAATGCTGGAAGATCGTTTATGACGGGCGGCATAGGTGGTTTTGTGGCATCACTTGCCGGAGTTGGAGGGGGCGGAGTAATGGTTCCCATTATGAACTTATTCTATAAGCAGCCGTTCAGAAAAGCCGTAAGTGTCTCTCATTTGGGGATGATTATTATGGTTACTACCGGCTGGGGACAGCTTGCATTAGAACCCGGTGCTGTTTCAGGGCTGACAGAATTCCATATCGGATACGTAGATTTTGGTGCCGCACTTCCGCTTTCTTTAGGGGGATTGGTCGGTGGATTTGGAGGGGCGTACCTGAATCAAAAAATCAGTCGAAAATGGTTACAATGGGGATTTTCGGTTCTGGCAATTGCGATGGCCGGACGATTGATTTGGGGGATTTTATGAGTCGAAATTCCAATGACCAAATGTCAATTTCCAAAAAAGATAAACAGGTTTTCTTTACTCAAGTCATGATAAAAAAAGTCCTGTAAGGACGCTCGATTGAAGCCCTGGGTTTCAACCTAAGGTAGAGATAGGTTATGTAATGAAATCCCGCAGGGATGGTCCCAAAGGGTTATATGTGGGTCGTCCCGATGGGACTTTGTTGTAGGATTTCCATAACCCACGGATTAAAATCCGTGGCTACATTCGGTCATCCCTCCGTGATTTGAGATGAAAAGCAAATAGCTGAAGTCTGAAAGCTGACAGCTTCTCTACAAAAAAAATCATATCCTAAATAAAGTCCATTCGCAATTTCCATTTTTAAAATTGTCTGAATTATTGAATATTCCGAGACCTAAAAAAATTATAACGATTTATTGCCTTTATGTGCATAGTATCCAAAAAATTCCCCTTCCCCTATGAAAGACGATAAAAAAGATTCCCCTTCAATTACACGCAAATCATTTCTTAAAAAAAGTGCCATAGCTTCTTCTTTTTTCTTTGTCCCGAGGCATGTGTTGGGTGGGGTAGGCTATACAGCTCCCAGTGACCAGCTGAATATTGCTGCCATTGGAGCAGGCGGAAAAGGATTCAGTGATATACGCAATGCATCCGTAAATGGACGCGAGCGTGTGGCTGCTTTATGCGATGTGGATTTTTCAGGATCGGCCCAGCGAGCAGTAGAAGCATTTCCTGATGCAAAACAGTACAGTGACTACCGCGAGATGCTGGAAATGGAAACGGGTTTGGATGCCGTAACAATTTCTACCCCTGATCACAATCACGCCCCGGCAGCAAAATATGCTATGGAGCGAGGAATTCACGTATATGTTCAAAAACCGATTACCCATAATATCCGCGAGGCTCGCCTTTTGACGGAAATGGCACGAGAACAAAAAGTAGTGACACAAATGGGAAATCAGGGGGCTTCAAACCCATTGTTAGGCATGGTGCAGGATTGGATTGATTCAGGAGTTTTGGGAAAGATTTCAGAAGTAAATGTGTGGACCAACCGACCTGTATGGCCTCAAGGCATTGCCATGCCGGAGCCTGATCCAAGTCAGAAGCCGGATGCTTTAGATTGGAACCTGTGGCTGGGACCGGCTGAAGACCGACCCTACATTCCCAACTTGCATCCGTTTAACTGGAGAGGCTGGTGGGATTTTGGTACAGGTGCTTTAGGTGATGTAGGATGCCACCTGATTGATATTCCGTATCGAACGCTCGGACTTACCTACCCGACGGATGCTGAGTGTAGCGTAGGTACTATTTATTCCCAAATGTGGACTCCGGATTATCACCCGGAAGGATGTCCTGCTTCTTCGTTTATTACCATGAATTACGAAGCTACCGACAAGACGATGTCGCCCGTTAAAATGACGTGGAGTGATGGAGGCATCAAACCTTCTCGCCCTGATATTATTCCGGCAGATCAGGATATGGGAGGAAATAACAGCGCAAATGGAGTGTTGATTATTGGAGAAAATGGAGTGATTTCTACCAACATGAATGACAGTTCACCTTTGAGGCCAAAATTGTACCTGAATGACGGAACTACAGAATTTGGCCCCGAGACGGAAGACAATGACGAACCTGAATACGGACATCACAGAAAATGGATTGATGCTTGTAAAGCAGGTTTTGACAGTCCCGAGCACAAGGCACTCACTTCCTCATTTGATTACGCCGGTCCAATGACCGAATCTGTTTTAATGGGTAACCTAGCCATCCGAAGTTACATGCTGAGAAGGGAGAACGATAATGGCGGAATGAATTACTATGGCCGCAAGAAACTACTTTGGGATGGCGAAAATATGAAGATTACCAACCTCGAAGAAGCCAATCAGTTTGTGGGCCGAGTGTATCGTGAGGGATGGGAGGTTTGATTTAAGATTCACTCAAAGTGACAGTTTCCGGTCCTGATACTTTTTCTATATGACACTCACCACTTCTAAAGGTGTATTCTTCTTCAAATCCTAACTCACCTTTGGTGCCTTTAACTATAAATGTTTGTCCGGTTTCACTGATTTCCCCATGGAATCCGTCATGCATAATGATATACGAACCATCAGGGAACTCTTCACACAAGTATTCATCGCAGGGGACAATAGTATCGGTTTCTTTTTCGGTGATTTGAATTTCAACTCCCTCAGCAAGGTCTCCGGATGCATCAGTAACTTCTACAGTAATTTGGACGAACTCTTCGGTACATACAAGGCTATTATCATTTGTTGAACAGGATTGAAAAGCCAAGCCTGCAAGAAGTATAAAGAGAATTTTTTTAAACATGTCCGGAGTAGATTTTTGTTTGAAGATACAATGCCTAACGAAAATTAAGCCTCTGAAATTATGGAGATTAATAAGTTTTATTTCGAAAACCTTTGAAGGAATAAAAAAGTTATTCAGGATAAAGTGCAAATGGTTAAGCATCAATTGCTATTCGGTCACCCAACAACCATTATACTATTAACAAAAAACGATTCACGAAACTGAAAAACCTTGTTCATTATGTTCTAGGAGCCTGTCGGACTTAACCCATCGAATGAACTAAGAATTGACTTAGAAGATTAATCAAATTTTTGAGGGCCTATTTCGGTGGACTGCTACAATTAAAAAGGGTCTTATGAAGCAAACGAGTCAAAGCGGATCGTCTCTGAGTCGTTTAAGCAATATGTGATATAAGTTATG
>NZ_JAVLBQ010000056.1:0-11348 GCF_031581265.1 Gracilimonas sp.
ATGGATTTGTGGTTCCTTTTGGTAAAGCCAATAAATTAATGGAAGGGGATGAAATTACTATTGTTACCTGGGGTGCTATGTGTGAGCGAAGCGAGGAGGCTGTCGAAAAAGTCGGGGTTTCGGCAGATGTTATAGATCTGAGGACACTGATGCCTTGGGATAAACAAGCAGTTTTAGACTCCATTCAACGAACAAACCGATGCCTTATAGTACATGAAGATAATCGTACGGCCGGCTTTGGAGCTGAGATAGCCGCTGTACTTGTGCGCGAAGCTTTTCAGTATTTAGATGCACCTGTAGAACGAATTACCATGCCCGATATCCCTGTTCCTTATAATGTTGGGCTTATGGAGTCAGTTCTGCCAACCACTAAAAAAATTGTAGATAAAATTGAAGAGATACTCAAATTCTGACTTTGTAGACAGATGTTACATGAGTCTTTTTTAATATTGGATTTATAGAGTTTCCTGTTTGGAATCTATACATTAAGGAGTATTTAAAATAAAGCATACCATATTGAGGCTTGGAACAAAAATTATAATCGGATTTATTTGCATCAGTTTGTTATTGGCTGTTGTGGGTTTTATTTCCGATTACTACACATCTGAAATTCGCAATGAGCAACTACGTTCAGTTGGCGAAGCATCTGAGGTAGTTATTTATACCGGGGAAATGGAGAGGAGTCTTTTTCAAAGTCTCATTTTTCTCAATGGAATTCGTGAATCATTAATAGCTGAAGAAAAGTACACCACTATTCAGGAACTTCCTGCCGTAAAAAATTTAGTAGAAGATTTTGAAAATGAATTAGAAATATTTGAATCATCTTTTGCTGAACTTCAGGATCTTTTGGGAAGCAATGAAAGGTTACCGGAAGACCTGAATAAACTATTTGAGAGTTACCAGGTTTATAAATCCATTTCAAAAGAGTGGTTGGTATTGGGAGATGAAGATGAAACCCAATTCAATATGATGTTTATTAACTCCATTGAGCCCTATTTCCGCAATAACATTATACCGGAGATTGCACAGCTTAGAAACTATGTGCTTAGCATACAGGAGACGAGAAATCAACATTTGAATGAATCTTTAACAAAAGCAGCTACTATAAATTATTTAGCCACCGGTTTTTCGGTACTCTTTGCAATTTTGTTAGCTATTTATATCTATCGTTCTATTGCCAATCCCTTGTCAAAGTTGAGTGATTCGGCAAAAAGGATAGGGGAAGGGAATCTGGATGAGCGTATTGAAATTCAATCAAATGATGAGATAGGAGAACTGGCAGATTCATTCAATAATATGGCGGCAGGACTTCAAAAATCTACTGTATCTAAAACCTATTTAGATAATATAATAGAGTCTATTCAAGAGGCTTTATTTGTGGCAGATAATGAGGGTATTCTAATTAGAGTCAATTCATCAGCAGCTAAAATGATGGGTTACAAAATAGATGAAATGGTTGGGGAGCCTCTGAAGAAATTTTATAACCTCGAAGACATGGAAGAACAATATCAAGCGAACAATGACAAAGACTATGCGTTTGAATTTTCACTGATTGATAAGAAAGGGAGAGCAATTCCGGTGTTAATGTCAGAAGCAGAATTGTTAAATAATCAAGGCGATAAAGTGGGAACGGTAGCGGTAGCAAGTGATATTTCAGACCGTATTAAAGCTGAGAAAAAAATTCGATCATCGTTGAAAGAAAAAGAAGTGATGCTTGCTGAAATTCATCACCGTGTGAAAAATAATTTAGCCGTTATTTCAGGAATTCTTCAGCTGCAGGGCTTGAATGTAAAGAACAAGGAAGTCGAAAAAACCCTTAAAGATACTCAACTGCGGATACAGTCTATTGCGCTCGTACACGAAATGCTTTATGAAAGTGAATCGTTGGCGTTTATAAAATATCAGAATTATATAAACGATTTACTGCAGGCCATAAGCAGCATGCATTTGACGGACGACAAAAATATCAAACTCGTTGCAGATGTAGAACCCATATCATTGAGTATTAACCAAGCTATTCCGTGCTCATTATTGGTTAATGAACTTATTGTGAATGCTTTTAAACATGCTTTTAATGATCAAAAAGAAGGCATGATTGAAGTTAAAGCAACCAATGACGATGGCCGAATAACCTTAACGGTAAATGACAACGGACGGGGATTTAATGCAGAGGAGTTTGCGAATTCAGATTCTTTAGGAGCCACGTTAATAAAAACACTGACTAAGCAGTTGAAAGGTGAGTTTGAAATCTTGGATCGGAATGATGCTAATGGGAGCAGTTTCCAAGTGAGGTTTTCAATAGACGAATAGTTTATTATGGTAAAGTTTTGCCGTTATTGGAAACAAAATAGTATTCGAATCGTAGCGTAATCCTGATTATTTCTGAAAAGGTACTAACGAGAAAAAGGGCACATTTAGGTTGTTAAATAAAAAGTCATATATACTTATCCTTTGTGGATTAGCAGGTCTGCTTATCTATATCCTTTTAAGACCGGAGATAGAATTTTATGCCAATGGTCCTATAGAACAAAACAGGAAGCAAGTTGATCAAAAAATTACCGAAATAGCACAGGAAATAGGATTTTCTGCCGATAGTTTGGCAATAGTTACCATGAGGCGGCAACATCTTTCCTACGTTGAAACCATTCGCGACTCTGCAAATCAAAACGTTACACCGGCAAAACTAAATAACAGGGGACTTCACACCCAAAGCTGGGAAACGGTACTTGGCGAGAAGAATGGCAGTAGCGGAGTTTTTGCTACACTCGATCAATTGTTTGAAGATACTGGGCAACTAAAAGTAAACGTATCAAATTCCGGGCAAATCATTAGGCTGAATAGTCACCCTGAAAACACAAATCCAACATTTTTAACAGGAGACTCTCTCTTTACTATTGCTGAATACTTGGTGGGAGATGTTTTCGGGTATAATTTGGGCCTGTATAACATTGTGGAAAATAATGTTCAGGATTCTTTAGTGGTTTCCGATGAAGGGCAAAACTCTCAAAGGCTTTTAGATAATGGTGGGCAACCTAATGAACTTGAAATTACATGGAAACTAAAAGAAGATTCAGCCGGATTACCTCAAACACTAACCTTGAGTTTAGAGCCTGTTGTCCGGGAATTTGATAATCAGGATATATTCAGAACTGAATTTGGTTACTCCATTAATTCCTTTGCTGCACTGGGCGAATATGAACCGGTAGATTTATCCAAAACAGCTACGATGGGTGACGATGATGGGATGGTATTTACGTACCTGTTTTTCATATCTGTTTTTGTGCTGGGAATCTTGATATTCAGTGTTGGAATTAGAAATATATTCAAGGGTAAAGTGGAATGGCGAAGGGCCTTATTTATTTTTGTAACCATTGCAGCAGGGGTTTATGGGTGGCGTGCCATATTCTTTATCTATTCATTCAATCCTTTTTTAACCAACACCGGTGTTTTTGGGAGTACAATCAACAGTCTGCTTTTTGGCTTAGCTGTGGGCTTATACGCAGCTTTTGCATACATCAGTTGGGAGGCATTGGCTCGCTCACAAAAGGAAAAACAAGTAGATATCATTGATGCACTTTGGCAGCGCAAATTCTTTGTCAGTGAAACAGGAACTGCTTTAGTACATGGCTTTGCTTTCGGAGGAATTGTCATCGGGATTATATCCTCCATGCTCTTTTTAATGGGAGAGTTTTTACTACAGGGCGACAGTCAGTTTGGATATACAGAAGCCAGTATAGCTCCAAAATTACTTACCATAAATATGAGTACATGGACCACCACATGGTTAGTGTGTATTGCGCAAATTGGATTTGTATATACCATATTGCGCCATTGGGTCAAAAAAGAATGGCTTTCCAGTATCTTAGCCATTTTGATTTCAGGGATATGTATAACCGTGCTGGGCAGACTATTCAGCACCAGTGGTACTTTTTACCAGGATTTAGTCATATTTGTTGGCGTTGCGATTGTATTTATTTATGCACTACGAGAGTATGGACTACTGACTGTGTGCACCGGTTGGTGGGTGTTTTCGGTATTCTTTATGATACAACCCTATGTTGCTTCACCGGATCTAAACTTAGCGTATGTGGGATGGGTACAAGCATTTATAATGGCCGGCCCGCTTATTTATGGCTTTATTGCTTATCGGTATGGAGTCTCAGTTTCAGAAGTAGGAGACTACATCCCGGAATATGAAGAACGTATAGCTCAACATCTGCGGGTTGAAAAGGAAATTGAGATAGCCCGTGAAAGTCAGTTTAAGCTGATGCCCCTTCAACCCCCCAAAGCAGAAGGATTTGAAGTGTATGGATTCTTCATGCCTTCGTTTGAAGTAGGAGGAGATTATTTTGATTATTTATTAACAAAAGATGAAACGGATAAGCCATCAGCTCTAACAATGTCCGTGGTGGATGTCTCCGGGAAAGCCATGCAAGCTGCAATGCCGGCCGTATTTACCAGTGGTTTATTGCTTTCAAGGATGAAACATGACTGCCCGGATGAAGTGTTATCTGAGATATCAGAACCTATTTTCCATCGCACCGATAAACGCACTTTTATAACCTGTGTTATGGCCCGGTATGATCTGGAAACCCGACAAATGGCTATAGCTAATGCAGGCCATTGCCGCCCGATTTTGAAGCGAAATGGAATAGCAGAATACATTCATACCCCAAATCCTTCTTACCCACTTGGTTTGAGAGAAAAAGTAGAGTATAAACAAGAATTGATATCAATGAAGGAAGGAGATTTCTTCTTACTCTATTCCGATGGGTTACCTGAAGCGGTGAATGAAAAAGGAGAACGTTTTGGTTTTGATGAAGTGCCGCGGCTTATTGAATCTATCGATACCGATAAGCTTTCTGCAAAAGAAATTGCACAAGAAATTAAGCGTACCGTTCAGAAATTCAGCAACTATCAATTGGCTGATGATACCACTATCATATGCCTGAAGGTTTGATAACTTTTTGAAGAATTAAATTGTTAAAAAGCACCTTAACATTGTTATGGTGTCTCTCTCTCACAATAAATAAAACAAATAGAACATGGCTCAAGAACAAGATTTTGAATTTAATGTGCCGCCTCAGTTCAAGAAGGTTACAAAAAATATTCGCCTGATTATTGGCGGGTTGATTGTACTTCTTGTTGGATGGTCCTCATTTTTTACGGTTGATCCGGAAGAAGTAGGAGTAGTAGTGCGGTTAGGAAAATTTGTAGAAAACGTAGAACCGGGATTAAATTATAAACTCCCTTTTATCGATCAGGTAGAAAAAGTACCGGTTGAGCGACAGCTAAAACAAGAATTTGGATATCGTACGGTAAGTGCGGGCGTAGAATCCCAATATCAGAAAGCCGGATATGAAAATGAATCCCTGATGTTAACAGGGGACCTGAATTTGGCCGATGTAGAATGGGTGGTTCAATATCGAATCAATGACCCTTACAGTTACCTGTTTAAAGTACGCAATGCAGAATCAACACTCTCCGATATTTCTGAGGCTGCAATGCGTCAAATTGTGGGTGATCGTACAGTTAATGAGGTATTGACGGTTGGTCGTGCCGAAGTAGCTATTGAAGTACAAAATTTGATACAGTCTTTGGTTACAGAATATGAACTGGGTATCACCATAGAACAGGTGGTATTGCAGGATATAAATCCGCCAAACCCTGTAAAACCTTCTTTCAATGCTGTTAATGAGGCTCAACAGGAAAGGGAAACACTCATAAATCAAGCTAAAGCTGATTACAACCGGGTGATCCCAAGAGCTCGCGGTCAAGCTGAAGAAACCATTCAGCGGGCTGAAGGTTATGCCTCAGAGCGAATCAACAATGCCGAAGGTGAAGTTTCCCGATTTAATGATCTGTATGCGGAATACATTAAAGCACCACAGGTAACAAAACAACGAATATTTTTAGAAACAATGGAAGAAGTAATTCCGAAAATGGGCAAGAAAATTATTACGGATGAAAGTGGAAACAATGTACTTCCACTCCTTCAAATGCAGTTAGAAGGCCTCCAGCAGACAAACAACTCAAATCAAAATAACAACGGAGGTAACTAAGATGGGTCAAGCTAAAAAAATTGTAGCCGCCGTTGTAGGGTTAGTGATATTATTAACGGTACTTGATGGATTTTATATCGTCCATGAAACCGAACAAGTTATTATAACTCAATTTGGTGATCCTGTTGGTGATGCCGTGACGGAACCGGGATTAAAGCTTAAAATCCCATTTATGCAAAAGGCCAACTACTTTGAGAAGCGGTATCTGGAATGGGATGGCGACCGCAATCAAATTCCAACCAAGGATAAGAAGTTCATTTTTGTGGATTCCTATGCCCGCTGGCAAATAACCGATCCACTGCAGTTTTATCAAAGATTAGGAACAGAGCGAGGAGCTCAGTCTCGATTGGATGATATTCTGGATGGGGAAACCCGAAATGCTATTGCAGCTCATGACCTGCTGGAAATTGTTCGGTCAAGTAATCGCGACCCGGATACCACAGGAGCTTTAATGCTTGAAGTGGTAGAAGATTCTCTGGAGGACATTGCAACGGGACGGCAGCAAATTCAGGAAGACATCCAAAACCTGGGTAATCAAAGAGCATCTGATTTGGGAATCGTTATTTTAGATTTTCGTATCAAACGCGTGAATTATGTAGAAGATGTCCGGCAGACGGTATATGACCGTATGATTTCGGAACGTAATCGAATAGCCGATGAATTCCGTTCGGAAGGACAAGGTGAAGCATCCCGGATTAATGGTGAAAAGGAAAGAGATCTGGCTCGAATTCAGTCCGAAGCATTCCGTGAAGCTGAGATTATAAGAGGTGAGGCCGATGCTCAGGCCGCTGCAATTTATAATGCTGCGTATAACCGAAACTCCCAAGCTCGCGAACTATACTCATTCGTAAGAACTATGAATGCCTACACCAAAACGTTAGATAAAGAAACAAATATTATCCTTTCAACGGATAGTGATTTCTTCCGGTATTTGAACCGGATTAATTAGGACAAATTAGTTTAAATCATATTTTAAAAGCACGAGTGATGAGCTCGTGCTTTTTTTGTTAGCACCAGCTCACAAATATGTTGTTCCTCTGGAGCAAGGTGCTTTTAACTAGTGACGATCGCTCTGCGTCGTCACTAAATATACTTCTATATGAATTTTAGAGCCTCAATTTTAAAACAGATGTGCTCCAAAGGAGCAGCATCCTTGTCAAATTAAGGCAGGTTGGAAATCGATAAACTCCGCCCACAATATTATATAAGCCAAAAAAGCTTAACGGAGTTTGGGCTAAAAAGTAATTTCAAAATCTGTAACAGACACAGGGTTGGAAGAAACTACTCTTGATCTCCATCTTTCACCATTAAATACAACTGCACAATCCGCAATTCGTCATAGGGAATCTCCTCATTCAGCGCATCAAAAACTGGGCGGAGTAATTCATGGCCATGTTCTTCAAAAGCTTTAAAGACTCCATCCCACTTCTCCTTCGATAATCCTGAAGCCTCCAAAATATGATCAGCCGGAATAGAATGGCCCGCCTTCAAAAATTTACTGAGATAGCCAACAACGGTTCCCTCTTTTACCTCAATTTCTGAAGCAATTTCCCCGATCAGTTTACCACCCTGGAACATCTGACCAACCTCGAACGGCCGGCTGTCTTTGCTCAGTGTCTTTTGAACCGATTTAGTTTGTTTTTTGGTATCAGATTTAGACCGCTCATTAAGATCATTATTTTCACAAAACTCTTTAATCACCCCAAGAAAATCCTCGCCATATTTTTTAGCCTTGGCTCGACCCACTCCATGGATTTTCAGGAAACTCTCTTTAGCTTGCGGATAATAATAAGCCATCTCAATCAGGGAAGTATCAGCAAAAATGATATACGGAGGAACACCCTGCTTCTGTGCCAGCTCCATGCGTTTCTCCTTCAACAGCCCAAATAACTCTCGATTGAAGTCCAAAGACTCAATGTCGGATTTTGACGAGGATGTACTTCGTCCTTTTTGAACCGGTTCCTCAATCACCCCAAACACTTCCTGATTTCCTTTCAGAATCTCCATGGCTTTAGGAGTCAGCTTAAGACTCTTATGCTCAAACTCCCGGACGATGATATCCTGCTTCATCAGTTCGCGATAGATCTGCTTCCACTCGGGCCGACTCAAATCCTTGCCAATTCCATGCGTCGAAAGTTTATCATGATTGAACTTCAATACCGCTTTTCGGCGTGAACCGAGCAGTACATTCAGGATATGGTTATAGCCAAATCGCTGCTCAGTACGAACCATAGTGGAAAGAAACTTTTGGACCGGCACGGTAATGTCTTCGCGTTCAGGAGTATCACCGGTGCAGAAATCGCACATCCCACAATTTTGCTCATTAAAATGCTCCCCAAAATATCCCAGCAGCTTTATTCGCCGACATTGATGCGCTTCTACATAATCCATCAGCTTTTGGAGATGCTCTTCGGCTACCCGTTGCTCATCCCCGGTTTTTTGGTCGATGAAATAGCGGATTTTACCCGCATCCCCATAGCTGAATAGAAACAGGCAATCCGACTGCAAACCATCCCGTCCGGCGCGACCGATTTGCTGATAATACGACTCAATATTTTTCGGCATATCATGATGCACCACAAACCGCACATCCGGCTTATCGATGCCCATCCCAAAAGCGATCGTTGCCACAATAATATCCACTTCATCCCGAATAAATGCATTTTGATTTTGGGTACGCTCGCCTTCCCCCAAACCTGCATGATACGGCAAGGCATTAAATCCATTGGCGTTCAAATCTTGCGTAAGCTGGTCGACCTGCTTTCTTGAAAAACAGTAAATAATGCCCGAATCCCCCTCATGTCGTCGTAAAAAATTGATGGTCTGCTGCAGCGGATTGCTTTTAGTGACCACATCCAGGTATAAGTTCTTGCGGTTGAAACTTGCAACAAAAGTGTTGGCATCGGCGAGGCCCAGAGTATTCGCAATATCTTTCTGAACGCGGGGAGTGGCGGTGGCCGTCAGCCCAAGGGTGACTGCATGATCAAATCGGTCGGTTACCTGGGAAAGTTGCCGGTACTCGGGACGGAAATCATGTCCCCATTCAGAAATACAGTGCGCCTCATCAATAGCTACACATTCTACATTCAATCCCGAAAGCAGATTCAGTACGTTCGGCTTCAATAAAGTCTCCGGGGCCAGGTACAGCAAATCCAGTTTATTTCTGCGGATTTCATCCAGTGTCGATTGATATACCTGGGGTGAGAGCGAGCTGTTTAAATAAGATGCCGATATTCCATAGGCGGTAAGCTGATCCACCTGATCTTTCATAAGTGAAATAAGCGGCGAGACCACAATTGTCAGTCCGTCAAAAATAAGAGCCGGAATTTGATAACACAGCGACTTCCCCCCGCCTGTGGGCATGATGGCCAGTGTATCCTGCTTTTGCAGTACGTTCTGGATGATGTCTTTTTGCAGCGACCGGAATTCCTCGAACCCGAAAACTTCATGAAGTACGTGTTCCGCTTGTTGGATATCCGGCATAGTATCGGTTGGTGTATTAGTTAAATTCATAATCTGTCGTCTTTTTTTAAGGTAAGAGCTATGAAAACCGAATTCCTTACAGATTTTTTTGAAAAAAGTTTATTTGCCACGAAAACACGAAAGCACAAAATGGGGTTTTTATGAGTGATGGTTTAAAGGAATGAAACCCCGACATGAGTGTTTGGCTAATATCAATTGTATCAGACCTGTCAGGTTTCTAAAACCTGACAGGTCTATATACAAACTCCCCAGTTTAAGCCGAGTGCTAAAAAGGTTGTAATTCGCTACGACGCGGAGTGATCATAGCGAGTGTAAACTTTACCTGCGATTATCCGCGCAATCCGCTTCATCTGCGTTCAATTTCCCATTTCGAATTTTGGGTTTGACACAAAGTGGAACCGGAGGTTCCGGCAGGCATTACGAACCTGAGGTTCGTAACGAGGGTAAAAAGTGATTTAGGGCTTGTTGCCATAGAGTGCCTCGTTCCCAACGTCCCGTTGGGAATGCCTGTACGAACCTCTGGTTCGAATCAGTAATAAAGGCTTCTCATAAAAAAATTTGTAAGGAATTGTCTGGAAATCGCTCTAACTATGAAAAAGTAAAGAGAAAATATCATGGGACGAAGCCGATACAAAATTCACGAAGAACACTATCCATACTTTATCACAAGTACAATAAAAGATGGATTACCATTGCTTTCAAATCCAAAATTAGCAAAGATTTTTTTGGACAGTTTCACATTTCTGCAGGCGGAACGAAAGATACTTATTTACGGATATGTAATCATGGAAAATCATTTTCACGCTATTGTAAAAGGAGAAGATTTAGCTAAGAAACTGAGACTTGCTAAATCGTTTATGGCACGAAAAATGGTTGATACCTTGAGAGATGGTAGAAATAATAAACTCCTAAGCCAAATTGAATTCAGAAAATTGAAACATAAGTTAAAATGTGATTATCAGGTGTGGGAAGAAGGTTTGCATCCTAAACAGCTTTTTAACGATGTACTCGTAACTCAGAAATTGGAGTATATTCATTTAAATCCTGTAAAACGGGGGTTTGTTGACCGACCGGAGCATTGGCGGTATTCTTCAGCCAGAAATTATTTGGGAGTGAAGGGGCTAATCCCGGTAACTATTTATTCGGGCTGATACTATGTAATTGGAACCGGAGGTTCCGGCAGGTATTACGAACCTGAGGTTCGTAACGAGGGTAACGGAATAGAATTCAGATAAAGAGCATTGAGTGGATAGTCTCGGATCAAAGAAGGCACTTGCTTCACAAAGACGCGGAGCGATCGTAACAAGTTTAGTTTGTGACCATCCGTCATATCCGTTCCATGCCTAAGATTGAACTCATTTCCAACGTCTCGTTGGGAATGCCTGCCTGAACTTCTGGTTCAAAATAGTTCGGTCTAGGCTTACATCGTTGGAACCGGAGGTTTCGTGAGGTATAACGTACCTGAGGTTCGTTACGAGTACAAACTCAGCTAGAAATGCACCAATGAAGAAGTATGCATTCACGAATCGTTCGTCGGCTATACGAAATTCTAAGTTAGGTACAATTATTCAAGATGAGCTGATTTTAGCTGTCTCATTAATTGTTAAAAAAAAAAATATATTTTATTCCCATTTTGTTTTTGAATTTGAACATTATCTTAATCGTAAGATTTGTAAAAAAATAAACTTAAGTTATAAGTATATGAATGATAACACCGTTAATTATTTAGGGTCTTATGAAGCAAACGAGTCAAAGCGGATCGTCTCTGAGTCGTTTAAGCAATATGTGATATAAGTTATGATT
>NZ_JAVLBQ010000057.1:0-9683 GCF_031581265.1 Gracilimonas sp.
GAACACGGCCGTTAAGCCCTGCAGCGCCGATGGTACTGCTCACAAGCGGTAGAGTAGGTCGTCGCCTTCTTCCTTTTTATACTAAGCCCTCTTTCCTACTCGGAATGAGGGCTTTTTTATTGCTATCAATGCAGAAAAGGCCTTTAGGAATGATTATATTACAGAAGTTTGTTTAGTTAAAAACCATAAGAAAAGCACATACAATTGGATTTTCAGGATTTCTTAAAAGACTACAAAGAAAAGTTATTTTCGATATTTTCAGAAAATAAAGATGCTCAAGAAAACACCTTAGTAAGAGGTATAGAAGATTCTACATTAAAAGAGATTTTAGATCTTTCTCCGTTAGCAGCATTTATTCCCAGTGAATACGGTGGTCATGGAGGCCACACTGCAGAAGCATTAAGTATGCTTGAGGCAAGCTCATATGAATCATTGCCATTATCATTGATGATGGGGATAAATGGAGCACTATTTTTACAGCCCATGGCTAATTATGCAGATGAGAGTGTGAAAGAAGAAATCTTTTCAAGGGTATTAAATAAAAATAAACTCGGTGGGTTGATGATTACTGAACCTGACTATGGTTCAGATGCTTTACGTATGCAAACCAGTTATAAAAAGATTGGTGATGATACCTATAAAATAGAAGGGACAAAACACTGGGGCGGCTTAACTGGTATGGCAGATTATTGGTTAATCACCGCACGTGCAATAAATAAGAAAGGAGATTTAGGAAGAGATATTTCATTTTTTATTCATGATACCCGCAATGGTGGTATTGAAGTAGAGGAGTATTACAATAATTTAGGATTGTATATGCTTCCGTACGGCAAGAATAAAATTGATATAGAAGTTGGTGAAGATCATAAACTTCAACCAAAAACTACCGGAGTTACCATGATGTTAGATCTTCTTCACAGAAGTCGGCTACAGTTTCCGGGAATGGGAATGGGGTTTCTGAGAAGAATGATGGATGAAGCTGTTGAGCACTGCAAAAACAGATTTGTAGGTGGACTGAGCCTATTTGACTATGACCAGGTTAAACACCGATTATCAGAAATTCAGGCTTACTTTACGGTTTGCTCTGCGATGTGCAATTTCACCAGTACAAATGTTCCTCTTCATAAAAATACTTCACGCATGGATGTGGAGGCGAACGCAATAAAATCGCTGGTTACAGATTACATGCAAAAAGCATCACAATCATTGCTGCAGCTGAAAGGGGCAATGGGTTACCGGCTCGATAGTATAGCTGGACGGTCTGTAGTTGACAGCCGCCCCTTCCAAATTTTTGAAGGATCCAATGATATTCTTTACCAGCAGATAAGTGAATCTGTGTTAAAGATGATGAGGAGAGTGAAGAATAATAACCTGCATGATTTTCTTTCTGAATATTATCTAACAGAGAGGTCGTCAGAATTTTTTAAAGAAATCCTCGATTTTGAGATTGATCCTCAAATGCCCCAACGCAAGTTAGTGGATTTAGGTAAAGCTTTAGGCCGAATTATTTCCATTGAATTTACGCTGAATTTAGGAGATCAGGGTTTCAACAAGGAGCTCATTGATAATGCAGTACAAACGCTTCAGGAAGAAGTTAATACCATTATTCATACCTATAAAAATGGCGGTAAAGCAAGTGTAGTTGAAGACTACAATGTTGACAGTTCTTGGTTTAAACTCGTTACGGTGAATGCCTAAAAAAAAGATTGTAGTAATTTCAGGAGCAGGAATAAGTGCTGAAAGTGGATTAGCTACGTTCAGGGGATCCGATGGATTATGGGAAGGATATGATATTCAAGAAGTAGCGTCACCTCTAGGATGGGAGAATAATCCTGAACGCGTCCTCGAATTCTACAACAAAAGAAGAAAGCAAGCAGCTGAAGCCCAGCCCAATAAGGCCCATAAAGCATTAGCAGTCTTGGAGGATCATTTTGAAGTGCTGATAGTTACACAGAATGTAGATGATTTGCATGAGAGAGCCGGCTCCACTAACGTTTTGCACCTGCACGGTGAATTGAAGAAAGCACGCAGCGAAAAAGATGAATCACTTGTGATAGACATCGGTTCCGATCCTATTAAGTTGGGAGATACCGCCGAAGACGGAGCTCAATTAAGACCTCACGTAGTGTGGTTTGGTGAGATGGTTCCCATGATTGAAGTTGCAGCTGAAGAAATAGCTAAAGCAGATATTTTAGTTGTGGTAGGTACTTCATTGGTAGTATATCCTGCAGCAAGCTTGGTTGAATATGCTCCTCCAAAAATTCCCAAGTATATCATTGACCCTGAAGAGCCCCAGTTGTTTAATAAAAAAGAGTGGGTACATTATAAAGAGAAAGCAGGTACCGGTATTTCAAAGTTAGCAGAAAAACTAAAAAAAGAGATTAATTAAATGTCTAAAAAGAAAGCATCAGAAGAAGAGAAAAGTGTTTTAGAACAGTTTATGTTACCCTTTTATCATGTGTCAAAAAGGGTTCCTCTTTTTCCGGGGAAGAATAATATGGCTTCAGAGGCCGGTTTGTTTGGAATCTCTGAAGAGGAACTGGAAAAATATCGGGAGAATTATGAAGAAAATGCGAAAGAGGCTGCTTTGGAAATTTTGAAGGAAGATGAGATTGTTGATTGTCTCGATGATATTCCAATGGATGGCGAAGAGACCATCGTAGCTTTTGGCGATTCCAATACGGAAGATGCCCAGGGTTGGTTTACAATTTTAAAACACGTGTTGGAAATTTCGGTAGAGAAAGCCAACTTCAAATTCATTAACGCCGGTGTTTCTTACAATACCACTGCTGAGGCGCTTCGAAGAATTGACCGGGATGTAGTTATTCACGAACCGGATTGGGTGATCGTTGCCCTTGGTACTTTTGATGCCCAAAGGCTGAATATTGCCCCGAACCGAACATTGCTCCCTCTTTCAGAAACATGGGAAAATATTGAAACGATACAGGCTGTATTAGGTGAACGAGTGGATAATCCTTTAATATGGATCACACCGGCCCCGGTTATTTCTGAGATGTTGGAAGAAAACCTGCTGTACGATTTCACTATTAAACCCAAAGATTTGGGACAGGTACAGGAACTTGTTGCCGGCAAACAAGGAGCCATCATAGATGGAAGAGCTGAACGCATGGGCGAAGATGAACCTAATGCCTGGAACTATCTTCCCGATGGATTACATCATTCCCTATCCGGGCATATGGAAACGGTAAAAGCGATTATTAAAAAACTGACTGAACCTAAAGAGCCTAAAAGTTAATTAAGAATTACTATTCTAAAAGCTCATTCAGGTTAGTTTTGAAAACACGAACCGCAGGAAATGAGTTTTTATAGTAGTAGTCTGAGGCATACAAGTTGTTTTCTTCATCAAGAAAATGTGGAACAAACGAGAATTTGTTGTCACTGCTTATAAAAGAAACAGGTTGATTTTTAAGAGGAATATTTTTCAAAAATTCGCCATTTGAATTATAAACATCTACGTAAGGGATAATTTGGTTTTCATCAAATATTCCATAAAAATAGAGAAGAAATTTATCATTACCGATCAACCCAAAACTTGATCCTTTACGTTTGAAAAAAAAATTTCCTTCCTGCCCAGAGCTGGAAGCAAATCCAACTTCGTCGCTTTCTCGATATTTTTCTCTGCTATCCCAATCATATAGCGTTACCATATTAGAAACAGGCTGGCCTAAATTTTTTTCTGAGCCATTATTAGTATTAAATGTTGATATTTGCCCGCTATAAATTCCTGGTACAACAGCAATATTATCTCCATACAGGGCTGCTTTATAGATCGGAACTTTAGCAATTCTAACTTGTAGTGGATCGGAAGAGTCAAAGAAATGCTCAAAAGCATCAATATATTCTTCCTGTTTTTCTTTCAGAGATTGATCGTATTGATGAAGTAAAAAAGATTTGTTTTGTTCTGATGTTTGATCAGATCTAACAAGGTAAAAGTGCCCCTGCTTGTTCTGATAAAATAAATGTGAAGCTCCAAGAGTCTCTGAACCTAAAGAAACAGAATGGGTGAAGTTTCCCGAGGCATCAAAAAAAGAAACTCTGTTTTGAAACCGGTCCAAAGCTATTAGTTGTCCATTATCACTTTTCTGCAAAAAAGTGACTTGAAGAAATTCCCCCGGCCCACGCCCTCTGCGCCCAATTTTTTTCACAAAATTTCCATGTTTATTGTACACTCGTATTGTATTATCACTGGCATCAGCTACATATATAGTCTTTTCTTTTCCCACACTAATGGTTCTTATTGCACTGAAGAGGTATTGAGTAGAATCAATTTTCACCTCCAATAACCATAGTTTACTTGAGTTCTAAGTTAAATTTTTGAGCAGATAAAGAAGTTGAAAAAAAGAATGCTACAGATAAAAATATCAGATATTTGTAGTATTTACTCATGGTGAGTCCAATTAAAATTGGTGTAGATTAAATTAATCTACACCAAAATAGTTAAAGTAATTTATGTTTGTTGCCCACATTGATCAGATCCGTGAACATTACAATTGTAAGGTGGGGGTGCCGTATCGTCATACCAACAATCTGTCCACCCATATGCTTGTCCGCCTTCTTCACAAGCACTGATTGTACCGCAATGGTGACAATCTGGAATTATGTTGGATTCACATTTGTAGAAGTTGTTGCTACAAAGAAAGCGAAGCTTATCACGAATAAGGAAATGGATAAAATATTTTTAGTATTCATGGTTATCTCCTATTTAAATTTTGTATAGTTGATTATTACATTGCGAAATGTAATTTCTTTATTCGAATAATTAGTTGTAAGTCCAGTAGGTAAATAGAAAACATGTAAAATTACTTCTTCTTTCAAATCAATAAGAAATAATAAACTTTCATTAACGAAATTTGTTGAGAGCTTAGGCAGTTCTAACTGAGATAATTCGGAAGTGTACAAGATAGCCATTTCGTCGACAATATTTGACATGTCAGATGCCTTAGCAAATCGAACTGCTTGAAGAGAATCTACCCCATGATAAATCAGCAATGATAAACTATTATCTTTAAGAGCTGATAGACTGTCAGATAATTCAACATAATCATTCACTTCATTTAAACAATTGGAACAGTCGTTTGCTTTAGAAATGAAGAGGAGAAGCCACTCTTTAGAAATTTCACCCTTAGCCGGGATACTTTGGAAAATAGTTTTTAAAGCCTTTGCATCTTTAAATGGCTTATCTATAGAGTTATGAACAACAAGTTCATGTTCAATTGATTGTGGGGAAGGGGGGGGGATATCTTCATTGAAAAAAGAATTTACTCCCATCACAATAAGAATTATACTTAGAATAATTAGCAATATGTATCCCTTATCAACCATATCTTAAAATATATAAATAAATATAAGATGCAAGTATAAAAGGTAAGCGGTAATCTAAAAACTAATCTTCAGGTTTATAAAATCTATTGATGCAGAAAGTTTTTGTGAAATCCCATTTGGTCGCATCTCAAGCGTTTCTATTTGTGACGGTGATATAAGACCTGCACTGGCCTTTTCAGAAAACTGGATTCCTATGAGTCCACCGGCAACATTACCAACTTTTCCGGAAGAGGGGGAAGAAGAAACAGTCCGTTCAGAATACATAAAAGCATCAACGAGACCGACTCCAAAACCAATCCATGCCCCGGCTGAGGCACCATATCGCAGTCCGTGAACAAGGGGTTCATTGGCAATCAACATTACGGAAGTGGCGACTACGGCCCCGGCACCGATTCCATAAAAAGTATCAAGCAGAACAATTATGCTGGTGTTGGTGCCATCATTAAAAAGACCGGAGACTAAAATCTGATTACCTTCACCTTCCGCAACATCCAGTGCTCCAACGCCAATACCGTATAAAGTGCCCAATCCGAGACCAACTCTTAAAGGAGTAAAATCAGAATTCCCGGTCAGCCCCATTGTTGCACCGCCTAAAAGCGTGCCGCTGATAGCCCCGTTCAGAGTGTTACCGGCAAGTAATTCCATGGTTTGGGCCTTCGTTTCTTTCACCCCTCCAAGAAGAATAAATAAGCTTATGAACAAAGTTGTTACAGTGCGCATCATATCAGGTAAGGTTTTGAATTGAGCGAAGTTAGTAAAATAAACAGGGTAAAACCATTTTGACTAAGAAGGATCATTAAGAGCTACCGGTAGAACTTTCCCATTATAGAACTGATGTCCGTTTAGGATAAAGTCGGCGATGTAAGCCCCCATCTGTTCGGGTTGAACCGGGGCTTCAAAACCGGGAAAAGCATCTTCAAACATTTCCGTTTGTACGGCTCCAATGCAGAGACAATTAACGGCAATGCCATCCTCAGCAAATTCAGCACTTAAAACTTCTGAAAGTCCCACAACAGCTGCTTTCGAAGCTCCATAAGCTGAAAGGCCCCCGAATTTTTTACTGCCTTGGTATCCTGACATACTCGAAATATTTAATATATGACTGCCGGATTTTAGCTTTGGTTTGGCTGCTTTAGTCAAGCGGACTATTCCAAATACATTTACATCCATCAATTTTTGAAAAACTTCTATATCGGTTTCTAAAAGTGAACCTTTGTGAAAAGCACCTGCATTATTAACAATGCCATCAATATGGTCAAATTTCTCAAATATATCGGATAGCTTTTTGAGATCTTGTTCAGAAGTAAGGTCAGCAGCTATGGTGATGACTCTACCCGGTACTGCTTTCTCCTTTAATTTCTTTAGTTTTTCGGCTGAGCGGGCAGTAGCTATAACCGTATGATTTTGAGAAGCTAATTTTAAAACTGTTTGGAATCCTATTCCCCGACTTGCGCCAGTTACTACTATTGTATTACTCATATTATTGCAATGGATTTATATTCACAGAATTAAACAAATGAAGCTAAAAATAGTTCGATTAACTTTACAGAGCCTTGGAAAAAGCGCTTTTTTAGTGGTAAATTTCCAGTCTCCAATAAACATAAAAAGAAAATAAGGCTTAATGAATTTAAAAAACGGAAAACCGTTAGTTCCCAGTAACATAGAAACACTTAAGCCTTACGTAGCCGGGAAAACAATTGCTGAAGTTGCTGAGCTTTATAAACCCAAGAAGATTGCAAAACTGGCTTCCAATGAAAATAGATTGGGATGTAGTCCAAAGGTAAAAGCAGCCATTGATGAGGCATTTCAGGAAATACAAGATTATCCGGACCCGGTTGCCCGAAAGCTTAGAGCTGCTATTGCAGAGCGGAATAATGTGAAACCTGATAATGTATTATTAGCATCAGGATCTGAAAGTGTTATTTCCATTCTTTGTAAAACATTTTTCCTGAATAAAGAAAATGCAATAACAGCTGATGCTACTTTCGTCGGCTTTTTTGTGCAAATAGGAGTTCGGGGCGTGCACTTGAAACGAATTCCAATGACCTCCGGCTATCGGTATGATGTAAAAGCTATTGCCAATGCCATCGATGAAAATACCAAAATGGTATATATCGCTAATCCTAATAACCCGACGGGCACCTACATCACCAAAGATGAATTTGAATGGTTTATGCAGAAAGTGCCTGAAGACGTATTGGTAGTCATGGATGAGGCATATCACGAATATGCCAAGGACGTAGAAGATTTTCCTCATGCCCTGAATTATGATTATGACAATATCATTGTACTGAGAACCTTTTCAAAAGCGTATGGCCTGGCAGGGTTTCGGGTAGGATATGCGATTGCGCATGAAGAGCTGATAAAAAATATGATGAAGACGAAACTAACTTTTGAGCCTACTGCATTAGGTCAGGCTGCGGCATTGGCAGCTTACCATGATCATGAATTTCTGAAGAAAAGTATAGCCGTTGTTGAACAAAGCAAAGAGCGTTTATATAACTTTTTTGATAAGCATAATGTGGAATACGTAAAATCTATATCCAATTCTGTTATGATGATTTTACCCACAGAAGGTGAAGCCATCGACTTTACCCAAAAAATGTTGGAAAAAGGAGTTATTCTAAGACGCATTAACGCATTCGGACTCCCGAATTGTATCCGCATAACAGTTGGGCTGCCGGAAGAAATGGATCATTTTGAACAATCATTTTTAGAGGTTTATAGCAGGCAGTAAGCAGTAACCCTTTGCCAACTGCATACTGCTTTCCGCCTACTTTTTAAAAAAGAGGTTAACTCTCTCAGTAAAAATTTTAAAGCAACTATTTACTTAAAGATACCATGGCCAAAAAGAAATCGGCATCAAAGAAAAGTAAAACACTAAAAGTAGACTGGAAAAAAGTAGCTCATCTTATGCTCACTTCACGTGCAATGGATGAGAAGGAAGAGAATGAACTTGTTCCAAATAAAGAAGTACTCTATCAGTTTTCGGCACGCGGACATGAATTGGGACAAATTCTCTTGGGAAATCTATTGACCCATAAACATGATTCAGCCAGTGCGTACTATCGTTCTCGGCCTCTTTTGCTTACGCTTGGTCTTTCTGAAGAAGATGCCATGGCTGCTCCAATGGGTAAATCGGGCGGATACAGTGACGGACGTGATATTGGTGTGGTGTGTAATAAATCCGATTCTGACGGCCCAAAAGTATTACCCATGGCAGGGGATGTAGGCTCACAATATACGCCAGCAATCGGTTGGGCACAGGGAATTGAGTACCGCAAAAATGTGCTGGAAGAAAAGGAGTATGAAAAAGCAATCTCTGTGATTTTAGGCGGTGATGGCTCAGTGGCCACAAATGGCTTTTGGTCGGCATTGACCATTGCTACTACTCAAAATCTCCCGGTTCTATTTTACATTGAAGATAATGGATACGGTATCTCTGTGACGAGTGAGTATCAAACACCGGGAGGAGATATCAGTAAAAACCTCCGATCGTTTAACAACTTGAAGATCTTTGATGGAGACGGAACGAATCCTGAAGAAGCTGCTTCATTATTAAGTGAATCGGTTGACTATGTACGTGAACGAAAAGGCCCGGCTTTAATTCGCCTGACAGTTCCCCGGTTAAACGGACATTCCTACCAGGATAATCAGGCCTATAAAGATGAGGAACTTCTAAAGAAAGAGCAGGAAAAGGATCCGCTTAAAAAGCTCAGAGAATTTATGGTGCCCGATCAGATTACAGAACGTACCTGGAAGAACTGGGAAAAGAAAGCGCAAGAAAAAATTGAAGAAGCTGCTGAAGCAGCTTTAAATCGTACGGAACCTGATTCAGATCAAACCGAAAAATATGCCTTTGCTGAAGAAGGAGATATCCAAACAGTTGGTGGCCTTGCCGTTGAAGGACATGAGTTCCCGGTAAGCTCAGAAAATCCCCAACCTGAGAAACAACGAATAAATATTGTAGAAGCTATTCGAAGAACCCTTCGTTATGAGCTGGAAACAAATCCTAAGGTTATGGTTTTTGGGGAAGATGTGGGAGAGAAAGGCGGCGTACATGCTGCAACCATGGATCTGCAATCGAAGTATGGAAAAGAACGAGTATTTGATACCAGTCTTTCGGAAGAGGGAATTATTGGTCGGGCTGTGGGACTAGCATATCAGGGTCTGATGCCAGTAGCCGAAATCCAGTTTAGAAAATATGCTGATCCCGCAACTGAGCAATTGAATAACTGTGGAACTATCCGTTGGAGGACGGCTAATAAATTTGCAGCTCCCATTGTGGTTCGTATGCCGGGAGGTTTTGCAAAATGTGGAGATCCCTGGCACAGTATGAG
>NZ_JAVLBQ010000058.1:0-5927 GCF_031581265.1 Gracilimonas sp.
TACCCGGAAGGATTGCCTAATTCCAGCATCCGCGCCTTTAATGAGCCTCTTATGGGCGGAACGGAGTAGGGAAGGGATATCCAATAATCAATCATGAATATTGAATATCTAAGTGATTGAGTTAGTTTTTCTGTGTTGGATATTGGTTATTCTCATTCTTGGAGACATTCCCGTGTAGCTAAAAATCTGAGTATTTTTTGGTCCTTATTTCTTATTGGACAACGGTTCTTCCAAGCCTTAAAAACCACCGCTATGGTGGAACATTACCAACAATTCAAAAATTTTGTCCTCCTGAGCGCCCGGCGGATTGCATTCGGTATATTATGGTGAACGCGAAGGATCTCAACGTCCTATTTGGGATATCATTCAACCTTTGAGATCCTTCGCGATATCCCTCCCAAACCTACATTTAGTAATAATGCGCTCAGGATGACAACTTAAGAGAGAGAAAAAAATATCAAAACCCGAGTCTCCAACACGATTATTTATAATTTTTCTATTGGCAAGACAGTATTCGACCTTCCCTCTTCTGCTATATGCTTTTTCTATTTATCAGAACTCACTTCCCTTGAATATTACTTTAATCGGCAACTATTTATTGTTTATCAATAAATTATTATTGCTTTTCATAATATTCTTCTTTTTCTTGGTGAGAGAACAAGAACTCATTTTTCTACTTATGGATTGGATCAAAAATAAACTACCAGCTCTGCTTAGTGGTGTCACAATTGTAGCTTTTGTATGCATTGCAATCTACTTGTTTGGTTTACTAATCATGGCTGCCGGAATCACTGATTTTGGACTTAGTCTTGCATCATCAACCGACTTCAGTACTGTAGTGCTTCTAATTTCATTTTCAAAAGCCTTTTTGTTAATAATCCTTTATCTATTTTGGGATATTCTACGGCGCATGAAACAAGGCCTTCCGTTCCAGAGTATCGTGATTAAACGATTTTACATTCTTGGGCTATTAGTTTTCATTTTGCCCTTTATAAACTGGGCCTCCATGGTTGTTTTTATCTTTTCTGATATCAACTTTCTTCAAAATGTGCTTCTCATCTCTACAATTGATTCCACTATCAATAAATTTGCATCTTTCCTTATTATGGGAATTATGCTGGCCGCTTTCGCGCATGTACTGAAAGAAGGGTTTAGCATCTACGAAGAACAAAAACTAACGGTGTAAGATGAAATCTCTCAAAGACAGAAACTCAGTTTATTATTCCTATGCCATCATTAACTTCTTTTGGTATGCCTTGTGTGTATTCTCAGTTCTTTTAATTGCTGATACCTTTAGGATTCATGGTCTCGGAAATTTACTTGGGACCTTAAATATCAGTATCCCAGTAGATGCCAATCAACTCACTCTTCAAACTGCTATCGATTCATCAATGATCTCCATTGATTCTGCAACCGCTTCTCTGAATGCAGAATACATCATGAATAATCATCGCGGGTTATATATAGGGATGATCAGCTCGCTTGTAATAGGTATTTCGCTATTCCTATTCGGTTTTTTTCAGCTACGCATGATACTTAAGTCGGCCCGAAACGATAAAGTCTTCACCCAAAAGAATATTAAACGACTCAAAATCATTGCCGGACTGATCATATTGTTCAAACCTTTCCAGTGGCTCATGTATCAGCTTTTTGTCGTCCCTATTGATGATTTATTGGTTGCCAACGACTTCTCTGTAAGCCTAAATTTTGAAATGGGAAGTTTTGTGTATGGATTGCTTCTTTTTGCATTGGCCTCTGTTTTCGAAAAAGGACATGATATGTATCAAGAATTAAAATTAACGGTATAAGACATGGATTTGAACAAAAAGATTTTCCCTGATTCTATTTTTCGTAAAGTGATAATCGGCCTGTTGCTGATATTTACCGGGATCAGTATATGGGCCAGTTTTATAGCGTTTCAGGGGATACATTCAATACTGAACAAAGATCACAGCCCCGTTTCCACCGCGGGTATGGAATCGTACGGGTCACATAGCTCTGTTGAATTCAGTTCTTTTCGGTTTTCACAAACAGCTAATTTGGATACCACTTTTACCTATGTTACCCTGAAGGATATAACCTTATCTGTTTCAAATGAAGAGGCTTTGAACATGCTTTCTTCTTCCTTAAAAAACGAAATGGTTCTTGGCATCTCCAGTCACCCTACTTTTGTGGTATCAGATTCCCAGCGCTCTTTTTGGGCCACTCAGGTCTACATGGAAATGGGTTTTCTGGCGAGCGCTTTTATATTGATGATATTGGCGATCATATGGATTTTATCATTCCAAATTGAAGAGTACAGGAAACTTTTCACCACTAAAATATATAGATGGGTAATGACATTTTTCTTTTTAATCTTCAGTGGGTTTATGATTGATGCTCTGCTCTATGCCCGAAAAATTAATTTTCTAAATACTGAATTTAACTTGGGATTATCCCCAACCGGAGGTATATCGCTTACGATGATGTTTGTATTATTCCTTCTCCTTTTTGTACTTATTTTTCTTCGAAAAGGAATTCCCATGCAGAATGAACAAGATCTAACGGTATAGCCATGGCCATAATCGTAAACCTGGATGTCATGCTGGCTAAACGAAAGATGAGCCTCACCGAGCTTTCGGAAGAGGTAGGCATCACCATGTCAAACCTCTCCATCCTCAAAACCGGGAAAGCCAAAGCCATTCGATTTTCTACATTAGAAGCAATTTGTGAAGCCCTGGATTGCCAACCGGGAGATATTTTGGAGTATTCGGAGGATGGTTAATGGTTATTCGTTATTGGAAAATCGGTTTTATCCCTAATAACGAATATCCATTTCACTATTAACGAAAAAAAACTGTAAGGAATCCCATTCTCATCGCTCTTACTAAGAAAGAATAAAAAATAAATCTTAGTATCATGAGCCATGAAGAATCTTTTTCTGTGGAAAACTTCCATAAGCGCACCGTTAAAGAAATGCTCCCCGATGAGCAACCGCGCGAAAAACTAATGAATTACGGAGCCGACTCCCTCTCTGATTCCGAACTACTCGCCATCCTGATCCGAACCGGCACCAAAAAAATGAATGTAATCGATACCGCCAAAGCGTTACTCAATCAATTTGGGGGATTGCATAATTTGGTTCGTAAAGACTGGCAAGCGTTAAAAGTGATTCCCGGAATTGCTAAAGTGAAAGCCATCACGCTGGAAGCTGCTTTTGAATTGGCTCGTCGACTACAGGTAGCAGCGCTCGGTGAAGAAATTCAGATTTCTTCTCCTGAGGATGTGAACGCTTATTTTGCCCCCAAACTTCGCCATCTCACCAAAGAAACTTTTATTGTCGGCTTCCTTGACAACACCAAAAAGCTGACCGGCTTCTCCAAAATCAGCAATGGCGGTAAAACAGCAACTATTGTGGATACCGCTGAAGTTATGCGCCAAGCAGTTCTAAATGAAGCGAATTCCATTATCCTAATCCACAATCATCCTTCGGGACACAACAAAGCCTCCACCGCTGATATCCAACTCACCAAACGCATCGCTGAATGCGGTAAACTCTTTGGCATTCCCGTGGATGATCACGTGATTATTGCAGGGTATAATTTTGTAAGTCTAAGAAGTGAGGGAGTTTTTTAGTCTGTAATTTTAAATGCTAAATGTTGAATGTTAAATGAGTTAGATATTCATTTAACATTCAACATTTAAAATTACCAATTAACAAAGTATCAAAGCTTATTTATAAATCCCCTCTTGTTTCCCATTGTTTGAAGTGTGAAGTTTGGCAAAATTTAGTTCATGGCAAATACTCACACATTTACATATCAAAAACAGGAAATCATCTACCAAAAAGTAGGGGAAGGAAAACCGTTGGTAATCCTACACGGGTGGGGAAGCAGCAAGCGGGTTATGATGCCGGTGGCTCATAATTTATCTCACCTAAGAACCAACTATGTCTTGGACCTTACAGGATTTGGAGATTCGCCCGAACCGGGTGAAGCATGGTCAATTGATGATTATGCTGATTCCATTCAAGCCTTCATTCAATCTTTGGAAGAAGATAAAGTAGATGTACTGGTTCATTCTTTTGGGGGACGCATTATCCTCAAACTCTGTGCCCGTGATTTTGGTAAAAAGCATATCGACAAAGTCTTGATCACAGGCGGCGCTGGAATGAAGCCGAAAAGATCAATAAAATTCTATCTCAAAAAATATACCGCTAAAACCCTGAAGGCCCCTTTTATGATCCTACCTGGTTCACTTCGTGAAAAAGCGTTGGGATGGCTTCGGTCTACATCGTTATGGAAGAGTCTCGGGTCAAGTGACTATTCCAAACTAAGTGGGGTTATGAGAGAAACCTTTGTGAAGTCAGTAACGGAATATCTTGAATCGAGTTTGCCCAATATTCCTCATGAGACCCTACTCATCTGGGGGCGAAATGATGAAGCCACGCCGGTGTATCAGGGAAAACGAATCGAAAAGGGGATTAAGAATGCTGCGCTGGTAATTATTGAAGACGCCGGACATTATGCTTTTTTGGATAAACCCAAACAGTTTGCGCGGATTGCGGAGGCGTTTCTTAAGTAGGTGTTAGATGAAAGGTTTTAGATTTTAGAGGTAAGACTTTTTATGCCTTGTGCCAGACGTTCGGCTTCGGTACGAGTAAAGTTAAATCTGTACACCTGCGAACAAGGGTGTTCGTATTCGAACGGTTTACGTGGATAAATGGGGCCTTTTACTCTAAATACAATGGTTGGCACACTATTTGTAAACTAACATATGACCCTTTTCAGCAAATCAATTATAGATGCTTTACCAATTTCTTAAAGTTTCATATCGGAACATAACAAGACATAAATTCTTTTCAGCTATCAATATTTTGGGGTTGATGTTGAGTATCACCATTTGCATTCCGGCGATGATGATTATCAAAAACCAACTGGAGTTTGATAACTTTCACCCACACCCGGATGAAACATTTAGGGTCATCACCCAAGTCAACTACAACAACGGAGATAATGAACGGTTTGCTAGCACTCCGGTCCCCTTGACGGAAGCATTACAAGAATATGAATTTGTTGATGCTATGGTGCCTATGTATCGAAACTTGTCTGGGAAAGCTTCAACCGAAGAAAAGTCCCTGAATATTTCCGGATCATTTACCAAACCGTCGTTCTTTGATGTATTCGGATTTGAGCTTGCATCAGGAAATGGAAAGTTCGCCCTTACCGAGCCTTTTTCTATTGTACTCACCGAGCATAATGCCCGCCGGTTTTTTGGGGATGAAGATCCCTTGGGTAGAATAATGTCCATTGAGGGAATCGGGGACTTCACAGTAACGGGTGTATTCAAAGAAATACCGCAGAACACCCATTTCAGAATTGGAGCCTTAGCTTCATTTAGTACTTTGCCCCTTTTACATCAGGATTCGGAAATATCCTCAAGCGTGGATTCGTGGAATGATTACCGGCGAAATTTAACCTACCTGAAGACCAAAGAAGGAACGTCGAAAGAAGCCGTTCTTGAAGCAGCCAAAACTATTTCAGCTTACAAAATAAACGAACTCAATTTTCCCGAACATGTAGAAAACTATCAATTTGATGTTCAAACACTTGCTGAAATTTCACCTGGAGAAGTACTTAGAGCTGATATCGGAGCGGGCAAGGCGTACCCAATGGAAAACTTAATTATTTTAATGGTTAACGCGCTTATAATTTTATTAATGGCCTGTTTTAACTACACCAATCTTTCAATTGCACGGGCCCTGAAGAGAGCAAAAGAAGTGGGCGTTTATAAAGTTTTAGGGGCATACCGGTGGCAAGTGATAACCCAATTTGTCATGCAATCTACTCTAATTGCAATGGTGGCGTTAATTTTAGCCTATGGTTTACTTCCCTGGATTCCTCTTCCGTCACGAATAATGGCAGAGGTTCAAAGCATCACTCCCGATC
>NZ_JAVLBQ010000059.1:0-5650 GCF_031581265.1 Gracilimonas sp.
GTTTATAATACTTGTTAACCATTGTATAGCAATATGTTACAAACAATCATAACATGCTATACTTCATAAGACCCTTATTTTTTGTAACGATGTATCCCAGGGTTGCTACCGCTTAAGCGGTTTTACCCTGGGCTATTCATATATGACACCTTCAGGGTCAAGAAGGAAAATAGGATTATAATTTTGTCGCCGAATTATCTAACATCTACAACCCGGAGCAGGAAATGAGTTAGCTTTAATTTGTGCCAGGCTCCAATACAGCCATTTCAATTTCACCACCTGATTCACCCGGGATTGTATAAGCCACCAGTATCTTTTCACCGTTTGTAGTTATTTGAGGGAAACCGGCACTTCTGTTTACGGATATACCAGGAACAGTGTACGATGCCAATTGCTTTCCTTCATGATCGTAGGAGTTAATTTTAAGATTCCCTTCTCCATTTTCTTCAGGATTTAACCAGCTTAGCCAGATTTTATCAGTGGTCATATTTAGGTCTACGCGTCCCAACGGACCTTCTTCATCTACAACAATGGGTTCGTTAAATGAATTACCGCCATCATTAGAGACAGCCAGTTGGACTTTAGAAACTCCATTTGCACCCGTAAACCAAGCCAAAGCAACTCTATCACCAATTGCATCTATTGCAGGACCGTTAACAGGGCATGCGGCAATTTCCCAGTTATCGGCGTGAACCGGTTTGGAACTACTCCATTGGCCTTCAGAATAAGTAGTGGTATATATATCACGGATTTCTTGATCCGTTCTGTTCCGGTAAGCAGCCACATAACCATTGTTTGTTTTAGCTATGGCCGTATTACAACAGTCACATACAGCGTCATCAAGCATGAAACCCTGTACAATTTCATTATTTAAATCAATAAAAGCTCCTCTTAAAGTCATTGCCTTGTTGATATCATTGTATTCATCATTTGCTCGATTGTGGGTATTCCGACCATCCAGCCATAAAGCTAAATAGGTGGAATCGGTAGCAGGTGTCATGCTCGAAAAACCATGTTCAGTAGGAGTACCGTCTTTGTGGGGAGTAAAAGTTTCATTCCATTGATCATCATAAGTGGTCATGTTCACATGGTAGGCATAGGCACCACCCTCAACTTTGTTGAGCCAGTGAGCAGCCATTGGATCACCATTTTGTGCGATAATTGAAGGGAAATCAGCCCAGTTTATAAACCAGGTTGAATCGGAAGTTATAGTAGTAGGTTCAGTCCAACTTTCATCCACATAAGAAGAATATTTCAAAGAATGCTGATTTTCTGTTTCTTCAATCCAGCTCATAAAAACAGTATTGGTATTATCGGTATATAATCTGGGAAAATAACTATTACCTGAGGTTGGTGAATCCATGGATGTTACAACTGAATCACTTTCATTAGAAGAGCAACTCAGACAAAAGGAAATTAAGAGTAGACTAAGTATTTTTGATGTTTTCATATTGATTTTTAAATAACTGATAGGCTAATGTTATTCCAATTAGGTGTAAAAGATTGACGGTTATAAAATACCAAATAGGCTCTGCATTGTAAGAGTTGCCTATTTCAACTAAACGCCAAAGAAAGAGTATTAGACCGAATATACAAGTATAAATTAGCGAATTTTTATTGATTACTGTAAGAACAAGCATAGTCACCAGCCAGGTACTAACCAAAACTGATAACAAGATAATAATTACCCAAGCATCAGAAGGAAGGTAGGAGATTCCATAAAACTGAAATTCAATTCGATGGTAAAAAGTGATAATCAATCGGGCAAATCCTTCAAAAAAAAGAATTCCAAAAAATCCGGAAATAAGGGTGATGATGGGTTTCATTGAACGTATTTTATGAACGTTTTGTAGTGAGAGCTAAATTATCAACAATTCATCAATAACCATAACGTCTTTACCGGTTACAAAATAGCCTGGAGAAACCTCTGAGTTAAGTAACCTCGCAGCGTCCGTAAGACCTGCGAGCGTTACGGGATTCTCACCAGAAAGCCGAACGCTACGAGGACCTACGGACGCTCGCAGGTTCTCCAGATAAGATTACTAACAGGTAAATGATTCAACCGTAGTTAAATATGCCTGAAGGACCCGAAATTTGGAGAGCCGCTGATAACATCAGTAAAACCATAGCTAACAAAGAAATTACTGAAATCTATTTTGCTTTCGACGAGCTTAAGGTATTTGAAGATCAACTTGTTGGGCAAAAAGTGACTTCAGTAACACCAAGAGGAAAAGCAATTATTACAGAATTCGACAATGGGTTGAATTTATACTCACACAATCAGCTATATGGTAAATGGATGATGTCGGATAATGGAGAGGAGCCAAATACCAATCGATCACTCAGAGCCGCTATCAAAACTAAAGGTGGGGCAGCTTATTTATTTTCTGCCTCTGAAATTGAAATGCTTAAAAATGATGAAATTGAATCGCATAGTTACATCAAAAAACTTGGTCCCGATGTAGTCCATCCTGACACTACTTACGAAGAGGTTTTATCTCGATACAGAGATGATAACTTCAAAAATCGTAAACTTGCTACTTTGTTATTAGATCAGGGATTTCTGAGTGGAGTAGGAAATTATTTACGGAGTGAGATTTTGTTTTGTGCCAAAATAGATCCTGATTTCAGACCTAAGGATTGTACACCGGAACAAATCAAAGATTTGGCTCATTATTCGATTGAATTGTCTCGCCGGTCGTACATAACAGGAGGAATTACTACTGAACCTGAATTGGTTGAAGCTTTGAAAAGGGAGGGGGCGTCAAGGAAAGAATACCGACATTATGCATATAACCGCACTGGAAACCCATGCTATAAGTGTGGAAGAAAAATTGCGGAAATGAAAACCGGGGGACGTAAAATCTATTACTGTGAGCATCGCCAAAAAAGTGAAGAATAATCGTCAGAATTGGATGAAATATTGGGAGATATATTTGTATGTTTGGACTCCTTTTAAACCAATTAAGTGACTATGAAAAAAAGTATACTATTTGTCTTATTAATAGGATTCTCCACTCTTGCATTTGCGCAAGAATCAGAGGTTATTCGCTTGTCAGAACCGGTTCAGGTTACTGAAAATCATGAAGTTTTTGGGGCGGAAGTGGATACCTGGGGTGAGAGTACCTCACTAAAAAGTATTATCGAAAATGAAGAAGACTTATCCGGAAAAACAGTAACTCTTGAAACTGAAATTGCTGAAGTTTGTCAAAAGAAGGGATGCTTTTTTGTAGCCAATGAAGGGAGTTACTCTGCCCGCATTACTTTTAAAGATTATGGATTCTTTATTCCAACCGATTCAAAAGGGAAGAAAGTAACTTTAATCGGAACTTTTGAAGTAAAAGAACTTACTGAAGAAAAAGCAAAACATTACGCTGAGGACGCCGGTAATAATCCAGATGCCATTAAGGGACCACAAAAAGAGTATTCTATAGTGGCAACATCCGTTAAAGTACCTAAAATTCTATAATTCAAGATTTAATTATAAACAGTTAGACCTGTCAGATTTTTGAAAACTGACGGGTCTTTTTATAAAGTAAATATTTAACAAAAAGACTATAATTCATGCCAGAGAACGATTACTTAAAAGCTGAAGCGACTATTTATTCAACGAAACAATTAATGGAATCTCCGGAAGTGGAGGCTATCGCTAAAAAGGTTATTGAGAAGCATAAAATGGAATTTGGTCCAGCTGAAATTGGATATTTTTTAGTGTATCCAAACTTATCAAAACAGCGGGCTGCAAAATGTATAAAGGCAAGTAGGGAAGTGAAACACTATTCGGGTAACGATTATCTAATCGAGATTTCCGGTGAATTGTGGGATATGCTGGATAATGATACCAAAGAAATGATGCTGTACCATGAATTATTACATGTAGAGCCGGTTTTTAAGTCAAAATCTCAAGAGTGGAAAATGACCATTCGTAAACCTGATTTTGCTGATTTTTATACTATAAATGATAAGTACGGCAATGAGTGGTATAAAACCATTCAGGCTACTGCTTCATCCCTTTATGACCTGGATCCACGACAGGAAAGCAAGGTGAAGTTGTAAGATAGGTTTTAGGTGCGAGGTGTTAGGCTTTAGATTATTTTTTTAATAAAGTGTGGAGCATTTTTTGAACTTCATCATTAAAATCCATTGCTGTTTTAAGTATCTGAGTATTGAGTACTCCATTCTGCTCTAATAACAGTAATTGGGTTTCAAGTTCAAAACAAGAACCGAGTGAGATCCTAAGAAATCGTTTAAAATCTTTTCTGCTATCTCTGCTGCTGCCTTCAGCAATATTAGAAGGTATAGAAATAGAAGACCTGATAATTTAATCTCGGTAAGTGTAGCGTTCTTCTTTAGGAAGTTTGGAAACAATTTCCTTGGTTTCAGATGCAAGTTCCATGCTACGTTGCCAAACAATAAGTTTCTTGAAGTTTTTCATCATCTTAAATTTTAGTTAGAGTTGGTTTTCTTTAAAAAGTAAGAGCAATGAAAAACCAATTCCTTACAGAAAAACTTAAAAATATAAGAAGGTGCTGAAATATTTTCCCTAAAACCTAACATCTCGCACCTAAAACCTCATTCCTAGAACCTAATCCACCTGATATCCCTCTTTCTCCAGGATTTTTTTGATTCGATCTACGTGATCTCCTTGAATTTCAATAGTTTTTCCTTTGATAGTGCCACCGGTACCTAACTGTGTTTTTAACTTCTTTTCAAGCTTTTCGATGACTTGTGGATTATGGGTAATTCCGCGGATTACGGATACTTGCTTTCCGCGTCTTCCGGCAGTTTCCATTTTAACTGTAACTTTCATAGAACAAATAGTCTTTATTTAAAATTTCTTCTCATCAATATATAACGATAGAAATCCAAAATTCATTGGGCTTAAGTAAACTTTATTAAAAAAAAGATACGTTTTAGTGTGGGCGGGGAGACAAGAAGCTGGAGCCATGAACGTGTATATTTTTCACTTTCCAGGCTAAACGCTCTAAAAGGGAAGTAGGTGCTTTGAAAAGGAAGACGGCATCTGCTTTACGTTGTAAAAAACGATCGAGTTGGTCTTCATCTTTTAGCTCGAGAATAGCAGGTACAGGAATTTCAGCAAGTTTTTTCACAAAATATTTTTCCTGTGGAGATCCGTAGCGCACTATAGAAGTAGAATAAGCGGTGTAAGCCCCGTTGAGTTGTTCTGCATTTCTAAATATAACAAGCTCTTCATCTTTGTTAATTGAATTAAGACAACGGTCTATGTTCTGATAGCTTTCTTCTTCATAAGGAGTGATGATTTCAGCCAAATCAATTTCAACAGGTTCACCAATTATTTCACGTTTGAATTCATCAAGGGCTGCTTCCCGGTTAGTATTAAAAGAACCGGCAAACACAATTAAAGAAGATTTTTCTAAATCGGTATCTCTAAATTTTTTTAGAAATTTTTTATATCCAGCACTGTTGTAATCAAATGTATTTTCTGAGCTCATGTATTTAGAATAAAACCGTTTTCAAAATTAGGACTGAAGGTATGTTTAAATTGAATTTTAGTAAAGTTTCAGTCCGATAAATCTTCGCCTGGAATTTAATTAGGGTCTTATGAAGCAAACGAGTCAAAGCGGATCGTCTCTGAGTCGTTTAAGCAATATGTGATATAAGTTATGAT
>NZ_JAVLBQ010000005.1:0-116485 GCF_031581265.1 Gracilimonas sp.
CTAATATAGTAATCTGTTAACCTGAGTTCGATTTATATTGATTTGCGATGGACGATGGACCGATTAATGATGGACGATTTAATTGCCACGAAAGCTCGAAAACACGAAAATAATTTTTATTTGGCTTCAATCCCATAGGGATGGCACAACAGTGACAGCTTCAATGTCATTAGCTTGATACACATGATCTAACAGAATACAATTGCCAACAAAAAATAAGCTACAATAACATTCGATTCTAAATGATAAGATATTTATCTTTGGCGCCTTACTGTTGCCAAGTAAGTAAAATTTATACGTAATGGGCCCGTAGCTCAGTTGGTTAGAGCAGTCGACTCATAATCGATTGGTCGGGGGTTCAAGTCCCTCCGGGCCCACCATTAAGCCAGTTAAGTCTTTGATTTAACTGGCTTTTTTATTTCATGGTACAAAGATTGGTGCAAACAGAATAAAAAAATCACGATTGTTTTTGCTTGACATGAGAGCATTTATATAAGCTTATTATTCACTATATATATTCTACCTTCCTCTGTTATGTTAATTCTTTTCCCGCTCCAATCAATTAAACCTAAATCATATGCATCTTTTAATATCAACTCAAGTTGTATTTTATGAAAAGGCGAATTACGATGAAGAGTATCAAAACTTACATGTAAGTTTGACGTACCATTGTAAATTTCTGAGATTAATTCCATGACAGTTTTTAATCCAGACTCTTTCTTTAAATCTATGTCCAGATCATTATCATTTGATAATGTTGGTTTTTCTCCAATTTCAGGTTTAATTAATCTAGGTGAATCATGAATGGTTCGCACCAATTCATCATAATTGAATTCGTAGTCTGAATCATCGTTAAAATTTAAATAAAATTTGCTTGATACGAATGTAGGTACTGTATCTGAAGGGTTATTTCTAATAATAGGTAAAACTATACCTTCATCTATTCCTTTCAAATAATCAGATGTAAGGATCATTTTCTCATACCCAACGCCTCCCCTTCCTTCATTAGCCTTACTGACATAGTTTTTAGAGCATATCATAAGTACATAATCACTAATTGATATACTCTCCTCCATAAAGTGAGGGATATCTTGACCAGCCTCTAGATTCCACTGATCAAGCAAGACATCAATCCCATCTTTTATTAAATTTTTGGAAAGATTTAATACCCACTTTTTATGCTGGCTATTATCATGTGAATATGAAACAAAAACTCTGGGTGTTGACATATATTATTTTAAATAAATTTGTTGAAAATGAAGTATTTATTGATCCCCTAATCCAAGTACTTTTTTAGCTTCGGCGATATCTATTTTTGCTGAATAGCCATGCTTTTTAAGCAAGTATAGCAGTTCTTGTCCGTTAATAAGTGATAAGGGCTTATCCTTTACAAAATTATGTGACTCTGATCCATAATCTGAGGTAGTGATTAATATCCCCCGATTTGCCCCCTCATTAATAACTGTACCATATAAATCTCTTACGTACTGAACACCTACTGTGTTTGTATACCTTTTTGCCTGAATTACTAATTTACCTCCTTTAATTGGGTCAGGATCATAAGCAATAGCATCTACACCTTGATCTCTTGAACTTTGGGTGACATTGACTTCCCCACCATTTTTGCTGAATTCTTTTTCGAAAATATCTCGTATTAGATGCTCAAAATCTTGCCAATCCATCGCTGCCAGATTATTAGTGTCATTTAATGTGTCAATTACATTTTCATTTTCTATAAATCTGCTATTGTCCTTACTTATTTTCATTATTGGCTTAATTGGAACTTTGTCAACTAATGTCCCAGAACTAATTCCCTTTAGTCCTTTAAAACACTCCTTAGGATCAACATGTAGCAGGTCTAATTCTTCAAATTCATCTCTTTCTACTTGAATGCTTAATACAGTCTTTGTTTGTTTTTTACCTGTCTTCTTATTCCTTTCTTTTGAGATGCCGTTTACTGCAACAGCTTCCAAAGTATTATTTTTGTCTACCTCAAACACATAATGTATAACAGAAATCACTAGTCCATAAATTGTTCTTTCATACAATTTTTTAGACTTTGTGTTATTTATATACTTCTCTGTAAAATCATCTCTACTAATGATATATGTCACTTTCTCAAGTGTTGGAAGGTCTTCCTGATTTGGTATAAGATAATTGAGTATGAGGGTCCCGTTTCTATATTCTAATTCTAAATCATTATCGAATGTCTCTGGCAATAATTCGTCTAATCGTGATAATGTAAGTTTAAAATATTCTTCAATATTAGAAGGTTTTTCTAAAGTTTTATTAAAAAGTTTATCTATTTTTTGATTATAAATCTCTTGCTCTTTATAAAAATTAGCCTTTTTTATCTCCCACTTTTCAAGCCTTTCTTCCCAATTACTTTGTATTTGTTTATTCCATTTTTCTTTCTCCTTATTCCGTTTTGATATTTCTTTTTTCTCTTTTTCCCAAGCCTGTAAAGCATTTCGATAAGCATTTTTATACCTATTTATCTTCTTTTTTTTAGAGCTGACAAATATGTTATCGAAAAAATTAATGTCAACACTAAATGAACTTTTAGAAGGTTTATTAGGCAAATCATCTAATCTTTTGATACTTGGCTTTTGAGGTTTTTTTGTATCGTATTTATCACTCTTGTGAAATACTTCAGACCTTATATCCAAATTTTCCTGAACCATAAACTTTAAAAGATCGAATAATTTTTCCCTTTCAAGCTCTGCCTCTTTAGTTCTAAGTTCCGCTAAAAGCTTTCCATTGTCTTTTCTTTGTTTTTTAAGCCATTTTTCAACTTTACGACTAGCTTTCCTTTGAAATGTATCTGGGTCTCTTGAAACAACCGTTTCTCTTTCATTTGTAATAGTATTAATCAATATCACTGATAATCTTTTTATACCACCATACCCACCATAATCAATTTTAAAATCTTGAATATTAATCTCCGGAACAGAGACATTTATATATATCTGATTATTTTCCTCAGTTAAGAATACGTGCTGACTCATATAATACAATGGTGAGTTATAGGACTAATAACAAGCCCAGTGATTAGTCCTATTTAAAGAATAAGCTAACTTAATTCAAGTTAGCTTATAATTTTATATTTTTATTCCTGATGCTAATACTTGCATCAGGGGAAACTCTTTATATTTTAGAGAAATTTATACGGGGAGAAAGGCTTCCTGCTTTATTTCATATTTAATTATATCATTTTTGTCATGAGAAAATTAGGATGGGTACTTATACTTTTATTGCTTGCCGGATGCTCTACTACTAGAGAAAACATAACTTCAGATGGAGGGTACAGTTACTATGGGATTGATTTTCGGCCATATGCTGAGCAAGGTTTCTTAATAACTACCGAAGGACCTCAGAAGGACTATAATTCTGTAGGATTAATTGAAGTGAATCTTCAACCAGAGGTGAAAAAAATTAGCTTTGGTGAACACAATAGGATTCAAAATGAGGATGAACCTGAGTTTACAAGTACAAGAGTATACAATGGAAATCAGGTGGAATACTATGCTGTTGAAATTTTAGATATACAAAAGGCTATTGATGGTATATATGAACTAGCTTCTGAATGGGGAGCAAACGCTATTTTTAATCTGGACATCAATTCTACTTTCTCGGGTGATCTTGTCACTAAAGAAACAATTACAGTTAGCGGATTAGCAGTTGTATTAGATTAAATAGAAAAAGGGATGCTGAAATCAGCACCCCTTCTTTTCTCTAAACTTCGATATGGGGTTCCAATCTCCCATACCAAAGAAAACTAATAAACGTGCCTACACCAATCTAAGGCCCACAGAATCGTAGATGATTAATAGTTCAAAAACTGACCTCTGATTGAAAACTATACCACACATGCGAGGCACTTACATTAGTTGGTAGGCCAAAACTACCCCCACCCCATTCTGCAAATTTTTGTAATAGCCACATAAATAAAAAAAATTTCTGTTACATTAGCTGGTATCAAAAACTTACGGGTATTTTAATGGTATCTGTCTACAAGGACTTTTTAGCCTAAAACAACAAATCTAACTATATGAGAATGAAGCTACACCTACACAATGTATTCAAACTGGTATTCATACTTCCCCTTCTCTTTATCTCAACAAACCTCTTAGCCCAAAGTGATCATACCGGTGAGGCGTACCCAACACGTACCTTTGCCATAACCGGTGCTACCATCATACAAGGGCCCGGAATGGTTGTTGACAGCGGGACAGTCGTAATATCAGACGGACTTATCAGTGCGGTTGGAACCGATGTTTCCATCCCTGCTGATGCAGAAGTTATTGATGGAACAGAATTATTCGTTTATCCCGGTTTCATCGACGGTATGTCGAACACCGGAGCCACTCGCCCAGACCAGATGGAGCGACCTGACAATCTCTTCACTCCCGATCCTCCTAATGATTACGCAGGTATCACCCCTGAAGAAAGTGTAATCAGCCAGCTCGATGTTGCTGAAAGCAGTATTGAAAACATGCGGAAACTTGGGTTTACGATTTCACATACCGTACCCTATGGAAGAATGCTTCCGGGTTCGGGTGCCATCATCCTGTTGTCAGACAAAGACACAAGCTATGATCTTGTACTAAAACAAGACGCGTCTATGTTTACTCAATTTACCGGAGCACCGGGTGCTTATCCCGGTAACACACTTGGTATAATGGCCAAATGGAGAAACCTCTACACCCAGGCTACTTACAATAAAGATCATGAAACATTGTATGCAAGCAATCCGGATGGCATACAGCGCCCCCCACAAGACCGTGCATTGCAGGCTTTCTATCCGGTCATAGATAAAAACAAACCGGTATTCTACCACACCAATAGTATGCTGGAAGCCCGCAGAGCTATGAAATTGAAAGATGAACTGGATTTCAACCTCGTACTCAGCGACTTGGAAGAAGGCTGGTTCCTGATGGATGATTTAAGAGATTCTGACATTAAGGTACTGATGTCTTTGGACCTTCCCGATGAACCTAAAACATCTGAAGATGACGAGGAAAAATCGGCTGACGTAATCCGGCAAGAGCAACGAAGACTGGAAGCTTATAATCAGTTTTTATCGCAGTACCGTGAATTTAATGAAGCCGGTATTTCTTATGGATTCTCAACTATGGGAACTACAACCAATTCTATAAAAGGGAACCTGGAAAGACTTGTGGCAGCCGGACTAAGTGAAGATGCAGCACTTGCAGCTCTCACCACCGAAGCCGCTAAGTTACTTGGAATCGAAAATATTGCCGGAACTCTTGAAACCGGTAAACTTGGAAATGCGATTGTAACTACCGCTCCATATTTCGAGGAAGATTCAAAAATTAAATATGTATTCGTGGATGGTGACAAATATGAATATGACACCTCAAGGCCCGCCGGAGGTGAAGTTTCTGATGAAGGAATGGAAGCTTTAACAGGTACCTGGAACTACACCCTCACCTCTCCGCAGGGAGAGCAAACCGGGCAGTGGATTTTCAGTAATGAAAGTGGCTCTCTTACCGGATTGATGACCAGCAACGATGGAGGCCCTGATATGGATATGAATAACCTTTCTTTCCTGGATGGCACACTCAGCTTTGATTTTAGCTTTGATGCCGGTGGACAATCTGTTGAAATCGTAGTAGTAGGAGATGTAACAGGCTCCGAATTTTCCGGCGAAGCTTCTGTTTCCGCTTTCAACATGTCTATTCCAATTACAGCAACTAAAGTGCCTAATTAAAAATGAAAAGATTTGATATGAAAAAACTAACTTTTTTATTCGCCCTGCTGCTGTTTGGTACTACTGTGACCATGGCACAGGTTTCTAAAGGCGATGTATTGATTAAGAACGCAACGGTAATAACCATTACCGATGGAACCCTTGAAAACACAGATGTACTGGTCAGAGACGGAAAAATTTCCCGGATCGGTACTTCACTCAGAACTCCAAACGGGGTTACCGAGATTGACGCAACCGGTAAATATGTGATGCCGGGTATCATTGATGCTCATTCCCACATTGCCGGAACTTCCATTAATGAAGGCACCAGTCAGGTTACGGCTGAAGTGCAAATGGGGGATGTAGTTAACCCGCTTGATATTTCTATTTACCGTGCATTAGCCGGTGGTGTTACTTCCATCCATCTTTTACACGGTTCTGCAAATGTCATTGGCGGTGAAAGTGAAACACTGAAACTGCGCTATGGAGTTACAGACCCCCAAGACATGATGTTTGAAGGCGCCCCTCGTACCATAAAGTTTGCCCTTGGAGAAAATCCAACTCGTGGTGGACGCGCTCGTGGTATTCAGCCTCAAAGTCGAATGGGTGTGGAAGCTATGCTCCGAAATTCATTCAATGAAGCCCTGGTCTATCAAAAGAAATGGGATGCTTACCGAGCCGATAACAGTCGCCGTAAAGTAGCTCCGGAGTATGACCGCAGAATGGAAACCCTGGTCGATATCCTGGAAGGTGAAGTATTGGTTCACTGTCACTCCTACCGGGCCGATGAGATTTATATGCTTTTAAATGTATTCAGCGATTTCGGAATTGAAAACCTGACTTTTCAGCATGCCAACGAAGCTTATAAGGTAGCACCTGAATTGGCAGAGTTTGGCGCCGGTGCTTCTGTATTTTCTGACTGGTGGGCGTATAAATTAGAGGTGTACTACTCTACCGCCTATAATGCGGCTATTCTCACTAAAAACGGAGTGAACACGTCTATTAATTCAGACTCCGGTGAACTTATTCGTCATCTTTACCATGAAGCAGCTAAATCACAAAAATATGGTGGATTGAGTGACGAAGAAGCACTTGCACTTATCACCCTGAACCCGGCCAAGCAATTGGGTATTGACGATCGTGTTGGATCTATTGAGGAAGGAAAAGATGCTGATATCGCAATTTTTGAAGGTCATCCGCTATCCTCATATGCTGTTCCTGTAATGACATTCGTGGATGGAGTGAAATATTTTGATCGTGAAAATGATGCCAAAGACCAGCGACTTGCTGTTGATCCTGAAGACACCATCGAGGACATTCACATCTTTGATGCGGATGAGCAACATAAGTGTATGCAGGATGCCGAATTCGTTAATCTTTATGAGTTTTTAAATAAATAGGACTGACCATGAAAAAATTTATAACCTTTATTATTCTGATTGCATGTATTCCACTGGCTTCATTTGCACAACAACAAACCAGTGAAATCCGACAGGAAAACAGTGCTAAATTTGCCATTACCAATGCCAAAATTTACACGGTTACCAATGGAATCATTGAAAACGGTACTATTCTCGTTAACAAAGGTATCATTGAAGCCGTCGGCACAAACATCGATATCCCAAGTGATGCCACAGTTTATGATTATAACGGCGGTGAAGTTTACCCCGGTATGATCGACTCCGGTACCCAATTGGGACTCATGGAAATTGGCAGTATTGAAGAATCTCAGGATTATGATGAGTACGGAAATATTACCCCGCAGATGGAGGCCCTAACCGCTGTAAACCCCAATTCGGAAGCCATCCCTGTAACCAGGGTAAGCGGTGTAACCACTACCCTTACCATGCCCGGCGGCGGACTACTGCCCGGCACTGCTGCCACCATCAATTTGTTTGGATATACTCCCGACCAGATGTATGCAGGTTCAAAAGGACTCATCATAAATTTCCCCAACAGCAGACGCAGCTGGAGACAAACCCAGGAACAGGCCGACCGAGCCCGTGAGCAAGCATTGGAAGAACTCAATGACGTATTCGATAAAGCAGAGTTATATGCCGAAATCGAAGATGCAGACGATACCCGTTATTATCCTGAAATGGAAGCCTTGGCTACAGCCATCAGAGGAGATATGCTGATGTATATCGAAGTAAATGCAGCCAAGGACATCCTTAGCGCCCTCGAATGGGTTGAAAACAGAGGCTATGAGAATGTAGTGTTTACCGGAGTTTCTGAAGGATGGAGAGTGGCAGAGGAATTAGCAGAAGCCGGGATTCCTGTTATCACAGGACCCGTTTTATCAACCCCTACCCGTAGTTCGGATGCTTATGACGCGGCTTATAAAAATCCCGGTGTCATGCAGAAGGCCGGTGTTAAAGTAGCCCTGCGTTCCGGTGATACTGAAAATGCAAGGAACCTCCCTTATAACGCTGCATTTGCTGCTACCTACGGAATGGGCAAAGAAGAGGCCTTGAAAGCAGTCACCATCAACGCTGCTGAAATTATGGGTGTTGGCGATAGCATTGGTTCCATTGAAGTAGGTAAAAAGGCTAACTTTTTTGTGGCTGACGGCGACCCATTTGAGACCAAAACACAGATCCTCAATGTATTTATAGATGGCTACCTCGTACCTATGACGAGCCGACAGATTGAACTTTACGAAGAGTTCCTGGATCGAAAACCCGGTCTTCAAAAATATCCCGTTACTGAAAATTAATACCTTTCAAGAGAAATAATTTCGAAGGCGAGCCGGTTGTTGGTTCGCCTTTTTTATTTGGAGCAATGAAGATGATTTATAACAATAGGTCAAGATTAAGCCCATTTTGCTTCTAAACACTTCATCACTTGGAACCAAGATTTGAATGATTATGGGATTACCAAGATTTTTCAAGTAAAACAATTTCTTTATTGAATGTTTAATTTACTTCGGCCTTAGAAAAACGAGCTTTAAGAAGATAACGGAATGTAGTTATCTTTAGCTTTTTTTTCGCCCGCCTTGACCTTTTGCTTCGTTTTGGTGCTTGTCCGACTACCGGCGGATCAAGCCAAAATGAAGAAGATTGTAAATGGATGGCTATTAAGAATAAAGGAATATAAACCAACGACAAGCTGTACCTTCAAAGAATTCACTGTTAGGCAACAACTTTGCAAATAGAACTGACAAAAATAAGCACTTTCAAATATCAATCCATTGTAACCGGAGGTTCTTCTACCCCTTCTCCTGCACTTTGATATTTAACATCTACCCGATATTTCTTAATGAGTAGATCGTTACTGAAGGTTGAGTAGTAATAACCCTCTGAATCTCTTACTGAAAGATTTCCTATGGCTTCCACCTCTTCGGTATTATCATATACATATAACAGCTCTCCTTCTGTGTTATACAAGTCTATAAATTCTTCATACACCGGAGATTCAGTATCCCCTGTTGAAGCCTTCTTGGCATACTCATTTGGGTCGTCGATGTTTGTTGGATATCGAACATTAACCAGGTAATAACCGCCATCTAAAAATACCGGTGCATCCACATTGCCCAATGAGTATATACTCACGCTGTTATCAGTCTGATATACCCCGGGACCAAGAACACCATCAAAGGCTCTTGATACTTCTTTAGTCAAAGTAGAATCATAATCATAAAACCGATGTCCATTGCTTGTTGAAAATGAATACGTGAAATAATCTTCATACATCGATATATCTCCACGTGACGAAGCTCGCTCATATTTTTCATCTTCTGTTTCTACGATGGTAAAATGTGTTTTTAGGTGCAGGCTGTCACTGAGTTCCAGGATATTTATCTCTGCCCCTATCGTTCCCCATTTTGGTGCACTCAGCATAAGATCTCCATTTCCCCTTATCCCCACTAAACTCGCAAACTGTATTTCTTCGGGTATATTGTAAGTTTTGATAAAGTTTCCATCCAGATCAAATTCATCCAGCCGAGAGCCCTGAATATTTGCAATATAAATTTTGTCATTGTGGATGGCCATCCCAAAGGGGTTTTCAAAATCGCCCGGGCCTTTTCCTTCCTGACCTTTTGCCCATCTTAAATTCCCTTCTTTATCTAACGATATCATCATCATCTGCCGGCGATCAAAGAAATACATGTTATCCTCATCATCGAAACTAAGGTAGGCTATTCCGCCTATTATCGGCTCTTCAATTTGGGAAAGGTCAATCGTATCTACCAGCTCAAACTCTACGGGCAACTCTTGTTGATCTTGCCACAGACCCCGATCGGGATTTATCACTTTTCCGTCTTCCTTAATAATGTCCGATTTCTGATCAGCTTCTGAATTTGAGCAACTTACACTCATCATCCCCACCATCACTAAAGCAAGCAGTACAAATATTGTTTGTTGAAATTTTGGTCCCGTATTCTCTATTGCTTTCATCCCAGCTCATTTATTTCACGTTATCATTTCTACACAGACGATTGAAATGGTATATAAGTTTTATCTTAAAACAAAAAGAAGGCATAAAAAAACCCATGCAAATCTATTGAGGATAATCTGCATGGGTTTAAATTGTACGTCTTTAGCTACTAATGACGATTTTTTTATTTAGGCCGCAAAGTCATGAGTGGTTTCTCAAGTTGCTCAGCTACAATGGCTGTAGTTGAACCGAGTAATACTCTTGCGATTCCTGTTCGGCCATGGGTACTCATCACTACCAAATCACTATTTTCATTGGCATAGTCACAGATTTCAGAATGCGCTGAGAATCCTTTCTTTATAATGCTGGTAACCTTCACCGATTCACTGTACCTGTCAGCTCCGTGAACCAGGAAGTCTTCAAATTTTTCTGCTCCTCGTTCAAAGCTGAGATCCATCTCCGGATTTTCTTTAAAATATTCAGAAATGGATTCAATCAATGATTCATAAACAGCTTCTTCATCCTCTAAAGTCATCGACATCACTTCCATTCCTAATGTATAAGGCTCAATGATGTGCATGAGTTTAATATCGGCGCCAAAGGTGTAGGCTAAACTGAATGTTTCGGCCAAGGGTGCTGCAGAGTCGCCGGAACCATCTACGGGGATCAGTATTTCATTTATATCATCGATATCAAATGCCGTACTTACACTGAGTACCGGTTTTTCGGAATAGCGAATCACTTTTTCGGTAGTATTGCTACGCACATCATCGGTATCATGGCTTCCTTTATTAGCCATGATCACCATATCATATTGGCTTTTATTACCCTGATCTGCAATAACCTGTGCTGTTTTACGGCCTACCAAATTGATGAGCTGACCACGATGTTCTTTGGGAATATACTCTTCCGCTAAATCATGGAGCTTTTGATTTGTTTCCTTCAACACTTTGGGGTAGATGTCTTTTTCCATATCAAATGGAACACCCAAATGCTGCATACTCTCATCGTAATAACTCATCAACGGAATCACGTGGATTAAATCGATGGTGCTGCCATACAGCTTTACGAATTTTACAGCCATTTTGAGGGCTTCAAGTGAAGCATCTGAAAAGTCGGTGGGGACTAAAATTTGCTTGGCTCTCATAACAACCTCCGTTTTTAATTGTTACCCAAAGATCAACAATCACTATGAAGTTTGAATGAAGAAATAGCAGAATTTATACGCTCTTAAAGCTACTCTTATTCTTGCTCTACAAATGGTTACTCTCCTTTGAAGAACTCGACTAAGATTTCTTTTTCAGATCAGGTTTTATGGTAATCTGAGGAATTTTTATATGCTGAATCACTTGCTCAGCTGTTGATCCTAACAGCATTCTGGAAAGGCCTGTACGGCCATGTGTACTCATTATAACCAAGTCGGCATTTTCATTGGCATAGTCCACAATTTCGTGATGGGCTGCAATGGATTTATTGATCACAGTTTTAAATTCGATAGAAGTTTCCTCCCCGTTTTTATGTACAATGGTATCTGTAAAGTTTTCTTCGCCGTCCTTTACTTCAAAGTTGTATTCCTCATTTTCATTAAAAAATGAACGCAAACGGCCTTTCAACCCACCATATACAGCTGTTTCATCTATCCCGATAGTAGTAGCTTCTATGCCGTGTACATCATGAGCATACATTTCTATTACGTTGAGAAGTTCGAGCTTGGCACCAAACTTCTTAGCCATATCAAAAGCCATGGGTATGGCAGCCAGTGAGTTATTTGAAAAATCACAGGGCACAACGATGGTGTTTATTTTATTGAGTAGCATAGTTTCCGAAAGCGTCAGGATTGGAGTCTTAGACCTTCGCACTACTTTATCGGTTGCACTTCCATGAAAGAAATCGGCAAAATGAGCACCCCTCGCGCTCATTATAACTAAATCATAATTTCCTTTTTCAATTTGGTTCAAAATAGAATCAGATGGTTTCCGGTCTATGGTGACTATATACTCCCCTCTTCGTTCCTTCTTATCAATATGTTCGTTAGCGAAACCACTTAATTTTTTTCGCTGATTCTCTATCAGTTTTGGATATACATCCTGATTCATGTTCAATGGTACCCCGATTTGATCAAAACTATCTCCCAAATATTTCGACATCGGTATTACATGCATTAAATCTACGGTACAATCAAACATTTCTATGAACAGATCTGCTGAAGCTAAAGCCGCGTTAGATTTTTCTGATAAGTCAGTAGGAATTAAAATTCTCTCGATATTCATCTGTTCTCCTTTTTTATTTGTTAACTCTATATATAAAATAAGTTATCGCGTGATAATGTTCCATCTTTTACTTCTCACAATACAAGATTATTACCCACATCGAAAAAACTCTTGAAATTACTTTTCTCTCAGATATTCCAATCCTACCACCATTAATAAACCCACAATAATTCCAATGATTCCACTCCAAACATCAGGGTTATCATCCGGTTTGGAATTATATGATCCCGGTATAAAAGGCTCCGATTTAATCAATTTATTTGTCACGGTTTCAATTTCAACCTGCTTCATCTCATCAAAATTGGATTCCGCATTAGAAACTTCACCAAGTCGTTCGTACTCTGGCAAATTGGTATTTGGGGGATTCTCCATCAGCTGCTGCACTTTCGGGTGGGTCATGTATTGAACTTCAGTTACTTCAACTTGCTGTACAAAATCCCGGTGTTGATACGGCCAAATCACATATAAAGAACCGATGAGAAACCCGATTAATACCGCAATGGTTTGTGGGTGATATTTCGAAAGCAACCAGGATAAAAACCTGGAAAAAACAGCAAGACCTACAATGGCTCCCCCAATAAATGGGAGTAAGCCTATAAATCCATCCGCTGTCTCTACTCCACCGATTTTTCCTATTTGGGAAAGTAAGTAATCATATTTTCGCATAATGAGCAGTAAATACGATCCTGAAATACCGGGCAAAATCATTGCACAAATAGCAATACTGCCGCTTAGGAATACAAAGGCCGGATGCTCAGAAGTATCGGTTGGCACCAATGAGACTACCCAAAGTCCCACAGCCACACCAAGAATCACCATCAACACTTCTGTTTTTGTGAACCGCTCTAATGCTTTAACAAGAATATAAACCGACCCTACAATCAGCCCAAAAAATAACCCGTACACTAATTCAGGATGGGTAAACATATATACTTGCAGTGGTACCACTTTTGTGAAAAAAGCCAGTGCCGAAAATATTCCTGCAAACAGGACGAGCAGAAAATAAAAGTGAACTCCCGAAAAAGCCTGTTTCCACTTTAAAGTAAAAAAAGATTTCAAGAATGAGCCATCCACACTTTTTATAGCATTTATAAGTCGCTCATAAATTCCAACAATTAACGCCATTGTCCCGCCGCTTACGCCCGGCACGATATCAGCAGATCCCATTAAAAATCCTTTAAAGGCCAAATAGGAAGCTTCTTTGAAGGTTGTAGTATCTTTGGGTGCTTGGTGCTTCTCTTCAGCCACTATTTATCTCCCCACCCTTTTTCACCAATCAGCGGAACAAATTTAAAATCGGCCATTTCCTCACGGTCATATTCATTTTCTGAAACCCTGGTAATACGATGCATTGCTTGTCTGTTTTCGTCACCTACCGGAATCACCAAGCGTCCTCCAATACTCAACTGTTGTACCAGGTCATCAGGAACTACAGGGGCTCCTGCTGTAACTACAATTCCATCGTATGGAGCGTAAGCAGACCAGCCTAATGTGCCATCACCTACTTTAAGCATGGCTTTATATCCTAAATCTTGCAGGGACTCTTTAGCTCGGTGGTACAATTCCTTATGGCGTTCAACACTGTAAACTTCTGCACCAAGTTCACATAAAATCATACATTGGTATCCCGAACCGGTTCCTATTTCAAGTATTTTATCGCCTTGTTCAACAGCCAATAATTCGGTTTGTGCAGCTACTGTAAAGGGCTGAGATATAGTTTGTCCCATTCCTATTGGCAGAGCGGTATCTTTGTAAGCCCTGGGGTACAAGGCGGTATCAATAAGTTTGTGACGGGGAATCTTGCCGATGGCTCTGAGAACCCGTTCGTCTTCAATGCCTTTCTTACGTAGAAGCTCTACCAACTGCTTTCTGGGACGGACAAATCTGCGATCTTCTTGCAAACCAGTATTTCTTTAATTCTTTGTTTTGTTAAAACAAGTATAGGCATTTCACTTAAAAAATGAGTTTATAATTTTGGGTTGAATTATAGTTTCTATTGAAGACAAAGCCTGCTTTTTCAAAACTAAAGACATAGCTTGTAGAATTGAATTTTTTTATGACAGTCAGGTTCTTATTTTCTCTGTGAATTTATCATTGAATCAACTTTATGATTTTAGCATTGCTCGACAACCTAACTTGGGGTATTGATCCAGAAATTTTTTCGCTTGGGCCTATAGCTCCGCGGTGGTATGGAATTTTATTTGCCGGTGCCTTTGTGTCCGGTTATTTGTTTGGGGTGAAAATGTGGAAAGATGCCGGACGAAAAGTTGAGGAGATGGAAAACATGCTCACCTGGATTTTAGTGGGAACCGTAATTGGTGCTCGCTTAGGTCACGTTATTTTCTATGATCCCTCCTACTATCTTCGCAATCTTGATCAAGTTTTAGCGGTTTGGAATGGAGGGCTTGCAAGTCATGGTGCAGCTATCGGCATTATTTTGGCGATGTATTACCAGGCTAAAAAAGCGCGGAATATGAGTTTTTGGTGGCTTGCTGATCGTGTGGTCATTCCAACGGCTGTAGGTGGTGCTTTCATCCGAATAGGAAATTTCACGAATTCTGAAATCTACGGGCACGAAACTGATGCTGCCTGGGGCGTTATCTTTAGTAACCTTCCGGGACCTGCAGGTATGGTTCCGCGTCACCCAACCATGTTGTATGAGGCTTTACTTTGCATTATCGTTTTTGCCGTGCTCTGGACGATTTATAAGAAATATAAAGCCAATCCACCAGAAGGTTCTCTATTTGGCACATTCCTGATTCTGCTTTTTTCCGGTCGTTTTCTACTGGAATACACGAAGATACCTCAAGCTAACTTCGCGAGTGACTGGATGTTCAACATGGGACAATTACTCAGTATTCCGCTGGTCTTAATTGGTATCTACATTGTTACCAAGTTAGTGGATTGGAATAAGGCAGGAAGTAATCCCTCCGGTAACAGTTAAAAGCCAATAATAAGTCTTGTGCCGGCTACAAAAGCATCATTGATCTCAGAACTTGCTCCGGGATTAATAATATACTGAGCATTCGCCTGAATCTGCACGTAATCATTTAAAGCAAATTGGTGGGTGAGTTCAATATTAGTTTCTGCTTTTTCAGGAACTGGAGCTTCATCATTCATCCTGATATTATCAATATAGGAAGAACTCATAGCCGCGTATGCAATAGCAATACCGGTTTTATCATTCGGTCTTTTTGAAAACAGGGCGTCTGCAACTATTCCTCCGCCAAGGTATCCTGATACTTCGTGAAGGTCAGGATTAGCCCAACCGGCCCTTCCAAAAATTTTAATACTTATCTCATTCATTTCAGTTCCTGAATACAACTCATATTCTCCCAAAGTATAAACTCCCCATTCGTTTTTTTGATTTCCCGATGTTCCAAAAACCACATTTTCCTTGGAATAATACCACCCTCCAAAGGCAATTTTGTTATCTGTTTCTACACCGGGCGCAAGCATATTCTGTAATCTGGCCACACGGTTTCTCATTTGAAGATTTTCTCCGCTCACACTATTCAGGCTTGCTTCCCCAATAAGGAAGAATCCATCTTCTTCCCGCAAAAAAACTTTGGTTCCTACAGTATTATCTGGATTTGAGGGAACCCCATCTAAAACGGCTCCCTGAACAACCAATCCTTTGTATGGGTTAATTTTAAATCGTGCGGCCAACGAAGTATAAGGAAATGTTGAAGGGCCTAATTCTCCGCTAAGTGCAATGGTGGGGTCTAAGCCATGGGAACTGTTTAGAAATAAGAGGCTGCTGTTGAGTGCATTAAATTCTGAGTTTATATCATATAGCCCAAACAAAATGGAGCTGTTGGCTAAAAAGAATTTTTTTTGAGCCCATGCCTCAAATATTCGCCATGAATTTTCCGCTTCAATATTACTTGTTCCCTGTAAATCACTGGTCAACGAGGTAATGCTGCCTCCCTGATTTCCTAAACCATATATATAAAATGTTGTTCCATCCAAACCCAGAGGCAATTCACCAAAATTAACTTCCATATTCACATCAATATTGTCGAAATACCTAACGCCTTGATCCAGACCGCCAGCTACATTCCCAAAGACATCGCCCGTATAAGAGACGCTTACCTTAAATGGAGAATCTTCCTGATTGGTTTGGCTTTGCACACCCTCATATACCAATAAAGTTAAAGTGAAGCATACCAAAACTACCCTTAAAACCGACTTCATAGTATCTACCTTATATTATTTTTATGAATTTAGAATAAAAATCAGCCCAAAATAGCCGACGGTTCATTTACTCAAATTCAGGTGAATTAAAATGTAATTTGATAGTTTAGTGCCAACCCCTGATTACTGAAGCTGGTGTCATCCAACGGCAGCAGATAATTGATTCTGAAAGCTGTCTGCTGAGTTGGATACCGGGTATATCCAAATACTAAACGTTCCTGATCGTTCAATAGGTTTGTATTTAGATTTTCAAAGCGAGCCAGTACCTCAGATTTTTCAAACTTAAATCCACCGGTCAAGTGCATACCAAATACATTGTCTTCTTCAGTAAAACCTGTGTACTCTAAGTTAGCTGCCAACAACTCAGAAGCAAGGATCACCTTTGTGTTTTCAAACCTGAAATCACCACCGTAGATAATTCGCTCGCCCTCTATGTTTGGCAGGCTTACTGAAGCAATTGATGTATTGGATTGTTCCCCATATGAACCGTTCACTCCCACAATCAAATTCCCCTCATTATTTATTGAAGTTTCATAGGCAAACCGGGAGGCATAATAAAATTTATTGTTATCGTTTTGATTTAACCGGTTTCCATTAAAAATTCCCAAACTATAGCTAAAACCACTTTGGTAGCCACCGGCAAGTTTTGCACCAAACTCTCTGTTTTGGGTTAGTGCTGTTACTACTAAGCTCCTGGTGACAAAATCTATTTTATGAGGTCCGGTTAAAAACTCGTAACTGATACCCGGTTTTTGTGCACCCACCGTGAAAGTAGTTTGTTCGTTAACTGCATATCCTATTTGTGCATCCAAAAGGGTAAATCCATCCGCCACGTCAAAATGCAAGTTGTAGCTGAAACCGCCATCTAATGTTCCGGTTCCTTTAAATCTGGCCTGTGGTACGCTAAAAGTTCGTGTTCCGTTATCATCAAAGGAAAAAACTGCCCTTGATTGAATAAGCATACCCAAGTTGAAAGATTCACTCTTTACCATTTCCTTCAAAGCATCAATTCTTTCGCTTTCTGAGTTTTCTTGAGCAGTTAAATCCATCGGCATAATTCCAATGAATAAAATAATTACCCACAATAGCTGGTACTTAAATTTTCTCATAATCAATTTGTTGTTAATTCTTGTGTTCTTGTACATGTGCTGATAACTAACCAAGAGGTAAATGTTTGTTTTTATGATTTTAAATCCATTAACTGATGTTGTTTAAATTTAAAACAGTTTTCGGTAAAAACGTTTCATAAATATCTTTTTAATATGAAACTTGTATCAATTTTATCTCCCTGTAATACCCTTTTGCCTATTCTTATTTAGATAGGTTATTTGTTTGTTAGTAAGTATCCTTAGCGTGAAATAAATTAATATTCAGATGAGTTTTGATTTTCTTTCTGAGCCTATCGCACAGGTATTTTTATATGCCCTTTTAACAGCCGTTGCTACCGGTTTAGGTGCAGTTCCTTTCTTTTTTATAAAAGATATTTCTCAGTCGCTACTTGGAAAATCTAATGCAGCAGCCTCAGGATTAATGTTGGCAGCCAGTTTCAGCTTAATAATGGAAGGCTATGATCTGGATGAATGGATGACCCTCGGCGGCATGCTGGCAGGTGTGGTTTTGGTTGTTTTGGCGAACAAATGGATGGATGGGCGCTCTGATGTTGACGTCAAAGATTTAGTGGGTGCTAAGCGAAAACAGATGCTCATGTTTTTGGGTATCATGACAGTTCATTCTTTTGCTGAGGGAATAAGTGTTGGCGTCTCATTTGCCAATACCATGGAGTTTGGGATTTTCATCGCCATCGCCATTGCCATTCATAATATTCCTGAAGGCTTGGCCATCAGCTTGGTTATGGTTCCACAAGGCACCTCCCCCATTAAAGCCGTTTGGTGGAGTATTTTCTCAAGTTTACCCCAGCCCTTGATGGCCGTTCCTGCTTTTCTGTTTGTTGAAATTTTTAAAGAATACCTCCCATTTGGTCTTGGTTTTGCAGCAGGGGCTATGATTTGGATGGTATTTGCTGATTTAATACCCGAAGCACTTGAAAAGTGTGAAGCTAAAAAAGTAGGCCTTTGGGTGACCCTTGCTGTTCTTGCCATGAGTGCTTTTCAAATTTTAATTGGTCACTAACCGTAACAATTATTTACTATTATTTAAGCTTTTTTTTCAAAGCTTAAGAGAGTGCTTTCTTACCTTTGTCTGACTAAATAATCATCTATCATCCACAGGGCATTGAACTTCAAGCATTTTCTACTGGCGTTACTGATTTTATTTCCTTTCTTAGCTTTTGCACAAACTCAGAATTCTGAACCCCCGCAAACAATCAATGTTTTTTTAGATTGTCGTGGCTGTGACGACAGCTACATTAGGTCTGAAATTAATTATATAAATTTTGTGCGTGATCAAACCGATGCTGAAGTTCACTTGCTAATTACCAACCAGCAGACCGGTAGTGGCGGAAGGGAATATGATTTGAATTTTTTAGGTCAAAAAAATATTTCAGGGAAATCCTACAACCTGAAATTTATAAGTCCTAAATCAGATACGGAAGATACCAGAAGACGGAAGTTGGTCCGGCACGTAAAACTTGGCCTAATTTACTTTTTAGTAGATCGTGATGTTCTTTCAGACTTAGATGTCAATTTTATGGGTGAAGTTAATGATAATGAATCAGGTCAAGATTCTGATTCAGATCCATGGAATAGTTGGGTATTTGAGCTGAGAGCAAGTACCAGCTTTAGTGGTGAACAATCGAGGGGTAACCTAAGTTTTGACGGCAGTTTTGACGCCCGAAGAATCACTGATGAATGGAAAACTACCTTTGATTACAGAAGAGATTATAACCGAAGAGTTTTTCGATCAAAAAATGATGATGGCAGTACAAAAACAGATATATTTATAACAGAATCTCAGAATTTCACCTCCCTCATTGCCAAAAGTCTTGGCGATCACTGGACCGTGGGTGGATACAGCCGGGTGAGGTCATCCAGCCAGGATAATGTTGACCTGAGTATCGGTGCCAGTCCATCAATTGAGTACAGCCTCTTTCCCTACAATGAATTCAATCGCCGTCAAATCACCTTCAGGCTTGGAATGGCAGGTGCATTTTATGACTACAGTGAAGTGACCATCCTGAATGTAACAGAAGAATTTCTTTGGAGACCTGAATTAAATATTGTCACTGATTTCACGCAACCCTGGGGCGGTGTTTTTTCATGGATTAATGCCGGTACTTATCTCCACGATCCGAGCAAAAACCGGGTAAATATGAGATTTAGAGTGAATGTGCGTCTTTTGAGAGGTCTTTCTATTTTCTTATCCGGAAGATACTCACTTATCAACGACCAGATCAGCTTGCCGGCCGGTGACCTTACTGAAGAAGAGCGCCTGCTGAATTTGAAACAACAGGCGACTTCCTATAATTACGGTGGCTCTATTGGATTCGAGTTTAACTTCGGTTCTATTTATAACAGTGTAGTGAACCCCCGCTTATAATCTAATTGGCTGAGGTATTCATTACTTCGTTTAATTTTTCACCACCGCGAATTCCAAAATCAAGCGTTCGAATTGGATATGGAATCATGATATCATTTTCATCATAAGCTGATTTTAGTGCTATGATTGCTTCACTTTGGGCACTCCAATACTCCGGAAGTTTTTTGAAGTCTATCCAAAAACGAACTGAAAAATTCACCGAACTGCCACCAAATTCATTGTAATAGAATTCAACATCCCGGCTGTTATCCCTTAATCTAACTCTGAAATTGTTTCTATGGCCACTTCACGGGCTTTTTCTAAATCATCACCATATGATACACCACAAGCCAAATCTATTCGACGCTCTCCATTTTTGGTATAATTGGTAAGTGGGTTTTCATAAACCACTTTATTGGGCACATACATAATCTGTCCCTGGGGAGTCTTAACGATAGTGTTTCTCAAATTCAGCTTTTGAACCGTTCCGAACAATCCATTGGTCTCGATGATATCTCCCACTCCAAACGGATGGCGAATGGAGAGCAAAATCCCCGATATAAAATTGGACGCTATATCCTGAAAAGCAAAACCTAAAGCTAACCCTATTATACCTGCACCGGCTAATAAGCTTGTCACCGCTCCGCCAAGATTCAAAATACTGAGTGAAATAAACACTCCAATGCCTATTACCATTACCCCCAAAATTGTCTGAGCCAGTCCCGTCACCGTTTTATTATCGGTAACCTGAGACAGCATTTTACCAACCATTTTTTTGATAAACTTAGCTATCACATAAAAAACCAGCAGTACTAATAATGCAACCACCAAATTGGGCAACATCTCAATGGTGGCTGTCAGCCATTCTTCGACTTTACCAACTATTAAATCATACGTATTATCAATTTCCATAAAACCTTTTTATTTGTGTTATTAATTGTATCCTTCGCAAGGATATTTATTTAAAAATTGTTCCATACATTTTCTCAAGCGTTTATTAATACTAAAATTGAATACCATGAATTATTACTTGCGGTCTCTTTTTCTACTTTTAGTTTCTTTACTGTTTATAAATACATCATTCGCACAAAGCCCCGCAGAAAGTGCAGATAAAGTAACACCTTTACTTATAGGCTCTCAGGTACCCGATGTCCACCTTAAAACGGTTGATGGTAATTCAATTTCATTAAGAGCTGAAGTTTCCGAACAGCCTACTATTCTTATTTTCTATCGGGGTGGATGGTGCCCTTACTGCAGCAAACATCTTTCAGATTTGCAACAAATTGAAGACGAATTGTATGAAATTGGGTACCAAATTTTTGCCATCAGTCCTGACCGGCCCGAAAAACTAAAAGCAACTTTACAGGATCAAGCATTAGGTTACACCCTGCTATCAGACAGCCCAATGACTACCTCAAAAGCTTTTGGACTGGCTTTTAAAGTAGATGAAGAAACCATAGAGCGGTACAAATCCGTGGGTATCAATCTTGAAGAAGACTCCGGGTATGATCATCATCTGCTCCCTGCACCGGCGGTTTACATTTTAAACAAAGAAGGCATTGTGCGTTTTAATTACGTGAATCCCGAGTATAAAGAGCGAATTAATGGGGATGTTTTACTTACAGCAGCCCGGGCTTACTTTGAGGAATAAGGAATTTAGCTGTTTTTTATGCCTCGATATAAAACCTTTAGCAAGCAGACCTTAAGCATTTCAGGTATTGAAGTAAACCTGCATCGGAAGAATGTTAAGAATCTGAATTTGAGAGTGTATCCTTCCAAACAAGAGGTTAAAATATCGGTTCCCCGACATGCCCCTGAAAAGGCCGTTATGGAATTTGTAAAAGCCAAAATCCCCTGGATTAAGAAGCACCTTTCCCGAAAAATTTCTCCAAAGCCTTCTGCTACTTTAAATTTCGTCAATGGTGAAAAGCACTTATTCTTTGGCAACGAATTTGAACTAAGAGTGGTAGAAAAGAACAGCCCTCCTGAAGTAATTATTGAAGGAAATCATACCCTGATTTTACAAGTGCGGCCGGGAGCTGATATCAATAAGAAAGCCAAGGTTTTAAAAGAGTGGTACAGAGCTCACCTTAAAAAAGAAATTCCACTACTGATTCAAAAATGGGAACCCATAATGGGAGTTTCTGTTCAAGAATTTGGAGTGAAGGCCATGAAAACAAGATGGGGTACTTGTAATATCCGGGATCGGAGAATTTGGCTGAACTTAGAATTAGCAAAGAAACGTCCTGAACTGCTGGAATATGTAGTGGTACACGAAATGGTTCACCTGCTTGAGCGACTGCACAACAAAAGGTTTTACGGTTTCATGAGTCAGTTTCTTCCGAACTGGAAATCACTGAAGGCCGAATTAAATAAAACCGGCCCCTTATCTAATTGTTGAAAAAAAAGTCGAAGGTTTTTTGATGAAATGGCATCTAAGTGAATGAACCTCAACTTAGATATGGAGCTTAACTATGAAATTATTATCTAAAATACTTGCCACAGTAATCCTTTTTACAGCTTTTGCTATTCAAGCCAATGCCCAGCAGCGCCAAAAGATGGAACGCCCCAAAACGGAACGTATGGAGAAAATGAAAACCATGCGAGCCAATCAGATGGATCGTCATCAAAATATGATGCGAATGCTTGACTTGACTGAAGAACAACGTGAGCAAATAAAAGAAATACACCTGAAAGGACAAAAAGAGATGCTGCCTTTACGCAATCAAATACGCGAGCATCGCGCTAAACTCCAAACGCTAACAACCGGAGATAACTACGATGAGAATTCCGTAAGTGAGCTCGTTAATGAAATGAGTGAACTTCACGCTAAGATGATGTTAAAGAGAATTTCTCACCGGCAAGAAATCCGTGAACTTCTAACTGATGAACAACGCATTAAATTCGACACCTTTCACATGAGAAATAAGGCAAACAAACCTCATATGATGAGGGGCATGAATAGGTAGCTTAGATCAATGATGCAGGGAGTTAAATCCCTGCATTTTATTTGATCACCGGCCTTATTATTATGCAATTTAGAAATGTGGATATAAAACGTGTAAACCAGAAGGATATCGAAAAAACCAGCTTAATAGAGCGACTTCAGGACGGTGATGAAGCTGCTTTTAAACAATTGGTAAACGATCACAAAGACCAGGTATATAATACTTGCCTGGGGTTCTTACGTAATCCCCACGATGCCGAAGATGTATCACAGGAAGTTTTTATACAAGTGTATGATTCGATCAATGATTTCCGGGAAGAAGCAACTTTATCGACATGGATTTATAGGATTGCTGTTACAAAATCTCTGGAACTCATACGCTATCGGAAAAGACAGAAAAGATTCGGTTTTTTCCAGGCATTGAATTCACTTTTTAATAATCCCGATGAACAATCGGATGAGGAAAGCTATATGCACCCGGGTATTAAGCTTGAAAACAAAGAACGGGCAAAGATATTATTCCGTGAAATTGATAAGCTAACAGAAAAGCAAAAGGTAGCCTTCACCCTTCAAAAAGTAGAGGGACTCAGTTACCAAGAAGTCGCAGATGTCATGGAGCAAAGTTTGTCGGCTGTGGAATCACTGATTCACAGAGCTAAAGAAAACTTAATAAAGCAGTTACGCACCTATTACGAACAAAATGAAATGGATTGAACCATGAATACTCAAAATAAAACAGATCGTGAAGTGGAAAAAACCATGCAGTCACTCGATGGATTTCAACCTGCCAAGACCGATCCTTTTTTCTACAGCCGCTTGTCTGCCAAGTTAGAAAACAGAGAAGAGACGGAATTAGAGGGGTCTTTCAATTATGGGTTTGCATTTTCAATGGCCGCTGTTGTCGTATTCCTATTTCTGAATGTCATTTCATTATCAATGTATCAAAATATAATACCGGATGAACCGGCTACAGAACAAGAGATCGTCGAGGAGTTGACCTATGAGTATCAAGCCCTTGATTTAAGTTATTACCAAACTTTTGAGGAAGAATAACATGGAAGTATCAAAAAAATATAAATGGGCGCTTGGCGGTTTGATTGTCATGGTTTTACTGAATGCCGCTACCCTTTTTACCATCTGGATTAACAAACCGGATGTTCGCAATTGGAGAAATGCGGATGATCGAGACCGAAATCCCGCACAACACTTTATGAAAGAAAGATTAGATCTAACCGATGCTCAATCGGATTCGGTAGAATCATTAAGACATGCTCATTTCAGCGAAGTCAGGCAAAACAGGGATAGCCTAAATAAATATCGCCAGGCTTACCTTGAGTTTATCATGAGTGATGAAAGCGGCAATAAAGCTAAAAAAGATTCACTGCTTAATTTAATAACCGGTCAATATCATCAGATAGAATCAGCTATGTATCAACATATGGCAGAGATGAAAGAAGTACTAAACAGCGAACAGCAACAAAAGTTTAAAAAAGTACTGAAAAATACGGTCTTCAGAAATCAACATGACAATAGAGAGCACAGGGAGAGAATGCACCGGTAGTAAGAAATTTCTATGTCCACCAATGGTCGATGTTCGGATGATTAATCCGTATCTTTAGGGTCTATGGAAATTACCGAGACCCAACAAAAGACCGACCTTAAAGCACTCACCAAAGAAGAGCTCACTCATTTCTGCTCAGAAATGGGACTCCAAAGTTTTAGAGCTGACCAGATTTTTCAATGGATGTATCAGAAAGGAGTATCCGAATTTGAGGATATGACCAACCTATCCAAAGATCTTCGCGAGAAGCTTCGGGAAATTGCTACGGTCAATCGAATTAACTTAGTTCAACAGCAAGAATCTAAAGATGGAACCATCAAGTTTCTTTTCCAGCTCAACGATCCGGAGAAAGAATACAAAGTTGAGGCTGTACTTATTCCTGATTTTTTTGCGGATGGGGCTGCACGCCGGCTAACCGTCTGTGTTTCTTCTCAGGTTGGATGTGTTTTCGGATGTGCTTTTTGTGCAACCGGTAAAATGGGCCTATTTCGAAATCTCACGCATGGTGAAATTGTAGACCAGGTACAATACATCAACGATATTGCTGAAGAAAAATACGGTAAGAAAATAACCAATATTGTGTATATGGGGATGGGAGAGCCGCTTCACAACTTTAAAGCGGTCGTAAATTCAGCTCATATCATTTCCGACCCATTGAGTATTGAGTTATCTCCCAAAAGAATTACGGTTTCTACGGTGGGACTTACCAAACAGATCAAGAAGCTCGCTGATGATCAGGAAGAATTTAACTTGGCTATATCGTTACACGCCCCTACCGATGAGAAGAGAGATAAGATCATGCCTATCAACAGCTCCATGAATCTTGAAAGTCTTGAGGATGCTGTAAAACACTATCACAAAGCAACGGACAAAGCTATTACCTACGAATACCTGCTGTTTGATAATTTCAATGACAGCCCGGAAGATGCGCGTAATCTTGCCAAAATTGTGAAATGGGTCCCAAGCAAGGTCAACATTATTATGTACAACAATGTAGCCGGTGTTGAGCTCAGGCGAGCCCGTGAAGAACGATTAGATAACTTTATGCGAGAACTTATCAAGAATGATGTACGCGCTACTGTACGTCGGAGTCGCGGCGATGATATTGATGCAGGATGCGGACAGTTAGCTATTCGTGAAGGTGCGCCCAAGGGTAAAACGATGGCGAAGAATTAGAAGGGGAATCAGCGAGGTATTCACTAGCCCCTCACAAACAAGTAAGAGAGGGTACTCAATCGAAAATTATTGGCACTCCATTAAGCCTACTCAATAAGGTTAAACACCCGCTCAAATCGTGGTACCCATCCATCCATTGAGAACCAGATGATGGAAGCTTTTCCGATTACATGATCTTGTGGGATAAAGCCCCAAAAACGCGAATCCTGACTGTTATCACGGTTATCTCCCATCCCGAAGTAGTAATTCTGTTTCACCGTGTAGGTATTTGTCTCTTCTCCATTTATATAGATTCGTCCGTTTTCACGGCGCAGATCATTGCGCTCATAACGTTCTATAAGATCTTTGTAGATAAACCAATTATCGTTGGTAATCTCAATCTCCTGCCCTTTAAAAGGAACTACAATTTCAGGCATTTGATCGGCATTGTTAAATGCTCTTGAAAAATCGCCCTGACTTTGTACATAATTTCTGTCGGTCATCCCTTCCCCCTTCACATTCAAAAACATGGTATCCACTTCACTCCAGTCCCGTACTGTTTCAGCAACATCAGCGGATAGGTTAAGGATATAAGTATTTTCGTTATTATACCCAACCAATTCTCCCCCTACCGATTCCATTTTAGCCGTACTGAGTCGCACGCGATCGGCCATCTGCACCACATAATGCTTCTGTACTCCCTCATGGGTTACTTCCGGCTTTCCATCTATATAAAGCGTTTTATCTTGGATAGAAATGGTATCTCCTGCAATGGCTACAGCACGTTTGATGTAATTTGTCTTTTGTGAAATCGGCTTTACTTCCCAGGGTACATTAAATACAAAAATGTCATTTCGCTCAATGTCTCTAACTCCCGGAAGACGAGTCCATGGAAGATCAACGCCCGGCACACACATGCCCTGAACAAAAGGAACACAAAGCCCCATGGGCGTTCTGGCACCATAAGTAACATTGGAAACGATAAGCAAGTCTCCCGTCATCAAAGTTTTTTCCATAGATGGCGTTGGAATTTTATACGAACCAAATAGAAATGCACGGAGAATAGCAGCGGCTATAAATGCAAATACAATAGCATCAACCCACTCCCTCAACCAAGATTTAGCCTTCTTGTTTTCAGCTTCTTTCTTTTTCTTTTTTTGTTGCCAGTAGGTGCTACCGTCGCCTTTAGGTTTTTTGTCGTTTTCCAAAGTGTGCGTTATTTAGTTTTAATATGAGAGGGCTGCTTAATTTCCTCTTTTTTGTATTCTCCGGCCTCATAGGAAACCCTGAACCACTGATCTCTTTCAGGAGAGAAAAAGTAATCAATATATTCTTTAGGGGATGCTGCTCTAAGTTCTTCAGTCAGTGTACGCTTTACCTGGGGCATCAAATCTATATACCGGCTGGCACCAACATAGACTAACCCATTTTCGAATGGTCCTTCGAGATCCAGCACCATCATGGGAATATACCCGTCAATAATAAACCAATATTCAAATTGTATGGATTTTCCATCCCTTAGGTATCCATCTTTTTCTATAATATCCTCCACCGTTTGCGTGGGATCACCATAAACATCCTGCAATACCGCTCTAATTTCTATAGCGGGCATTCGATCCAGTTCATTGTAATTAAATCCCTGTCCGGTCCATTTTATATCTGAAAATTCTGACTGAAAAGCGGCTTTAGCTTCTTTGGTATTTTCTACCTTCTTGATTTCGGGCTCCTCAAACTGCGCCTGGGCGGCAGATGAGATAAGAACCATAATTACAAAAAAGAGTAATATTCGTTTTGTTAGCTTCTGCATATTTTTATCTATCGTCTTCGTCCATTGAAAGTACGGCGAGAAATGCTTCTTGTGGAACTTCTACCGTACCAACTTGTTTCATTCGTTTTTTTCCTTCCTTCTGTTTTTCAAGCAATTTTCTCTTACGAGAAACATCACCGCCATAACACTTAGCAGTCACATCTTTACGGATTGCACGCACGGTGTCACGGGCAATAACCCTGCTTCCGATGGCAGCCTGTACGGCAACTTCGAACTGTTGTTGTGGAATAAGTTCTTTTAGCTTCGCACAAACTTTACGTCCCAGGTAATACGCCTTATCACGGTGAGTAATGCTTGACAATGCATCCACCTGATCACCATTAAGCAGGATATCCAGGCGGACTAAATCACCTTTTCTAAATTCAATGAATTCATAATCCAGGGAAGCATATCCTCGGGTACCAGATTTCAGCCGATCGTAGAAATCAAATACAACTTCTGCCATCGGTAATTCATACGCAATTTCAACCCGATTATTTTGCATGAATAACTGATTTACATAATTCCCTCGGCGATCCTGGCATAGTTTCATAACAGGACCAATATAATTAGCCGGAGTTATAATACTTGCTTTGATATATGGTTCGTAAATCGCCTTTATATCGCCATTATCCGGCATCTGGCTTGGGTTATCCACCTCAATGCGATCTCCGGTTTCCTCAAGCTCAACTTCATACTGTACGTTGGGTACGGTGGTTATGATATCAATATCGAACTCCCGGTCGAGCCGCTCTTGCACAATTTCCATATGCAATAATCCAAGGAATCCCGCCCGGAATCCAAAACCGAGGGCTTTAGAGGTTTCCGGTTCGTATGTCAAGGAAGCATCATTCAACTGAAGTTTTTCAAGGGCAGCGCGAAGGTCTTCAAAATCGTCTGAATCGGTTGGAAAAATTCCACTGAACACCATGGGTTTTGCTTCCTGGTAACCAGGAATAGGATCTTTGGCAGGATTATCTACTTTGGTAATGGTATCACCTACACGCACATCCTGCAGCGATTTAACACTTCCAATAACATATCCAACTTCTCCGGCATGGAGTTCTTTAGTAGGCTCCTTCTTCATTTTCAGATAGCCAATCTCTTCTGCATTATATTCTTCTTTATTGGCCATGAATTTAAACAGATCACCCTTCCGGAGTACTCCTTCCATCACGCGAACATAGGCGATGGAACCTCGATAGGTATTAAAGATGGAATCAAAGATAAGAGCTCGCAGTGGTTTCTCGTCTTCTCTTTTTGGTCCCGGAACTCGGTCAACAATAACTTCTAAAAGCTCTTTAACTCCTTCACCTGTTTTACCGGAAACATGAAGAATTTCATCAAAATCACATCCAATTAAATCAACAATCTGTTGGCCTACTCCCTCAGGATCAGCTCCGGGTAAATCGATTTTATTTAATACAGGAATAATTTCCAGGTTCTGATCAATAGCTTGATAAAGGTTAGATATAGTTTGAGCTTCAATTCCCTGAGCTGCATCAACCACTAAAATAGCCCCTTCACACGCTTTTAAGGCCCTGGATACTTCATAGGCAAAATCGACATGCCCCGGGGTATCGATTAAATTAAAAATATAGTCTTCCCCATTTGGACGCTTATAATCCATGCGAATAGCATGGCTTTTAATCGTGATGCCGCGTTCACGCTCCAAATCCATATCGTCCAGGATCTGCTCCTGCATATCACGTTCGCTTATAGCGCCTGTGATCTGAAGCAGCCGGTCGGCTAAAGTTGATTTCCCATGATCAATATGGGCAATAATGCAAAAATTTCGGATGTTATTCATAAATTGAATAGGATATAGTGCGTCTCACTTAAAGAAATAAAGATACAAAGAAGGCAGGAGCTGTTAAAATTTCGTTAATGCTATTTTATCCAAACATTATTTTGAGTGGTTAAGCTTTCTACAGATTTATTCCCCAATATGTTTATGAGATCCTTTACTGTGACGTTTGCGCAATTTTTTAATTACTTTATGTAGTGGAATTTCCTTTTCGGCAAGCAGTAACATCAAGTGAAATATAAGATCGGCCGCTTCATTTATTGTGTCTTTGTTCTTCTCGTTTTTTGAAGCAATCACTGTTTCAACAGCCTCCTCTCCTACTTTTTGCGCGATCTTATCGATACCTTTTTTGTACATACTGGTAGTGTATGAGCCGTCCGGCATCTCTTCTTTACGGTCATAGAGAAGCTCTTCCAATTCAATTAAAAACTCATAATCTTTTTTTGTGATCGTCTTGATATCTGCCATATTAACTTAAATAATTGGTTTTTCAGCGGGGACAAAGTTCATCATTTTATATCATCAATACAATGCCTACTTCAACTTAATTCATCTATTAAACAAAAAAATCCGCAGCAAAATCATCCCAAGATGAGTTTGCTGCGGATTTTCTGATATATAGAAATTTATTCTATCTATTTAATGAGCATCATTTGTTTCATTTTCACGAATTGACTCCCATTTACTCCTTCTGATACCATTCGGTAAAAGTAAATTCCACTTGCCAACCCGCGCGCATCCCAGGTAAACTGATAAGTGCCTCTGCCTACATTATCCTCATTTACTAATACCTGTACTTGTCTTCCCAGCACGTCATAGATCTCAATTCGGACCTTGGAGTTTACAGGAACCCAATATTCAATATTTGTTACCGGGTTGAATGGATTCGGATAATTCTGATGCAGCTGATAATACAGCGGGACTTCCCGGGAGATACTAAATGAAAGCTCACTAATGCTTTGCGTTGTATCTATCCCATCAGTAGCCTGTACTCTCCAAGTAAAATCTTCATCGATGTTGAGTATGGATTTATTCATCTCAATTGAATAGGCAGTGTCAGGGATTCCACTGTATTGCTCTTCCTCTCCGGCTTCATTCCAAATAGTGAGAATATACTCGGTATTGGCATTGCCATATACCTCGCTTGGCCCCCAATTAAAGTCAACCATTTGATTTTCATTTCTAATATCCACATAAATGGTATCCTTAATAGAAGGATAAATAAGAGAGAACGCTGTTGGCGGACGATATACTGAATAAATAATTATGTCTCTTACTGCCTCTGCACGATTCTCAAAGATATCCTCGAGCATGTAGCCCAGTGAATCATCTCCAAAATAATTTCTTTCCGGAATATAGAGAGCTCTGTTTTTCTCATCGGTTAACATAGTGGGTACGGATGTGATTTCGGCACCAACTTCTTGGCCATCGTTGGTCACCTGATAAATCTTCCCATTCTTCGGTAATTCGGTTATAATAGTTGCCAGTGGGTCCCCAAACTCATCTACATCCTTGAACGCCATTATATATTCCTCATTTTCGTTCATCTCGATGTTGGGAATACCGCGAACACTGAATTCTCTAACTACTCTATTTCCGAGCTGGAGGTGGTTGCCGTTGGTGGTCAAATCTTCTGCTACAATTCCTTTGTCATCAAATGTATGATAAAACACCAGGTTATTCTCCGTTCCTGATAAAATTTGGGTCATTCGTGACTGAATTCCTGCCTTACTTACAGGCGTATTCCAAATACGAATTTCATGAATTTCTCCATCATATCCCCGGCCCATCTGTAGTTGTGAGGCTCCCTGTTGTAAGTTTCCCTCAAAATTGTCACTGGCTATGCGGAAACCGTTTTTGTACAGGTCAATCGTTTTATTCTCATCATTTACAACTAAAGCGAGATGTGTCCATTTGTAAACTGAATCAGCTTCATTGAAAACAGATTTCTGGACTCCCTCAACAACCTTCTCTTTCTCAAAAATAGAACCTGCACTTACTGTGATTTCACTTCCATCATCTAAATAGATTGTTGCAAATAATTTATTGCCTTCTCCCCAAATAAGAAATTGACTATCATCTGATGAATTCCCGGTTTTGTTGAAGAGCTCATAATATTCGGTTAGAGAATCCGGAAGAACCCAGATTTCGGCAGTAAAGCTTTCCAGTTCGTTTAAGCTTGTACTTTGGTTTGCATACATGAATGTATCCAAGGTGCCGTCAAAAACAACGGTATTTACGGTATCTATAATAGAAGGATTTGGTCTTTTCTCCACGGCAGTAACCACAAATTCCAAAGGATCAAAACCCTGGCCCACTGCATCTGCAGTGATCCTATATTCCCCGCCAACATCACCCAATCGAAAGGCGGCGCGAGCTTCTCCATGTTGATTTGATACTGCTGTTTCAGGCTCAAACTCACTCCCCCTCGAAAATTCAGGGCTATCAAATATGGCAAAGTCCACCGGCTGGCCAACGATCGGGTTCTGGAACTCGTCCCGCATCCGTACCGACAGTGAATCCTCCAGTACACTTAGGGTCGGCTGCTCTTGCTCATCGCCGCCGATGATCACAAACGAAGCCAAAGGACCGGCCACCCCATATTGTCTGAACAATACCGTATCAACGCCGGCTGCCCGTACCTCAATTTGATATTCCCCTGACTTGGTCCCCAGATCAAATTCTACAGCGCCTGTTCCATCTGGACCGGTTGTTACCGTATTTGAAGATAGCTGTTGGTTTTGAGCATTAGCAGGAAAAGAAACAAGGCTGAAGGTCAAATTAACACCCTCAATTGGTTGATCATCTGCATCATAAGCAGCTGCCACCAACGGTTCATCCAGTGAAGTATTAACCTGTTGTGATTGCCCGTTTCCACTGACGATCACCAACCTGTCAATACCCGGATCAATAAATTCAACTTCCTCTGTATCCTGAATATCATTCCCGTTTAGTGTACCGGTAATGGTAGCAGTACCTGTGGAAACTGTGGATGTTAGCAATGCCGTATATGTACCGTCGTTATTGTCAGTTACTTCACTCAGGGTACCTGTATCCGTAAAGAGTTCAACCACTCCTTTTGACTCCTCTACAACCTCACCGCCTGCATCATAAAGCTGAACGGTGATCACAGATGTTGAATTTCCGTCTGCTATGATCTGATTTGGAACGGCAGTGATCGTAATATTTTCCAGTGATACCGTTGAGATCGTTAAGGTACCTGTAGCCTCTGTTGTATTCCCAAATTCATCAGTAACACTCGCATTTACCGGGTATTCTCCATCAGGCAAGGGCTCTGTCAGAATCACAGACCATGTACCGTCTCCCATAACTGTAGTTGTATAGGAAGTCCCGTTTATAACTACGGTCACTTCGGTGCCTTCAGGGGCATCACTGCTGCCGGTTACCGTTGGGGTAGATGTTTCGGCCGTACCATCATCGACGGTCAACGACGGACCGCTGGTATCTATAATAAGCGTGCCAGTGGCCTCTGTCGTATTTCCAAGTTCGTCGGTAACACTCGCATTTACCGTATACTCACCGTCCGGCAATTCATTGGTAACTTGAACGCTCCAGGTTCCACCCGCTTGAACAGTCGTAGTATATGTTTCACCTTCAATTATCACTGTAACCGTACTGCCCTCGGGAGCATCTGAGGTCCCCGAGACTGTCGGTGTAGGGGTGCTGGCTTCCGTATCACTTACGGTTAAAAGCGGACCGGAAGTATCCACAGTGATCGCTGCAGTAGCTTCGGTAGTATTTCCTGCATCATCTGATATTGTTGCGGTAACGGGATACTCCCCATCCTCGAGTTCATCAGTGACTTCTATACTCCAAGACCCATCACTTTGAACGGTTCCCGTATACGTTTCTCCATTTATTACAATACTAACCGTGCCTCCGATCTCATCAGATGTACCTTTAATAGTCGGGGTTTTATCATTTGTTTGTTGGTCTTCTACTGCCAAAACCGGAGGGGTTCCGTCAAAATCATAGTCATCTGTATCTCCCCCATCTGCGATGTCATTTCCTCCTCCATCAATGGCATCGTTAATTATTACAGTGTACGTGCCATCACCATCATCATACGCTTGTGTTGCTGATAGTGTGTATGTAAAGGTGCCATCTCCGTTGTCGGTCTCTGTGAAATCAGAACGGTCAAAGGTGTAAGCCGGCTGCGTAGTTGGGCCATCAATTGCTATATCGATATCTGATGGATCTGTGCCTAACTTAGTATCACTGTCAAAAGAAAATGTAAGATTGTCGTTACCATCTTCACCCAGAGCAATATTGGATAAACTCGGTGCAACTGTAGTATCCTTCTCTACATCATCACTGACTTCATTTCCTTCATTTCCGGCTTCATCGGTCAAAGCTACCGTTACTGTTAGCGTACCTTCAGCAAGTCCGGAGACATCTATTCCTGTCACCGAGGCTGTAGTTCCGTTAAAGGTTCCGGAATCTGTTATCTGGTCGGTTCCATCGGTGATCGTCCAGTCAAAGTCGGCATCATCCTCACCATTGGATATGGTAAACCCGGCATTGGTTTGATTGCCTGAATTTATCGGATCGGTATCCCAGGAAACTGTATATCCTGTGGGAGCTTCAGTATCTAAAATGGGATCTACAGAAACAGGCCCCGACTCATTTGCCGATGCATCGATACCTACAACCTCCACTTCTAAGTCTCCATCATCCAATCCACTTACATCAAAATCACCGGTATAATTACCTCCAGTTACCGTAACTGTAGTTGGGCCAACCTGATTGTTATTCTCATCTGTGATGGTAATTCTGGCGTTAGCTCCATTTGGCACCGTTCCTGCTACTGTTAGTGAGGTGGCCTCATTTGCATTAATGAGTTCCTGACTCAACGGAGTAGTTATAGTTGGTGTACCTAAATCTGTGGTAACCGAAAACGTAATGTCATCATTTAATGTAGCTAAAGCCGTGTTTTCTGTCTCAGCTTCAATGGTTACAGATCCAACTAAATCACCGGTAACATCAAGCGTGGCAATGCCATCAGTTGTTGATTGAGTTGTGGTACCCACCAAGGTTGCCCCCCTGAAATAGCCAATGAAATATTTACTCCATCAGATTCTACCAGGTTATCGTTGGTATCCAACAGACGAACGGTAATTGAAGGGGAAAAAACATCTCCTGCATTTTCATCTCCCGGTTGCTGTAGAAATTCTACTTTGGTGGCTGACCCAGCTGTAAAGTTTACCGTTACCGGGTTTGAACTATGCGTTAAATCTTGTCCTTCGTAATCGGCGGTAATAACAGCACTGCCTGCAGTTAAGGGAGCAGTTAGCGTGGCGGTATAACTACCGTCATCATTATCTGTTACGGCCGATAAGGTTCCGGTTCCCGAATTAGAAAGAGATACATCTCCTGCTGATTCCGTCAAATTCGTACCAGAATTGTCTTTCAGTTGAACAGTAATAGTACTGGTACTTACCCCATCTGCGGTAATAGTTGATGGAGATGCCGATATTGTTGACGTTGAAAGATCTGCTACTACTGATGGTACATCAATTGAAAGAGGAGCATAAGGGCTGTCATAAGCGCCGTCTCTAATTACAACTTCAAAGTTTCTAACCCCAGTCTGGAGAACTGTAGCCTCATTATCATATCTAAGAGCATCTAACAACATTTCCATATCTGCGATATCAGAATCTCCACCACTCTCTGCAAAACTTAATGAACTCTTATCTCCACTAACAGAAGCAGTAACTTCAAATGTTACCCCACCAACGATTACGTTCGAAATTGGATCTCCGTCGCTAAAGTCAAGATCAATGGAGCCACCTGAGGTTGCACCATCGATGATTAATTTTTCATCAGAACCGTTTAAAATATCACTAGTGTCAAACTGAACTCTTAACTCATCAAGAGAAGATGAGCCTGCATTTTGAGAGGGAGTGCTTGAAGTATCTGGAATATTTGTTTGCGCATTTTCCGTAAAACTGAGTTCATTCCCAATAAACCCAACTTCTCTGCCATAACCATTGGTATTTATATCTAAATCTACGGTTGGAGCTTCAACTACTACTATCGTACCAGTATCAACATCAAAGTAGGGACCAATGGCAAACTCAAGTCCAAAATAAGCAGGTCCTCCAGCCGAACCTACACTAATTCGAAAAGTACTTAATTCATTGTAAGTAACTCTGACACGATAATTATCGCCAATATCCGAAGGATTTGTAGTAGTAGTTCCATCATCACCGGGAGGATCCAGGTGCTCCATTTCCATCATAAATAAACCTTGTCAGGCTTGTATTACTGTTATAAACCGTATTTATAAATGAATCTCCTGATAACTCACTCTTACCAAACCCTCCAAACTCAACAAACTGTGTATCTCCTCCATCATGGTCATAAGAGTTAATGACTACATTTTGCAGAGTAACAGGGGTTCCTTCGTTAGTAATGCTATTGAAACTCCCATCCTCAATAAATTCGATTTCAAAGATTCCTCCCCCATTTCCTCCACTAAAATTTAATATTAACCAATCTTGCCCTACGGTAGCATTAGGAGCGCCTACTCCACTTAGAAAATCGGGATCAAAGTCAGCTAATATTTTCTCATCCTGTGTTTTAATATTTCGAATGATGGCATCAATTTTATCCCCGTCAATTTGTATAACATCCTGATACAACTGCACTGCACCATTAGCTTCTCTATTTGCACCATCTTCTAACGTAGAATTGTTTACCCTAAATTTAAACGGTGAAAAATCAGCATCGTAGAAAGTTGTTTGTGCAAATGCATCTTGAGGAACTATACTGAATGCACCTATTACAAGAATAATGAATGCCAGACAAACCGATTTTATCTGTTTAAATAAGTGAAGCAAACCTGTAGTAGAATTTCGTTGAGTTTCAACACTACGGTTTATTATAGGTTTGGAGATAAATAATTTCGAAGAAGTAAATTCGTATCGTTTTTTCATAGGATATAAATCGAGGAGTTATTCTTTTAAATCGGAGGTCTTTAATGGAATAATCAGGTTTTGTTGGCTAACCTCAGTTGAAATTAAATTTTTCAGGGTTTGAGGGAGATTATCTTTATAAGGATTGTAGGCTATAATGCGATTAGCAGAGACCCCCTCTTTTATCAGCTGCGCTTTAATTTTTTCGGAGCGAGCTTTTTCCAGTTCTTGAGTAAGACTTGGACCACCTTCTCCAATACTTTTTGACAGCACAAATAAGCTTAAATCGGGGTGCATCTTCATTAAACCCGCAACCCTGGCTAAAGTTTGATGTGCGTTTTCATTGCTTAGTTCAAGCAAATTCAAGCGCAGGTTTTCAGAAATGGACAACGGTTCATTGATAGAAAATTCTAACCTGCTTTTCACAAAATTTGTCTGGGATTTCTCCGTTTTACTAACAGGCTGGATTTCAAACTCAACACGTTGATTTTGATATTGTCCTTCTTCGGTTTCGTCACTTTGAATAGGCTGATCATCACCAAACCAACTGTATGTAATAAAATCAGGATCTACACCTGATTCTAACAATGCTAACCAAACTGCCCTAGCCCTGCTCTCAGATACCAATTGGTTCACATGACTACTACCGGTCGTACTTGCATGTCCCTTTATATGGATCTTCTGTTGAGGATTCATGGCAAGAACCATACTTACCTTTGAAAGCCAATTCAAATCTTCCGTTTGAATCTGCGAAGACAAAACATCAAAATTAACACTTCTACGATTTAATCCATCTAATATGATTTCTGAAATGCTAACTGCATTAGGCTCAAAAGGAGCTAAATTTGTACTTACCAAATGATTCCGAGAAACATGTTGAACAGCAGGTGGTGTATATGATGGAGGTTCGTGCCGGGGTTTTGTCTTCCATAAATTCAGTCCCACAGAAACTCCCCAAAACCCCTTTGGTACCTCGTTATCATTGAACTTCAGGCCACTTATAGTTTGATTATAACCGGCTGAAATCGTCATACGAGCTCCCAATTCGAGAGGGATTTCGAGTGCAAAACCTACCGGAACGAATGGGGCAAAACCTCCTTCAAAGTCCCAGAAAGAAGTTACAGGAAGACCACTTCCCATCTCTCTTGTTAATGGATCTTCAGGTGCGACTACTTCTAAAGGCCTATTATAAAATTTCCCTGCCCCTGCATAGAAATACAGTGGACTTTGTCTTTCAAAAATAAAGAGATCTGTTAACGGCTGACCAATGCGATAATCAATTGGGGTAAGCTGACTACGATAGCCTAATCCAGAAACAATACCGGAAGAAATGCTAATCTCCCCAAATCGTCCCGATTCAAATTGGTAGCGATTGTATATACGAAATTGGTAGTTCAACCCCTGATCATTGAAATCAGTTTGTCCTTGTTACATTCCCACTTGCAATCCGGGAGAATTGAAGAAAAGCTCTTCAAAAGACTGACCATTACTGACCCCTGATCCAAATATAAATATACCAAATAATAGTAGTAAAGCTGTATTTAAAATTTTCAAACCAACGTATTTTGATTCATCCTTAATGTTCCCTGTAATCAGGAGACAAATATTACTACCAGTTTTGCCAAACTACCTGATAATCTTACTGGTAATCTTATTGTCTTTTTTTGTTTTAAAGCTTATCCCATTTTGTAAAATCAGAATTGTACAAAAGAAGATTTTAACCCTTATAATTATATCTATAAAATTGAATAAATAATTGTATTTATTTAATATAGACTGCTCTATAAATGTTAGAATCTTTTCATATAAAAAAATTTGAATAAACCAGACCACTTGAGCTTTAATCTTTTTTTATATGTTAGTTCAGAAGATTGGCTTAGAATAATTTTTCAGAACTTAAAACATCAATAAATTTAATATTATACATGAAAGAATGAGATTTGAAGCTAAAACAGTATCAAGTATTACTTGGTATTTTCCCCGAAATAGTCTTTGAATTCAGATTTTTTATCCAACTACAAACCCCTTTCTTCCCCCGTAGCCTCTCATCTCTATAAACCCATTTCTTGATCTTCGAACAAAGTCGCCAAATTCGAACTTTATTCTGAGACGGAATATTCATTTGCCAGGCAGAAGGATAATCAGCTCCGCTGTTGTAACGATTCTTTACTTTGAGATTTGCTTTTCTCGGCTCAATAGTCCTTTTATATCCTCTTGGATAGAGAAAACCCACAGGGCTGTCTTGCTGAACTCTGCGGATCTTTATCCAGAACTTTTCCTAAACTTACTTGATGAGCATCATTTGTTTTATTTTCACAAACTGACTTCCATTTACTAATACCTGTACTTGTCGTCCCAGCACGTCATAGATCTCGGTGATTACTCTAAAATTAAGCTGAGCAGGTCTTAAATAAGTACACTACGATTCATCATACCCCGTCATCTCTATAAAACCGGTACCTGAAATTTCTTGATTATTTATCTCTCCCTTCACCGATAGAGTTCCTTCAAAATACCGAACGGAGACATCCATCTCTTGGTCTGGGAATAAAGTATTGAGCTGAAGGTTTAAGTTTTCTGAAGGTATCTTGATATTCCAAGCTGAAGGATACACTGCCCCACTATGTGGACTTTCCCATCTTTCTTCTACTGTAATTTCAACCTGACTTGGATCTATGGTCGTTTTGTTTCCCTCCGGATCTATTACTGAACCGGTTGTAAACTCACTTACCGAACCATCATTATTTCTGAGCTGATAATACATTAAGTCATACCCATTGGACAGCTGTATGGAAAACCAATCCCATCCCTCTTGCTCCTCACCCAAAGCTGAAGTACTCCACTCATGATCCATCCAGCTGGAACCGGAGACTTCAAATTCATTTCCGTCTTTTGTTATAGTGCCTTCTGTAGCCATCCGGGTAAAAGCTAAATAATAGGAAGCGTTACCTTCTTCAGGTCCTTTAGGATCGTACCCGTCTTCTCCTTGTAAAACTAAGGGCTTGGAAGGAGTAAATTTGAGATTGAGAGCTGTTTCATCTTCCATTTTAGCGCGAATGCTTACCGAAAAGTTTTTATCGTTGTTACCCTCTGAATCTATCCGTTTAATTTCCCAATCTTCCAGCCATATTCGGTATGGTTCTGTTTGCGCACCTGCAAGTCCTGCCGCTCCCCTGCTGTATCGTTCTTCAAATACATGGTCTTCATTTTCCACATCGGAAATGGCGAAATGCCCAAGATATAGCTGATCAGTGTTCCATTCTTCTCCAAAAGCTTCTGCGGTCTCATTGGAATCCGGTGGATTTAGCTGACTTCTGAAAATGGTAAACTGATATCCAAATTGCCGGCCTTCTTCCGTAAATACGTTTCCGGTGTAGTACCACCATTCGGTTCTAAAACCGGGGTGTGGGCCGTGATCCTCAGGAAAAATAAACTCACGTGGACCTGTGGCTCGCAAATAACCTTCGTTATCACCACCTCCCATTGCCTCTGCAACGGATACGGAGGTGTTTATCTCTTGGTCCTTTTCCGGCCAAAACCATACAATTCCTGCAACACATGTTATTGCCAGTACAACCCAATAAAGTTTTTTCATGATTTCTTACTTTTTAATTTACAATGTGCTTTTCCTTCTTTTTTATGGCCACAAAGTCACAAGGGCACGAATTTTCACCAAGTGTGAAAACTGAAATTAATTTATTCGTTGTGATTCTTAGTGGCTTAGTGTCTTGGTGGCAAATTCTGATTGCAAGTATAGATATAAATTGGTCATCTAAACTATTGACAAATTTTAATCGATTACTACTTTTCACAGCTCATTCATTTCTCAATGCATCAGCGGGATTTGCTTTCGCCATTTTCCAGGATGGATACAGTCCGGCCAGTAATGCCGCAACAACTGCCAAGAATACTGCTTGAATCAAAACCTCGGCTGAGATCATAAATTGCAACGTCCATCCAAATGATCTAAGGTTAATCACATAGACCAATACATAGGCCATCAACAATCCAAGGGGAACAGAAAAAATACCGGCCATAATCCCCATCACACCTGTTTGGTTGATTACATAATTCCAAAGTTGTCCCGGGGTCATACCATTGGCTCGAAGTACGGCCAGTTCACGAGATCGCTCAAGCTGAAGGGCCATCAATGCACTTAACACACCAATAAATGCTACTATAATTGCTAATATCCGAAGAACAACCGTCACAGTGAAGGTCCGGTCAAAAATTTCTATGGAAGCTTCTCTAAGTCCTTTGTTGGAACGAATAAATATATCCTGAATACCGGCTGATTTCGCTCTTAGCTGCTCTACCATTTCATCAACAACCACGTCGTCTTCTACATAAAGAGCTAATCCTGATATGGCCTCATCATCAAAATATTGATTATATACCTGGCGACTCATCGTAATGGTTCCAATATCTGATGCATAATCAAAGTTAATAGCCCGGATCTCAAATCCCCTTCTCCCCTCATCGGTTTGAACAAAAATTGAATCTCCCAACCCTACTGCATTCCGATAGGCATACACTTCTGAAACCATCAGGATGTCTTCACTGCTATATCGCTGCCAAAAGTCTTCAGAACCCTCTTTTAGTTGGTAGGTATTTCTTGCCGTCGCTCCCTGGTTGATGGCCACTAAGTTATCATCTCCTAAATTGGTTCTCACATCTATGCTTCTTACCGTATGAGATTCCGCAATTCCCTCTGTTCCTTTTAGTAAGGTTGAAAGTTCAGGAACTAAAGTAGCATCGGCAAAACGAGATACGGAACTTGGTGGCTGAACATAAATATCTGCTTCGAGTTGTGCTTCAAGCCAAGAAACCACAGTTGTTCTAAAACTGTCAACCATCACACCGACACCAACCGTGGCTGCAACCGCTACTACCAATGAGGCTATAGCTACCGATGTTCGGCTGAGTTCTGTAATCACTCCCTGTACCGACATTTTCCCAATCAATCCATTGAATGTTCCAAATACAGGCCTGAATAACTTCGCCAAGCCAACCATCATGAGTGGAATTATGAGAGAGAACCCTATGATCATAAATAGAAGCGAAGTATATCCTGCAGCAATCCCTCCTCCCGGGATGTAAAGTATACCAAATCCTGTCAGTCCCCCTGCCAAACCGAATCCGGCGAGTTTATATATGCGAGAGGTTATCTTTGATTCACTTGAGGATCTTTTCAATACGGTGGTTACTTCAGCTTGGGAAGCTTCCCGCGCCGGCCAGAATGAAGCCAATAAGGTCGCTCCTAATCCCAACAAAATTCCCTTTATCAATGCCGGAGCATCAATGGTTAGCTCTTGCACAGATAGTACAAAGTAGAGGTCGTTGATGGATTGTGTAACTAACTTCACCAAACCCTGTGCCAGTACAATACCCGCTGCTATTCCAATTAAAGTTCCTAAAATACCAATTAGCAACGCTTCTTTTAGGATTACAAACAGTATCTCATTTTTTGTAACTCCAAGGGCTCGCATTCGGCCTATGATTGGGCGACGTTGTACTACCGAGAAAGTCATGGTGTTGTAGATCAGAAACATCCCGACTAATAGTGCCAATAAACTTAAAGCTTGTAAATTGAATTCAAACGCCCGGGTCATTTGAGCCACGGTCTCCGTTCGGGAATCGGAACGAATGACATCAACTCCATCCGGTAAAACCGATTGTAATTGCTGAATTTTATCGTCTGAATTTTCCGGCAAAATTAGATCAATGCGAGACAGCTCGCCCTTCATATCAAATAACCGTTGAGCCGTGTTTACATCAACTACAAGCAGGCTTTGTAAGGCCTTTTCACTTCGGTCATCTTTGGTTTCAATCACCCCGACAAGCTGAATATTAAAAGATCGCCCACCGACCGATATATCTAACGAATCTCCAATTTCTGTTGATAATTCCTGAGCTACTGTTTCGGTAATCATACCTGTGTTTTTCCCGCTTATAAACTCAGAAAGTTCTATTCCGGCTTCCTGGCTGGCATAATCTCTGAACGGGGCCTCGGCAATGGGATCAACACCTAACACCTGGAACATTCGGTTCACCCCTTCTACCCGTGCATAGCCTTCCACTACCGGGGCAGATTTTCGTATTCCTGCTTTAATTCGCACATCCGTGTAAATATCATCGTCGAGGTCTTCTGCCGCTCCTTTTATCTGATGTGTGGCTTTACCGGTTACGGCTTCGGTAGACAATGAAAAAGCGGTTTTAGCCGAGTTATTAGATATATCAATGGACACAACAACTGCAACACCTAACGCAACACCTAAGATGGATAATGCAAAGTGCCACGGATGACGAAGTAAAAATCTGAGGCTGGATAGCCACAGCAAATTCGTATTCTTATTCATTTCAGGACCCTGTCATTTCTGATAAATCTTCAACCGGCGACAGCGTTCCACCTCGAATCTCCAAAACCCGATCAGCAATTTTACATATATCCCGGTCGTGAGTGGCAAGAATAATGGTTCTGTTATTTTCCCGGACCAGTTTGTTCAACATATCAAGTATGGTGGCGCCGGTTTCATAATCGAGGTTGCCGGTAGGTTCATCTGCCAGTATCAACATAGGTGCGTGAGCTAAAGCCCGGGCAATGGCCACCCGTTGCTGCTCTCCCCCCGAAAGACGATCGGGATAACTATCTCCTCTATCCCCTAACCCAACTTCCTTTAGAAAAGTATCTGCTTTTTGACCGGCTTCTTCATCCGTATCTCCTTTAAGCTTTAAGGGCAGTAACACATTTTCTTTTGCAGTGAGTGTTGATATTAAATTGAAAGACTGGAATATGAAGCCAATATTTTTTCTTCTGAATAAGGTTCGGTCTTTCTCATTTAGCTCCCCAAGGTTCGTATCGCCTATTTTAATCTCACCTGCATCAGGTTTATCGATACCACTTACTAAATTAAGTAATGTGCTTTTACCGGAACCAGATCGTCCCAATAGCACAATCATTTCTCCCTCAGCAACATTGAGATTTAACTGATCGAGTACTTTTCGGGTTTTTTCTCCCTCTTGGTATTCTTTGGTAAGATTTTTTAAATAGATGTGTGAACTTTTCTTCATTCGGTTGTTTTGAATCTTAATTGCGTCGACCAAACACCTTGAGTTTATTAATTGTTCCTGCTTTTTGATTTATGATGATTCTTTAATCCTTAGTTTTCTCTACTCGCTTGTGCAAGCAAAATGCTTGGACTAAGAGATAGACATGATTGAAGGTATATAGCCTAATCTACCCCTAGCGCAAGCGTCGCGCTTGTGCCGTGTCTTTGAGGAATACAATTGCCTTACCAAACAATTGGTCCAAGCGAGACGCTTGAACCAGGACTTGGTGTTTTGTACTTCATTCTCCTTGGTAAATATGTGCTTCGTTTCCCATCTATGGCTTAAGTCACACTATACACCTGCCCTCAAATCGCACTATACTTTGTCCCAAGTCGCACTACCTCCTAGTGCAAGCGTCACGCTTGTGCAATGTTTTTATAGGAATCCGAGGTCTTAACAAAAAGAAGAATTGGTCCAATCTCTATACTTGAACCAAGTAGTCATTAATTCCAGCTTTATTTGCCTCAATTTATTTTAAATAAAAAATTTTGTAAGGAATTTCCCTGGAACTGCTCTTACTGTATAAAAACACTGACTATGAGTAGGAAAAATAAATTTTTAGATCAGGGCCAAGTATACTTTATCACTTGTTCAGTTATAAAGTGGTTCAAAATATTCCGAATGCCAGAATACTGTCAAATTCTTATTGATAGTTTAAAATTTTGTCAGGAAAACAAAGGGCTAATTATTTATGCTTGGTGTATCATGAATGACCATATACATCTTATAATTGGCACTCAAGACCAACCGATGCAAAACATTATCAGAGATTTCAAAAGTTTTACTTCAAGAAAAATCAGAAAAAAGATGTTCAAAAATAGAAGAAACGTAAAAATCTCTAAAATTTATAAAGAAATGCTAAAAGCAGGAGCAGCAAATTCCAACAATAAAGATTGGCAACTTTGGCAACAACACAACCACCCCCAAGAATTGTTTTCAGAAAAAATTGCTGAGCAAAAGTTAAATTATATCCATTATAATCCTGTTAAAGCCGGGTTAGTTGATCACCCAATAGAATGGCCTTATAGCAGTGCTGTAGATTATAATGGGCGAAAAGGACTTGTAGATATCGAAATTTTAAGATAGCTCAAAATTGGTCCAAGCGCTACGCTTGAACCAGGACTTGGTGTTTTGTACTTCATTCTCCTTGGTAAATATGTACTTCGTTTCCCATCTCAATATGAATTTGTATTTCATATTCCCATCTATGGCTTAAGTCACACTATACACCTGCCCCCAAGTCACACTATACTTTGTCCCAAGTCGTCCTACCTCCTAGCGCAAGCGTCACGCTTGTGCAATGTTTTTATAAAATCCGATATCTTAAATAATGAGTTGAGCTAATCATAAAACCTAGACTTAATTACTATTCTACGCGCCTATTTTTTCACTTAGTTATTACCAGCCATCTTTTTCATGATTCTCAATTCGTTAACCCCTACCTTTGAAACGAAATAATATTGAATTGAGTAATCCCCATGCAAACAATTCCAGCAATCGATCTTTTAAACGGTGACGCAGTCCGCCTTCATAAAGGCGCCTATGATGAAGTTACTGTGTACGATAAATCTCCCGTCAATCAGGCTAAAAAATTCAAGGAAGCCGGGTTTGAGCATATCCACGTTGTAGATCTAAATGGTGCCAAAGAAGGTAAATTCCTCAACCTCCCTCACATAAAACAAATTATAAATGAGCTTGGAATTTCAGTACAGACCGGTGGGGGTATTCGCACCTTTGAAGATGTAGAAATGCTGTTAGATGCCGGACTTTCTAAAGTGATTTGCAGCTCTATGGCTATCAAGAATGAAGAAGATTGGTTGAAAGCACTCAAGCAATTCCCCGAAAACATGATTTTGGGCATGGATCTCAAAGACGGAAAAATTGCCTATTCTGGCTGGCTGGAAACTGCTGAAGAACCTATTGAGTCTTTTCTTGGCCGTATGATTGACCACGGACTGCAAGAAGTTTTATGTACGGATATTTCCAAAGATGGAACCCTCACAGGCCCAAACTTTGATCTTTATCATGATCTTAAAAAGAGTTTTCCTTTTATCCAGTTAATAGCTTCCGGCGGGGTTTCTTCTTTGGAGGACCTCAACATTCTTAATGACGCCAACATAGATGCAGTCGTCGTCGGAAAAGCTTATTATGAGGGGCGAATTTCATTAGATGAAATGAGAAAATTCAACGATTAGCTGTATCACCATTATATGCTTACTAAAAGAATTATCCCCTGCCTCGATATTAAAAACGGCCGAACCGTTAAAGGCGTAAATTTTAAAGGACTCAGAGATGCCGGAGACCCCGTTGAACTGGCTAAACGCTACAGTGAAGAAGGCGCCGATGAACTTGTTTTCTTGGATATTACAGCAACTCTTGAAAAACGAAAAACATTAGTAGATCTGGTTAAGAGAATTGCAGCAGAAATCAATATTCCATTTACGGTGGGCGGTGGAATTAAATCTGTTGAAGAAATTGAAGAATTGTTGAAATCCGGGGCTGATAAAGTTTCTTTAAATAGCAGCATCGTCAAAAATCCGGATCTGATAAATAAAGCTTCTGATACTTTTGGAGCCCAAGCCATCGTAGCTGCTGTTGATGCAAAAAGACATGATAGCAGCTGGAATGTGTACATTAAAGGTGGAACCGAAGACACCGGACTCGACGCCATTGAATGGATGCAGGAAGTGGAAAAGCGGGGAGCCGGAGAAATTTTACTTACCAGCATGGACCGAGACGGCACAAAGTCAGGCTTTGATGTAGAGCTGCTCAAAAAAGTAAATGAATTGGTAAAAATTCCCGTGATTGCGAGTGGAGGTGCAGGTTCAGTCCAACACTGTATTGATGCCGTAAAATTAGCTGATGCCGATGCGGTTTTGGCGGCAAGCATTTTCCATTTCAAAGAAATTGAGATCAAAGATCTCAAAGACAAAATGAGGCAATCGGGAATAGAAGTGCGACCCGTTGAATAATTCTTATATTTCTTCTTCTAAGTCTACAAGATAAACGTCACTGGCTACAGCCTGCCCAATTACTTGCTCCTCCTCATCTTCGATCATCACTTTTAGCGGTCCGCTAAATGGGGCTTTTTCAATCACTTCAATTTTCACCCCCGGTATCAAGCCAATTTTTTCAAGATATCGTAACAACTCCGGGTCTTGATCTTTTACCCTGCCGATAATATACGGCGTGTGTTCTTCTGCCTCAGATATTGATAACTGTGCCATTTCTGGCATTACCCCGTCTTTTGAGGGAATAGGATCACCATGTGGATCGTGTGTGGGATGATTCAGCAGTTCAGCAATGCGATCTTCAAATTGTTCGGATATGTGGTGCTCCAGCATCTCGGCTTCATCATGAACTTCGTCCCAGGAATAACCCATTACTTCTTTTAAGTACAGTTCCAATAACCGATGATGGCGTAATATTTCTAACGCTATTTTATTCCCGGTTGATGTAAGTTTTGCTCCCTTGTATGACTCATGTTCCAATAAATTCAACTTAGCGAGCCTTTTCAGCATGTTCGTGACCGATGCAGAGGATACATCCATCGCCTTTGCGATATTGGTAGTGGAAGCCACATCACCTTCTGACTGGAGTACGTATATGATTTTGAGATAGTCCTCTACCGATTGGCTGAGTCCCAGGCTGTTTTTAATAGATTCTTGCACGATTAGTGTTTGATGAAATTCTTTTTAGGATGCCTTTTGAGGTTAAACCAAATAACAAAAGGGTCTCATAGAACTAAAATATAACAATTCTATTGATTTACTGAGGCATCTGCTTTTATAATAACTAAAGTCATGTCATCATGTTGTTTGGCAACCCCTTTGAAGTCTTTAACGTCTTCGACAATAATCTCCAGAATTTTTTCTGAAGAGGCCGTCCGAATACCTTTAACTAATTTTTCTAATCTATTTTCTCCATAAAAACCCTTGCCCGAATTTAGCATCTCGGTGATGCCATCGGTGTACATGATAACCACGTCACCCTCATCAAGCTTTAGTGTATCTTCTTTTGTATTTCGAATGAATTTGTCACCCTTAGTTACTCCAATTCCAACACCATCCGGTTTTAGCCATTCAGTGTCGCCATTAGCACGAACCACCAACATGGGGTTATGTCCTGCTCGTGCGTAAGTAAATTGTCTTTTGTCGGCTTCTAATATCCCATAGATCATAGATATAAAAGTTCCCCGGGTAGCGTTTTCATTAAACAAACGATTGAGCTGATTGAGCAATTCTACCGGAGAGAGAATCAGGGTACTTAAACTGTGCAGCACTCCTTTGGTGAAGGTCATGTAAAAAGCAGCCTGAATTCCTTTTCCGCTCACATCACCAATGGCTAATGCCGTACGTTTTTCTCCCAGGGGAATCATGTCGTAATAATCGCCACCGGTTTCTTGTGCAGGGATACAAACTCCTGCTATATCAATACCCGGCAAACGGTAGATTTTTGAGGGTAAAAAAGTTTGCTGAACTTCCCGTGCTATAGAGAGTTCCTGCTTTAATCGTTGCTCTTTGGCTTGGTCTTCAATATAGTCCGGAATATATTCGGGTAATTCTTCCCGGTTGCTTCCTTTCAGCACAAAGTATATTCCTAATACGGTGGCTGACAATAAAACTAAAATAAAAAGATAAAAGGTATTAGCATCTGGTGAGCCGTTAATAACCCATCCTTTTGAAGTACTTAGGAAATTGAGGAAAACAAAGAAACCAAAAACGATCGTCAGGAAATCATACCGCAAGTAAAAATATCCCAGAATAAAACCCACGATAGCTCGTAAAATCCGGTCATAAGCATCCGGTTCAATCTCAAATGGCATGATATCCAGCAGGCAAAACAGCAGAGCACTCATCACGGGTATGGCCCATTCATTTTTCACCATTCCTTTCATTTGGTTACCAAGAATCAGGAAGACCGTTATTACAATCAATAAGTCCAAACTTGTTGTTACCAATAAGTTCGCTACGGATGGCAAAATGTAGTTATCCGAAATGAACCCGGCATCTGCGGGGATGTAGGATGCAGAAAATATCCAAATAAAAACTCCTGCCACACCCGACAGTATTCCCCCTATAGCAACTGAATTTATAATATCCCATCCAACCGGTTTATTTAAAAACAAGCCTTGTCTTACCAAGTCCCAGGTTTTCAGTTTCGCTGCCCAATATTGACGAGTGATAGAATCACTGACGGCTGTTATCACAAAAAAGCCCACCGCACTAATTGCCCCTAATACTGCAAGACCTAAAAAATTATCAATGAGTTGAGAACCGTTTTCAATATCGAAAGCCACGTTATTGATAAACTGGAGCAGCCATATTCCGGGAACTATAAATCCTGCCAACACCGCAATTACCATAGCGGGTTTAGTATCAATGGCTCGGGCTTTTATACGCAAATAGAAAATGAATAAGAGCCATATCGCAAAAATCAGCAATACAAACAGGGATACCGTTTCAAGGATATCACTGTATATACCATTACCTGAGTTAATTTGGGGAAACATTTCATAATCAAGAGATTTTAACGCTCCGGCCGGCATAACCTCTGCAGTCAATGTCACTCTTACATCACTATCCGGATCTTCCACACTCCAGAACGTTTTCGCAAAGCGAATCCCTGCTTCGTCCATCACATGGGTAGAGTCTTGCTGAAAATCAAAATTTGTCCACACCAATTGTTCTATGTAATAAGAGGCAAGCTTTTGAATGTTCTCCTCAGAATAAATTCTTGCATTGGTCTCAAGATCATTCGCACGAATTCGATTTAATATTTGATCAAATTGTCCGCCTGATGGCTCTTCCGTATTTAAATGCTGAAAATTTACCAGGGCTGTTACCAATGAATCTTCTGTAGCACGCGAGTAGCCGGTCATCTGATCCTCAAAAACAGACCGTATGGCAAACCGGTTGTAAGGCCGCTGTCGTGTTATAAGTTCATTATTAACGGTAAATCGCACTAACTCTTCAGTGGTACTTAACTCTATTCGAACCTGGGGTGCCCCATCTCCGGTCTGAGTACTTATTCCCTGAGCGTACCATCTCATTAATGGTATTTTTTGTAGAAATTCTGAATTTTCTGTCCGTTTCTTAAGTTCTTTTATACCCCATTTTACTTGTAAAGAATCTATAAGCTGATTTGAAGTACCAAACTGAACCGTCGGTAAAATATCAAAATCCTGGTAGTGGTTGTTTTGGAATATTCCGTTCGCCCGTTCAACTATACGTTCTTTACTGCTTTCAATTTCACCCATTGAAAATGGATGATGTATTGAGAATGAATAAAAAAACACTCCTATCCCGACTACTCCGAGTAGCAGTATTATTAAGTCCCTAAAGAGTTTTTTACCCTGTTGCATATCTTACTTTACGAAAAACTTAGATTAGGTTTCATAAATATCCTTAGATTCTTTAAAATTTCGAAATTGCAGGAATTCACCTATGTGTTTGATCGCTTTTGCTTACAAAGAACATCCCAAATATAGTTTGATTTTAGCAGGAAACCGGGATGAATTTTATGAACGTCCTACCCGAAAAGCTCAATTTTGGAATAAGGGAGGCTATCCTGAGATATTGGCCGGCAAGGATTTAGAAGGCGGAGGTACCTGGTTGGGAGTACATAAAGATGGCCGTTGGGGTACTTTAACAAATTACCGTGATACGAGTATTACAAGAGAAAATCCCCCAACCCGCGGTGAACTTGTTCTTGATTATCTAAAGAACTCCAAAAATGGGATGGATTATCTTCAGGAAGTCTCGAAAAAAGCACAACAATATAATGGGTTTAATTTGTTATTGTGGGATTCAAAGGGATTTTATCACTACTCAAACCAGAATAAAAAAGTTACCAATATTGAACCGGGCATCCATGGAATCAGTAACGCACTGCTTGATACGAAGTGGCCCAAAGTAGAAAGAGCAAAAGACAAGCTTGCTGAAATAATCTCAGCCAATCATTTTAAAAAGGAACAACTTTTTGAACTGCTCTTAGATGAAACTAAAGCTAATGAAGAGGAGCTTCCTGTAACCGGAATACCGAAAGATTTGGAAAAAGCTGTTTCCTCAATTTTCATTAAAACGGAGAATTATGGCTCCCGTTGTTCTACCGTTCTGCTAATTGATAAAGAAGGTAACATTGATTTTACAGAGAGAAGCTATGAACCGGGAACCACTAAGCTTAGTAGTGAGCAGCATTTCCGTATTGAGTCCTAAACTATCTCTTGAATGTATAAATAAAGCAATCCGCACATTCGTCCATCAAAATAAGATTTCCATTCTGTATACCAAGTATTGATTTAATCATATTTCCGTGCTCTCCGGCATTAATTGGTTTTAGGATATATTCAACATCCATATCTTTTTTGTTTGACTTTTCAGCACGATATTCTTGCAATAATTCCCCATCTAAGTACCATTTCACTATATTCTGCTCTAAAATCTGGAGCGTTTGGGTATAATCAACTGAGTCTGCATCAATCCTCATACCCAAAATTCCTCCAGTACTTTCAATCCATTGCCATTCTCCGGTATAGTCGAGCGGAATGCTTTGCTCATTTTCAAAAACACTGCACCCTGCGAATAAAAAAAGTAGGATAAGGATATATAAATTCTTCATAACGATAGATTTATGTGCCGGTTAACCCCATTATTTAATAAACCAATCTAATTAAATAGCTCTACCCATCCAAGCTGGTGACGGCTGCTTGTTTACCTTCAGGGGTATAATCTGCAGGATCAGGAACCTTACCGAACTTATAAATGATGCCAACAATTAATAGTATGCCTACAATGTAAATGATCCATATAGGTACATTTAATACCAATGCACTTATCATTGCAGCTATACTGATTAACCCAACTGTCATTGCATAGGGCAATTGCGTATTGACATGCTCTACGTGATCGCATTGTGTGGCTATAGAACTTAAAATGGTTGTATCAGATATTGGAGAACAATGGTCGCCCCATACAGAACCAGCAAGTACAGCACTTACACTTGCATAGATAATCTCCAGCGTTAGAGCGGTTTCGATACCGGTGTTGTTACCAACCTCCCAGGCCAAAGGAACCACAAGTGGCATAAGTATCCCCATAGTGCTCCAGCTTGATCCGGTAGCAAAAGCTGTCAGTGCAGACAGTAGCAGAACAATAGCAGGCAGCCAAAATGGGTTCAATGAATCTCCAAATATCTGCATTAGATATTCTGCAGTTCCCATTTCTACAGTTACTGCACTTAGTGACCAGGCCAAAACCAAAATTAAACAACCATCAAACATGGTGTACATACCTTTCATCATCCCTTCCAGGGTGTTTTCAGAATCAAGTAACTTTTGGATAATGGTTATTACAATTGCAACAGCAAGTGACGCGATGGCTCCCCATACAAGTGCTAAATAAGAATCGGCTGATTCAATGATATCCTGAATAGAATCTCCACTGCCGGTTACAAATAGCCCCGCTATAGTTCCAATGACCAAGGTCAGGATCGGTAGTACAGCATTTAGCCAGTGAGATTGCTTTTTCTTCTCTTCATCTTTTTCAATTTTATCCTTCCAAAGGTTGTATGTATCCAGAGCTGGATCATGCTTAGCCTTGTAGAGATTAATTCTTGCCTTTAACATGGTTCCATAATCTCTTCCTGAAGCAGCAATCAAAATGACAAAGAGTATGGTAAAGAAGGCGTAAAAGTTATAGGGCAGTGAACTTATAAAAACAGAATAAGCAGCCTCATTAAAGTTCGGCATTTTCTCTTCTGCATCTGCGATATATCCTACCATCGCGCCTATCCATGTACTAATGAGAGCTACTGTTGCAATGGGTGCTGCTGTAGCATCAACCAGATAAGCTAACTTAGCACGTGAAATCCTAAGTTTATCAGTGAGTGGACGCATCGAATTTCCTACTACCATGGTATTGGCATAGTCATCAAAAAATACAATAAACCCCATAAGTGATGTGGCCAACTGCCCCTGTCTCTTGGTTCTGATAAATCTCGTAATTGCTTTTATAACACCCCTGGTTCCCCCATTATCGGTTATAATACCAACCATGCCGCCAATCAAAAGAGTGAAAACAATTATACTTGCATGCCCTCCATCAGCTACCTGCGGCACGATAAAATCAGTCATTGAATGAAAAAAGCTGCCAAACAACCACGAAAATGTGAAATCACCACTTAAAAAAGCACCTGACCAGACGCCTATAAAAAGGGCAAAAAGAACCTGCTTAAATGTTAAAGCAACAACTATGGCCAGCAAAGGTGGCAACAGACTAACCCAGGTTCCAAAAAACCCAGAAACCGATTCAGAACCCTGGGCAAAAGCCCAAGTCTGCTGAGATGCTAAAATCAATATCGAGCATATCCCGATTAGAACTGCAATTTTCTTTTTCATATCCAATTTAATTGTTTTTGAAAGCCGCTCAGAAAATAACATCTATTCCATTAAATCCAAGATGCAATGTTAGACTGCCTTATTAACTTTTAACAGTTTACCCTTTGAATTGCAGGTATATGTGAGTTACTATTCTTGCATATCAATCGGAATAATAAATTCACTTTATGAAAAATAAAATACTACGCTCGGTTTTGATGGTGTTGATATGGACTTTTGGTTCATTGACCATGCTATCTGCCCAAGGTTCTTACAGTAATTTTAATGACTTAACGGACCGGCTAAATCAACTGAATTCTAATTATGGAGATCTTGTATCCCTTGAATCTTTAGATGAAACTGCTGATGGCAGGGAAATCTGGGTCCTTACAATCGGAAGCGGGGATATTGAAAATCATCCTGCTGTTGCTGTTGTAGGCGGCGCGAAAGGTTCTCATATTTTTGGGAGTGAGTTAGCACTTACTTTTGCCGAAAAACTCCTCGCTCGCTCAAATACTGATGAAGTTAGTGAGTTGCTTGAAACTACGACCTTTTATGTATTTCCTCGCCTCAATCCTGATGCGACAGAACATTACTTCGCAGATCTCAAATATGAACGGGATGTCAACACCATATCTACCAACGAAGACCGTGATGATGCTTTTGATGAGGATCCTTTCGAAGATCTGAATGGAGACAATCTCATTACTATGATGCGGGTTGAAGACGAGACCGGCAAATGGAAGATGCTTGAAGAAGACAATCGCTTAATGACTCAAGCAGATATAACTAAAGGTGAGCAAGGGAATTATCATGTTTTCACTGAAGGCATGGACAACGACAAAGACGGTGCCTTCAATGAAGACGGTGAAGGCGGAGTCAACATCAATAAGAACTTCACTTTTGACTACCCCTATTTTGAACCCGGAGCCGGAGAAAACATGGCTTCCCAAATTGAAACAAGAGCTATATTGGATTTCCTTTTTGAGGAAGCTTCCAATGTGTTTTCAGTGGTTACATTTGGCCCGGCCAATAACTTGAGTTCACCCCTTCGATTTAATCGTGGAGCAGTAAGTCAGCGTGTGATTACCGGTTGGTACGAAGAAGATGTAGCTGTAAACAGCTTGGTATCCGAAGCGTACAATGAAATTACTAACCTTGACTATGCCCCAGCCAATTCCGGTCAACAGGGCGACCTGTTCCAGTGGGCTTATTTTCACTATGGCAGATTTAGCTTTAGCACTCCGGGCTGGGCTGTTCCTGAAGTAATGGACGAAGAAGGAAATTCACAAAAATTTGAGTCCACTGATGCTAAGTTCCTTGTTTGGGCTGAACAACAAGGAATGGATGCTTTTGTTGACTGGCAAGAAGTGAATCACCCCGACTTTCCAAATAAAACAGTCGAAGTGGGAGGCATCAAACCTTATGTGAGTTTCAACCCTCCTTACAGTGCTGTTGACTCACTTGCAGAGTCACATACCGACTTTTTAATCAAGCTTGCTGGCATGAAGCCCAACGTACAGCTCGTGAATTTTGAAACAGAAGAAGCTGGCAGAAATTTAACCCGTATTTCAGTAGACGTTCACAATAGCGGAATTTTGCCAACAGCTGCAAGATTGGGTGAACGAACCAACTGGGTTAAAGAAGTGATTCTTAAACTTGAGCTCTCCGGTAATTTGGAGTTAGTCAGTGGCGATGTTCTTGAAACCATCGAATCAATAGAAGGAGACGGCTCCTTAACACAAACCTGGCTGGTACGAGGAAACGGTTCGTTTACCATTTCAGCCGGCGCACCAAACACCGGAATTTCAACCATTGAACAAACAATCAGATAGTGATTGCCATGAAAAATATTAAATACACCTTATTATTAATTGTATGCATGGGCCTCGGTTTTGGGTTGAACCAAACCGCTGAAGCCCAGGTTACCGAAGGGGTTTTCCCCGCAGCAGGTTCTCCTGCAAATCCTGAAGTACATGCCAGCTGGAATAAATATTACGATTACCAGGGCATTACGGAATTAACAGCTGCATTAGCTGAAGCTCATCCCAACCTGATAAAAAGAGAATCCATTGGAAAATCTTATGAAGGTCGGGATATCTGGCTAATGACTGTGACTAATTTCAATGAAGGAAATGCTGATCGTAAACCGGCTATGTACATTGACGGTAACATCCACTCCAATGAAATACAGGGAACTGAAGTTTCGCTTTATACCGCATGGTATTTAGCAGAGATGTATGGCGATAATGACTTCATTACCCAGTTATTGGATGAGAAAACATTCTACATCGTTCCCACCATCAACCCTGATGGGCGCGAAAACTTCTTTAAAGCACCGAATACAGCAAGTTCACCCCGTTCAGGAGTGAAACCTATCGATAACGATTTGGATGGTGAAGTCAATGAGGATGGTTATGATGATCTGAATGGCGATGGAAGCATAACCATGATGCGCCGGAAAAATCCACGTGGACAATTTGTTGAACATCCAGAATATCCTGAACTGATGCAGCGTGTTGGTTCTGATCAATTCGGAGAATACGAACTACTGGGTTATGAAGGTCTCGATAACGACGGTGACGGCCGTATTAACGAAGATGGCGAAGGCTATTATGATCCGAATCGTGACTGGGGCTGGAAATGGCAACCGGATTACATTCAGGGCGGAGCTCATAAATATCCGTTCTCATTGCCGGAAAATCGTGCTGTTAAGGATTTTGTAATGAAACATCCAAACATTGCCGCTGCTCAGAGTTACCACAACAGCGGAGGCATGATTCTACGTGGACCGGGTGCTGCCGAAGATGTTGGTACTTATAACCGACAAGATGTTCAAGTGTACAATGCTTTGGGTGAAATGGGAGAGCGTCTCATGCCAGGATACAACTACCTGATCGTATACCAAGATCTGTACTCTGTATTCGGTGGTGAACTTGACTGGTTCTATGGCATTCGTGGTGCTTTTACATTCACCAATGAGCTATGGACTTCTTTTGAGATGTTCAACGAAACAGACCGCTCCCGAACAGGTTCTTATGAATTCAACAAACATCTGTTATTTAATGATGCATTAGTTGAGTGGGAGCCGTACAATCACCCACAATACGGTGAAATTGAAATAGGAGGCACTAAAAAGACCTTCGGTCGTGCACATCCCGGTTTCTTATTGGAACAGATGGCTCACCGAAATATGGCCTTCACTGTTTATCATGCCTATCACACGCCAAACCTTGTAATTGATGAGATTTCTGAAAAAGATCTTGGCGGCGGATTAAAAGAGGTAACCGCTGTTATTACAAATACCCGCATGATACCCACCCATGCCAGTCACGATTTGAGAAATAATATTAGTCCGCCTAATTATGTAAGTATTGACGGTGCACGTGTTGAAGCCGGAATGATTGTAAACAATCGTGACCTCAATCAAACGACCGAACAAAAGCGAAACCCAAGCAAATTGGAAGTAGATAATGTTCCGGGAATGGGTTCTGTAACGGTAAGATGGATCATCAGTCGTGGAAACAATTATACCATCACCGTGGATAGCCAAAAAGGTGGAGTTGTTTCAAAGAGTAACTAATACTTTTAAATTACTTCAATTCTAAAAGGGATATGCTTATGCATGTCCCTTTTTTTTATTTGCATATCTCCTAAATTGATACTATTTATTTAGTAAAGATAAATCTTTGGGTCATGCATTCGTTCCTAAAACTACATTTTGCTCTTCTCTTTCTAGTAATCGGAATTAGTGCCTGTGCTAATGAAACAACCGAAGACAAGAAATCAGAACTTCCTGAATCCGCGAAAAATCTAACTAATCTTACTGTTTACCCTGAAGACCCGGAACCGGAATATGAGATAGAGCTCATTGCTGAACAAGATTTTGGAGGAAGTGACAGCATTTATATTTCGTATGTTTCAGACATCATTTCAGATGAAGAAAACCGGGTAATAATTGCTGACGGAGCCCGCGGTAAATGCAAAATCCATGTATTCAACCCGGATGGCAGTTATTTAAGAACCGTTGGCAGAAATGGCAGAGGTCCCGGCGAATTTATTGCTATCAAAAATCTATTCATCTTAAATAACAAGCTCTTTGTATTGGACCACCATTTGAAGCGAATAAGTGTTTTTTCTCTAAGCTCTTTTGAGCTTTTGGATACCATTAATACCCACCCGAATTACCTGAAACAAATGGAAGACTTGGGATCTGCCTCTCCTTTAGATTTTCACCTACGTGACGATGGAAATTTTTTAGTAGGATTCGCAGACCAAATACTAATTCAAGAAAATGATATTCGTAAAGATACCAAGTATTTCATTTTCAATAACGAATGGGAAATCATTTCTGAACAAATATTTTCCCGTCCACCTCATCAATACTATTATTCAAATGTTGGGAACCGTCCCAGTTTACGAACATACTCTTTTATGAATCAATCGCTGATGGATGTAGCTGCAGATGGAACAATATTTTCTGCTTGGTCAGAAGATTTTTTAATAAAAGTACATGATACTAATGGAAACTACCTACGATCAATCTATTATCCATTCAATTACAGTCGATTAAACAAAGATGATATTATTAACAAGCACGATGAATATTTGGAAAATAGTCCAGAAGGAATAAAAAGATGGAAAGACGTAGCTCAAACTGTTGATTATCCTGATTTTTGGCCGGCTATTCAAAACCTTATTGTGGATGATAAAGACCGTATTTGGGTAGCTACTAAAACCGACAGCAAAACAGAGTTTGAATGGTGGGTTCTAAATAATCAGGGTAAACTTTTGGCTAAATTTAATTGGCCGGGTGAGAAAGTTAGTCAAAACATTGGTAATGGGAAAACTATGAAGATCAGGAATGGCTATTTATATACCTATATATTCCAAGAGGAGGATGCTTCAAGATTAGTTACTCGGTATCTTATTGACCTAACTCCAAAATAACCTAATACTCTAAATAAAAAGACCTGTCAGGTTTTAAAAAGCTAACAGGTCTTTATCATTAATTCTTAGAAGTAAGATCTAAACTAATCCACTTTAAAGCCTTTCAATGGCAGTATCGATACGGGATATTACCTCTTCTTTCCCTATCAACTCAAGAGCAGGGGTTAAGTCGGGCCCGAAACCCTGACCACTGACAGCAACCCGAAGCGGCATCATTAGCTTTCCAAAACCCACGTCATACTCATCAATGGTTTCCTTGATCTTGTCCTTCAACGTAACAGCTTCAAAATCCTGTTCTGAAAGCTGTTCGATCTTATCACGATAGGCCTTCAAAATAACAGGGGTATCATCTTTCCATTTTTTCAGTGCTTTCTCATCATACTCTTTTGGTGCTTCAAAAAAGAATGAACCCATACTTACAAACTCGTCAATTTTAGAAACCCGCTCTTGTAAAAGCTCTATTACCGTTGTTAAAAACTCATCATCCGGTATCTCATATCCTTCTCCCAAAAATAATGCTTCTACCCTCGGCCTGAGTTCTTCTATGGAATGCTCGCGGATGTAGTTCTCGTTATACCACATCAATTTTTTGTAATTGAAAACGGCACCACCTTTTGAAACACGATCTAAGGTAAACAGCTCACAAAGTTCTTCCATGGTGTGGATCTCAGAATCATCACCGGGACTCCACCCCAAGTACGCAAGAAAGTTCACCAATGCATCCGGCTCATAATTTCCGGTGATATAATCTTTAGTGTTTACCGGAATTCCTTCACTTTCAGCTTTACGCTTAGAAAGTTTTCCGCCACTTGGGCTCATTATTAACGGCAAATGGGCCATCGTGGGTGGTTCCCATCCAAAAGCTTCATATAAGAGAATATGCTTCGGAGTACTGCTCAACCACTCCTCTCCCCTGATCACATGCGTAATTTCCATGGTATGATCATCCACCACATTAGCAAGATGATAGGTAGGCATGCCATCCGATTTTAGCAGTACTTGGTCATCAAGTCCCTCGGTATCAAAAGAAACATGACTGCGAATTTCATCTTCAAAACGGATGGTTTCTTTTCGGGGAACTTTGAGTCGAACCACATACTCATCACCATTCTCGAGTCTCTTTTCCACTTCATCCTGGGACAGGGTGAGACTGTTTTTCATAGACTGTCGGGTTATGGCATCATACTTCGGAGATGGGTTACCCGATTTCATCAAGCGCTCACGCATCTCCTCTATTTCTTCCACGGTATCAAAAGCGTAGTAGGCATGACCGGATTCTACAAGTTGCTCCGCGTATTTGTGATAAATGTCTTTGCGCTCACTTTGTCGGTATGGCCCAAAATCTCCACCTACTCCGGGACCTTCATCAATTTCCATACCGGCCCAGTTTAGTGAATCGATAATGTCTTGTTCGGCCCCTTCCACGTAACGGGATTGATCGGTATCCTCAATTCTGAGCACAAAAACCCCATCGTTATGACGTGCAAATAAGTAGTTATAAAGTGCGGTCCGGAGTCCGCCAATGTGTAAAAATCCGGTTGGTGAAGGCGCAAATCGTACGCGAACTGACATATGTTATTTTGTTTTGATGAATTCTTCTAATTTCAGCCCTAAAGATAAGAAATTTTAACTGCTAAATTTTGAATGTTGAATTACCTAAGTTTCATTCAACATTTAAAATTAAAGCATTACCCATTGCGAGTAGCATTACACCAACCTCAATTCTCTCCCAACTTATTTGATCTTGCCACTATGCTTAAGGCTGATCTTATTGTTTGGGATGATATGGCAGAGTGGTCCAGGAAAGGGCGTACACACCGGGCTCAAATCCGCGGAGAACATGGATTGCAGTGGATTAATTTACCCATCGTAACCGAAGACCGAAGTAAACCCATCAAGGATGTACGTATAGACCATTTCATTGACTGGTTTGAACCGCTATGGAATGCCATCTATCACAACTACCAGAATGCTACCTACTTTGATCTTTTTGTGGATGAGCTACACAATGACTTTGAAACAGCTGCCCGCCATAAAAAGTTAGTTGATTTCAATGTTCATTTTTTCTCACGTATGCTGAAATACCTGGAAATAAACCTCACGATCCACTATTCCAGTGAAATTAAAGAATACGATATCTACCCAGACACTTTTGCTGAAAATTTAGGGGCAGATATCCTCTACCAGGAACACCGCTCAAGACACTATCAAAGGCATTCCGAAATAGCTTCAGAACCGCTGGATAATCATCCTACCTATCCTCAAGTTGGTGATGGCTTTTTGAAAGGATGCTGTCTTATTGATCTGCTACTAAATTGTGGAAAAGAAAGCTTTAAAATACTTGATCAGCTAAAGCTATATTGACGAATTCATGATGAGCTAAATTCGGCTTTTAAAATAAGCACACATTATCTATCATCTGTCATGGAAGAAAAAACAACCGATCAAAAAATTAAACCCAAATGGCGAACCGATTATACGGTGGTTGCCATCGTTGGGGTGATTTGTATTCTTCTGTTCTATTGGTTCACTTCAACCTTCAATTTGCCGTAAATGAGTTGGATTGACTGGTCGGTTTTACTCGCTTTTCTTGCCTATACCATCTGGGATGGGACTCGTCGGGGCAAAGATGCTTCAACTATAGAGGGATATCTGTTGGCCAACAGATCTATGCCCTGGTGGGCGGCCGGACTTTCCGTAATGGCCACCCAGGCTTCTGCTATCACTTTTATTGGAACTACAGGAATTGCCTATGTCGAAGACATGCGGTTTGTTCAAACCTACCTGGCTACTCCCTTTGCTATGATCTTCATCTGTATGTTCCTGGTTCCCTTCTTCAGCAAGATGAAAAATTTCACCGCTTATGAAGTGCTTGAAGAACGCTTTGGATTGAAAACAAGACTTACTACCTCGGGTTTATTTCTGATCTCTCGGGGACTCGCATTAGGTGTGGTCATAGCGGCTCCCTCCTATGTATTATCTCTGTTATTAGGGTTACCGCTCAACATTACCATTCTCATCATTGGTGTCATAGCTACTGCTTACACGACTGTTGGTGGTATCGCGGGGGTGATCACAACCGATGTAAAACAAATGGCCATCATGATGTTTGGGCTTATTTTTTGTTTTATCCTGATATGGGTTAACCTGCCTGAAGAAGTAGGCTTTGAAGGGGCTTTATACCTGGCCGGTAGTCTCGAAAAACTTACTGCTCTCGATCTTAATTTTGATCTTTCTGAAAAATATAACGTGTGGAGTGGCGTTATTGCGGCCTTCTTTTTAATGGCCTCCTATTTCGGTACCGACCAAACCCAAGTGCAGCGTTACTTAACCACCGATTCCGAAAAAAATGCCCGTAAATCTTTACTGATGACGGGTTATGCTAAAATCCCTATGCAGTTTTTTATTCTTCTGCTTGGGGTGATGTTGTATGTATTTTTCATCTTTAATACGGCACCGGCTTCCTTTCGGGCAACCGAACCGGTAGCTCAAACCGAACAGCAGCAAATCGTGGAACAGAAGATTCTCAAAGAATATGAAGTTGCTCACTTAGCTCGAAAAGAAGCAGCCCTGGAAGCAGTCCAAAACCGTAATCAAGAGACACAGCAGCTTTTTGTTGACGCTGATGCTTCCATGAACGAAGCCAGAGATGCTGAGTTAGCATTGCAGTCAGAAATAAGACAGGCCGATGTCAATGATACAAATTACATCTTCCCCTATTTTATTCTTAATCACGTGCCCATAGGTATTATTGGTTTGATTGTAGGAGGTATCTTTGCGGCTGCACTAAGCTCCATTGACAGTGAACTGAATGCACTTACTACCGTCTCCATAGTGGATTGGTATCAACGACTTAAGGGAGATACTCATACAGAGGCTCACTATGTCAAGTCTTCTCGTGGGGTCACTTTCTTTTGGGGAGCACTGGCTACCATATCGGCTTTATTGATGGGCGAAACGCAATCCATTATTGAGTTGGTGAATAAAATTGGAAGCTATTTCTATGGCTCCATTTTGGGTGTATTCATTCTTTTACTATGGGTGAAAAGAGCTACCGGTACCGGAGCATTAATTGGCTTGATTTCAGGAATGTTCTCGGTATTCATTTTCGACCGCCTATTCTATAACGCCACCACCAATGATTACTCCTTCATCTTGCCCTGGAGCCTCATGCCGGATGGTTATGATAAAGCAATAGAATTTTTATGGTTGAATCCTGTGGGGACAGCAGTGGTTGTAATCGTGGGTATCACCATCAGCCTGATCTGGCCTAAAGACAAATAGCTATTTTTGGCCACGAAATCTCAAAAACACAAAATTTTTAAAGATACTTGCCCCACAACGTAGGGCGGATTGGTAATCCGCCCAGGTAGCCAAGGTAAAGAACTACGATGCGGATCAAACTGCTCGGACAACCTGCCCAAGCTAGGTGGAATACTATCAAACCCTTTATGCTTTTTTCTTTCCCTTTACAATCTCAATTTCTTTCTCTTCCCCGAATTTTGATCCTACCGGTGGGCGATATATCTGAAATGGAATCTTCAGCAAATTACCGAGATCACTGTTTTCCTCTGGATCCATATGGGTATCGATGCCATATTTAAGCTCTTTCACATCTTCAACTTCAGCAAAAGTACCAAAAACGCGATCCCAAATTGCGAATATATTCCCATAGTTAGTATCTGTGAGGGGTTGGGTGTAATGGTGATGTACTTTATGCATCAGCGGTGTAATGAATATCCAAGATAACGCCCGGTCTAACTTCTTAGGCATATTAATATTGGCGTGCGTTAAGTGGGCAAATAGGGCTGAAATACTTTGATACAGGAAAACAATCCAAATAGGTACGCCTACAACGATGACACCAATAATAGTGAATACCATCCTGAATACGGCTTCTCCCGGGTGATGGCGTAGACCGGTTGTAACATCTACGGTAGTATCACTGTGATGGACTAAATGAAATCGCCACATAAATTTCACCTTATGTTCGATCCAGTGGATGAGATAGGCTCCAAAAAAATCAAGCAGCATCACCCCTACAATAGCTTGGGCCCAAATAGGCATTTCAATCCATTGCAGAACTCCAAATTCATTGGTCGTCACATAATTGGATGACCAAACCAATATCCCCGCAAAACCTAAACCTATCACCACAAAAAAGGCATTAAGTACCAGGTTTATGGCGGCATGCCTTACTTTTTTATATCCAAATTCAAATAAAGGAAAAACTCCCTCAATTACCCAGAACAAAAATATTCCTCCAATTAGAATTCCTGCTCTAAAAGTTGTTGGAACGTTTTCAAAAAAGTCGACTAAAGCTTCCATAGTTTGCCAAAAATGTTTCTTTAAAACCTAAGTTCGATTATAAAACATCAAGAAATAGGCATCCCTGCAGGCTGAGCGCTTAAAATGCGTTTTTAAAAATAGTTGCTTGACGTGATCTCAAATATTCAAATACCTGTTATGCTATTGTTCTTTTGTCCCGAGCTCGGGATCGCGTTTAACATGGGAAATATTTGAAAATTGTGATGCGCTCAAAGTGACAACTTCAGCTATCTTTAAATCAATATAAATCGAACACAGGCTTAACGTACTTGATTTAGAAAATAAAAACCAAAAAAATCCAGTGTGCTAAAAATTAATAACACACGGGAAAGATATTCAGTTTTATCTTTTTTTATTCTTTAGTAACAGGTTCAAGATCCTTGAAAGAACTTAAGTTTGCAGCTTCAACGGCATTCTGATAATCAACCCAGTCTTCCGTAACGAATGTGTTGATCTTATCAACTGCATCATTAACCGCCTCTTCGGCTAAACGCAACAAGTTACGTTCTCTTGCTCCGGGACCGTCATAGTCACCTCCCAAGTAACGGTTTACTGCATAAAGATGAGTTAGTACCGTTGGGTCAGGATCTCTGCCAGCTCCTTGTCCTTCAACTTGTTCACCGAACACCATTTCGAAGAGTTCATCTATTTTCTCCTGAGTTTGTTGGTGAGCTTCATGTAGATCTTCGAGCTCTTCCTTACTTCTTTCATCTGCTGATACAAGCTCAGAATTCACGTCCATGATTTCTTGTGCCCTTGCCAAATTTTTAGTTGCATCGGCGAGGTATTGACTCAATTCTTCGACTTCTCCTTCAAGTTCATAAGTTGCACGAAGTGCACTTATAGGCATTTCAATTCTTGGATCGGTACGAACGGTGACATTAGTTGAATCTGAATGGTCACCATAAGTGAATTTCACTTTATATGTTCCGGGCAGCACATCTCTTCCACCGGGCTCTGAGTTATTCCAGCTTCTTAAGGTTCGGCGTGGTCTTTCTACTCCAGACCGCTCTAATCCCCAGGTAGTTCTGTTGATTCCATTATGCTGAGGTGTACGGGTGAATGTTCTAATCTTTTCACCGGAAGTATCATAGATTTCTATGGTAACTTCTTCTTCCTCTTTGGCTTCATCATCTTCTAAATCAAGCGCATCCATATTCACAGAATAACTTAGCATGGCACCGGAGGGACGATTATCCCCTGAGAACATAGCATCAGCTGCAAAACGGATTCCTCTTGCTTGTCGCCATTCTGCTAAATAGGCATCCGGTGAAGGAAATGCTTTAATAGGCTTGGTGAGTTCATCTACTCCTTCTGCAGCAACTTCACGAAGCGGACGTATATCATCAATCACCCAGAAAGAACGACCAAATGTGCCTATTACAAGATCATGCTCACGGGGATGGATGATCATATCATACGTTGAAACGGTAGGATAATTATCACCCCAACGGTTCCAGTTTTCTCCGCTGTCTACGCTTACATACAGGCCAAATTCTGTACCAAGAAACATCAAATTACTTTCTATAGGGTCTTGTACAAAAGAAAGTGTATAACCATCTACATCATTTTCATCAACCAGGTTGGTCCATTTTTTACCGTAATTGGTGGTATGCATCAAGTATGGACTCCAATTATCTCTTCGGTAATCGTTGATGACAGCAAAAGCTTCACCCTCGTTATGAGCCGAGGCTTTAATCTGAACAACCCAGCTTCCTTCAGGAACTCCTTTTAAATTGTCACTGACATTGGTCCAGGTTTCCCCATCATCTTGGGTGATCTGAATATTACCATCATCAGTACCTGCCCAAATCACATCATCCTCAAGAGGGCTCGGTTCAATAACGGTGACGGTAGTGTAGTTTTCAGCTCCGGTTGCATCTGTAGTCAAGCCACCACTTAAATGTTGTTTCTGCTTTGTAGTATCATTGGTGGTGATATCCGGAGAAATAATCTCCCATGTTTCTCCTCTATCGGTACTTCTATGCACGTATTGGCTTCCAAAATAGATGGTAGCATCGTCAAAAGGATCCACATTGATACCAGCATTCCAGTTAAATCGAAGTTCTTCACCTTCGGGATGTGTTGGCTGCACAAATCGAGAACTGCCGGTTTCTGTATCAACCCGACCTACATTTCCTCTTTGAGACATCGCGTAAACATACTTACCTGAGGTTGCATGATCTATAGCTACATCAAATCCATCTCCAAAAAAGAGTTCTTCCCAATAGGAGTTTCGAATACCCCCTGAGCGCCATACATAAGCCGGACCCTGCCAGGTTCCGTTATCTTGCATTCCACCATAAATGTTATAAGGAGTTTCCATATCTACATTCACGTGATAAAACTGTCCTACTGGAATATTCTCTGCAAAGCGCCAGGTTTCCCCGCCATCGAAGCTGATATTGAGTCCACCGTCATTACCATCAATGATATGATCCGGATTATCAGGGTTTATCCAGAATGCATGGTGATCGGGGTGAATCCAGTTATAAAATGGGTACATACTTTCAAATGATTTTCCGCCGTCTTCACTCTTTGAAAGTACGCTGTAAAGACTGTAAATGCGATTTTCGTTCTCAGGGTCTACATAAATTTCATGATAATAAAATGGACGGTTTCCAATAGCTCCGTCATTTTTAACTTTCTCGCGAAGCTCCCAGTTATATCCTCCATCAGTACTTCGGTACATCGCATTTTCAGATGACTCAATCAAAGCATAGACAATATCCGGTTCACTCGGAGCAATCGCTATTCCCATTCGGCCCAATTCTCCTTCCGGGAGGCCATCTTCTGGAGTCAATTCGTTCCAGGTTTCTCCTCCATCTAAGGTCATATATAAACCTGAACCTTCACCACCTGATTCAAAAAACCATGGCCAGCGCCGAAATTCCCACATGTTCACAAATAGTTTATTCGGATTGGCGGGGTCCATAACCATCTCACCTACACCGGTGCGGTTATTGTTGTATAAAATCTTTTCCCAAGTTTGGCCACCATCTGTTGTTTTATAAACTCCGCGGTGTTCGCTGTCTCCCCATGCACTTCCTTGTGCTCCTACATATATTACATCCGGATTGTTGGGATGAATTATAATACGATGGATATTACGGGTTTCTTCAAGCCCCATTAGCTCCCAGGTTTTTCCACCGTCTATACTTCGATATATTCCGGCACCACTGCTTTGGCTGTTTCTTGGATTACCTTCACCGGTACCCATCCAAATGATGCTTGGGTTTTTTTGGTAGATATCAAGAGCACCAATTGCCATTGGGCCTTGACTATCAAAAATAGATTCCCAGGTAATTCCCCCATTTTCTGATCTCCAAACACCACCTGATGCAGCTCCTACATAGATTTTGTTGATATCAGATTGCACCACATCAATGGCTGTTATCCTGCCGCTCATACCGGCCGGACCTACATTACGAGGTTCTATTCCTTTTAAAAGTTCTGCATCTAATTGTTGTGCTATGCCAGGGTTGAATGGCACTGTGCAGAACATTAAAGCTATTGCAATAAGTACATGTTTTGTTATAGATCGCATATATCCGTAGTTAGTTTTTATAAGTGTTCAACTATAACAATTGAATCGTCTTAAAACAATGAAGGGTTGTTAAATTTTATTACCTGACTAAGACTTATATAAAAAAAGCCCCTCAACTTTCGTTAAGGGGCTTTTGAAATAAAATTATCTTGAATCTTAATTATCCGGGTTCAGGATATTATCAATTCTTGATTGGGCGTCTTCGAGGTGAATGCGAGTAACACGATTGAAACCACCGGCTCGTAATGCTCGGCCAATATCTCTGTTCAGGATATTTAACTGGTTTCTTACGATTGGGTGAATATCAGTTCCTGAGACATTAACAGTCGGACCGAACCATCCTCCACCTACCTGATCTGTTTCCATCAAGCTTCCCATCTGTTCAATGTATGCCCGTTGAAGATTTCTGCGGTACACATCAATATTTTCATTTGCACGTACTTCACTGAAAATACCGTTGCGTACATCGTCCATCATTTCGAACGGCGTGTATGTGTCTCCATCAGTTCTCTTCTCATACTCAATTAACCTGGCAAGTCGTTGTGCACTTGTCAGTCTTGAGAGTACACTTGCCTGAGCACCTCTGAAACTTTCGATCACAGAAGCCTCATTTATACGATCCAGGATTTCATCGTTTACGGCCCAGGTTGGAGAACTGAAGGCATGTGTCTGAAGAAATTCCATAGCACGTCTTTGTCTTTCTTCTTCAACAAATGTGTACACAACGCCATCCTGATCAAAGGTTTTTTGATCTTCATAAACTCCGCCAACATTATTCAGCACGTGGCCCATATATCTGTTCCACTGTCCGATGATGTTATTGTAAAGTTCACTTAATTCAGTGAAGTCTTCACCATCTTGTTCAACCCAGTCAATGAGGTTTTCAGTAATAACCTGGAGGTTTGCAATTCCAAGCTCACTGGCTCTCATAGCATCGTTGGTAAGATCTTCTGTTTGAACCCGAGGATCACTGCCACCGCTTCCAAAGAAATACCTTGGATCGTCGGCACGTTCTACCGTCCATTCGTTCAGTGTCTCTTCAATTTCTTCGTCACTCCAATCTTCCGGAAACCAAGTATATCCCCACTTAGCAGCCCACTTATCGTAAGTGCCTACTGCAGGATAGAAATTTGTCACACCATCACCCGGTTGTGCTACGTAATTAAAACGGGCATAATCCATAATGGACGGCGCTGTACCATGATTGCTGGTAAATTCAGGAGACCTTAGATCTTCCACTGAATATGCAAAACTTGATCCCATATTGTGAGGGAAACCAAGGGTGTGCCCAACTTCATGAGCGGATACAAAACGGATTAGTTCACCCATGATCTCATCGTCAAACTCCACACCCCGTGCATCAGGGTTTGCTGCAGCAGTTTGAATGAAGTACCAGTTGCGAAGTAGGTTCATTACGTTGTGGTACCAGCCAATATCAGATTCAAGAATCTGTCCTGTGCGTGGGTCATGAACATGTGGTCCGTAAGCATTTTGAACCGGCGATGCGAAATAACGAATCACGGAATAACGAACATCTTCGGGACTAAATTCAGGATCTTCTTCCGGCGATGGAGGTAATTTACCTACAATAGCATTTTTGAAACCGGCGGCCTCAAAAGCTACTTGCCAGTCGTCAACACCTTGTAGCAGATATTCTCTCCATTTTTCAGGAGTAGCAGGATCTACATAATATACAATTGGTTCTTCCGGCTCTACTAATTCATCACTTTCACCATTCAACCATGCCTCATAAGCTTCTTTATCTTTGGGCACCAACTTGTAGCGTGTGATATGACGAATTTGCTTCGCTTTTTGTGCTTCTGAAGTATATTCTGTTTTGGAAACACTGAAAAACCCAACTCTGTCATCATGTGAGCGAGGTCTCATTTCTTCTTCAGGAAGTACAATCATACTGTGATTCAATTCCATGGAAATAGTTCCGGTAGAAGAATTTGACGGAGGCTGACCTGCGTCGTATGTAAGTACATTTCGCACTTCTATATTTTCAGGGTAACTGTTGATGTGCTCGATAAACGTACGGCTACCATCTACTCGCCGAACCTGATACGCACTTCGCTGCCCCCTTGACATTCCAAGTGATGGAATATCTGAGGTAAATAAGTCCGTAATTTCTATCACTGAACCGGTTGAGTCTTCATTGAGCGCTTCAATACTAAAAGAGGCAATAATAGGCTCGAAATTAGAGTTCTGTACCGCTTCATAAATAGGCTTTCCTTCGGTGGCAACATTTTGATAAGAAACGTGACGCAGCAAAATATTTTTATCTTTCTTTTGCCAGCGCACAACCTGCGTATTTACTTTTTCGCCACCATAACCAAGGTTATTAACTGTTTTGGCTTGACGGGTTACTAAAAGCATTACTTTTTCTAAATGCTCATCAGGAATTTCATAGTAATATTTGTCGTCCACTTTGTGAACATTAAACAAACCTTCATCTGTTTCAGCTTCATCAGTAATGACTTCACTAAATTTCTTCATCTCACCGTCACCGCCGGGACCACCAGGTCCGCCACGCATACTTGGAGTTGATGATTCAGAGCCTGAATCTGTAACTGTTTCTGCCGACTTGCACCCCGATATAACAAAGGCGAAGCTCAGAAAAAGTACAGACAGCTTCATAAAATTAAATTTTCCGTAATTCATAAATTTTGGATTAGTTCTTATTAAGAGAATAGATGAGTTAAGGTGAGATTAGTTTGCAACCTAATCAAGTGTATAGGGATAATTTGCATGTAAAAAAGCTTAAAAAAACGCTTAAACTACCCAATGTGTTCCACAAACCAGCCTTCCGTCCAATCTAAAACCTCTGCAAACGGTTTTGGGAAATCCTGATCTTCAAATGGATGAGCCGTTCCATACGTGTGAGTACCGTTTGCTACTAAGCGTAATTCTTTGTCGCGTGCATCACATTCTATATGTAATTTTTCGGAATCTGTGGCAGGCACTGTTTCATCTTTTCTTCCATGAATAAATAAAGTTGGAATGCGCAATTCCTTTACTCTTTCATAGGCATTTACCCGCTCACTGTTGTTAATGTAATCGTCATACACCACCTTGCCCACTTTCATTTTTTGGCCGGTTCTGCTGTTTTCAATTTCTGTATAGCCATTATCTTTCCAATCTTTTTTCATAGAATCCGTCCAACGATCCCTGTAATCAGCTACTGCTGAACACGTTACCAGGCATTGTACCGGGGCGTATTCAACTGCTGCTGTGATTGCGGTATGCCCTCCTCGCGAATGGCCTATCAATCCAATAACATCCGTATTTAAGTTAGAGTGATTGTCAGTTATTTCTCCATTTTGAAGGGCGTCAATAATCGAACCAATATCATCTAAATCTTGAGATATGGTTTCGCGTTCAAATAGTTCAAGTTCGGTAAATTCGGTTTTATTATCTCCTATGCCATTTAAAGAAAAATTCATGGCAACGACCCCAAATCCCGCTCTTGCCATCTCTTCGCAAACATCCGGGAAGGGCCCCCAATCCTTAAATCCTTTAAATCCATGTAAAAAAAGTATAACCGGAAAACTGAGCCCATTCCGTGAAATAGGGGTGTATAAATCATACCTGATAGGCAACCCCTCGGTGGAATCTATTTGTCCGGATGAAATTGATACGCTGCTAATGTCCATTAAAACTATTACTTATTGAAATTTAAGGTTTCAAGTTTAACCAATTTTCTGAGGTTATTAATTTCATTTTGCCGTAAAAACCTCCAACGGCCAATTGGCACATCTTTAAGAGTAAGCCCGGCATACTCTATACGCTTAAGTTTGGTAACCACTGTATTATGATATTCCACCATGCGCCGTATCAATCTGTTCCGGCCCTCAAAAACCGACATTTCAAATGTATTAGAGTCGTCCATGAATTGCGTAATGTTGTATCCTTTGGCAATTCCATCTTCCAGTTCAATTCCTTCAAGATATTGCTCTAATTGAGCTTCCGTTAATGGATCTTCGGTTCTGATTTGGTAGGTTTTCCGAACGCTGTAACTTGGATGCATTAACCTGTGGGCCAAGTCTCCATCATTGGTTAAGATCAACAATCCGGTCGTATTTCTATCTAATCTACCTACAGGATATACGCGGTGACCGGTGGCATTTTCAATTTGATCCATCACCGTTGTTCGGTCTCTTTCATCATCGGTGGTAGTAATCACGTCTTTAGATTTGTGAAGTAATAAATAAACGAATGGCTCCAGGCTTAATGTTTGCTCCTCTACCACCACATTGTCTTTTCGGCGAACTTTAGTTCCCAATTCTGTAGTAACTTCACCGTTTACTTTCACTTTACCGGTTGAAATATATTTGTCTGCTTCGCGGCGTGAGCAATATCCGGCATGGGCAATAAATTTGTTAAGGCGTATTTCTTCCTCCTGCGAATAGTTTTGATCTACCTTAGCTGCTTTTTTGTCGTCTGCTTTATTTTTAGGTCTTCTTTTTTTGTTCTTATTGCTCATTCTTTATCGTCTGTTTCATCGGTATTGTCATTTTCTGTTTCTTCTTGATTTTCCTCAGCTTCTGAGGGTTCGCCATCTTGCTCTTTATGCTCTCGTTTTTCCTGAAATTCACTTAAAATTTCATCGGCTTTTTCTTGAACTGTCTCCTCATCATCTTCGTCTTCGACTTCCATTTCATCCATCACAAGCTGACGCTCCATAAGCAACTGTCTGTGTTCAGCCATATCATCGTCTTTGAGGATGTCATCGATCTCACGAGGCTTGGGTAACTCTTCAACAGAATTGATACCAAAATGGGTTAAAAAATGCTTTGTCGTTCTGTACAACAAAGGTTTTCCGGGACTATCAGCACGGCCTGAAACTTCAATCAGTGCTTTTTCCATAAGCTGGCGTAAAATATATCCTGAATCTACTCCACGAATCTGATCAACTTCAGGCTTTGTTATGGGTTGCCGGTATGCCACAATAGCGAGCGACTCAATGGCTGATTGGGATAGTTTTCGATAGGCATTTTCGTGCTGAAAGATGCTCAACCAATAGTGATATTTAGCTTGAGTAACAAAGGTGTAACCTCCGCCAAGTGGTTGAATTCTAAAACTGAGTCCGTTTTCGTCGTAGCGTTCATTTAATTTGTCTACAAAATCAGAAACAGTCTCTTCGGTAATCTCTATTTGTTCTTCATTTTCAACAATTATATCTCTGATCTTTGAACCCGAAATAGGTTCATCACTGGCAAATATCAGAGCTTCAATGAGTGATGACAGCCTCGTGCCATCTATAAATTCGTAATCATTTTTCATTTCACAACTACAATATGCGTACTATTTTAAAATGGCAAGTTAATATTACAGCCATATTCAATTTAATTTTAAAACAGCAATTTAACATTCTGCCTGTCGGCTACCAAAAAGATCTACCGGTATTTAGCTATCGTTTATAGCATATTAATGTATGTTCATCTTTTTTAATAACCCTATATCCCAAGAGATGAAAGATATTTTTGACAAAAAATCGTGCTACTTTAAGATCTACAACAAACGAAGTTTCATCTAATTTCTCTACACCGGGAAGTAAGTGCAGATATCGATTTATAATACTGTCTCTAAAGATAACCGAAATTTCTAACCAGATAGGTGACCGACCTTTTAATATAAAGAACCCGTCATTTCCTTTTGATTGATATAAAGGCATAAAGATGAGTCCCGATGTAGGGGCATATACCGGTTCTTTGCTATCATAAGCTAATAGCTCCCCTTTTTGAATGGGATCAAAATTTTGATATCCCTTTTTCATGGTAAAATCTCGGGCTTCATTTACAAAATAGTGGCAGGTAATTTCATAATACTTATTCAAAGCATCAGGTGTTCCCCTAAGAGTACTTTCATATTCATGATATTTTTGCTGTTCTAACTTTAGAAGTTGATTAAAGTGAAGAAACAACCACAAAAATGCTTCTATTCTACGTACTGAAAGAGGATCAGTATGACTGCCGGCCTCAAACCCAATAGCAGGATATCCCAGATCATTGATAAAACTTAGCAGCGTACCGTGTATAGTTTCTTCGATGCCCAGAATTTGAGGAACCGGGAATAATGAAGCACTTTTTCTGTTTTCGAGAGTATCATTAAAAAGTATAAATGCACAACTTTCGGCCGATGTTGTATGGAGATCAATAAAATAAATTTCCCGGCCCAAATTTTTCTTTTCTTCAATAATGGTATTCAGCACCTGTAGTATCCCAACTGCCTCCTCCCATTCTTTAACATCCGATTGACCCTCTTTTGATTCCTGATCTGTCACATCATTCCAAATGCGATTCAGGTCTCTGTCCAAATATCTCACCCCTTTTTTAATTGCTTTCTGATTTCCACTAATCAGATATAAAGAACCCTGCAGGTTTTCTTCCATGCCTGAAATCTCTTCAGAAATATTTTCGCAAGCATGTACCCCTGCTAATTCATTCCCATGAATTCCCGCAAAAACAACAATAATAGGACCTACCTTCGATTCATGACTCCATATAATTCTTTCAATATCATTTAAATCTGTTTTAAAATTTGAATGGGATTGCATTAATTCTGTTATCAATACTGCCTTATTAAACTAATCATTATTATTTTCCAAGGTTTCGAGTAGGCGAATAGTAATCTCCATAAAATTACCTTCCGTTATTATCCCTACCAACCTGCTGTTTTTAACTACCGGTAAACACCCAATTTTTTGTTCCCTTAGAATATCCATTGCCTCCATAATATTTGCCTCCGGATGTACAGTAATGGGATTTTCTATCATGATATCCGATAACGGCAATGAACCTCCGTCTCCTTCCATTTCAGAAAACTTCGTGTATTCCCTTAACACTTGCCGCATGGTTATTAAACCGATCAGGTGTTTTTGATCGTCCTCAACGGGTAGGTACCGAATTTTTCTCCAGTCTAAGAGATTCGCCACGAATTCCAGGATATCGTCTTTTCGTACGGTAAATAGGTCGGTGGTCATAAATTCTTCAACCATCAAACTTGACGGCTTCCAATTATCCATTTCCTGGAATTTTGCCAAACCCCATTTGTGCACCGGTTCTCCTTTTTTCTGATTTTTAATCATCGCATTGGTAATGGTGGAAAGCGCCTGTTCACGATTTCCTTCTTTAATCAGTTTGCCATACGATTTAACCATCCATTGTGCACCGGTTTGGGCGGAATTTACCCTGTCTTCAATTACTCCTAAATAAGTGTCAATGTCCGAACTGTTGATTTTTGCTTTTTGAAGGCCATTTTTGGCAATAGGCAGCAACTCTACTTTAATCAAATCTACTGCCGTCATTTTTCTATCATTGGTCCAGTTAAATTTGGTATCAAGGCCTAACTTTGAGGCAGCAAAAAAGTTCATTCGTGCGTCATCAAATTCCATTTCCTTGGTAATATCGGCATATTCATCCTCGAAACCATTTAATAACCCAAGCCAAAAAGCACCATTTGCTGTTTCATCAATTACAGTTGGGCCGGAGGGTAGAACCCTATTTTCGATACGGAGGTGGGGTTTCCCGTTACTTAACCCATAACATGGACGATTCCAGCGATAAATTGATGAATTATGCACTTTCAATGCCATCAGTTCAGGAACTTTTCCTTCTTTCATGAGCTTTTCTACATCTTCTTCAATCTCGGCACTTAACATCACACGGTATCGGGATATATCTTCCTTATAAATATCAAGGATGCTGTTTTCAAGCCATTGGTTACCAAAAGTGACACGCGGACTCGAATCCCGCAAATGTTCGCCTACCTGTCGGGTATCAACGGACTGATGGAACAGAGCAATTCTTGTTTCAGCCCACAAACGTTTTCCGAATAAAATAGGAGAATTTACCGCACACGCCAGCACGGGGGCTGTCACCGCCTGAGCAATATTGTACTTGTTTATAAATTCTTCAGGCTTCACCTGCAGGTGAACCTGGAAGCCTGTATTACATGCTTCCAACAAGGGAGAATCAAACTTCATCAGCAGCTCATCCATACCCTGAATTCTCAATTCAAACTCCTTTCCGCGAAGGCGGTTTATAGCTTCACACAAAGCCTTATACCGTTGTAGTGGTGTTAAATTTTTAATATCCACATCCATTTTACGGATGGTGGGTAAAATTCCGGTAAGTAAGATATCTCCACCCAACTCACGCACTGTTTTTCTTACATTGTCCATCTCTTCATGGAGGTTATGCTCCATCTGTGAGAGGCAATCACCGGTAAATTCGAGCGGCTCCATGTTAATTTCCAGATTAAACCGGGCAAACTCAGTCGTGTAGTTCCCCTCGCCCAAGGCGTCCAGTACTTCCATAGATTTTGGAAATACCTTACCATGCGGATCTACCATACACAGTTCTTGTTCAGCTCCAATGCGTAAGGTATCTGTCTCAAACCAGTCATCTTCCAGCATTTTTTTGAGTGCCCGCATATCCCGGAGCACATGCTTCATGAAGGTTTGAACCTCTTCATTATCATCAGCAAGCTTAACGCGCTCTTCTCCCATTGGTGTCTATTTTATTGTGGAATATAATCAGTTCGTAAATACCAACTTTGAAAGGGTTTTTGCAAATTTTTTACCAATCAATTTCACTTTTTAAACTTACTGTATTCCATCAACATTCACATTGACACGAACTGAAGAAAACTTACCCTTAATATCTGCCTCATATACTTCCAATATTTTGTCTAAAAGGGCTTCAATATAGCTTCCTCCTTTTTGGGTATCTATTTTCATAGTTACTTCCCATATGTATTTTTTATTCATCCAGGGAATGGCCGCCGGCGATGGTCCTAACACCGGCACATCAGGTACTACTCTCTCTGCAGAATCTTTTAAAGCATGAGCAGCCATATTCACTTCATGTCCTTTCGCTGATTTCAGCTCAAACTTTATCAACCGAGAGTAAGGCGGGTAATACAAAGGTTTTCTGAACTCCATTTCTTGCTTGGCAAATCCCCGGTGATCATGATTCTTGGCAAAAATAAGGGCTGGATTATCGGGCTGGCGGGTTTGCAAAAATACCGTTCCCGGTTTATCGCCCCGTCCGGATCTTCCCGAAACCTGACTCAGCAACTGATACATCCTTTCTGTAGCCTGAAATGATGGAAATGCGAGCTCGGTATCCGCATTCACAACCCCAACCACAGTCACGTTTGGAAAATCAAGCCCTTTAGCCACCAGTTGAGTTCCAATGAGAATGTCTGCTTTCCCTTCTCCAAACTCTTTTAAAATTCGTTCATGGGCTCCTTTTCGGGAAGTGGAATCGCGGTCAAAGCGAATCACTTTTGCGTCAGGAAACAAATCCTCAAGCTGCTCCTCAATATTTTGAGTACCTGAACCCTGAACTTTTAGATTAGGTGAACCGCAGTTTTCACATTCAGTATCCTTGCGCCGGGAATACCCTGTGTAATGGTCCATCAGCAGATTCTTTCGCTTATGAAAGGTGAGGCTGACTGAGCTTTCGGGGCTTTCAGGAATATGGCCACAATCTTCGCATTGCAAGTAACTGGCATAACCGCGCCTATTGTAAAGCAGGATTATCTGCTCGTCATTCTCCATCGCTTTTTCCATAGCCTGGTACAATGGAACTGCAAATTCACCCCGCATTGGTTTTCCTTTATACTGCTTTAAGTCCAGGATCTTAACTTCAGGAAGCATAGCATTGGCGTGTCGTTTTTTCAATTCTAAGAGCTCACACTTCCCCTTAGCTGCAATATTGAGTGCTTGCATACTGGGCGTTGCCGATCCCATAATCACAATGGCATCATTCATTTTCGCTCGTACCAGAGCAGTTTCGCGAGCATGGTATCTTGGCGCCGGATCCATTTGCTTGTATGAACTGTCATGCTCTTCATCCAAAATAATAATTCCCAAATTCTGAACCGGGGCAAACACGGCCGAACGCGGACCTATTGCAATTTTCTTTTTCCCGGAATTCAAATCTTGCCAAGCCTGGAGTCGCTCTCGGCTGCTCATCCGACTATGCAGCATGGCAATATTATCTCCAAAAATCCGATAAAACCGAGAGACGGTTTGCGGAGTAAGAGCAATTTCCGGAACTAATACAATGCCGCCCTTTCCTTGCTCAATAACTTGTTTTAGGGCATGGATATAGACTTCTGTCTTCCCGCTCCCCGTGATTCCAAATAACAAATAATTGGAAAACTCTTTTTTTGAAAGTGAACTTTGGATTTGCTCGAATGCTTTCTGCTGTCCCTCATTCAAAGTTTTTATGGAGTCCGGTTCAAACTCTAAATGCTCGATCTCATTCTGCTTTTCAACTTCCCGATATGTTATCCAGCCCTCGTCTTGAAGTTTTTTTAATGTGTAAGAAGTGAAAACAGAATCGTCTGGAATTTCAGACTGGCGTACAGGAATTTCTTCTGCTATTTGGGCTAATGCCGAGGTCCATTTCAAATCTTCATTTACTCCCTCACTTTCTAAAAATTCTATTGCTGCTCGTTTATCTTTTCCAGTTGCCCAAATCCATTCCCGTTCAGTAGCTACCGTTACTTTTAGATCCGGCTCTTCCCAAATTTCTATCTTTCTATCCTTCAGCAGCTTAGAGAATACTTTATTCAATCCGGTTCCCTTCCAGCGCTTTTTGGCTTCATCCAAGGTAGATTTATTATCTTTCAGATCTTCGATGATCTCCTTTTCGTCTTCACTTAGGTTTTGGTCATCCAGATCTTCAGAGATATTCAGATATTTCCGGGAAATGAAATTGAGACCGGCAGGAAGTGCAGCTTGTATGGTTTCACCCCAACTTGCATAGTAAAATTTGGAGATCCAACGGGTGACATCCAGGAGTTCTTTGGAAAGGATAGGTTCCTCATCCAAGATCTTACGAATGGGTTTGGTTCTGAAGGAAGGCTTCTTTTGGTGAACAGCAACAATCACCCCAATAGCGTAGTAATTTCGAAATGGTATCCACACACGCTGCCCGGCTTGAACAGAAGGTTCAAGATTCTCGGGAACATGGTAGGTAAACTGCTTGCGCACCGCGGCGGGCAGGGCAACATCAACAAAAATGGACAAAATGTACGTTTAAACTTGGGTTATTTGAGGAGTGAAAGCTTATCCAATTTCATGCCCTGTGTCAACCTGTTTTTAAAGTACCAAAAGTAAATACACCAAGATGATCAATACCGGTAAACTGAATACCAATCCCCCTCTCCAATATGCTTTTCTGTTTTTCATAGCTACCTCCTTGAAACTCATTAACCTTATTTTATACTTATTACTATCTAAATTTTGTGCTATTTGTTCCTATGAATCAGTAAATGGCAATTGAATATCGAATATTCAATATTGAACAAGGAATTTTATTTTCCTCAACTCAGGCCTGAAGGCCTTGGCTTGTTTATTTCCTTTGTAAAATTGAGTTTTTTGAATTCTTCATTAAGCGACATATCACCATGATGTGCCTCCTGATTATAAATGTATTTTCGAATTCCATTGACTTCTCTTGGTGAAACTGAGATTACACCATAGCCATCCTGCCAATCAAAATGCTCATCAAGTATTACATTCCTATTAAGCCAAAAAGACGTTTCACCTTTCAAAACACCAATCACATCAGCAACACACTGTGTGGTTTTGAGTCTAATTAGACAATGGACATGATCTTCGACTCCATTAATTATATCTAAGTAGATGTCATTTCCTTAAGCGTAATTTTTCATGTGTTTGAAGAGCCTATACCTGAAAGATTTTAGTAAGAACCTTCGACTATTTTTAGTTCTCCAAATACAATGGATCCAATGATTTGAAAATGATTGTGGCATTGTTTTCTAATTTTACAGGCCTGAAGGCCTTGGCTTATTTATTTTCATAATGGTGAAGACCTTTTTGCTCATTGCACCATTTTAATTACTATAAAAACATAATTTTAAACTACCTCTGTAATTTACAAGCGAAGGTCTTTAGACCTGTTTTTTATAATTCAATATTTCTTGTTCAATATTCGATATTCACTACCCTAACCACCCTTCCCTATCTAAGCTTCGATACTGAATCGCCTCTGCTACGTGGTTTGATTTAATGTCTTCAGAGTGATCTAAATCAGCGATGGTGCGAGACACTTTGAGGATTCGGTCGTATGCGCGGGCTGAAAGTCCAAGTGAAGTGATGGCTTTTTTGAGAATCTGGGAACCGGCATCATCCAGCTTGCACATTTTGCGAACCATTCGGGTGCTCATCTGCGCATTACTGTACACGCCTTTCACCCCCATAAACCGTTTTGATTGTATTTCCCGAGCATCCACCACTCGTTCCCGAATATCTTTAGAGGATTCTCCCTTCGCTTTTCCTGAAAGTTCTTCATAACTCACTTTATGCACTTCAATATGCAGATCAATACGATCCAAAAGCGGACCGCTTATCTTGCTCAGGTACCGCTGCATTTGCTGGGAGGTGGCTCCATTCATCTCATGAGGGTCGTACCAATCCCCTGATGGAGATGGATTCATCGATGCCACCAACATCACACGACTAGGGTAAGTTACGCTCATTCGCGCCCGAGAGATGGATACACAGCCATCTTCCAGCGGCTGACGCATAACCTCTAATGCACTTCTCTTGAATTCCGGCAATTCATCCAAGAACAATACGCCATTATGTGCCATTGAAATTTCACCGGGCATGGGAATACTTCCTCCGCCAACTAAAGCCACATCAGAAACGGTGTGATGTGGAGACCGAAATTGCCGCTTGGTAATCAGCGCCTTTCCAGATTCCAATAACCCGGAAACAGAATGAATTTTAGTAGTCTCAAGTGCCTCCTCCAAGGTTAGCGGAGGAAGAATTGTCGGGATACGCCGAGCCATCATCGTTTTACCAGAACCCGGTGGACCGACCATAATAACATTATGTGACCCGGCTGCTGCAATCTCTAAAGCACGTTTTACATTCTCCTGTCCCCGCACATCACTGAAATCCAGTGGATTTAGTTTTCCATTCTGATGAAAATATTCCTGAACGTTACTTCGAAGGGGATCCATGCTGCCCCGATTTTCTAACCAGTCTTTAACTTGGTTGAGATGTTCGAATGGAAACACATTTAACTCTTCCACTACCGCCGCTTCACCTCCATTTTGTTTGGGAACTATTAAATTTTTGTATCCTTTTTTAGCAGCCTCTACAGCTACAGGAAGTACTCCTTTTACCGGTCGAATTATGCCATCCAAAGCCAACTCTCCCAACATTACGGTATCATCCAACTTATCGGTATGAAGTTGACCTGACATATTTAGAATGCCAATAGCAATCGGTAAATCAAATCCATTTCCTTCTTTTGGGAGATCGGCCGGGGCTAGGTTAGCCGTGATTCTTCCGATGGGATAATACGAACCCGTATTTCGGATGGCAGCTTCTACCCGGTCGCGTGCCTCTTTTACCGCACGGTCGGGTAATCCTACCATGAAAAATTTAGGCATACCATTGGTGTGATGGGTTTCTACGTCGATAATTTTAGCATCCACCCCTACAGTGGATGCGCAATAAACTCTTGAAAGCATAATTAATACCTGAATCTTTTATGTTATCTTTACGTAGTAAGAGCGGTGAGAAAGCAATTCCTTACAAAAAAATTTCATAAATCGTACATATCATGAAAAAAGAAGAAGCTAAAGCCAAGGCAAAAACCATTTACCAAGAGATTCAAGGTGGTGTAAATGAAGTTATAAGCCAGATTCGAAAAATGATCAAAGAAGGGAGTGCCCGTAAGCTGATTATAAAAGACAAAGAAGGTGAAATTAAATTTCAGACCAACTTAACCATGGGGGTTGGTGGAGTTACCTTAGCTGCAGCCATGGCACCTGTTATTTCCGCAATTGGAATGTTTGCTATGTTTATCAACGACTATCAAATTATCGTTGAGCGTGAAGTTACCGATGAAGATGACGAGTATTCGGTAGATGCCGAGTTTATCGATATCAAAGATGAGGATGAGCAGGAAGAACCTGAGAAAAAGGCTAAAAAAGAATCAGACACGGAAGAAGAGGAGAAAGAAGAAAAAACGGTAGGTAAGAAGAAAAATAGTGATTAGTAAATAAGGGAATAAGGAAAATTAAAAAACCCTTATTCCCTTATTCCCCTTACTTCCAATGGGACTCAGCGATTGCTTCTTCACTTTCCAGCTCACCTAAATATTTTTCAGCATCCAGGGCAGCTTTACATCCTGTGCCTGCTGCCGTTACCGCCTGACGATAAACCGCATCCATAGCATCTCCGCATGCAAATAACCCGGGTTGGTCGGTCACTGTTGACTGTCCTTTGGTTTGAATGTAGCCTACATCATCCATTTCAACTACCCCTTTGAACAGGTCAGTGTTTGGCTTATGGCCGATGGCTATAAAAACACCGGTCACATCATCTAAAGTGGTAATATCACCGGTTTCATTGTTTTTAATCTTTACTCCATCAACCACCTGATCTCCCAGAACTTCAATTAACTCACTATCCCACATGAATTCAATTTTGTCATTATTGAATGCCCGTTGTTGCATAGCTTTAGAGGCACGAAGTTCATCACGACGGTGAATAACAGACACTTTACTGGCAAACTTTGTAAGAAAAGTTGCCTCTTCCATAGCTGTATCACCACCCCCAACTACTATTACATGTTGATCACGGAAAAAAGCACCGTCACATGTAGCGCAAGCTGAAACACCTTTACCACGTAGTTTCTGTTCACTTTCTAGATGGAGCCACTTTGCTGAAGCTCCTGTTGAAGCAATGATGGAATGCGCATATACTTCTGTTTTCTCATCTACAGTTACTTTATAAGGCTTTTTACTGAAATCAATATCCGTTACATATCCATAACGACAATCTGCTCCGAAGCGTGAAGCTTGTTCCCGGAAATCCTGCATCATTTTGGGCCCCATAACCCCTTCAGGGTATCCTGGGAAGTTCTCAACATCGGTGGTAGTCATTAGCTGTCCACCGGGTTCAGGCCCTTCAAAAACTATGGGCCTCAAATCTGCCCGTGCGGCATAAAGTGCGGCAGTTAATCCGGCTGGGCCGCTTCCAACAATTACTACTTCAAAAGTTTTTCCTGCGATATCTTCCATAATCATATTTTGTTTTTCTATTCTCACGCAAAAAATACGGCTTTATCTTACAAAAAGAGGGCTCTTATTTTCTATGTATTCTATAGAGTGAGTTTATTTTAAAGCAATAAAATAATCCAAAAAAAGAAATGCGATATGGAACAAAATAAAAAAACCCTGAACTGTATCAGAGCTCAGGGTTTGGGTTTTTCGGGGTACAAAAATTTTCTAAATCTCTAAGTGATACAATGATAAGAAATGTTTAGAAAAAATCAATGTAATTTTTGGTAAATCTTCATAGTGATTATTAGATAATATTAATCATCCTTATAGAATAAACCCTGATCCGTATCAGGGATCAAGGTTTAGGTTTTCGGGGTACAAAATTCTTGGGGGCTATTGTTATAATTCAAACGCTAAGTACTGTATTAAATTGTCTCTTAATACTGTCAGTAGAATTACTTGATCACCCTCTGCGACTGCAGTCTCAACTTCTTCATAAAATTCTTCTGATGTTGAAACTTTAGTTTGTTTAACAGCTGTGATTACATCCCCTCTTCTAAGTCCTCTTTCATAGGCAGAACTTGACCGCTGTATGTTCATAACAACTACACCTTCAATATCGTTGCCTAAATCTAATTGATTTCTTAATTCACTATTTAGACTATTTACTGAAAATCCAAGCTGCTCTTCTAAACTTTGGGATGATTCAGGAGCTTGGGCAATCATTTCATCGTTTCTTTTACCTAAGGTCACTTCAAGTTCCAATCTTTCCCCGACTCTAATTATGCCCAATTCTATTGTATCATTTGGCTTCTTGGAAGCAATTTTAGTTCTGAAACTGTCCCAGTCTTTAACCTCTTCACCATTGAGAGAAACTATTATATCTCTTGCCTGCAATCCTGCTTCTTCTGCCGGGCTGTCTTCTTCAACTTGTCCGACTAAAACACCTCGAACGTCATCGAGACCTAACCCGCGTGCCATAGTTTGATCCACTTCGCCACCGAGGGTCATTCCAAGGTAACCACGGCTAACCTCGCCATCTTCAATCAGATCATTCATAATTCGCTCCGCGAGATTTACCGGTATGGCGAATCCAATTCCTTCATTACCCCCTGAGCGAGATGCTATAGCAGAGTTAATACCTACTAACTGTCCATTTACATCAATCAATGCTCCACCGGAATTTCCGGGATTGATGGCTGCATCGGTTTGTATGTAATCTCCATAAAAAGTCAGATTATTCAATGAGCGGCCACGCGCACTAACGATTCCAAATGAAACAGTATGAGCAAGATCTTCACTTAATGGACTACCTATTGCCAACACTAAAGATCCAACTTTAAGATTATCACTGTTTCCCAATTTTACCGTCGGTAGATTTTCAACATCAATTTTTAGAACTGCGATATCTGTTTGAGGATCGGTACCCACGAGCTCTGCTTCTACTTCATCCCCATCATACATCCGTACTGTTATTTCATCTGTATTTGCGATTACGTGGTTATTAGTCAAAACGTATCCTTCTTCAGAAACGATTACCCCAGAGCCTAATCCACGTTGTTCACGTTCTCTTGTTTCTCCTCTTGGATTTCCAAAGAACTGTGAAAATGGATTTATAACTCGTACTTCTTCTGTCCTTTTAGTTTTAACTGTGACTACAGCAGGATTCGTTTTTTCTGCTATGTCTACAATCGCATTATTAAAATCACTTAGCGAAGCAACCGGACGTTCTTCAGCTGACTCTACTTTGGTGTCATAATCCGGAAGGGTGATGGTATCAGAATTGGTAGCTACATTTAAGCCAAGTAAAACCAAAATGGCCGCAGCTACTCCAAATATATTTTTTACTGTTGTATTCATCTCTTAATTTATTTTATGATTGTTTGCTGTTATTAAACGGCAGAAGCCCAGAAAATTGTGTGTATCTACTATTCTTTACAATCAATAAAAAGAAACCGAAGCTCCGATCATGGAGCTCCGGTTCCTTAACCATATTGATCAAGTTCATGAGATCTTGATCTGCTTCTTAACTTTTTCTTCACTTTTTTCGATAGTGATATTTAAGACACCATCTTCATACTTTGCAACGATGCTATCCTCGTTTATTGTATCCGGTAGTTGAAATGACCGCTTAAATTTCCCGTATTTAGATTCAACGCGGTGAAAGTTTTTACCTTCTTCCTCGTTTTCAAATTTACGTTCACCGCTGATGGTTAAACGTCCATTTTCAAGATCAACAGTGATGTCTTCTTTATTCATGCCGGGTAATGCTGCTGAAACTTCAAAATTGTCCTCAGTTTCAGAGATATCTACACTTGGCATAAATGAATCGTTGCGATAGTTCAGTGATTCATTGAAAAATTCATCCAAAATATCACTAAAATTTTTGGACTGAAGATCTCTGTTGGGTCGTGTATAATTGATTAGTGCCATAATATGCCTCGTCTTTTTTCTTAAAATTCACTTTTAATTATGCAATGGATATGCCAACTCCACTGGGTAGGGTGAATACTGACAGACGGACAAATTGGATGTGCTGAAATTTCAGATTGAAATTTCATAAAGGAAAGGTTGGCACACCGAAAGCAAAAGGGTGTCAGAGTTGATGTCTAAAATGTCATATAGCCATCGTGCTCAGCATGCAGGAAGATAACTTAGCAATTCTTCAACTCTATTGGTTATAGATAGCTTTTCTTCCATTCCCGGGCTACTAAAAAGGCCATTTCAAGACTTTGCTCATAATTCAAGCGAGGGTCACAGAACGTTTCGTAATTCCGGTCGAGTTCTTTTTCATTTAATCCTTTCGCTCCACCTACACATTCGGTTACGTTATCTCCGGTAAGTTCAAGGTGGACTCCCCCAAGATAACTTCCCTCAGCTCTATGAATATCAAAAGCGGATCGGACTTCACTCAGGATGTCATCAAAATTACGGGTTTTGACACCTCCATTGGTGCTAAAGGTATTTCCATGCATGGGATCACTGCTCCAAACTACCGGGAATCCTTCTTTACGAACTGCTCTGATCAATTCAGGAAGTTGTCGTTCAATATTATCTTTTCCGAACCGGGTTATTAGCACAATTTTACCGGCTTCGTGAGTAGGATTTAACGTTTCAATCAGCTTCAGAGTCTCATCTATTTCAAAAGGAGGGCCAATTTTAATCCCTACCGGATTATTGATCCCTTTAAAATATTCTACATGTGCCCCGTTTAAATCCCTGGTTCGGTTACCCAACCAAACCATATGTGCACTTAGATTGAAGTGCCCCTTTTTACGAGGAACCGGGCGGGTTTGAGCGGAATCGTAGTATAAATTCAGTGCTTCGTGGGAAGTATAAAAGTCAACTTTTTGTAAAGTGGAAAAGGTATCAGGGGCAATGGATTCTACAAAACGTACCGCCTTTGTGATGGACGAAACCATGTCCTCATATTCCTTATAGTATTCGTTATTCTGCATGAAATCCAGCTCCCACTGTTCGGGATGATGCAGATCCGCAAATCCTTCATCAGCTAATGCTCTTAAAAAATTCAGCGTTAAACCTGCTTTGTGATATCCCTCTATAAGTCGGTCGGGATCGGGAATTCGAGTTCCTGATTCAGATTTAAATCCGTTGATCAAATCTCCGCGATAGTTATGAATTTCTTCACCATCCACCATTTCAAAATCACTGGAGCGGGGTTTTGCATACTGTCCGGCCATGCGTCCCACCCTAAGAACAGGCACTCCCATCTCATGAATCAGGATGAAACTGGTTTGAAGCAATACCTTCACCATGTTTACAATTTTCGGAGCGGTAGTGGCATCAAAACTCTCAGCACAATCGCCCCCTTGAAGTAAAAATGAATTCCCGGCAGCAACATTGGAGAGTTTATCCTTAAGGACTTCAATCTCCCAACTTGTCACCAAAGGAGGTAAAGACTTTAGCGTTTTATAGTTTTCTTCCAGCTTATCTTGGTTCGGATATTTTGGTAATTGCTTTACGGGTTTTTCTTTCCAGGAAAGTGGATTCCAGTCTTTTTGTGCTACTTCAGACATTTTTATAATATTATTTAAATGAGCTCAAAATTATTGGTTTTTTATGCCGATTGCTGAGCTTTTTATAGATTAACTTTTTAATAGTATTTCTGCTCTTTCTATTGATCTGCAAGCAGGTCTTTTTTCAGATTATTTAAATATTTCAATAATTGTATTGCTTTATCTCGTTCTATTAAACTAAAGTTTATTTTGTTTCCTTTCCAAAGTTGTCCAAGTCTCCAAACGTCGGCCTCTGCTATTTTTGCAATCCTTGGGTATCCGCCAACCGACTGAGCATCATTCATTAGTATAATTGGGTTTCCATTAGGTGGAAGTTGTATGGTGCCCGGCACAACCGGGCCTGATTTCATATTATCTTTCTGAAGAGTAATTTTTTCCAAGCTTTTTAACCGCACTCCCATCCGGTTACTACTATCCAAAATTGAGAAATCGGTATCTAAAAATTTGAATTGCTCGTCTTCACTTATCCAATTCCATTCCGGCCCCGGCATTATCCTAATTAATTGTCGGGTTGAAAAGTGAGGAATCAGTTTTTTGGGAGTTTTACGTTTTGCTGTATCATCTTCCTCGCACTCCCAACAAATACTATCTCCCGATTTCAACTTCCTACCACTATACCCTCCAAAAATTGCCTGCAAACAAGTAGAAAAACTCCCCATCATGCTTTCTAATTCCCATTCACCTTTTATAGCAATATAAAGCCTGCATCCTTTTTCCAAATGGCCAATCTTTAGCACATCATCTGTTTTCACTCTAATTGTTTCATTTATAACTCTTTCATCTCCATTTAAATGTACAGCACCTCCTGAGCCTGAAATCCCAATAACAGCATCACTGTTAAATTTGAGAGTAGGTCCGATTAAAGTACACTCTATCACAGGAGCTTTTTTATAATTCCCTGCCAGCCAATTTGCCAATTCAGCAGAATGGCTATCCACAGCGCCGGAAACAGGAACTCCATATTTTCGATAACCAAACCTCCCTTGGTCCTGAATAGTAGTAAGTAAGCCGCCTTCCAGTATTTCTAACTGCCCAGTCATGATAATCTATTTTCTTGTTCAAGACTTTCAAACTCTTGCTTTGAAATGGGGGTAAACCTCAGTTTATCTCCCACACTGAATGGTGTCGGGGGATAATCTCCAACCCGGAAATAGGTGTTTGGTGTGCGTCCTATTATCTGCCAGCCACCCGGACTTTCTAATCCATAAAATCCCGTTTGGGAACCTCCAATTCCAACCGACCCTGCAGGAATTTTGGTTCGTGGGTTTTGTCTTCGTGGAGTTGAAATGGATGCAAGCATACCTTCCAGGTACACAAAGCCGGGCGTAAAACCCATGGTTGCTATACTATATTCTGTCTCAGAATGCTTTTTAATAATTTCCTCTCTGTTCAAGCCGGTATGAGATTCTACCTCTTTCCAGTCCAAACCTAATTCATAGCAAACCAGTACTTCATGTTTTTTCGGGGGTGAAATTTGAGAAAATTCAGTACTTAGTTGCTTTTGGAGAGAACGGATCTCATCCTTTACATCAATGACAACGTGATCAAAAACGAGGGCAATACTTTGATATGCAGGTATGATATCTAAAATCTCAGATATATCGCATTGCTCAAGCAGCTTAGTAGTTTCGTGAATGCCCGACAGTATATCCACTTTATCGGCAGGCCCTATCAGCAGAGTTCTCTCATCTAAGGCAGAAACTTCCCAATTACGACCATTAATCCGCAGTGATGTCGACATCATGTTTATTTAGGAACTCATTTATTTCTTTGGCTAATTCTGCTGCCCCTTCCGTGTCACTATGTAAGCAAATTGTTTCAGCTTCTATAGGCAAATCCAACCCATCGTAGGTGTAAACCATCCCATCTAAAAAAGCAGCAATTTGTTTAAGCACCTGCTCTTTTTGTTCGATAACAGCCCCTTCTAATTTCCTGGATCGGAGACTTAAATCATTTTCATACCTACGGTCGGCAAACACTTCTTTACGAACCCGAAGTCCTGCATCCTCTGCCACTTCACTTAATACTGATTCCGCAGGAGCATATAGCAACATATCTTTTTTAACCCGAACGATAGCTTTTACAATGCCTATAGCTGTTGACTCATTTTGTGAAGCATGATTATATAGAGCACCATGTGGTTTAACGTGATGAAGTTCTCCCCCAAAAGATTCTGTCATTCCCTTCAAAGCCGAAACCTGATATAACACACAATCCTCAAGTTCTTCCGCACTCAAATTCATGACCCTGCGCCCAAATCCCTGTAAATCCGGATAAGAGGGATGAGCCCCAATGGCTACCTCATTTTTCATTGCCAAATTGATGGTTTTTGCTATAGTTACAGGATCTCCGGAATGAAAGCCACAAGCAATATTACAGCTTGTAATATAAGGCATGATTTGAGAATCACGCTTTTCATCATATATCCCATAAAATTCACCTAAATCACAATTTAAATCTATCTTAGAAATCATATCTATAAAAAGTTAAAAACTGAATTTAAGCTTCTGAATCCAACTAAAAGCGTTACCAAAATAACAATGGCACCCATGATATTTTGTCGGGCTGAATTTCTGTTTGAGCCTAATAACATGGGGTTGTTCATGATGTACAATAAGAAAACAGCTATCACCGGCAGTGTAATTCCATTGGCTACTTGTGCAAATTCAATTAGCCGGACAGGGTTAATACTTAAGGCAGAAAAAGCAACTCCGGCTATTAATACTACGATCCAAACAAACCGAAATTTTAAATCTTTTAAACCACCACTCCATCCCAAAAGCCCTTTTGTGGCATAAGCGGCGGCAAGAGGAGCCGTAACGGCAGAGGTGATGCCCGCGGCAAACAACCCAATTCCCATAAAACTTTTGGCCCAAGTCCCTAAGAGTGGCTCTAATTGCTGAGCCATATCGGCTGCACTTTGCACTTCTGACAAACTTCCATCTGCAGCTGCAGCACTGGTAATTACCACACACATGGAAATTATTCCTCCGAGTATAATTCCAACTGCATTCTCAACCCGCATTGTAGAAAGTTCAGAGTAGTGAGAATATCGTTCTTGCACGGTAGAAGCATGTAAGAACAGATTATAGGGTACTACAGTAGTTCCTATTAAAGCGATCACAGTCAAAAGTTCTTCACCAGAGGCTTTCGGAATAAATAACCCTTTCAGTATGGCAGGTATATCCGGTTGAATGACGATTGCCGTTGTTACAAATACAATACTCATTAATCCCACCAACACGGTCATCACGTTAACAATCCGCTTGAAACTTCCGGAAAACAGCAGCCAAAAAGCGACGACTCCAACCAACACGGAGGTTAGCTTAAGTTCTACACCAAGCAATGTATAATTTAGCCCCGGGAAAAACTCCTCCCATCCTAAAACTGCGCCGGATATATTGCCACCTTCATAGGCAATATTGCCAACCACTATGGCACTTAAAACCAACAGCATTCCCAATACTTTCAAAATTGGGTTTTTCAGCTGTTCACGGATAGCTTCCCCAAAGCCTTTCTGGGTAATGATCCCCATCCGCCCAGTCATCTCTTGTAGTATAATAGTTGCTATCACCGAAAAAAGAAGTGCCCACAAAAGCATGTATCCTGACCTTAACCCCGCAAGGGTGCAAACGGTGATGGTTCCCGGTCCTATGAAAGCCGCAGCCACCAAGGTGCTGGGACCAAAATATTTTTTTAGTGGATTATTCATGACTGAGTATATAGTATGTAGGAGACAAAATCCCAAACAAAAAAAATGAAAAACACACACTCAATAAACTGACTTGCAGGAACTTATAGATTTTGGTATTAGATTCCTGAACCAACAACAAAAATCCAATTAACATGGCAGATTTAAAGACCAAGAAAAATAACGCGAGCGTAGAGTCATATCTCAATAATATTGATGATCCCCAACGAGCTAAGGACTGCCGAAAAATCTACCAGATGATGAAGGAAGTCACCGGTGAAGAAGGCAACATGTGGGGTGATAGCATCATGGGCTTTGGAAGCTATCATTACAAATATGAAAGTGGTCGGGAAGGCGATTGGTTTTTAGCGGGTTTTTCAAACCGTAAGAACAGTATTTCGGTTTATATTATGTCCGGATTTTCTGATTATGATTCACTTTTAAGTGAGCTGGGGAAACATAAAACCGGAAAATCCTGTTTGTACATCAACAAGTTAGACGACATCAACGAAGATATTCTCTATCAACTTATCGAATCTTCTGTCAAAGAAATGAAACAGAAATATAAAACCGAGGGCTAAATAACATGGACGGCACGCACAGATCAGAAATTAAACCGGGTATGGAAGTGGCCATTGTACTTAAAAAAGATCAACACAGTGGAGAATTAACCTATGGGACGGTTCAAAAAATTCTAACCAATAGCTCCACTCACCCACATGGAATAAAAGTGAGGCTCACGGATGGACAAGTTGGCAGAGTTAAAGAAATTTTGGAGTAAAACTTCATGAGGCTCGATGATTTTAAAGAACATACGTTAGAGCTGAGTAAAGATTATGAAGGTAAAGTTATAGCAACACTGCTGGAATCTAATTTCAATAAAGACGGGCAACAACCTGTTTTATACCTCCATGGTTTTAACGATTACTTTTTCCATGCTCATGTAACTGAACAATTTCATGAGCACGGATATAATTTTTATGCCCTCGACTTGAGAAAATACGGACGTTCTATTCTCCCCCATCAACACCCCAACTATTGCCGTTCCATAACCGAATATTTCGAAGAGATAAACCGGTCCATTGAGATAATTACTTCGAAGCATTCTCAAGAGTTAATTTTATTAGGACACTCAACCGGGGGATTAATTGCCAGTGTTTACATGAATATTGGGAAATACCGAGCGGAGGTAAGTCGATTAGTCCTTAATTCTCCTTTCCTGGAGTTTAACATCAATTTTTGGCAGCGAACATTTCTTCTGCCTTTGGCAGGCGTAATATCATTCTTCTTTCCATATGCTGCGCGCAAAAAACCATTTTCAAAATATTATGGAGCCAGTATAGCGGAAGAAGAAAAAGGTTCCTGGATATATAATACCGATTGGAAACCAATCAAAGGATTTCCTGCCTATTACAAATGGATTTATGCGATCGACCGTGCCCAGAACAAGCTGCAAGAACATTCGGATATTAGAATCCCTGTTTTAATTCTTCATTCTGATGCCTCCAGCCGGCCAAAGAGATGGAATGAAATAGTATATAAAACCGACATGGTCTTAAATGTAGACCATATCAAAAACTATGGGCAGAAATTAGGGCCCAATGTAACCTTCGCGGAAGTAGAAAATGCCATGCATGATATCTTTCTTTCTCAAGAAGCTGTAAGAGCAAATGCCTTCAAAAAAATGTTTAATTGGCTTAACTGATTTTAAGCACTTCATAGCTGCTTGCAAATTTCCAAAAAATGCTTTTATTACAGGTAGTCAAATACTAACTATGGAAGGTACTCTATGCATGTCAAAGATTTATTAGATAAGAAAGGACGAGATATTTATTCCGTTTCACCGGATGACACCGTATATGATGCCATCGCTAAAATGGCTGACAAAAATGTGGGGGCCCTCTTGGTTATGGAGGGCGACCAACTGTCCGGTATTATTTCTGAACGGGATTATCGGAATAAGGTAATTTTGAAAGGCCGGACTTCAAAAACCACTGCCGTGAAGGAAATAATGACTGATGAAGTCATTCAAGTTAGTTCTTCTGATACGGTTAACTTATGCATGCAACTCATGACAAAACACAAAATACGTCACTTGCCCATTGTAAATAAGGGAGAAGTAGTAGGCGTAATTTCTATTGGTGACCTTGTGAATGCCATCATTGCCAAACAAAAAGTGGAAATTGATTCGCTCAGAGATTATATCGGCGGCGGTTATCCCGGATAAATTTTCCCATCAATTTAATTTATAAGCACTCTACATCACGGTTTCTCGTTCAGGTTCTAAGCCTCGAATCCACCGGTTCACTACGAATTCATTTTCTTCTATCCAGTTTTGAACAGCTCTTCTCTCATTATCCGGGAAGGTTTCTATTTCATCCATAAGAGCTCCTAATTGTGATTCTGTCAAACTGAAACGTTCAAAAAATAAAGAGGCTCTGGAGTATTCTGAGGTGAAATTTTCTCGGGCTATTGTATGAATTTTTTCCGATTCGCCATATACATTTTGGGGATCCTCAAGAAACTTCAAATCATAACGATTGTAGATCCAGTGAGGCGTCCAACCTGTTACTACGATAGGTTCCTGTCTTTTTACGGCATCAATCAGCTGATTGGTCATTAGCTCTTCTGATCCTTCCTGTAAATTTGTTTGGAGATCATAGGCTTCAATAGCATTTCGGGTTGCATTCATAATACCTGCCCCACTGCTTATACCAATTATAGTGTCAAATTCACTTTCAAGCTCACTTATTGAAGATGTTCCTACATATTCCGGTACCAACAATCCGGTTTTTACTTGTTCTACATTTATACCAAGATCTTCTAAGTCATTACCATAGGTATTCATATATCCCCCGTGCGTTTGTGGAAGCCATGCATCCACAAATACATCTGAATCCCCATTATTCAGCTCTTGAAAAACAGACTCTATATCTGTCATTTTTGTACTTACTTCATATCCTAATTCACCCTCAAGTAATTCAGCAGCAAGGTGAGTCATGGCTACCCCTTCCGACCAATTGGCATAAATCATCCGGATGGTCTTGTCTTCTGTTTCATCAGTATTTTGTTGGCAACCACTCGAAACTACTCCAACAAAAGCTATCATGGAAATTACAATAATTGAGCTTTTAAATGATTTAAATACATCCATAAATCCTCCCTATTTTATTTAAAATCAAATACCTATTTAAGATAAAAGATTTTAGTAGAATATAAAGATGGAAAACTTTAGCAAAAGTACTTTACATCTTCTAAACTACATAATTGAATGAAATTTATTCCTTTGAAGTTCAAATGTTAACTCTGAATAAAATTACTACCATGAAAAAATTCTCTCTCATCCTTTTACTTTTTATGCTTGCTCCATTATTAGTTCTTGCCCAACTCAATAACAATGCTGACAAAATTGAGACTGGAAATGGAGACATTTTGATTCACCCTATTCTTCATGGTTCCGTGATTTTTGAATGGAATAACCTGAATATTTATTTAGACCCTTGGGGTGATGCTTCTTTATATGAAGGCAAAGCTGATCCCAACCTGATTTTAATTACTCATCCACATGGGGATCATTTAAGTCCTGAAACGCTTGCCAACCTCAATACTGAAGGAGTTACTTTTATTGTTCCACAGTCAGTGGCTGAGCAAATGCCTGAACAATATTCCGAACAGATTCAAATAATGGCCAACGGACAAACTATGGAATTTAATGGCATTCAGGTTGAGGCCGTACCTATGTATAACCTTCCCAATGAGGGAGCCCGGCATACCAAAGGCTGGGGAAATGGCTATGTTCTTACCATTGATGGTAAAAGAATTTACATTTCCGGAGATACCGAAGACATCCCTGAAATGCGCAATCTTGAAAATATCGATGTAGCCTTTGTTTGTATGAATCTGCCTTATACCATGGATATCTACCAGGCTGCGAGTGGTGTATTGGACATGGAACCGGCTATTATGTACCCTTATCATCACCGGGGACAAGATATTGAGCGCTTCAAAGAAATAGTGGATTGGGAAGGCAAAGAGATTGATGTACACCTTAAAGATTGGTATCCAAACCAATAATTACATCTAAGAGTCAAGACTTGTACCTTTATTTCAAAAAAATATAGAAATGAAGTGCACCCTCTGCTCCTCTGAAACAAAACCTTTTTATTATTACGAAAAAGAAGCCCGGCAATATCATCGTTGTCTAAATTGCCGGGCAGTCTTAATGGATATAAGTGATTATCCCTCTCCCGAAGAAGAAATCCATCGCTACGAAAGTCATGATAATGATGTAGAAGATCCCCGCTATCAAAATTTCGTTTCTCCGCTGGTTGAGAAAATTACAGCTCGATTTGGACCTCAAGACCTTGGGTTGGATTTTGGGTCAGGGACAGGTCCGGTTATCACCAAGATGCTCACTGACCGTGGCTATTCACTGAATGTTTTTGATCCCTTTTTCGACAATCACCCTAACGTACTGGAATTGAAGTACGACTATATTGTCAGCTGCGAAGTGATTGAGCATTTTCACAATCCCTATCAAGAATTTGAACAATTGCGGGGTATGCTAAAACCAAGGGGGGCTCTTTTTTTGAAAACCGATCCATATACAGAACACACTGACTTCCATGCCTGGTATTATAAAAGCGATGAAACACATGTCTTCTTTTATCACCCCAAAACATTTGAGTGGATCAAAAAAGAATTTAATTTCTCAGAACTCGATATTGACGATCGCCACATTACATTACTGGTGTAAATAACGCTATAAAGTATTGCCTCATAGACATTTACAATATTATTTTACAAATTAGGTCTCATAAACTATGAGGCTTTTTTGTGACTGTATATGTAAGTGGGTATAAAAGCTTCTCTTGTCATTAAATTAAATATGAGGTGATACTATGAAGAAAGTAACGAAGATTCTGGGTATTGGTCTATTGGTTATCATTGCCTGTATCTTGGGGATATTGGCTTATGTAAGTTTTGCATTACCTGATGTTGGACCTCCTCCCAATATTGAAATTGAACAAACAGCTGAACGGGTGGAGCGGGGAAAGCATCTTGCAAATAATGTAATGGTTTGTATGCATTGTCATACCCCTATTGATAAGGCAAAGTTTGCACACCCTCTAAAAGTCGATAGTCTTGGCGCCGGTGGTGTTTATTTTGGTCCTGAAGAGGGACTCCCAGGTGTTTTTTATTCACCCAATATTACCCCTGCTGCTTTGGGTGATTGGACTGATGGAGAGATTTACAGGGCTATAACTTCAGGCGTTAATAAAGACGGACGAGCTTTATTTCCAATAATGCCGCATCCTAACTATGGCAAAATTGAAAAGGAAGACATCTACTCTATCATTGCATACCTCAGAACGCTGGAACCCATAGAAAATAAAATCCCGGAACAGGAGATTAGTTTTCCAATGAATTTTATTATTAATACCATCCCAAAACCTGCAGAGCATACATTGGTCCGCGATACCACAGATCCCATAAAATGGGGTGAATACTTGGTAACAGCAGGCAGCTGTTCCGATTGCCACAGTCCCAGGGAAAAAGGAGCAATTATTCCGGGAATGGAATTTGCCGGAGGAGCTGAATTTCCACTCATAGATGGCAGCATAGTTCGAACCTCAAATATAACCCCTGATGAAATAACCGGTATAGGAAGGTGGACTGAAACAGATTTCATCAAACGCTTTAAAGACTATGCTGACTCTTCATTTAATTTTGCGAGGGTAGCTGACGATCAATTTAACACGGCTATGCCCTGGCAAAATTATTCAAAAATGTCGGAGGAGGAACTAAAAGCTATTTATGCATATCTGCAAACCGTGAAACCGGTAGAAAATGAAGTAAAGCGATTTACTTCCGTTCTTGAAAGTGATTCAGAATGAAATAGCCACTGCAGGAGAAACACAAGCTCCTGCTGTCTTTTATTCTCCCAATAGGTTAAAACTCCCTACATAAAAATTCGGATCTATAGATAAATGCGTAGATGTGTTTTCCTCTAATACTTTAGACTGCCATTGAGTGGTTGGATATAGCCGAGACTCCTCTCCATTCAACAGAACATCAATGGGAAGATTGAACCCTGATACTGCATTTCCCCATCGATATCTGAGTTGTCCATCCCGAAAAGCATATTCTAAAGTTGGAATACGAGTATCTCTCAGGTATTGATCAAAAACCGAATCTAAATTCATTCCCAGTTTATTACTGATATACCCTTCCACCTGCTCAGAACTTACGGTTTGATGATAAAATTCACGATTCAAACCACGCAGTGTTTCACGCCAAAGTGAATCATTATCTGCCACTTGACGAAGGGTATGCAACAGATTTCCTCCCTTATTGTACATATCGCCCGATCCCTTATGATTTACTCCATATTCTCCAATCAATGGTCTATCATTCAGAATCCCTAAACGCAATCCTTGAACATATTCATTGGCAGCCTTCTCACCATAATGATAATCCAGATATAAGCTTTCGGAGTAGTTCGTAAATCCTTCGTGAACCCACATATCTGCGACATCGGAATAGGTGATATTATTGGCAAACCATTCGTGACCGGTTTCATGAATAATGATAAAATCGAACTTTAATCCCCAACCGGAACCACTTAAATCTCTTCCCAAATAACCGTTTTGGTAGCCATTGCCATAAGTCACTGAACTTTGATGCTCCATACCTAAATAAGGTACTTCAACTAATTTGTAGCCATCTTCATAGAAAGGATATGGTCCAAACCAATATTCAAAAGCATCCATCATGGGCTTTACCTGCTTAAACTGTTCCCGGGCTTTTTCTTCATTTTCTCGCAGCACGTAGTAATCTAAATCCAACTGTCCCTTTTCTCCCTCATAGGTTTCTCCAAAATGCACATAATCACCGATATTGATATTCACCCCATAATTGTTAATTGGATTGGAGACAAACCAATGCCATGTCTTGGTATCATTTTTGGTTTCATCCACTCCGCGCAGCCTCCCGTTTGAGACATCCATCAGCGTATCCGGGGCTGTAATACTGATAAGCATACTATCGGGTTCATCATACGGATGATCTTTGTTGGGCCACCAAATACTTGCCCCAATTACCTGGTTTGAAGTTGCTACAAAAGGCTTGCCGTTACTGTCAGTGGTCCAGGTAAAACCTCCATCCCAGGGCGGATTTTCAGCTACCAACGGTTTCCCTTCATACCAAACTTTTAACTCTTTAATTTCTCCGGGATTTTGTTCCTTATTTAATTCCACAAAATAAGCACTTCCTTCTCTGCTGAAATTAAGTTCCTCTTCCTGCTGTGTAATTTTTGTGATGGAAAGGGGTTTTTGTAAATCAATCTGCATCAACTGATGAGGCTCAAGTACTTCATATTGCATAACATTGGTTCCTGAGATAGAACGGTTTTCTATATTTACAGCTACCGAAAGATGATAATAGGTGAGATCCCACCAGGCCCTCTCCGGGGTGATACTTCCCCGCAAGGTATCCTGACGGTTAAATTCAGGTTGGGCATATAATGTGTTTATTGACAGCAAAAAGGCCGTCAATATGGATAGCAATATTCTGTTGAACGTTTTCTTACTCATATTCTTTAGTATAGCGAATGAGGCAGTAGAGAAACTTTGAATGGTTCTATTTTCGAAATAAGAATATTTCAAAGTATTAAGTTAATGTTTTTATTTATTTAACTTACTCCATCTTTTTTAGAATGCCTCTTATTCTTTATATATTGTAAATCTAACGGAGTATAAGAATTTAGAATAAAACACCCATTAAAGTGAGAATAATATGCTACATCTCACAAGTGTTTCTTTCCTGGGTTTTTGGAAAGTTTTTCATTCAAATTTTAATAGTAATCAACTCAAATTTTCAGGGTTAATCATGAAAAATTTAACGCTACTCGTTATTTCTTTTATCATGCTTTTGTCAACACATGCATTCGAAGCATTGGCACAAGATGAATCATCACTTTCGGTAGGGGGTGCAATTCGCTATAATGTAATTCTTACCGATTATGAAGATGGAACTATCGATAACAACGACGGTCAATTTACCTGGGATACCTGGCGTATAAATGTGAACGCAGAAGAAAACGGGGTTAAGCTCAATTTTGAATACCGATTTTATCCAACTTTTAATACCCATTTTGTAAAACAAGGTTGGTTGGGTTACGATTTTAGCGATAATAACAATATTCAAATCGGTGTTACACAAGTTCCTTTTGGGAACCTACAGTATAACTCTCATAACTGGTGGTTCCAGGGAGCCTATTATGTAGGTATGGAAGATGATCATGATATGGGGATTAAATATACTCATTCTAACGACAGCTGGGATTTCATGGCAGCCTATTTTTTTCAACCTGAACCGGCCGGACCGGCAGGAGGTACTGGGTCCTTTGGTTTTGGCGGATCGGGACGTTACTCTTATGACATTGTACCAACCGGTAATCAAAGTAATTATGAGCGAAACCAATTGAATCTACGCTATACTAAAACTCTTGATATTGATAACGGAACCGTTAATGTTGGAGCCAGCGGACAAGTAGGGCAAATTTGGAATCAAGCTTTGGATGAAACCTCCTCCCGATATGCTCTTGCCCTGCATACCGACATTAATTATGGCAACTGGAATTTTAAAGGGCAGTTTGTCAATTATGCAATGGACGCCCAAAATGACAACGGCCAAAGTGTTGATTTTGTAAATATGGGCGCTTATGGATCTCCTTACCAGGTAGCCACAGAAATGAACATGTACTCCGCAGGACTCAGTTACAGTTATGATGTAGATTGGGGCCCAATTACCAACCTTAATTTTTATAATGATTACACCTTCTTTCAAAAAAACATTGACGGTTATAACGATGCTCACCAGCATGTGTTAGGTTTCCTGCTTAGCGCCGGAAATGTTTATATTTATTTTGATATTGCACGCGGAAGTAACCATCCATGGATCACCCAAAACTTCGGAAGCGGTTTAGCCCAAGGTGTCAATGATGCCCGATGGAATACCCGCTTTAATATCAACATTGGGTATTACTTCTAATCTAATTCCGGATGAATTGCGTCCTTTCCCTTTTGGGGAGGGATGTCCTGAGTGAAGATTCTCTTTACTCAGGACATCCCAATTTTCTGAATTTCAATCTTGAATGTACTTAATCAGAAATGGCAGCAATCACAGTTGACAATCTCTTTAAAATCTTTGGGAAAAATCCTGAAAAGGCTTTTCCACTTATCGAAAATGGAAAATCCAAAGACCAAATACTTGAAGAAACCGGCAACACTATTGGTATTAATGATGCCAGTTTTAAGGTTAAAGAAAAAGAGATGTTTGTTATCATGGGGCTTTCGGGAAGTGGAAAATCCACGGTGCTTCGATGTTTAAATCGTCTCATTGAGCCAACAAAAGGCACCATAAAGATTGGGGATGAAGACATCACTAAGGTAAGCAAAGAACGGCTGCTGGAGCTGCGGCGTGACAGAATGTCCATGGTATTTCAAAATTTCGGATTATTTCCCCACCGAACCGTTGCGAATAACGTGGAATATGGATTGGAAATTGGCGGAATGCCCAAAGAGGAAAGAAGAAAAAAAGCCTATGAAGCACTCGATAAAGTAGGCCTCAAAGGCTATGAGGAGCAAAAGCCAAGCGAACTGAGTGGAGGTATGCAACAACGGGTAGGGTTAGCACGCGCCCTCGCCAACGATCCTGAAATTTTATTGATGGATGAAGCCTTCAGTGCTTTGGATCCACTTATCAGGGCCGACATGCAAGATGAACTCCTCGAACTTCAGGCTGAAGTTCACAAAACAGTAGTATTTATCACGCACGATTTGGATGAAGCTTTAAAAATTGGCGATCGCATCGCCATCATGAAAGATGGATATGTTGTGCAAGTGGGTACACCTGAAGAAATTCTCACCAATCCCGCTGACGATTATGTTAAGGCATTTGTGCAGAATGTGGATCGTACAAGAATTATAACCGCTCAAGCCGTGATGCGGAAAGCTCCGACCATTCAACTACCAAAAGACGGGCCCTCAGTTGCCATCCGAAAAATGGAGAAAGTGGGAGTTTCAACAACGTATGTGGTTGATAAAAACCGAAAACTTAAAGGAATTGTTACCATTGATGATGCCGTTCACCTTAAAGAAAAAGAAGAAAAGAATATTGAAGAAATTCTGATATCCGATATTAAAACGGCTCACCCCGAAACCCCTATAAATCAACTCCTGCCTATGGCGATAGAGGCCAGCTACCCCATCGCAATTATTGATGATGAAAGAAATTTGAAAGGTATTGTTGACCGAGCCACTATCCTGGCTGAGTTAAATGAAAATGGCAATATCGAAGCTTCAACAAAACAAGAAACCAAAACCAAAACCAAACAACAATAACGATGTTTGATATACCTGTTGGAGATTTCTTTGAGTTCTTAATCAATTGGTTAACCGATAATCTTGGTGGCTTTTTTGACCTGATAACCATTACTGTTAAAGCCTTTTTAGTGGGAATCGAAAATGTGCTGCTATTTCCTCATCCTTTAGTTATGATTGCACTTTTAGCTGGCTTAGCTTGGTATGTATCAGGTAAAGGTGTGGGCATTTTTACCATTCTGGGATTGATTGTTGTGGAGGGCATGGATATGTGGGATGGCACTATGGAAACATTGGCCCTCATAATAACTGCTGTTTTCATAGCGCTTTTAATTGGAATTCCTCTTGGAATCTGGGCATCAAAAAGTAAAACCGTTGAACGCGTCGTTCGCCCCATCCTAGACTTCATGCAGACAATGCCGGCGTTTGTCTATTTAATACCGGCTGTATTGTTTTTTGGTCTCGGCGAAGTACCGGGAATTATTGCAACACTTATATTTGCTATGCCACCGGCTGTCCGGCTAACTAATTTAGGAATTCGGCAAGTTCCCGAAGAAATAAGAGAAGCCGCTCTTGCCTTTGGATCTGACTCTAAACAAATGCTTTTTAAAGTTGAATTACCTGTAGCTATGCCCACTATTCTTGCGGGAGTGAATCAAACCATTATGCTGGCACTATCCATGGTGGTAATTGCTGCATTAATTGGCGCCGGAGGGTTAGGCCAACCTGTGGTTACCGGACTCCAACAACTTGATATAGGCTTAGGATTTGAAGGAGGACTGGCTATTGTGATTTTAGCTGTTTTCCTGGACCGGGTAACGCAGTCTTTGGGCGCCGCTGAATGAATTGAATTTAGAATCTTGATACGAATACAAATTGAATAAAAACTCCAATCAAACAGAGAGAATTATGTTAACCAACAATAAAATAATAAACCTGATTTCAAAGTTAGGTGTCTTTGTCTTGGCTGTAGGTTTGATTACCGGCTGCAGTCAACAAGAAAACCAAAAATCAGCTGATTTAGTATATGTAAACTGGGCCGAAGGTATTGCCTACACAAACCTTGCTAAAGTAGTACTGGAAGATAAAATGGGATATGAGGTTGAGATTACTTCAGCAGACGTCGGCCCTGCGTACACAGCTATAGCTCAAGGCGATGCCGATGCTTTCATGGAAACCTGGCTGCCCGTCCTTCACAGGAATTACTACAACCAATTTCAGGATGATATTGTAGATTTAGGACCTGTTTATGAAGGGACACAGAGCGGCCTTGTTGTTCCTGAATATGTACCTGTAGATAGTATCAATCAACTCAACGACTATGTGGATCAGTTCGATAGAGAAATTACCGGGATCGATGCCGGTGCAGGAATTATGCAAACCACTGATTCCTTAATCACCGATGTCTATAATCTGGATTATGAACTTATCACTTCCAGCGGACCTGCAATGACCTCTGCTCTTCAACGGGCTATCGAAGATGAAGACTGGATAGTTGTTACAGGATGGAAACCTCACTGGAAATTTGGTCGCTTTGACCTCAAGTTTCTTCAACAAGATGAAGACAAAGTGGTTTGGGAAACAGGTAATATCCATATCATGGGTCGTCAAAACTTAGCCCAGGAAAAGCCACAGCTGGCTGAATTCCTATCCAATATGCATCTAACCGATGCAGAACTTGCAGACTTAATGGTGGCTATTAATCAGTCAGATGAAGATAACGAGGCAGTAGCCCGTCAATGGATGCAAGAAAACCAAGATGTTATTGAAGAATGGATTCCGGCTGATGCCCAACAGGCTGAAATGTAGTTTCGAAAATTGAATGAAAAAAATATAGGGAAATACGTTTATTCGTATTTCCCTTTTCTATTTAGCATTTAATTTATTCAACATAAAATTCTGATTGCAGAGTCTGCTTGTTTAAGTTTATTTTACCCTCTAAAATTCGTGAATGGTAAACATATTTGTTATTAATTGGCATACGAAAACATACGGAATTTTAAATTTCCTTAAGGTGTCTTGAGCCATCATTAATAAACTCAAAGATAGATATTAATAAACTCAAAGATAGATATTAATATAATATCCTTGATTTAGCTCCTTATGGTATCATTTCTGCTTCAGTTTCTTTATTGCGAAAGGATTAAGAACCTCAACTCTCAAAGAATTGGAGTTTACTCTTGGCCAACTAAGAAAAACGGTGAGTATAATAATTACTATTATTACGAAAAAGAAAAGGTATAGATCTAAACAACAGAATTGGTAATTCTATATCTTCCTACTGGACTTTTCTTTCAAAACTGAAGACGAGCTTGCAATCCTATTGAATTGCGAATATTCCCTCTTACCTCGCTAAGCCCACTACCTAATACCTGAGTGTTTTCAAAAATAGTTACTCCATACTTGAACCATAAGTCTAAAAAGTCGGCGGCATCATATTTCACTGTAACGTAAGCCCTCTGTCCCTGGTCATACAAAACAGTATTAGACAGGACGTACAGTAAATCACTTTCAAATTGGTAAACCCGGGTATTGAAACTGTCGGTATCGAATAAACTGATTCGGCCATCAATTCTGAGCTTTGGGCTGGGTTGTAGCCTTAGATCCTGATAAATCAAGAATCCTGTCTCCCACTTACCACCTGCTTCCTGATTTCGAACTAATTCAACCCGAGATCGCAACCTAACTTCCGAACTTACCCAATACTCCAAATTTGCTCTAAAACTTGACCTTTTTTCTTCCCCTAATTTAAGTTCTTCTTTGCCAAGAGAATTCGAAATCACATATTCTTCATCCTGAATTTCATTCCGAACCATGAAATAGATATTGAATTGGGAATTGAAAATTATTTCTGCTAACCCCAGCATGTCATATCCCCCGGTGGCTTGGGAGGTTCCAAAAGTGGGAGAGGCAAAATAGTATTGATCAAAATATCCGCTGAAGGTCACGTTTTGATTTAGTGTATGCCTCAACCCTACATAAAAACCTTCTTCATTTTGAGGGGCAGATGACCGTTCTCCAAAACCACTCCCCAAAAACGACTGAAAATCTCGACGATAGTTTCGATATAGTATAGCAAGATCAGTATTCAACCCAACCGGAGTTTCTACCCCTGCCACACCTCCAAATCCTCCATTTTGACTTCTTGCAAATTCTCCAAATACAAATGCTTCTCCTATGAGTCCCCGGTAGTCAATACCAACAACAGAATGCTCTTTGCCTTCAAAATCATACCTGTTGCTTAAAGAACTTCCCCTGCCAATATAACTATCAAAGGTATTGTAGTATCCTGTAGCCCCTAACAAACCAAGTGGAGTATCAACTCTAAGGCGCCCTCCCATGGTCTTTTGATTGATGTTATTCTTGCGACTTTCTTCATTTATCGTTCGGTGAAACCCACTTGAAGTCGGAAATCGTGTAGTATCTCCCTGTAATACGGATGCAGTTCTTGGGCGGTCAGAATAAAAGGCGGTCACTTCTACCTGTTCTCCATAAGAAGCCGCAACTCCCCTAAAAAAATCTGTTTCCTGTGCCGATGAGTAGGGTTTTATACCTCTCTCATTTTTACTGATGGTTCCAGTTACCTCACGTCCCTTCCCAAACACTCCTCCTGACCATAACACTAATCCCTGTCCAAAACTGAGGCTATAATCTCCTATCACTAAATCATTTAATTTCCCATTATCCACAAAAGCGATATGGCCTGAGTTATAATCAAAACCTGTAATACCATTTAATGTTTCGCCGGGATCTTTTTCTTGAGTAAGGTTTAAAGAAAGGTGGTTAGTAGTCATTCGGAGACGTTGATAATATTTAACGGGACTTCCCAAATACCCGCCTAATGAATCGGGACGTTTATACCCTTCTCTGGTCTGCAAATTTTGTTGATAACGGGAAAAGATATCGAACTTTCTATTATCCAGCCAATACTCCGGGCGCATATACATGTCTCGAAATTGAGCTCCCGTGCCGCCAATAGACACATATGGTCGCATTCTCCCATACGTTGCAGGACCAATACCACTTACTTCCAATAATTCTTCCTTTTCTTCGAAGGGCTTACTGTTTCTGTAACTGAGTATGGCACGCGCAATTTTCAGATTAATTCCCGGGACCTGCAGTAAATCATCCAACCCGGCCCTGTTTATATTTACCGGATTTGCTGCCAAATCTTCCAAAAATTGCACCAGTTGTTCCCCCGACAAACCAGACTCTTCTGTATCTAATTCTTCAAAGGCTTTTTCAAGCTGTTCCTGAACACTTGTTGTATCCTGTGAATACACATTGAACGGGTTTACCGCTACGGTACCAAGTATTAAAAATGATATGATTAAAAAACGGACTTGCATTAAAAATAGAGCATAAAATCAATACCGGGGCTAAATCCAAGGAGTTCGTGTTTCTGCACGGCTACATTTACATCCCACCTGTCGCCGGCATATCCAAATCCTAACGAATAACTGATGGGTTCCGTCGTTATTCCAACTCTCCCTTTTAACTCATCCACAACACTGATTTCAACTCCGCCTCTATAGGAGACCGGAAAGCGGACATCCTTCACCATATCAAAAGAAAACAATGCCAATGCATTTAGGTTGTAAGAAAAACCGAGAGCAATATCGCGGGGAAGCTCCTCATCAATTCCACTATATTTTGCATAGTTAACATTTATTGATCTCGCCCCTATCCACAAATCATTTGTTAACTTTGCGGCAATGCCTACATCTAACCCTACTGCTCCACCCGAACCATAATCTCCTCCAAAAGATATATGATTATAGTTCGCTGTAACCCCAAAATGTAACATGCGCCATTCGTTTTTATATCCTAAACGAATTCTCGTTTCATTGAAAAGATTATCCCCATAACGATGAAATCCTAAAGATGCGGTTCCAAAATTAGTAGGCAGGCTTCCTATCGCAGACATATCTGTTAACTCCGAAAAGCCATAATTTCTTAATCCATAAAATCCAACGGCCATACTTTCGTTACTTGTCATAGCAGGATTCGAAAAAAGAGACCAGTCATAGTTTGGTAAAGCAGTGGTGGCCTGCCCCATTCCAAGCCCCCGGGCTCCCATATTTAATTGGGCTAAAGCCGGAATACTAAAAAGCCCCAAAATTATGGTCAAAGAAATTTTATAAAGATGGTCTTGTATTCGTATCATATGTCACATTATAATAATCGATATGAAATATTTCAGAACTTACACTAAAGTACTAAAGCCATTTCTTTTATGCGGACTGATTTTAGTATTTTTTCCTCAAACAATTTACGCACAAGAATTTAATTGTGATGTAACCATCAATACAGAACAGCTTGAAGGTTCATCTTATGGCTACCTCTCAAATTTTGACAGAGTTGTAGAAAGTTATATTAATGAATATAGCTGGACAGAAGAACAGTTCCGTGAAGAAGAGCGCATTAATTGTGTAATCCAAATCGCATTTACCAGTGGCAATTCGGATTTCACATTTTCCGCTGAAACGGTTTTACAGCTACAGCGACCTATTTATAATACCACAGCTAAAACTACAACTGTGTTGCTCACCGATAATGCCTGGCAATTCAATTACCCTGAGGGGAAAAGCCTTATTCATGACGAGCTCCAATTTGATCCACTTACCGGATTCATTGATTTCTACGCTTATTTAATGTTAGGTTATGATTTTGATACATTTGCTGAATTTGGAGGATCTGATTATTACTCTAATGCCGAAAATATTCTCAACCTTGCTCAAACGACTTCCAATGTAGGTTGGACTCGCAGCAGTAATAACCGAAGAAACCGGAATGTATTAATTACAGATTTATCCTCTACCAGTTACAGAGATTTGAGAGCTGCCATTTACCGATACCACCATTTAGGACTTGACCAATTTGTTGACAACCCATCTGAGGCAAGGCAAGAAATCTTAACTGCCCTTAAGCAAATACAAGAATTGAAGAGACGTTCAAGCAGTAATTATTTATTTGATGTTTTCTTTGATGCAAAGTCTCGTGAAATTGCCGCTATTTTTGAAGATGCCGAAAGTAGTGTTAGGCTCGAAGCTTATGAGGTTCTAAGTCAAACCGATCAGGGACATCTTTCAGATTATGAAAGCCTGCAAAATTGAAAACTATGACTATCAAAACTCAAAAAATAATTATTGTAATCTTTCTGGTCTTAGTCTGTCTGGATCTGATTGTTATCTATCTTGACAGCAACAGCTTCAATGCTTTATATGCAGGATCTACGGCCATCCTTTTTGGTATTGCCTGGGATGCCCTGAATAAACTTCAAAAAGAAAATGATCTAGATTCATAAAAGCTTCAAATTATTTGTTTAAGCTGTTCTTATTATCACAACTTATATGTGTTCAAAGTTATTTAGAACTAAAATATTTATCTATTGGTTTTGTATATTAGCCGCGCAAAAAAGCGGTTCCATAATTGAAATTTTGAAGTTGAAAAATCTTAGCGAATGAAATTCTACGTATGTATTAAAATGGTGCCTGATGTTAACGCACCTCTTCAAATCAAAGACGGCAAACTAATTCAAGATGCCGATCGTCAAATTCTAAATGCTTATGATGCTTCTGCTGTAGAAGAAGCCCTCGTGCTTAAAGAAAAACACGGCGGTGAAGTGGAAGTGGTTTCAATAGGTTCCTCAAAAGCGTCTGAAACCATCCGTAAGGCATTGGCCATGGGCGCAGATAAAGCCACCCATATATTAACTGAAGGTGATGAGGATTACGATTCCGGCTCCTATGCCAGAATTCTTGCCAAGTTTTTTGAAGATAAAGAATACGATGTACTTTCACTTGGTAAACAATCTCAAGATACGGATGCCGGACTGACTGGAAGCATGGTAGCTGAAATGCTGGATCTTCCATATACCACCAACGCAGTAGGACTTGAAGCCGAAGACGGCAAGCTTATTGTAAAACGTCAGGGTGATACCGGTCAGGAAATGATCGAACTTCCCACCCCTTGTGCCGTCACCTGCTCTAATGATATGAACGAGCCGCGTATTCCGAATTTGAAAGGAATTATGGCCTCCAAGCGCAAACCTATGGAACAGATTGAGCTTTCATCTCTTGGTTTAAATGAAGATGAACTTGCTGCCAGCACTACCGTTCTCGGCTACGAAAAAAAACCTGAACGTGAAGCCGGAAAGAAATTTGAAGGCGAAGCAGATGAAATCGCCCGCGAAGTAGCGCAACTGCTTGATACCGAAGCAAACGTAATTTAAGTAATGTTAAATGCTTGAATTTTAAATGTTAAATGGAGATCCATTTAACATTTGGCACTTCACATTTAAAATTATTTTCAGGAAAAATTTTTCAAACAAGACTAAAAACGAATGAGCACAATACTTACCCATATCGCCATTGCAGACGGCAAAATTAAACGATCATCATTAGAGGTTCTTTCACATTGCAAGCAGCTTGCTGACCAAGGCGGACATTCCGTTGAGGCTGTAGTTGTAGATGCAAATGCTTCTTCTTTTGTGGAAGGCATTCAGCAATACGGTGCCTCCAAAGTATATGTGGTGGAAGATCCGATCTTCAAAAATCACATGAACACGCCCCTGTTGAAAGTGTTAGCAAAAGTAATGGAAACCGCAAATCCTTCTGTTTTTGCTTTTGCTTCCACAGAAGGTACCAAAGATATTTTAGGGGCACTTGCTGCCAACCAAAATGCAGCCGTTCTGCCGGATGTTTCTTCTTTTGAATTGACTGAAGGTGGAGTGAAAGCCAAACGACCCGTTATGGCAGCCAAGATTATCTCCAACACCGAAGCAAAAAGTGACACTATACTCGTTTCTGTTCGCTCCGGTTCATATGATCTGGCTGAAAATGAAACTTCCGCTGAAGTGGTGAATATTGATTTCAGCATGGACGACAGCGAACTTAAAGCTACCCTTAAAGAAATTATCTCCGCTTCCGGTGATACGATTGATCTAAACGAAGCGGAATCTATTGTAGCAGCTGGTCGTGGCGTGAAGGATGAAGAAGGACAGAATCTGATCTCCGAACTTGCTGAAGTATTAAATGCCGGGATCGGAGCTTCACGAGCACTGACAGAAGCCGGTATTTATGACCCGAGTTTGCAGATAGGGCAAACCGGAAAAGTGGTTTCCCCGCAATTATACATTGCCGTGGGAATTTCAGGTGCGATTCAACACGTAGCAGGAATGGCAAATTCCAAAGTAATTGTAGCCATTAACAAAGATCCTGACGCGCCCATCTTCGAAATTTCAGACTACGGAATTGTTGGAGACTTATACAAAGTACTCCCGCCCTTCATCGAAGAACTCAAAAAAATAAAAAGCTAATTTTAAATGCTAAATGTTGAATTTTAAATTATTCAGCATTTAAAATTCAACATTCAAAATTTCCCTTATGGACGAAAAGTTTGATTGTATCGTAATTGGGGGTGGAGTTGCAGGATTGGCAGCAGCCATGACCCTCGCCCGTAATAACATGAAATTCCTTCTGATTGAACGAGGTGAATTTGCCGGTTCCAAAAATGTGTCCGGTGGTGTTTTGTGGGGAAGTGACCTCGCAAAACTCGTTCCAAATTACTGGAAAGAACAAGACGGAGGCTGGGAGCGATTTATCAACCATCGCCGACTTACCCTCATGGATGAGCAATCAGCTTTTACCCTTGATTTCAAATCTTCTCACTTTAATGAAACTCCCTACAACGGAGTAGTAGTACTTCGCTCAAAATTTGACAACTGGCTTTCCGGTAAAGTGCAGGAAGCCATTGATGCCTCCGACTTCGCTATGGATTCCTTCATCGCCACCAACATCAAGGTAGATGAAGTACTCATGGAAAACGATAAAGCTGTTGGTATCAAAACTGGGGAAGATGAATTCCATGCCGATTCAGTGATCATTGCTGAGGGCGTAAATAATTTGCTGACGCGTCAGGTTGGTTTACAGGATGATTACGTTCCGGCCGATCACATGCTCACCGGTATCAAAGAGATCATCCGCTTCGACCAAGAAGTGCTGGAGCAAAAATTTCAGCTAAACGGACTCAGCGGAATGAGCAACGAATTTGTAGGCTGGGCCACCGATGGCATTGAAGGCGGAGGATTTCTATACACCAATCGCGACACTATATCGCTGGGATTGGTGCTCGGTATTAAGGATATGCGGGAAAAAGGAAAAGCACCCCATGACATCTTAAATCATTTCAAAACCCATCCTGTCATCGCCGATATCATAAAAGATGGAGAAGTGGTGGAATATTCTGCCCACGTGGTTTCCTCCGGTGATAAGCGAGCCATGCCGAAAGAATTATACAAAGACGGAATTCTACTGGCCGGTGAGTCCGCCAACTTATTGATGAATGCAGGAAAAGCCATTCAGGGAATGGATTATGCCATGCGTTCCGGAATTCTGGCGGCAGAAACCATTGTTAAAGCGAAAGAAAAAGATGACTTCAGCTCGGCCACACTCAAAGAATATCGCAAGGTGATGGGCGAAAGTTATGTAATGAAGGACATCAACGGATTCCAAGATGCCGTGCATCTCCTTCACACCGAAACCATGCAGCAAAAAGTACCGAATTTGATCTGCGACTTCGGCCGACAGTTCTTCTCCATCAAGAATGAACCTACACCGAAATCCAAGGACATGTTGAAGGGAGCGGTTAAACGACATGCTTCTTACTGGGAATTGGCGAAATTAGGATTTAAGGCTGGGAAATCATTGTAGGTGAAAAGGCAAAAGTGAAATGTGAAAAGGTTTTATATCATATTTGAAAGCATTGCGAATACTTCGTTGGCCAATTTTTCAACCTTTTTTGTTTTATTATAAGTTAAATAGTTTAGATTAATTGAAATTTCGAGTTGAGTATCGAGTTCTACTAATGAAGATTTTGAAATTCGATAAAATCGTTTTCGCTCTTTGTCGGATTTTCTTGAGGCGCCTTCAGATAGATTCGAAGGAACTGAAACAGCGGCTCGTCTCATTTGACTTGATAAACCAAACATTTCAGTCTTTGGAAAGTTTTCAGTCAGCCTATAAATCTCGCTAACTAATTTTATACTTTTTTTATAAACGTTTAAATCTTTATGGTTCAATTTAATCATAGCACCCCATTAGGTTAATAGTTCACAAATAAATACCAAAATTTTTAGAATTCTGAAAAGTCGAAAATGTTCCTTTCACTTTTGCCTTTTCACCTTTCACCTTTCACATAAAGCAACGACATGAAAAACTTGAAATTAACCGAACGCCTCGGACTTGTAAGCTACCGAAATCAATCCAAATCAGAGATCAAGCCTCACATTGTTGTGGATACCGATATCTGTAATTCTACTTGTCCGCACCATTGTACTACCTACGTATGTCCGGCTAATTGTTATACCAAAGACGAAGAAGGTAACGTGCATTTCCAAGTGGAAGATTGTATAGAATGTGGAACATGTATGTATGCCTGCGATCAGGGTGCCGTGGACTGGAATTATCCTGATCCGGAAATTGGTCGTGGTGTAACTTGGAATTTCGGGTAACAAAAACCATTTATTTTCCGTAATTAATACTATATGGGCATTAATCAACGGAAACTATGAAAATTTATAAACTCGCTTACCTTCTTCTTTTTGCAGTAACTTTTTTGATTTATACTTTGGATCTTTCTGCAAAAGATTACTCAATTCCCACTATACAAGTAGATGTTCACGTAGATGAAAATGGGACTATAACCATAACAGAGCATCGTACCTATGTATTTGATGGCTCCTATTCCTGGGCTAATTACCGCCTTCCAAAAACAGGGTATTCGGCTATGCAAAATATCCGAATTACAGAGGGAGACAGAGCTTTCACCAATCTAAACACCGAAGAACCCGGCACTTTTTTAGTGGAAGAATCGGATGAGGCTTTCAACATTAAATGGTTTTTCGAAGCTGAAGATGAAGAACGAACATTTACTGTCACTTATACCTTGGAAGATGCTTTAGTTATAGGGCCTGAATGGAGTGAATTTTTCTGGACTTATGTTGCATCTGGTCGGGAGAAATCAACAGATGACTTAGATATTTTGATTCAGCTACCCTACATGGTTCCTGATTCATCCCTGCATAGCTGGGTTCGTGAACCCGGCTGGGATATTACTACTGATTTCTACGATAACGGATTTCAATTTACCGGAGAGAATATTAGCCGAAGTCAGGCTGTAACTATTCGTACAGTGTTCCCGACTTCCGTTTTTGATGAGAATTCCGTTCAGGTTAGTGACTCTGATTTCAGCCTTACCCTTGCCAGAGAACAGGAAGACAATTTCAGAGAAGAACAACGCCGGGCGGCAGAAGAAGAGGAAAGAAGCCAAGCTTTAGCCATTGAGATTTCCATAGTGATTGCAGGACTCAGTATTATCGCTTTCATCTTTTTCTATCGCAAATACGGCAGTCGGCATAAAGTGAACCTATCGGCAAACGAAAGCATCATGCTTCCCGGAAGGGAGAAACCTGCTGCCATTGGGTGGTTGCTCATGAACCGAACGGTGACTTACAGTTTCATCACGGCAACATTACTTGACTTGGCACGACGTAAATATTTTAAGGTAGAAGAAAAAGAGCCTGACCCGGATGAGAAGAGCTGGTTATCATCCAATGATGATTCCCATTTCACAGTACATCGTACTGACAAACCTGCAGAACAGGATATGACCGAATACGAACTTAGCCTCCTTAATTATGTAGAAAAACGTATTACTGAAAAAGGACACAAATTTGAAGACATTTTTAAATTCAGTGAATCGGACGCTTCAAAATGGTTTTATAGCTGGAAGAAAAAATTAAAATCATATTGTAAAAGCAAAGAGTGGGTTGATCCAACCAGCTATAAAGGACTTTGGTGGAACATAGGAATTCAATCTATACTGCTTACTGCAAGTATCTTTGGGATTTTCCTGATTCACCCCTTGATGGGCTTTACAGTTTTGGTAGTCTTATTTGGGTGGCTCTTATCCTTTGCCATAGTACGCCGGACTCCGAAAGGAGAAGAACTCTATCAACGATGGAAGAATTATTTGAAAGCACTTAAATCTGCTAAAGAGCATTCTATTTCCCAGGATAAACTTGGATTACACTTTATTTACGGTATTGCCTTTGGGCTTAATCAGGATCAAATTGAATCTTTATTTGAACAAAACCCGGGTGCAGTTTCTGCTATCTATTGGATTGTGCTTTTACCAAACAGTACTTCTTCTCCGGCTGATATGGCCAACTCGCTCAGTAATCTTGCCGCAACCGGATCAACATCAGCCGGAGGGGGGAGTTTTGGAGGAGGCGCTTCGGCTGGAGTGGCCGGAGGTGGGGCTTCCGGGGGTGCAGGTTGATATGAAACTCGCTTATTAGATTTTAAATTAGAATCTACATTTTTTGGAAACTTTATCTCTTCTCGCGAGTTGAACTCTACGAATCAACACAAAACAAATTTTAGAAATATGAAAAAGCAGTTTTTTAAATACCCCTTATTTTTTTTAGTAGCAATTATATTCGCAGCTTGTAGCACAGATACTAATTCAAATAAAGGAACGCTTAAAATTGGCCTTACCGATGCACCTGCCAACTTCGATCAGGTTAATATTGAAATCAAGCAAGTCCTCGTAAATAAAGACGAAGATGCTGAACCGGAAGAAGAAGGAGACACTGACGGTGAGAATGAAGAGGATAATGAGGAGGACGAAAATGGATGGTACTTAATTATGGAAGACTCTATAACCGTTAATCTTCTCGACTATCAAAATGGTGCTGTTCTTCAATTGGGTGAAACAGAATTAGAAGCCGGACAATACAACCAAATCCGATTATTGCTGGGAAACAATAACAATGTAGTTATAGCAGGAGAATCTTTTCCCTTGACTACACCAAGTGCACAACAATCAGGATATAAGCTCAATGTTCAGGCCGATATTGAAGCCGGTCAGGTTTACGACTTGGTGATAGATTTTGACGCCTCACAATCCATTGTAGTAACCGGAAATAATCGGTTTATTCTGAAACCGGTGTTAAGGACTGTCGATGTTCAAGAACAAGCCAGTATTTCAGGTACCGTATTGCCAATTGAAGCTCAACCTTATGTTTATGCAATAATGGATGAGGACACGGTAGGAACCCAACCCAATGACGAAGGCGCTTTTAAACTTATTGGACTTGAAGAAGGGGCTTATGATGTTTGGTTTTCTCCTACAAATGAAACCTATGCTGATTCACTCATTGAAGGCATAGAACTGGATGAAGGAGAACAATTCGAATTTGAAAATACCATTCAATTAGAAGATACCTCCTCTGTTTCAGAGTAACTTTTTCTTTTGAGGAATGAACACATATCACCAACTGTTTTTGTATTTTTCACAGTTCTGAATTTCAAAAAATACCATTCAATTGCAACATAATATCGTAGTACGCGGTGCACGCGAGCACAACCTTAAAAATATTGATATTGATATCCCCCGCGACCAATTGGTTGTGATAACCGGTTTATCCGGGTCCGGAAAATCATCGCTGGCCTTCGACACCATTTATGCTGAAGGTCAGCGTCGTTTTCTGGAATCTTTGTCAGCGTACGCACGCCAGTTTTTGGGTATGATGGAACGCCCTGCCGTTGATTTCATTGACGGCCTCTCCCCTGTCATCTCCATCGATCAAAAAACCACCAATCGTAATCCTCGTTCTACTGTTGGTACGGTGACTGAAATCTATGATTTTTTACGCTTGTTGTATGCCCGGATCGGTATTCCTTATTCCTATAGAACCGGGAATAAAATGAAAAAGCAATCTGCCGATCAGGTGGTGGCTTCCGTTATGGACATGCCCGAAGGAACTAGAGCCTACTGTTTAGCACCTGTAGTACGTGGAAGAAAAGGGCATTATCGTGAATTATTTGAACAGACTATAAAAAAAGGCTTTGTAAGTGCCCGAATAGATGGTGAATTTCATGATCTGGAAGATGACATGAAGTTAGATCGGTATAAAACACACAATATTGAAATTGTGGTAGATCGATTTGTGATCTCTCCTAAAAGTGAAAAACGCATTGCAGAAAGTATTCGCCTTGCACTTGAAATAGCAGATGGAAATGTAATTCTGGCTATCAAAGATGAAGATGAAGTCCATGACAAGCTTTATTCTCAAAATCTTTTCGATCCGGAAAGTGGGCTCGCATATGAAGATCCTGCTCCTAATTTATTTTCATTTAACTCTCCTTACGGAAATTGTAAAGAATGCGAAGGACTTGGCTACACCTATGATGTAAGCTGGAAATTACTTGTCCCAAATAATGAACAAAGTATTGCAGACGGGGGCATTCGCTTTTTAGGAGAACCGCGAGATATCTTTGTTTTCAAACAGTTAAAAGCCATTTTGGAAAGTTTCGACTTGGATTTTGAAGCTCCCATCAAAGACTATCCTGATGAGCTAAAAGAAGTTCTTATGAATGGAAGCGGAGATGTAAAATACTCCGTTAGCTATGATTTCAAGGACAACTCAGTAACCTACAAACACAAGTTTGAAGGCCTCCGGAACACGATCTTAGACCAATATGAAAATAGTAAATCCAATAAGCAACGAGATAAGGCCAAAGCTTTTATGGATAAAATCACATGCCCGGAATGTGATGGCGGCAGGCTAAATAAAGAAGCTTTATCCTATAAAATTGATGGATACAACATCCATGATCTCGTACAGATGGATATTCAAGAATTACGGGATACACTCTACGGGATCAAATTAACAGAACGTCAGCAGACCATTGGAGTCCAGGTATTAAAAGAAATTCGGGATCGTCTCGATTTCTTACTGAATGTAGGGTTGAATTACTTAAGCATAGATCGTGAAGCTCAAACACTAAGTGGTGGCGAAGCTCAGCGAATTAGACTTGCTACTCAGATAGGAACCCAACTGGTCGGTGTTCTATATATTCTGGATGAGCCAAGTATTGGACTTCACCAGCGGGATAATATCAAGCTCATAAAATCCTTAGAAACACTCCGAGATTTAGGCAATTCCGTGATCGTTGTTGAACATGACAGAGAGACTATAGAACATGCCGATTTCGTAGTGGATCTTGGTCCGGGCGCAGGTGTGAATGGCGGCTACATTGTAACTTCGGGCAAACCTAATGAATTAGATCCCGATTCTGATACTGCCAAGTTCCTGCGTGATGAAGAAGTTATAGAAGTTCCAGGAAAGCGCAGAAAAGGTAATAATAAAACAATAGAGGTAACCAATACCCGTGGTCACAACCTCAAAAATCAAAATCTTGAAGTCCCCCTCGGGAAATTTATTTGCGTGACCGGGGTCAGCGGAAGTGGAAAAAGCTCATTGATCAACCAAACGTTAGTACCAATTCTTTCCAATCATTTCTACAAATCCAAGACTGTTCCCCTTCCCTACGATTCAGTGAAAGGTATCGATAATGTGGACAAAATCATTTCCATTGATCAAAGCCCGATTGGCCGAACTCCAAGGTCAAATCCCGGCACCTACACCAAAGTCTTTGACTACATCCGGCGATTATTTGCCGAACTACCCGAATCAAAAATTAGAGGGTACGATCAAGGCCGATTTTCATTTAATGTGAAAGGCGGAAGGTGTGAAGCTTGTAATGGAGATGGTGTTCGAAAAATAGAAATGAATTTCCTTCCTGATGTTTACGTGACCTGTGAAACCTGTAATGGCAAACGCTACAACCGGGAAACACTGGAAATTTACTATAAGGGCAAAAACATCTCTGATGTATTAAAAATGCCGATCAGAGATGCAGCTGAATTCTTCGATGCCCAGCCCGCAATCAGCCGCAAGCTGGATACTTTAGTTGATGTAGGACTTGGTTATCTCACCCTGGGGCAATCTTCCACAACCCTGTCCGGGGGCGAAGCGCAACGCATCAAACTGGCACGGGAACTCTCCAAAGTTGGCACCGGAGATACTCTTTATGTAATGGATGAACCAACCACCGGACTCCATTTCCAGGATGTTCGAATGTTGGTAAATGTAATTCAGAAACTGGTTGAAAAAGGCAATACGGTTATTGTGATAGAACATAATCTCGACCTAATCAAAGCCGCAGACTGGATTATTGACATGGGTCCTGAAGGCGGCCGTGGCGGTGGGGAGATCATTGCTCAGGATACGCCTGAAGAAGTCGCGAATATTGAACATTCAGAAACCGGAAAGTTTTTAAAGCAGGAATTTGAAAGGTTAAATCGGGTTTTAACACTAAAAATCGACAAATAAGACCAACTTCGTCCGTATTTCTATGAGTTCCATTTAAAGCATTAATTTGATTATTCTTAACCAAATTTTTTAACCCCTACAAATACACATTTACTCATTTTTTATACACTTGTATTAACCGGACAAAACCTCTAATAAACGCTTACAGTTCATTTTCAGGCATAGATTATACTAATATAAAAATTGGGTCAAGACAACTTAAGCGGTTCTTGACGGATGAATGTTAACAATTTTGGATAAATATTTTCTTTACGATAATTAAACAGAAACTCAGACTCTTTTAGATGCAAATAGAACGTGGACGGATGCATTCCCCGACATCTTAACCAATCTGGTTTTGGCAAAGCCCCAGAACCCTTCGATGCCATTTATATGACTGGCCGCCCTAACAAATTCATTACGGCCATGATCGACCCGAAGGTGTTTGGCATAGCCCAGATCTACCAGTCCGTTATAGCCTCTCCATCCGTCGGAGTGAATAATACTATTGGGACTTACTTTGCCTC
>NZ_JAVLBQ010000060.1:0-4067 GCF_031581265.1 Gracilimonas sp.
TACATACGCATTTTGCCTGACACATGAGCAAGAATCTCATGGCCGTTGTCCAATTCCACACGGAACTGAGCATTTGGCAGTGCTTCTATTATTTCTCCATCTTGTTTTATCGGCTCTTGTTTAGCCATAATACAATATGTTAGTTTCTTTTTTATCTGAGAGCTCAGCAATATAATCAAAAGTACTAAGAATTTCAGCCTTTCCTTCCCGAACAACGATATCATGTTCGAAATGTGCTGCTAAGCTTCCATCGGCTGTTTTTACAGTCCAGCCGTCATTTAATGTTTTTGTTTTCCAGGAACCCATAGTAATCATAGGTTCAACTGCGAGCGTCATCCCTGCACGGAGTCGCTCGCCTTTTCCTTTTTTTCCAAAATTGGGAACAGAAGGATCTTCGTGCATACTTTTTCCTATTCCGTGTCCCACTAATTCTCTTACTACACCAAAACCCTCATCTTCACAGTGGCTTTGTATAGCATAAGCCATATCGCCAATTCTGTTTCCATGAATGGCTTGCTCTATTCCTTTATACAGAGAATCGAGCGTAGTTTTCAATAATTTCAAAGTCTTTTCGTCACATTCACCAACACTAAAAGTAAAGGCATGGTCGCCGAAATATCCGTTTTTTTCAACACCACAATCAACAGATACGATGTCGCCTTCTTTCAATTCTCTTTTTCCGGGTATACCGTGAACAACTTCGTCATTCACGGAGATACACAAAGTTGCAGGAAATTGATTTCCTGCCGGACCGTAGCCCTTAAATGCCGGGCGACCACCTTCTTTTGCAATATAATCTTCGGCTACTCTGTCAAGTTTACCGGTTTGAACACCAGGCTCAATGTGTTTTCCTACTTCTGCAAGTGTTCTGGAAACAATCAACGCGCTTTCACGCATTTTATCTATTTCGGATTCACTCTTCAGGTAGATCATTGTACGCTATGCCCTGCGACGTCCTTTAATTCTACCTGTTTTCATAAAGCCATCGTAATGACGCATCATTAAGTGACTTTCAATTTGTTGGAGCGTATCTAATGCTACACCCACAATAATCAACAAACTCGTCCCTCCATAAAAGAGAGCAAAACCAGGTGTTACACCAAATAAACCAACTGCTATTGCAGGTAATATCGCTACAAATGATAAAAATATAGATCCAGGCAGCGTAATCTTTGTCAGAATGTTATCAATGAACTCAACCGTTTGTTTTCCGGGACGTACACCAGGTATAAAACCACCCTGTCTTTTCATTGTATCAGCCATTTCCTTTGGATTGACAGCAATTGCAGTATAAAAGAAAGTAAAGAACATACATACAAAGAAGAAAACTATAGAATACGTCAATCCGGTGAAATCAACAGACCATTGAGTTAAGAACTGTACTGTCTCATTTTCAGGAAAAAAGGACCCTATTGTACTTGGTATAAACATAATTGACTGTGCAAAAATAATAGGCATTACTCCGGCTGCATTTACCCTGAGTGGAAGGTATTGCGTTGTTCCTCCGTATACCTTTCTGCCAACTACGCGTTTAGCATATTGTACAGGAATTTTCCTTGTTCCTTGTGTTAACATCACCACAGCAGCAATCACCAGGATCAAAGCTGCCACTTCAATAATTACTAAGATCGCATTCGCTTTCGTTGTGACCTCATTATAGAAGTTAGCAGGTAAAGCGGCAATGATACCAATCATAATAATTAATGAGATACCATTTCCGATTCCTCGATCACTGATTCGCTCTCCTAACCACATTACGAATGTAGTACCGGCGGTGAGTACTACCATAGCCGTTAGTACAAATGCAAATTCATTCACTACAATGGCCTGAGGTGCTGTAGCCATTAAATTGATAGAAAAACCAATCGCCTGAACTGCAGTAATACCTACCGTGCCATATCGAGTTAATCGGGTGATCTTACGTCTGCCCTCTTCACCTTCACGTTGTAATTTCTGAAAATAGGGTACAACCGCCCCCATCAACTGAATAATAATAGCAGCGGTGATATAAGGCATAATGCCCAGTGCAAAAACACCAGCCCTTGAGAATGCACCTCCAACAAACAGGTCAAACAAACCCAGTAAACTACTTGCTGCGTTTCCTGTATTACTAATTAACTGATTAGCATCTACACCAGGCAATGTAATATAACTACCCACCCGGTAGATCATTAAGATTCCAACCGTATAAATTATACGATTCTTAAGATCTTCGATTTTAAATATATTGCGGAAGTTTTCTATCAGACCCATGCGCCGTCTATACTTATGCGTTTAGTTTTACACTAAAGTTATTGAACCACCAGCTTCTTCTACTTTTTCAGTAGCTGATTTGCTTGCGGCATGAACTTCTATTTCAATTTTATGTTTTATATCGCCTCTGGCGAGCAGTTTAATTTTATCATCGCTATTAGCGAGACCTGCTTTTACGAGACTGTCTATAGTAATGGTTTTGTCTAACTTTTCAGCTTCAATAAATTCAGAAATAGTATGAAGATTAATCACACGATATTCCTTTCTGTTGATGTTGGAAAACCCAAATTTAGGAAGTCGTCTTTGAAGCGGCATTTGCCCACCTTCAAACCATGCACGTTGCTTATAACCCGAACGGGATTTTTGTCCATTATGTCCTCGCCCTGATTGTTCTCCACGGCCAGAACCCTGACCACGTCCAACACGTTTTCGACCTTTTTTATTCGGGATCGGCGCTTTTAAATTGCTTAAGTCCATCGTCAAATTCTTTAAATATTATCCTTCAAAAACTTTGTTCAGAGAAATATCTCTTCGTTGTGCAACTTCAACCGGGTCGGTTAAGTCTTTCAATGCTGTAAAAGCAGCTTTTACCATATTGTGCGGATTTGAAGATCCTTGGGATTTTGAAAGAATATTTTGCACACCTGCAACATCGAGTAGTGCTTTAACGGCTCCACCGGCAATTACACCTGTACCTTCAGCGGCTGGTCTAAGTAATACTTTCCCTGCACCTGCTTTCCCAATTATAGGGTGATAGATACTTTTTGTTTTCGTAAGTGGAACGCGAATCAAATTCTTCTTGGCATTATCAAAGCCTTTTTGAATGGCGTCAGATACTTCATTTGCTTTACCAAGGCCATGGCCACAAACACCTTCACCATCTCCAACCACTACAATAGCGTTAAAACTAAAACGGCGTCCACCTTTAACAACTTTAGCTACACGATTAACGTGAACCAATTTTTCTTCAAGGTTAAGATTTGCGGCCGGTACAGATTGTTTTCTTCTTATTTTAGGCATTGTTTATCCCAATTCAATTAAAAGTCTAATCCACCATCGCGGGCGCCATCGGCTGCGGCCTTCACGATGCCATGATATTTATAACCACTACGGTCAAATACCACTTTATTAATTCCTTTGTCTTGAGCTAATTTCGCAAGTTCAGCTCCGGCTTCCTTAGCATTCTCCACGCCACTTTTGGCTTTAGAGGATACCAATGTTGCACCTGCCATATCATCGATCAATTGCAGGTAAGTATATTTACTACTTTTGTAAATGCTTAATCGAGGTCTTTCCGCTGTACCTTTTATGGTAGAACGAATACGACGCCTGATCTTGTTTCTACGCTCAGTTTTTTTCTGTTGTAACTTATTCATTTTTCAAATCCTCTATTTAGCAGCTGACTTACCGGCTTTACGACGAACCTGCTCACCAAGATATCTGATACCTTTTCCTTTGTAAGGCTCCGGTTTTCTGAATGATCTTATTTTAGCAGAAACCTGGCCAACCATTTCTTTGTCAACACCTGAAATAATAAGTATTGGGTTTTTGCCAGATTTAGTATCTACTTCCATTGAAATACCTTCTGGAGGTACAAAGAAAATAGGGTGTGAGTAACCAAGGTTTAACTCAAGTACATCGCCACTGATGGATGCTCTGAAACCAACACCAATAATTTCCAATTTTTTGATATAACCTTCTGACACCCCAACAACCGCGTTATTAATTAAAGCACGGAATAAACCATGCAAGGCGCGATTAGATTTTTGGTCATCACTTCTCTTGATAATGAGTTCATTTTCACTCTTTTCAAT
>NZ_JAVLBQ010000061.1:0-3164 GCF_031581265.1 Gracilimonas sp.
GAGCAAATTCCGTGGCAATCTGTTGAATCTTGGGTATGCAATTGCTATCGTTTCGTTGTTGGAGTTCCTAAATTGTATCAGGGAGATTGCTTCGTCGTTCGAATTTCCAAACCTGATTTTACTTTATGGGCTCCTCGCAATGACTGGGGTTTTTATGGGTTGGGAAGTGGTATTAAAAAACTCACCACGACATCGTCATTGCGAAGGCTGACTTGAGCGATAGCGAATACAGCCTGTGCCTGTCCCGTACAATTCGTTGTCGGGGGCAATCTTTTTAATCGTAGCAACGTACTTGCCAACGTTTCGTTGTTATAGCACCCAAGTCGTATCAGGGAGATTGCTTCGTCGTAAAGCAACAAAGCCTGCGTTATACTTTTTGGGCTCCTCGCAATGACTGGGGTTATTATGTATTTTTTTGGTGTCCAACCAATAACCAAAAATATTACCCATAAAAAAGGCACCCTTTTGGGTGCCTTTTTAGTAAGACTCGATAATATTAATAAACTGAAATTACTTCAGTAATAACATTTTCTTGGTAGTTACGAAATTGCCGGCTTGTATCCTGGCAAAATATACACCACTTGTTAGGTTCTCAGCATTGAAGGTAACTGTGTGGCTCCCCATTGGCATTCTATTGTTAACCAATGTGCTAACTTTTTGCCCCAGTGCATTATAGACCTCAAGCGTTACATTTGACGCCTCAGGAATGTTATAGGTAATCTGCGTTGTGGGGTTAAATGGGTTCGGGTAGTTTTGCTTTAACTGAAATTCAGATGGAGTTTCAGTCACAGGAGGTTCAATGGTAGTAGCTATTCCAAGTTCATCCTGGAAGAATGGGTAGAGCTGTACATCATCATAAAATCTTCCCATTACTCCTGTCATATTAAAGTCTCCCTGGGGGCGCTCTGAACCGTCAAAATAAGACTCACCACGATCAATGAAGACCAAGAAAGTATCAGCTGTGGTATCAAGGTTTCCTACAAGCTCAGTCGTTAAACCGGCCCCGGAATCTATAGCATCCTCAGGCCAGTCAGCATTTTCAGGGAGATACATATTTTCCAATGTAACACGCATTCCCTGGTACTCGGAATCGACAGTCCACTGATCTGTAGAAGTAATTAGTATCGGTTCAGGCAGTGTATTTCCTTCTGATATAATTTCATAAGAATCTATCACAATCTGGACTTGGTCTCTGAATGTGTCTCTTTCACCTATAAGAGTAAGCTCTTGACCCGGTTCAAATACCGTACCTTCGCTATCATTATTTGCTGGAAAGTCAAAACCTACGGTTGCCATGCCGGCAGTTTCATCCTGGATGTAGAAATTATTTACACTAAATCCAAAATCATTTGAAGTCACAATACCTGAGATCATTATTTTTGAATCATTCTCCAGTCCGCGTGCTGTTTTCATAGAAATTGTAGCAAGGTTTGAAGTTAGTTCACTTCCTACGCCGGTTACAGGTACTACATCACCATTATCGTTAAAGAATTGTATATCACTAAATTGAACAGGACTGCCTTCAATTTCACCTAATATTTTGATATCCATTTTTAGCAATACACCACCTTCTCCAATATTTGAAGAACCGGCCCATGCAACAGATAAAACACCGTTGTCGGCATTAAAACTTGCTTGGCCATTTTCGGACACTGTTCCTGATGTCATTACATCATTGATTTGTAAGGCATCAGCATCGTAGTTCATTTTGAATTGATATGAACCGATATCGAGCGAGCTCAGGTCATCAGTTGAAATCTCAACTTCGAGAGACTGATAGTTATCTGCTTCAATATCCGGTAGTTCAAAGATGGTATCACTTGATGTCGTTGTAATATCAAATGGGGTACTTGCATCGGTACTTAAGTTGTTTCCTACATTGATTTCAGTAAATTGAATACCTGATTCGTTAACATCTGAACTTTTGAACATACCATGTACCGTAAACAGTACGGTATTGCCGGTGATGCCACTTCCGTTACCATAAGTTGCTAATATATAACGACCCATATCAGGTTCGTTGGCTTCAAATGGACCCGTGATAAGCGGTCCTGCAGTAATAGAATCTATTGCTATCTGTGTGGTATCGTATTCAAATTCGAAGTCAAAGTTATCTATTTCATTATCGTCTAAATCTGCTTGTACATCGAGAGTAAATGCGTCTCCGGTTCTACCGGAAAGGTCTCCCCCGAAATCAAGCGACACTTGAGCAATAGCTGTACTGCTTATCAAAAACAGTGTCAGCATCGCTATAAGCGAGTTCTTAAAAATTATATCTATAATCTTCATAAGATGGTTCCGTTGTTTATATGTGAAGTTTTATGTACCTAATATAATTAATTATAAAATAATAAAAGCTGGATAAAAAGCACTTCTCTCATAAAATTTGTTTAAGGGAGAGTGTATGCAATAAATACCTTAATAATCATTCTGAGAGAGATATAATGTTATAATTCTTAATACACAAAACAAGAAAAACCTCAAATTTTTACAATATGATAACTCATCTGAATTTCAGCCTTTCTCGTTGTTCGAGAACACATGTTCTGTCAGAGAGATTACCCCGTCCAGTACGCACGGGACAATGACGGGTTGTTAGCTTTAGGGGAATGGTATTAAGGAGATCCCGGATCGGCGTCTACGCATTCACTCCAACTTGTCCGGGATGACATTTTTTAAAAATCTGGGTGGTGGCTTTAACAGCATGCCTTTTACTACAGCACCCAATCCCACCGACTGGTATGTACGGGGCTCAAGCGCCCGGCCCTTGCCCTACGGCTCCTCAAATTTAACATCCGGACATTGGTTAGGCCACATGGTAATGGGGTTCGTTGTTGGAGATCCCAATTCGCGTCAAGGAGATTGCCGCGTCGTAAGGCAACCAGCCCTGCGTTATCCACTGTTGGCTCCTCGCAATGACGTGAGTTTTTAGGGGTTGGGAGGTGGTATTAGAAAATACACCACGACATCGTCATTGCGAAGGCTGACTTGAGCGATAGCGAATACAGCCTGCGGCAATCTGTTTGATGGTGGAAATGCAGTCACCACAGAATCGTTGTTTAAGAACAAGTCTTCGTCAAGGAGATTGCCGCGTCGTAAGGCAACCAGCCTTGGATTATACCCGGTCGGCTCCTCGCAATGACGTGAGTTTTTAGGGATTGGGA
>NZ_JAVLBQ010000062.1:0-2590 GCF_031581265.1 Gracilimonas sp.
GAATCTGATTGCATAAATTTTTTCAACCGTTGAAAGGACATGCTTTCAAGAAGTCTATACCATTCCTGTAATTCCTTTCTAACACTGGCTTTCTCCGAATGAATCTTCTCCATTAGATTCGTTTTTGTTCTTTCGATTACTTCCGGATGTTTTTGTAAAAAATCCACCCATAAATCAGCATCATTCAGTGAACGAGCATCCAATTCCTGGTGAGACATTGAATCTTCATTGCTTTCACCTTGCTTGGCATACATTTGTGAAGGATCAAAACCCCAAATCATAATTTTGTCAGGCTCCTTGATCAATTCCACCTCTCCAGATGTAATCCCTCTCAACTCTATGGTCACATCAAAATTTCTCTCCACAGCATCTTTTATAATTCGGTCTTTTTTACTTTTCCGTGAGCTCATCAATGTTTTTTACATGGCCATATATTGCAACCAGAAGCGGATCGCCATAATCATCGGTTCCTTTAGCAACTTTACCATAGATCCACACTGACTTTGGTTTCACCTCCAGTTCATCTACACACTTAAAAAATATAAACATCCTTTTTCATAAAATTCAGTATCTATATACTCTTTTCACATAAATTACTTTTTATATATATTTTTCATAGACTATTTGCAATTTTCATTGTACTTTCTGCAATGCATAATCAATTCTCATAAAATTGGACAAAAATAAGCGTTTTTCAGAAACCATAACTGCTTTTCAGGAATACACGGTTCCGGAACCTAATTTGCAGTTGGCTGGGTACAGTGCACTCATTCGTGTATATAAACTTGTAGTACCCTTGCCACACCAACTATCTGCTGTTAGCCAACAACACCGTGACTATGTGGAAGGAAAGTGGAAAGTATTTACTAAGAGATATAAACCTGATAACACTCTGGGTGCACATCTAACCTTTGCGTTGAAATATGAGGGGGTAAACCTACTCGTCTTGAAATCTTTGTTCAGGAATATTGATCAAGCGGAACTGCTCGACTTCATCCATAATGAACCTAAAGGTCGATACCCAAGAAGAATTTGGTTTCTGTATGAATGGTTAATGGACCAAGAATTACCTGTGGATGACTTGGACTCCATAAATTATGTGGATGTCATTGATACAAAACTACAATATGGTGGACCTGCTGAGTTTTCAAAGCGGCATCGGGTTCGAATTAACTTACCGGGAACTAAAAAGTTTTGCCCTTTAGTACAAAAAACGGAAGTCCTTGAAGCCTTCAGAAAAAAACATTTAGATCAACAAGTCAACGAGACCTTAGGCTCTATACATAAAGATCTTATCAACCGAGCCGCAGCCTTTATGCTACTCAAAGATTCGAAAGCTTCCTTTGCAATTGAGGGGGAATCTCCTCAACAGGATAGGGCTGAGCGTTGGGGACGTGCAATTGGACAGGCCGGTCAAAAAGAACTGACGCAGGAAGAACTTCTCCGTTTACAAGACTTAGTTATTAAAGATAGCCGATTTGTGACCATGGGGTTTCGTAAAGAAGGCGGCTTTGTTGGAGTACATGACCGGGTATCTGGAGCCCCTATACCGGATCACATATCTGCCAAGTGGAAAGATGTTCCTGACCTCATCAATGGATTCATTAAAACCAATCAGAAACTAACTAAAGAAGACTTTGACCCAGTTATAGCTGCTGCCGCACTTTCCTTTGGCTTTGTATTCATTCATCCCTTTGAAGATGGTAATGGCCGTATTCACAGATATCTCATTCACCATGTACTATCAAAAATGAAATTTGCTCCAAAGGGACTGATTTTCCCGATATCGGCAGTAATACTCGAGCGAATTGATGAATACCGTGAAGTACTTGAGTCTTACTCCAAACCATTACTGAATTTCGTAGAATGGAGAGCCACACCAGAAGGAAATGTAGAAGTACTAAATGAAACCAAAGACTATTATCGTTTCTTTGACGCCACCAAACAGGCTGAATTTCTCTATAAATGTGTTGAACAAACGGTAATGGAAACCCTACCAGAAGAAGTCGAATACCTAGAAAACCATGACAAAATGAGAACCTTCATAACCTATCATTTTGATATGCCTGACAAGACTATGGAGAATCTGATTGGTTTCTTACGACAAAATAATGGAAGCCTATCTAATAGAGCCAGGAATAAAGAGTTTTCAAGTCTTACCAATGATGAGGTTGAGATGCTTGAAGAGACCTATACTAAGATTTTTGGTTAAAAGTATCAGCTGTTGACGTGCCTTTATTCAAAATAATTGAATCATGAGAGCTCTTTTTATTCCGGCTTACTCATATAACTCCGTAAAATTTCATCTAGCTTTTCTACGATTTCGGTATTGTAAATAGCTCTTTCCTAAGTTAACCTTAGTTAATTTCATCCATATAATCCTGAACTTTGTTGGTACGCTCTTCCCATCCTTCGGGCAATGAAGCTGTTTCAATCGATACTCCATGGACATAGAACCCATGCGTTTGATGAAAAGCAGAATTCTCTCCCAAAGCTCCGTCAATTTTGTCAACAGCCTCGGGTTTATTCTTTGGAGAGGCATCAACCTCTATGGAACGAGTCAGCTTTTCATCTGCCTGAGGAAACTGTC
>NZ_JAVLBQ010000063.1:0-1354 GCF_031581265.1 Gracilimonas sp.
GAATGTAGTCAGCTTTAGCTCTTTTTTCGACCGCCTTGATTTTTTTGGTTCGTTTTTTATCAAGAAAAAATGAACAAGACCTTTGATTAAGGAAAATAGGTCGAATTAAAGCACGGGAAGCCGGAGCTTCCGGGGCGGCATTCCGAAGGTGAACCTTCGGAACGAGGGTAAAGTGTGAACCCTAAATGGGAAAATCTTGATAAGGATTGGTTTTCATAAATCAGCTTCCAAGAGTTGTCACTCTGAGCAGGAAATGAGTTGGAATAGGGAGTGTTGTATTATCCGAAGGGTCTCAAAGTCTGACATGCCAGGATGTATTAACGATTGAGATCCCTCGTGTTCAACTGATTTGCCCGCCACGACCCGGTACGCACTCGGGATGACAACTACTGATACATTTTCCTCCCCAAGTTGTCACCCTGAGCGCGTGGGTGTTGAAGTAGGTTTAGGAGATGTGTCGCGAAGGGTCTCAATGGATTACATGGTAAACAGGTCAACCATTGAGATCACGCCGGCAGTCGGACACAGTCCCTCGTGTTATACTGGAGTTCTCTTTACTACTCGCCGGGCACTTCGGGATGACAACTTTTGGATATGTAGTATTAGTTTTGGAAGTATTAGTTTTGGAAGTATTAGTTTTGGAAGTATTAAGGCAACCTCTTTTTTGTCAACGAATTATCTAACATCTACAATTGTAAGAATGCGATCGTGTATAACACAGGGTCGGTTGCCAAACGACGCGGAAATCTCTCTGACGCGACTTGGGAATTCTAACAATGAAGTTTTGGTAATAGCATTACCTCACCTTCTCTTTCCCACGAATTAAAGCGCCTAAAACAGCCGTGAATAATGCTGCGCCAATAATGGACCAAACTATAGGAAAGGGACTTCCACTCACTTCAATAGTCCAAAGCTCAGGCAGGCCCAATTCACTTGCCATCCATTTTCCTAAAATAGCTCCTATAAAGCCTACCCCGGCTGAGATCAGGCATCCGCCAAAACTATGTCCGCTTATACTTTGTCCAATTCCTCCGCATATTGCAGCGATGAGTAACAATAAAAGAAATCCAAAAAATGACATGTTTTGCTCCTGAGTAAATTGCCGTTATGTATTTTGTTCTAATACTACCGCAGGTTCTAAAGGTTTCACAATTACGTGATCATCAACATCAAATAAAAGACGATTATCGGTGTGCACAATGTATCTGTCACCTTTAAATAGCACATGGTAGGTGATGTCGTGACCCCTGAACTCTCTGCCAACTATAATTCCACTTTCGGTTCCGTTAGCCTCGCACCGTTCAATGGTAAGGTGCTCAGGTCGAATGGAACACAGGATTAACCCCTCCGCCTC
>NZ_JAVLBQ010000064.1:0-747 GCF_031581265.1 Gracilimonas sp.
AGGGTCTTATGAAGTATAGCATGTTATGATTGTTTGTAACATATTGCTATACAATGGTTAACAAGTATTATAAACGTTCGAAAATTTCTGAGTCCAAATTTAGGCATCTTATTAAGTGCTTTGCGTTGGATTTAACCGCGACAGAAACCGCCGAGTTGAGTTCGATTTCTCTGCGATCGATTACAGTGATCTTTGATAAACTGAGGGTTAAAATTACTTTGTGGTGCCAAGAGGAAACTCCCTTTTCTGGAACCGTTGAAGTCGATGAGTCCTATTTTGGGGCGCGACGGATCCCAGGTAAAAGAGGACGCGGAGCTTCTGGCAAAACCATTGTCTTTGGCGTATTCAAACGGCAAGGAAAAGTATATACCGAAATTGTCCCTGATGCTCGTAAAAAGACGCTTCAGCGTATTATAAGAGGCAAAGTTAGTCCTAAAAGTATTATTCATTCTGATGGCTGGCGAGGCTATGATGGATTGGTAGATGTTGGATATGACAAACATTACCGGGTGCATCATGGCAACGATGAGTTCGCTAATGGAACTCGACACATTAATGGCATTGAGTCTTTTTGGAGCTATGCCAAGCGACGCCTTGCACAGTTCAATGGAATCTCTAAAAAGAAATTTATACTGTATTTGAAAGAAACTGAATTTAGATTTAATCATCGCAATCATAACTTATATCACATATTGCTTAAACGACTCAGAGACGATCCGCTTTGACTCGTTTGCTTCATAAGACCCT
>NZ_JAVLBQ010000065.1:0-689 GCF_031581265.1 Gracilimonas sp.
GGTTTGTATTTTAGATGTTTGTATTCCACCCGCATAGAACCAAATGATCTTGATCCTAATTTTGGAGGCACAAAGCGGGCTGATTTGATATCAGACCGAGGAATAGACAAGTATTCTTTTGGAGAAACTCGTTCAATTTTTACCGGCTTTGTTTGTATTTCCAAATTGGATTTCATAAGCAGTTATTTTTTTGTGATACCGAATTTAATGGAAGTGATGAAGATTTACAAACATCTGAATTTATAAAGCTAACAACACTTAGGAGTATTGCGTTTACTAATACAAGTAATAGAATCCCCTACAATACAATTGGAAAGGAGTTTATTTAGCTCAAATAACGCCTAAATGTACCCAAATTTGAAATAATTTGCGGGGTTTTACGGGGACTATTCGTTTTGGCATGCGGGTAAGAATATCCAATATCCAACACGGAACACCCAATGATGAAGTATCCTACTTGGACATTGGGTGTTGGCTATTCATTATTGGATATTCAACTCTACCTTTGCTGCTCACTCGGACCGGGTAGTCCGGAGGGACATTCTCAACGGGGTGTTGGGAATGAGGTTAGATTTGCCACGAAAGCTCGAAAACACGAAAAGGAATGGAACGCGGATAAAGCGGATCGAGCGGATGGTCGCCGTTTTATTAGTATTTCTTTTTGGGTAATGCTATCAACAAAGCCCTCC
>NZ_JAVLBQ010000066.1:0-656 GCF_031581265.1 Gracilimonas sp.
AGAAGGATCATCATGGTCGGCCTGATCGAGTTGATCCAACCACTGCTGAAGTTGCCGGGCGGTAGCTTCCAGGGCCTGTTGCAATCCTTTACGGGTAAAGCTTCCAGAGGAGTGGTTCACGGCCTCAAATTTACTCCCGTCAATGGCCACCAGCTCCCCGCCAAACAGATTCATGCGTTTGCATAACAGGATAAACTCCCCACAGACTCCTTTGAGGGCTTCGCTGTTGTTCTTGCGAAAATCAGCAATGGTTTTAAAATCTGGCTGCAGCCGCCCCAGCAGCCACATCAACTCTATATTGCGATGGGTTTCCCGCTCCAATCCCCGGCTGCTGCGTATCTTATGTAAGTACCCATATACATACAGCTTTAGCAGGTCTTGCGGACGGTAAGGCGGGCGACCGGTCCCTGAAAGACGGGCATGGGTAAAACCCAGTTTACACATGTCTAACCCTTCTATATATACATCGATAAAACGAACCGGATTATCGGGGTGGACATATTCATCCAGAGTAGGGGGAAGCAGCGTCGATTGGTGGCGATCTTCGCCGGTGATGTAGTTCATGAGTAATTATTTAAGTTACACACATAACAATAATTATTAATGCTATATATAGCAATAGCATTACATTTTTTTTCGACTTTTCACACAGGCTG
>NZ_JAVLBQ010000067.1:0-637 GCF_031581265.1 Gracilimonas sp.
GGTTGATCGTATTTCCGGAAAGCACTTCTTCAGGAGGAGAAGCAGTACTACCATTTCACGCTTCCTTGCTCAAATATCCCGCGGAGGCTGAGGTTCCGGTTCATACTGCCGCCATTTCATATATAACCGGAGCTTGTGACGAACCAGCGCGGGACAGTGTTTGCTTTTTCGGAGCGCGCCATGGATTTCTGGAGCATGTGTTAAAGCTTGCACAAACCAGGGAAGTGCATTGTAAAATCCGGTTCAACGATAAAGCGGTTCGATCTTCAGACAGAAAAGAACTTGCCCAAAAATTACAGGAGAATGTAGAAGAGGTTTTCGAGCCAACTTCATAATAATCTTATTCAGATTTCAGAGGTCAACATAATGTTCTTGTTCTTTTGTGCCAACAAAAGAACCAAAAGCTCTATCCGGCGAAAAAAGCGCTAAATATGTCTCCATTTCACTAAAAGAAATCAATGCTCCTATTCTGGGCTTGCAGGAAATAAGACATTCATGCGCCCCGAATTCTCGGGGTTTCTAAACGCTACATTCTGCCATATTCTAAACGCTCTTTTTTCTAAGGTCGAATTTTTTGGTGACTTCCCATCGTTCTCCATCATGCCTCAATAAATACAGGTTTTCGGCCACAAACTGC
>NZ_JAVLBQ010000068.1:0-596 GCF_031581265.1 Gracilimonas sp.
GTTTTGTTTACGTTTCTAATTGGTTATTACGGCATTATAGTTGTTTTAATATATATCTTTGCCGCAACTATTCCAGCTCTTCCAACGAAAAATATAAGGTAAAGGTCATTATATGAGTTTCATGCTACTTAAGTGTAGCTTAGTAATAACAGCAACAATTCTGTTCATATAATTTTGGAAATTAGGACATCTTAGCCAATGTAAATTATCGATATACAATCAGGATAGGGAAGTATATTTACATAATATAAATTTAGGGGCTGAAGTAGCTAAGACCTGAATAAGGTACTAAATTAGTTACTATGTATGAACTGGACTTGCAACAAAAAAGTGGACAATGAGTTAAGGGTAATCATGCGGCCTGTTGTCGTTTTTGTTTAAGTTCTTGTTCGGCTTCAGCCGGTGTTTTATATTCCAGTGAAGAATGTAACCGCCTTCGGTTGTACCAGCTCTCAATATAATCGAATATCATCGCTCGCGCCTGCTGGTAACTGGTAAAGATTCCTGTCCGGCAGTTTAATTCTGCTTTTAAGGTTTTAAAGAAACTCTCAGCCGGTGCATTATCCCAACAATTGCCTTTATGAGACATGCTTTGG
>NZ_JAVLBQ010000069.1:0-576 GCF_031581265.1 Gracilimonas sp.
TCCGCTTCCTCATCCGCTTATACCATCCCTGGTAAAAGGATTCAAAGCTCGAATACTTATGCTCGCCCCAGCAAAGGGTATATTTATCCTCCACCACCTTATACGCCTCTTCCTGCGTGAGCCCCTTATGCTTCCACTGGTTCATCCACTCCTTCTCAAACTCAATCGGATCATGCAGGTGAACGTACTGTATGTAATCGGGATTTATTTCCATGCGGGGAAATTTTAAATGCTAAATTTTGAATGTTGAATTATATGCTTGTATGAATATCAGACTTACACACCGGGCATTTAACGGTTAAAAAATCACCATCCCTTTGATCAGGTGTATATTTAGCCTCAGACCTTTTAAATTTTATAAGGCTTTCACAATCACGGCACTGTGCAGTGTATTCCTTGTCCTTTTTTGGTGTTCCCTTCTTAAGTATTTCCATAATTCACCTCATTCATAATTCAACATTTAAAATTTAACATTCCGCTTCGCGGTCAAATTACTATCAACTCATCCCACTCCCCATACGTCTCCCCCTCCTGAAGCATCCCGCGCCCCAGCGCCATCGCTAAAGCCACCGCGCC
>NZ_JAVLBQ010000006.1:0-109959 GCF_031581265.1 Gracilimonas sp.
CAATCATAACTTATATCACATATTGCTTAAACGACTCAGAGACGATCCGCTTTGACTCGTTTGCTTCATAAGACCCTTATTTAAAAGATTTAGTAGAAGCTATTCACAAAACCTACACCGATAATGATGAAGAAGTAGATTTAGAATTTGAACTTGAATCCGTAGAGCTTTCAGTGGATAAAACGGTGGTGAGCGGTCTGCTTGTAAATGAGTTAGTTGTGAATGCCTATAAGTATGCATTTGAAGGTAAAGAAAATGGTAAGCTTTCAGTTGAAATTAAAAATCTACAGGATGAGATATTTTTACGGATAGCAGATAATGGTCCGGGTTTGCCCGATGATTTCAAGAAATTGCAGGGAGAAGGATTAGGATCCATGCTAATTCAAAACTTTTCCGATCAGCTTGAGGCAGAAATGAGGGTCAACTCTGATGAACAGGGCACCGAATTTTCTTTCCGTTTTAGTGATTCGGATTAACTGCTTAAAAGCTTATTGATTTCAAGAATCTCATCCCTTGTAACGGTATGTCCCATTCCCGGGTACAATTTTTTATTTACATTGGCATTAAGGGACTTGAGCATATCTGCTGATTCATTGACCCTTTCTTTAGGAATATGGGGATCAATGTCACTGCAGCCCATAAATATCGGGGTGTTTTCAAGATCACCACTGTACTCATCGTGTGGAACAGATGTGCCAGTACCAATTAGGCCACCACTAAGAGCTATCAATCCGGCATATTTTTTGGGATGGCGAGCCACAAATTCAGAAGCCAAGCACGCGCCCTGAGAAAACCCCAGGATATAAATCTGATCTTCAGAAATTCCTTCTGCTTTTAAGTCCTGAACAATGTCAAAAATCTTTTGCAACCCGGATGACAAACCCGGCTGATTCTGATCTGATGGTGCCATAAATGAATTTGGATACCAGGTATTTCCACTAGCTTGCGGAGCTCGGAGCGTAAGTTTCAGATCGGTATCTAATTCATTAGCCAGCGGAAGAATACTTTGTGCCGTTGCACCCCGTCCGTGAATCATGATCATGGCAGCGTCGGCTTCAGATGTATCAACGCCACCTGTTACTATTTGGGTTGTTTGATGTGGGCCTTCAAATTTGGTGCTTTCTGTTGCTCTAAATAAATTCATGAGTGTGGCAATTTGATTTAAATTCTTGGGAATAATTCACTCTGACGCTGAGCGTCAGGAGCGAGTTTACAGTGCTGTACTTTTGACTTGATTCATGCTTTGGTGGCCAATTTAATTTCAGGTAGCATTTGCTCAATACGATCCCTTTTGGATTCCAGCCATGGTGGCAGTATCAATGTTTCGCCGAGATGTTCGAACTCTTCATCAACAGTATAACCGGGATCATCCGAAGCCATCTCAAATAAAACGCCGGCCGGAATTCGATAATACACTGAATTAAACCAGTGACGATCAATGATCTGTGTAGGATTCAACCCTTTCTTACCTACTTTTTGGCGGAGCTCATCCAGCTCTTCTTTATTCTCGGCACGGTACGCAATATGATGAACGATGCCCCTTCCATTTTTACCGTACTCAGGTTGCTTTGCTTTCTCGATAATTACATACCGGCCAATGGGAGCATCGGTTTCATAGAGCGTTTGATTACCATTTTCGGCAGTTTCTTTAAAACCAAACAAATCACCCAATAAAATTGCAGTATGCTGTTTTTCAGTGAGCAACATCCGTGCCCCCCAGAAACCCCGTATGGTATGTTCGGCAGGAACGATGTAGTCTACATTTTCTACCTTGGGTTTTGCCTCACCCTCAAAAACAATATCCAGTTCCAATCCATCCGGATCTTCAAAGCGGAGAGCTTTGCGTCCGAATACATCAACCACTTCGTAAGAAATGTCATTTTCACTTAGGCGAACTTCCCAATAATCTTCGGACCCTTCAGGCACTTGTAGTCCAACATTTATCACTTCTCCAACTCCTGCTTCTCCTTTTTGAGCATTTGGCCACGGGAAGAAAGTCAGGCTTGAACCGGGTTCGGCCGCCTGATTTCCATAAAACAAATGGTAAGTACCGGGATCATCTTGGTTTACGGATTTCTTGACCAGCCGCATTCCTAAAATTTCAGTATAAAATGCAGCATTCCGTTGTGCATCCCCGGCAAGTACGGTAATGTGATGTATTCCTTTATGATGTTCCATAATTATGATGTTTTGTTTGTTTTGCTATCACAACGCTAATATACGATTTATCATTCATTAGTTTAATGTTAAACTAATTTGTTTTATTTATGGAGTTGATAGGGTGTATGAGCTGAATCTTTGGCTTACCAAAGTTGCCGAGGAAAAGGGTGGGGAATATGATGGATGGGGTGCACCAATTTAGTTCCAATCTTCATACCTTTTGATAACAATAAATATGCCATCAAAAAAATTAGTAAATGAACATTTACGCCGTCATTATTCTGGCAACCATTGCCATTGATTTTATTCTTGACCTCACCTCCAATTATCTAAATCTCAAATCCCTTTCCAAAGAACTTCCTGATGAATTTGAGGGCGTATATGACGAGGATACCTACGCCAAATCACAGGAATACACTAAAGTGCGGACTAAGTTTGGCTTCCTTACCGGTGGATTTGATTTGGCTGTTGTATTGGGATTCTGGTTTTCCGGAGGGTTCAACTGGCTGGATGAGATTGTACGGGCCTGGGGCTATGGAGAGCTGGTAACCGGCTTGTTCTATATTGGCATATTGATCTTGGCAAAAACCATCATTAACCTGCCATTTAGTATCTATTCTACTTTTGTGATCGAAGAGCGATTTGGCTTCAACAAAACAACTCCCAAAACTTTTGTCATGGATATGGTGAAAGGAGTTGGTTTGAGTTTGCTAATCGGGACCCCACTTTTGGCCGGTATTTTATGGTTTTTCATGTATGCCGGAGATTTGGCTTGGCTATATGCCTGGGGAGTGGTTACCGCTTTTACACTCATTATGCAGTACGTGGCTCCGACTTGGATCATGCCGCTCTTCAATGACTTTACACCCTTGGAAGAAGGTGAACTGAGAACGGCAATTGAGGAATACGCGGAGAATGTAGACTTTCCGCTTCAGGGGCTCTTCGTGATTGATGGCTCCAAGCGTTCTAGTAAGTCAAATGCGTTTTTTACAGGATTTGGAAAGAATAAAAGAGTGGCATTGTATGATACGCTCATCGAGAATCACACCAATGATGAGCTGGTGGCTGTACTCGCACATGAAATTGGTCACTATAAGAAAAAGCATATCGTAAAAGGCATGGTGACAAGCATTCTGCAAACCGGGGTAATGTTTTTCCTGCTTTCCATTTTCCTAAATGCGGAAGGATTGTTTGAAGCATTTTATATGGAAGAAATCTCGGTATATGCCGGACTCATTTTCTTCGGAATGCTTTATGCTCCAATTGATATGATCTTGTCCGTTTTCATGCAGATCCTATCCCGTAAACATGAATTTGAGGCGGACGAATTTGCAGCAGTTACGACTGAAAAACCGGGCGATATGATCTCTACATTGAAGAAACTCTCCAAAGACAATCTCTCAAATTTAACACCACACTGGTTTTATGTATGGCTGAATTATTCACATCCACCGGTTCTGGAGCGCATCAGGGCAATAAAAGAGTTATGAGCTGCTGCTTCCGGGTGAGTTAGATAGCGTGAACTTTAGTTCGAACATAGTTCCGGTACCATTACCTCTGGAGCCATATTTATAATCAGCGCCCAATTGTTGTGCAAGGGTATCGATCAATTCCATACCAAGGGAAGTCTTCCCCTCAGCTGGCGTTGAATCATCAAAGCCGCTTCCGTCATCTAAAAGACGTAATAAAACATTATCAGATGAATACTTAAGCGTAATAGCGATTTCTCCCTTTTCCCGGTTTTCAAAGGCGTGTTTAAGAGAATTTGTTACCACTTCATTCACAATTAAACTGCAGGGCACCGCTTGATTGATATTGAGTTCGACCGGGTCAAGGTCAAATTCGGTATGAATCCTATCACCATTTCCAAGCGTTTCTATAATGGTTTGAGTAAGGTTTATGAGCCCCTCATCAAAGGAAATATTGGAAAAACTGTGAGCTTTATATAGTTGCTCATGTATGCCGGCCATCGATTTTATTCGGAGGGTACTGTCCAACAATTTCTTTTGAAATTCTTTATCCGTCTCTTTAAAAGCCTGTAATTGCAGCAACCCCGAAATAACAGCAAGGTTGTTTTTTACCCGATGATGGATTTCAGCCAATAGCGTTTCTTTTTCTGTTAAGGAGTTTTCAAGTTCTTTTTGATGAACCCTTAATTCCCGTTCAAGACCATGTTGCTCGATAATGGTATTCTGCAAACCACTAAAAAGCATGGGCATAAAAATTACGGCCATTATACTTAAGAGTATGGAATTTCCTGATATCAAAATCCAGGATATAACCTGGAAGCTATCTCTGAGTGGATATTCCACCATGTTATTATAAATGAAGAATGCGTGTAATACGCAAATGCCTACATTGACACCAATCGTAATTTTTCCGGCTTTGGGGGGTAGAATTAGCAAAGCAAAAACAGTGACTCCAAATAAGTAGGTAATCCCGGCACCGTGTTGACCCATAAAAAATATCAGCGATGTGGCTACGATATAGAGAAGCCCAAGGAAAAAATATTTCCGTACCGTAATACCGATATTTTGGAAAAGTGCGACAAAAATAATGGTAGCTGAAAAAACAAAATACGCAATAGCCAAACCGGTCAATTCCATGAAGTAAGTCATAATCATGGAGGGGATCAGTAGAATCAGCGCAAGTGGCAGCAGGTAAAGGATGATGGTGTAGAAGAGATTATTTCTCCAATAATCGAGTCCATCGGCGAGAGTAAGGCCTCTCATGAAATTTCTTCGAACTATCAACTTATATTTTTGCCATAACCTAACCATAAACCAATGTAAAATTCTTAGCGCTAACTAAACAAAGAAACTGAATTTTTACCGATTTCATTTAAAATATTACCCAAGTTTTCTATGAAGCATGTTATAACAAATAAAAGAGGATGGTTTAAAAATTGTTTATTTTTGTAGGGAAATAATTAAGACGGATTATGAAGAAAAGACACATAGAGACGATCGCCATTCATGGGAGCATGAAAGTTGAAAAAAGGGAAAACGATACCGTTGTTCCCGGAATTGAGGTTTCAACGATTTATGAACATCGGGGTGGGGGCTACACCGAAGGAGACGATAAATATATTCGGTTGTCTAACCCAAATCGTACGCAGTTAGAAAATGTAATTGCTGAATTGGAGGCGGGAGATCATAGTGCTGTTTTTGCTTCAGGGATGGCTGCAATTTCATCGGTATTCCAAACGGTAGAACACGGAGCTCATGTATTGGTAGCCAATGATGTGTATTTTGGAACAAGGAAACTGATGTGGGAGTTTGCTGAAAAATGGAATCTGAAGGTGGATTTCATAGATATGACGGATTTAGAAATAGTGAGTTCATCTCTAAAAGAAAACACAAAATTACTTTGGCTGGAAACTCCCTCAAATCCACGCCTGCTTATCACGGATGTGCGGGCTGTAAGTAAATTAGCCAAACAAAAAGGAGCTTTAGTTGCTGTAGATAATACCTGGCCGACTCCCTACAATATGCGTCCGCTGAAATTGGGAGCAGATATTTCGGTTCACTCCACCACAAAATACCTGGGCGGACACAGTGATATCTTAGGCGGAGCAGTTATCACGAGTGATGAGGAACTTTTTGAAAAAATCAGGTTGGTACAACGGGTTCAGGGAGCAGTTCCTTCACCAAGAGATTGTTGGTTGCTGAGTCGAAGTATCCGGTCTTTTCCCTATCGGATGCGGGCCCACAATGAAAACGCCCGAAAAGTAGCTGACTTTTTAAGTAAGCATCATAACATTGAAGTCGTCTATTATCCCGGCCTTGAAACCCATGAAGGACACGATATTGCCAAAGCACAAATGGATGATTTTGGCGGCATGATTTCTTTCTTGATTGAAGGAGGTGCGAAAGAAGCGGTAGAAATAGTAGGGAAATCAAAACTTATAAAAGCGGCTACCAGTTTAGGTGGTATCGAAAGTATTTGGGAGCACCGGAAATCGTCAGAAGGTGAAGAATCCCCTACACCGGATAATTTAATTCGCTTGAGTGTTGGCCTGGAACATCCCGAGGATATAATTGCCGATCTTGAACAGGCGTTATCGTAATTGAAGGCGAAATAATTTTAATCTATTAAGTAAACCCGATGATTTTTAAGAAAACACTAATAACCGTTTTTACACTTTTTATTTCAGCTGCCGGTTGTGCTCAAGATGTGCAAGAAACATCCCAATCCACTGAAGAACAGCAAGTAAATGCCAAAGAATTATTTGATTGGGTTTCTATGGAAGAAGCGCAAAAATTGGCTGGAGAACATGACAAAAAAGTGCTGGTTTATATCAATGCCACTTGGTGTGGTTACTGTAAAAAGATGGAACGTGAAGTATTTACAGTAGAAAAAGTTCAAGAGAAAACCGAAGAACACTTTTACCCGGTATGGATTGATATTGATGTTGAGGATGAGTTTTTAACCTTTCGGGGAAGGGAACTGAGTCAAAGAGAATTTGCCGGTGCGATGCGTGCTACAGGCACCCCAACTTTTATTTTCATTGATTCGGAAGGAGAAATTATTGCGGGTCAGCCCGGTTTTATCCCGGAAGAGATGTATGTTCAGATTTTAGATTATGTTGGTACAAATGCTTATCAAGATCAAAGCTTTTCCGAATTTGCAGAAATGCAGTCCGATAGCTAACCAAATCCTTTAAACAAAAAAGGGAAAAGCGACCAAGCCTTTCCCCTTATCTCTATGGATCTAATAAGATAATTGTTTATTCAGATACAGCTACTTCATCATTAAGTGCATTTCCTTTGATAGTATATAAGAGGGAGACGGCTATAATTAGCACTTGAAATTCCATTCCTCGTCCGCCGTTGTTACCCATATTTATAGAATTCCAGCCGTATTGGGCATGGACCATGGCAATAGCTCCAATCATAACTATGGTAAAGATGATGCCTGCTACACGGGTAGCCCATTCAGGTCCGAAGCCACCCCATAACATTAGTAATGCACCACCAACTTCAACAATACCTAACATTAAGACCATAGCAGTGGGCATTCCCATTGCTGCTGCCATATCACCAGCGGCGGTTATTTTTGGCAGCCCGTGATAAATAAATATAGCTGCGAGTGAAAGTCTTGGTAACCAATGTGCTATTCCGGATAATTTGTTTAACTGATTCATATTTAACTCCTTGTAATTTCTGTTAATAGTTTGAGTAACAGACGTTTTGGAGATGGAAAGTCTTAAAAAAAAGCTAATTAGTAGAAGATGTGGTGTTGAATCAATTCAAATTAAAATCATTTGATAATAGATCACATAAATACCGGCCAAGATCAGCAAAGAGCCGGTGATTTTGCCCATATGGGGAAGCAGCTTTCGCAAATACTTCATAAAAAAATCTTTAGCAAAGGTGGAGAGTAGTATAGCAGTAACCATCATAAGACTAATTCCCACAAAATAGGCGAGAATATAACTTCCACCTAAGATAATGGAAGGAGCCGTCAGGGCTTGGGTAGCAACGGCAAGAAACAGGGGGAATAGACACCCAAGCGCGCCAATAGCATATCCAATGCCGAAAACGAAAGCCTCTTTAGTTTCAGAGTTTTGGTTTCGCTGATTTATATTGACTGAGAAAGCTACATTTTTACCTGCAATCATGAGTATTCCAAGAATGATGAGGACCACTCCCATCCCTATAGTCACCCATTTCATATAAGCTTTCAAAATTTGACTGGCAACGATGATGAGTATACCTGCGAGGGCATAAACGACTAATATTCCCAAAATGCTAATTCCGGCTAATTTTAAGCCGCGATAAAGCCTTGCCTTGAATTCAGGTTGGTTTTGGGAATTTCTTGAGATATAGGACACAATATATCCGGGAAGCAGTGCCACTGCACAAGGGGCAAAAAAAGCGACTACCCCCTGAAGAAAAGAAAAATAGATGAATTCCATCTGTTGGGTTTAAAAGGTATTGGTTTGTTGGTTAATTGGCAGCCATTGATTATAAAGTACCAAATAACCAACAACCATTAACGAATAACTAATTTAAAAGCTCATCAAACAGCGTACGATATTCATCAGCGCTAAGAGCCATTTTGTTTTTACGGAAGGCAATTTCTCCGTCACGGTTCACCCCAACGGTTGTGGCCTGACTTTCTACGCCATAGTCGAGCATAATATTGGGCAATCCTCGTGTAACCGGAAATGTGAATCCTTTTTCCTCGGCCAGTTCGCGCATAGTTTCTTCATCGTCGGTTGGGTCTATACCTATGGCAACTAAGGTTAGCCGATCCTCATACTCAGGATATACTTCGGTGAGCACCGGCCAGTTTTGTGCACAAATAGGGCACCAGGAAGCAGTAAAATAGATAACAACAGGTTTTCCTTCTTGCAGAGATTCGTCTAAACTAATGGTGTCTCCTGAGACCGTTGTAACTTCAAAAGAAGGCACTTTTTCAGCTTCGGAGTTTTCAGAATTTGATTTTTCTTGCTTTGTGTTACAGGCTCCAAGTAAGAGCAAAGTGGCTGTAATGAAAAAGGTGCTTCGTAATAATTTAGTGGTCATAAGTTAAATCCAGTTTTTAGGTTTAAATGGTTTGATGAGGTGGCCATTAACAATCTTACTTAAGAAAATTTTATTGTAAAAAAGGAACCTGCCTTTCCATTGTATTTTCAGGAATAAATTTTTTAGATGAAAAGCCCAAAGTAGATCCATAGGCAAGGTGAACAGCCAAAGTCACAATTAAATAATGGAGAGTAGAAGAGAGATAAAGAGGGTGAGAGCTATCCAGTAACTGGGCATTACCAATTCCAAAAAATCCCCAGCCAATTACAGGACTGTAAACAAGCATCATGAAAAGCCATAATACCAAGGCAAAAAGGATGCCTCTGATAATTGAAAAGTTACGCTCAAAGGCGTAGACAAATACCAATGCCCAAAGTGTTCCATAAGAATAATGTAAAATTACAGACAAAACCTTACTCTCTATCCCCAGGTTAAATAGAAAAGCTGCAGCCGGATGTATATTTGTTGGCGAAAGGCCAAATACCATCATCAAGACATTCATGACTATATCCATTGCAAAGGTCGCAATAATTCCTATAATAATTGTTTTAAACCATTTCATATTTGTATTAATTAATCAGGGTACTGCTCGACCCTTTTTTGATGTTGGGTGAAAACTCTATTTCAATAGACAGATGATCAGATTCCGGCATTATCAACTCCCCTTCAATTTGGGCCAGTAAATTTTTGATAAGGCTAATTCGCAACGTTGGTTTGTCGGTGGTATTCAGGGGGTTTGAAACCCCGGGCTGTTCCGAGGTGATTTTAAGACAAAGCGAATCGTTTTTGGATATGATCTGCAATTCTAATTCCAATCTCTTGTCATCTTCTGATCGTTCAGTGCACAGGTAAAAAGCAATTTCATTGAGTAAAAGTCCCAGCGGAACAGCTTGATTGATATTCAGTGATTGTGAAGTGTTTTGATCCTTAACCTTAACAGATGCAATATTTGATAAAGATAGTCTTAGATGTTCTCCAAGTTTTGCAAGGTATTTTGAAGTATCAATTTCAGAAAATGAATCTGATTGATATAGGAGTTCATGAATAATTGCCATCGACTTAATTCGGGAGCGACTTTCTGATAGAGCAGGATGCGTACTTTCACCCATCATTTCCTGTAGTTCGAGAAGCCCGGTAATAACAGCCATGTTATTTTTAACTCGGTGATGTACCTCAGACAGTAAAGTCTCTTTTTCCTTAAGTGTATGGGTTAGCTTAAACTGTTTCTCTTTCAATTCTGTAATATCAATAGAGTGAACGTGAAGCCCCTTTTCTTCCGATAGAAAGTGCACGGCCTGTTGGTAGTAACTTTCATCCACCTCAACTTCATAAAGCAAAGTTTTATCGGATCCTGAAGTTATATCGTGTAATCGAGATCCCAGTTCTTTTAGAAATGGATGCGAAAGCCCTTGTTTCTTCAAATTTGGAAACAATGCATTAGTAGCTTGATTAACAAAATCCACTTCACACCTGACGTTCAGGTTAAGAACCGGAAATTGATTTAGTTTGGGAAACATGGCCAGGTAATCCCGTTCCTCCAGCAGGCTCTGCATATTTTTAATATTCTTTATGCCTCTGACGGTATATATCACGCCAATCAAAACAATTAAAATTCCTAAAAGAACGGTAAACCAAAGTGAGTACCGCTTTAGTAAAAATAGAATTCCTGAACTACCGGAGATCATTGATCTTACATAGTTGTTCAACTTTTGATTCTTTCTTTGCAATAAAGCAACAGGGTCTTGCTCTGAGGCTCCGGCTACGTTTGATGTTGCAAGAAGTGAGTCAATAAGGGCCTTTCTCTCATTGGTTACTGCCATTATTTGGCTCCATGTTCCCTTTATCTGTTGAATTTCAGAAGTGTGTCCAAAGAAAGAAAAGATTCTAATTAGCCCTGTAATTTCATTGGGATGAATATCCTCAGGGTCAAATTCACGAAATATTAAATCAGTATTAGGATTGTCACTTAGTAATTCATTGATTACCTCGGTAGTATTTTCTCTTTCTTTTACTGATGTTTCATAGTCTTCTAAAAATTGCTCATCTCCAGATTCAAAATAGTTAAGCACAGATTCTACACTCTCTCCATTACTTTGAGACCAGCGGACCAATATTTTATTTAGATCGCCGGTAGAAGTAAGCATATTGATGGCAAAAGTAGTCAAGACAACCAATAAGCTGGCTGCTACGATGAATGTGGTAACAACCATTAAGTGCCGTTGGGATGTCCCAGTATTTTGACTTGGTACCGGGGATTTGTGGTCCATAATAAAGTAGCTTCCAAAAATGAATATATTATATTGATGAGGGACTGCACGTTATTCTTACTTTATTTGGAATTTGAATTCTAAAAAGATAGTTATCTAAGTAAGAATGAAGATATTCAAGTCGTCAATAAATGGAATAATAACACACCAGCTTAGCAATGGAAGAAGGAGCTACTACACAAAAGCCGGCAATTGAAAACACGGACAAATATAGTTTTCGATATAGTAGAAAAGAGTTGACTGAAAAATTCAAGAAAGTCAGGGGTTTTACGGAAGAAATTACAGGCCCGCTTGAAATTGAAGATTTTGTGATACAGGTAACGGAAAATGCAAGTCCGGCTAAATGGCACCTGGCTCATACCACCTGGTTTTTCGAGACTTTTTTGCTTGAGAAAGAACTTGATGACTATGATCCTATTCATCCCCAATACAGTTATTTATTCAATTCCTATTATTTGCAAACCGGCGTGCCCCATTGCAGAGCCCGGCGCGGAAATATTTCACGCCCCACGGTAAAACAAGTTTTTGAGTATCGGGAAAGCATCAATGAGCATGTGGTCAACCTTATCAAAAATGCAACTGACCAACAATACGAAAAATGGGCTCCTATCATTGAGATTGGCATTCATCACGAGCAGCAACATCAGGAATTGCTGATGACCGACCTGAAATATATGTTTGCCCAAAACCCGCTGAATGTTGCATACAAAAAAGTTGAAAGACCAAGAGTACAATCAGTTCCGGAATTAAGCTGGACCTCATTTAAAGAGGGAGTATATGAAGTCGGCCATAAGGGCAATGATTTTGGATACGACAATGAATTCCCCCGGCATAAAACGTATATCCACGATTTTGAATTAGCCAACCGTTTGGTGACTAATGCAGAGTTTATAAAATTCATTGAATCTGGGGTTTATAGTGAGCCAAAATGGTGGCTGGATGAGGGATTCTCAACCGTACGGGATGATAATTGGAATGCCCCATTGTATTGGGAGAAGAAAGACGGCGAATGGTGGCATTACACACTATGCGGTATGCAGAAAGTTGACCCAAATGAGCCGGTAACGCATGTCAGTTATTTTGAGGCCGATGCCTATGCTCGTTGGAAAGGCTGTCGATTACCCACCGAACAAGAATGGGAGGTGGCAGCGGAATCGTTACCGATAAATGGAGCTTTTGCTGACGCTGGCAATCTCCATCCGGTAGCACTACAAAATGCCGACGAAGGATTACAGCAAATGTTTGGTGAGGTTTGGCAATGGACACGAAGTTCGTATGCTCCATATCCTGGATATAAACCACTGCCGGGTGCACTGGGAGAATACAATGGTAAATTTATGTGTAACCAATACGTATTAAGAGGCGGTTCTTGTGCTACCTCAAAATCTCATTTCCGAAAAACATATCGGAATTTTTTCCATGCTAATGAGCGCTGGCAATTTACCGGCATTAGATTAGCTAAATAATTAGTACACGAAATTTTTAAAAAGAGGCATATGTCCATAGCAGTTTTGGAAGGGGTAAAGAAGAAGTCTCAATTTTATAATGATGTAATTGAGGGACTGCAAAAATCTCAAAAAACAATACCGAGTAAATATTTTTATGATAAGTGGGGTTCCGAGCTATTTGAAAAAATTTGTGAGCTTGATGAATACTACCTAACGCGAACTGAGCTTTCCATTATGAAGCAAAATATAGATGAAATTGCCAGAAAGCTCGGTTCCGATATTCAACTCGTTGAATTGGGAAGTGGAAGTAGCCTGAAAACCAGGATGTTGTTAAATAACTTGCCGAATATTCACTCTTATGTCCCTGTAGATATTTCTGATGATTTTTTAGCTGATGTAGCTGACGAACTTCAGGCTGAATATCCTGAGCTAAATATCATTCCGGTTGCGGCTGACTATACCCGCCCTTTTGAACTTCCTGTTAAGGAATCACAAACACGACGCATTGCTTATTATCCCGGCTCAACCATCGGAAACTTCACTAAAGAAGAAGCCGGTAGATTCATCGCTTTGATTGCGGACTTAATTGAGGATGAGGGGGGACTATTAATAGGCTTTGATTTATTAAAAGATGAGGAAACCCTGATAGCCGCTTATGATGACAAACAAGGTGTGACCGCCGAATTTAATAAGAACATTCTTCGAAGAATAAATAATGAACTGGAAGCAGATTTCGACCTGGATGCATTTGAGCACAAAGCGGTTTTCAATGAAGAAAAAAGCCGAATTGAGATGCATTTAGTCAGCATCACTGATCAAACAGTAGAGATCCTAAATTCAGCGATACATTTTGAAAAAGGCGAGACCATTCATACTGAAAACTCGCACAAATATTCCTTAGCGTCATTCAGGAAACTTACCAAAGGTCACTTTCACCCCGTAAAAACATGGATGGATAAAGATGAAATGTTTGCGGTACAGTTTTTGGAAAAGTGATTCTTAAAAATTTCAGTAAGAATATTGAAATAGGCAGCTTCCATAATATTCAAATACTAAATAGATAATGGATAAAAGATGACTGATACAAATTCAGATTTTTCAAAATTGAAAGCTTTATATGTAAACTGCACACTAAAAAAATCGCCAAAGGAAAGCCACACCCGGACACTGATTGATGTTTCCATGAATATTATGGAGAAAGAAGGAGTAGATGCAGAGTGCATTCGGTTGGTGGATCATGATGTGGCCTTTGGGGTATATCCGGATATGAAGGAACATGGAGCAGACAAAGACGAATGGCCGGAACTTTGGAAGAAAGTGGATGCATCTGACATCTTAATTATTGGAACCCCTATTTGGCTGGGAGAAAAATCATCGGTGGCTACACAGCTGATTGAACGTTTATACGCCATGAGCGGCCTGCAAAATGAGAAAGGCCAATATAAATTTTACGGTAAAGCAGGAGGATGCTTGGTGACCGGGAATGAAGATGGTATCAAACATTGTGCGATGGGAATTTTATATGCCCTTCAGCATGTAGGTTACAGCATTCCGCCACAGGCCGATGCCGGTTGGATCGGGGAAGCCGGACCTGGACCAAGTTATGGGGATGAAAGTGAAAATGGCCCGGTGGGTTTTGATAATGAATTCACCAAACGAAATACTACTTTCATGACCTACAACCTGTTACATTTGGCTAACATGTTAAAAGAAAATGGCGGATATCCGAGCTATGGCAATTCACGACAGGACTGGGATGACGGTACCCGCTGGAATTTTGAAAATCCGGAATACAGGTAGAAATAATGAAAAGCAAAAAAGTTGAATTTGAAGGAAGTCAGGGTGAGAAACTTTCGGCTCGAATTGATGAACCTGATGAAGGAGTAAAAAAAGGAGCGGTTTTGTTTGCTCACTGCTTCACGTGCAGCAAAAATCTGAAAGCCGTCGGAAGAATAAGTGATGCTTTAACCGATCAGGGAATGGGGGTGTTTAGGTTTGATTTTACTGGCCTGGGCGAAAGTGAAGGAGATTTTGCGGATACTAATTTTTCCTCAAATGTGGAAGATTTAATTAAAGCGTCGGAGTATATGGCTACAGAATTTCATGCCCCGCGTATGCTAATCGGACATTCTTTAGGTGGTGCGGCTGTGTTGCAGGCGGCTGGATTGATTAACTCTGTGGAAGCAGTTGCCACTATTGGTGCACCTTGCAATCCCAAACACGTAGCACATCATTTAGTAGATAAAAGGGAAGAAATTGAAGAGAAGGGAGAAGCGAGAGTGAACCTTGCAGGACGTATATTCACCATAAAAAAGCAATTCCTCGATGACCTGAATGAGCAGAATATGGATAATATCATCCAAAACTTAGGAAAAGCTTTATTGATTTTTCATTCACCTATAGATAAAACCGTAGGGATCGATAATGCTGCCCATATCTACAAATTAGCCAAACACCCCAAAAGCTTTATCTCCCTTGATGATGCAGATCACTTATTGACCAACGAAGACGATGCACGGTATGTGGGAAAAGTTGCCGGTGCCTGGGCTGAGCGTTATTTATGATCTGTTCAATAATTAGCCAATCGCCAATCAGGTAAAGTAGGATTTTTGAGGCTCAGCGATCATTTTTATCACCTGTTAGTTAGAATAAATAGATGATCCGGGATAAAAATCAGCGAAAGCAAACCAATATCCATTATATGATTTTGTAGATTTGAGTTTTTCACCCTCTCTGGGACCACTTACAGCTTCACCAAAAATAGTCCAATGGTTGCCTTCACTGTCTTTCATAATTACAGGCAGTTCATCTTGAACAGGTTCAAAGCTAAGCTCAGTACCATCGCTCAGGGTTCTTGAGAAAGAGGCTACAAAATTAAGATCAGAACTACCGGCAATAACCAAATTTCTGTTGTCATAACTTTCTTGAATAACTTCAATATCACTGCTTAAATCTTTGATCGGGTATATTCTTGGTTTCGTGTCTTCACCCTTAAAAGTTTTAGGCATTATAGCATGAACTTGTGCTTTATTTGGAAGTCTGTTGTCAAATCTTTTGGGTTCAAAAATGAAACGGCTATTATCGGTTATATACGACTCTCCGTAAGCAAATCTATCATACGGCCTACTGAAACCGGTTTCAGTGCTTAATACTCTCGCATCAGGATATAGCTTTTGCCAAGTTTTCCAGTCAGTTTGTATAGTTTGAATGAGTTCACCTTCCTGGCCAATTAATTCACCATTCACTGATCTCATTTGCATTTGAGACCATCTTGAACCGGTATTCCGATCGTACATAATTAAGTTATTTCTGAACAACAGCCCTGAGACTCCAAATTCATTTACCTGGTTGTTGATTTCTCTTTTATAGGTGATGCCTGTTCCCGTCAGAGGACAATAGGTTAGTGAATAATGCAACTCACCTGCTTGGTCATTTACTATTTCATGCCAATCCATTACTTCATGAGGATAAAGCCGTACCTCATTACCAACTTTAATGCCAAGAACCAATCGGTCGTCGCTAACATAGTCAGCTTCGAAAGCATTTATAAATTTAGGATTATCAATAGATGGAATGCCATCTTGACCTGGGCCGCCATCAATTACTTCATCCTGAGGAATCAGCCACTCTCTATCACCATTATTGTTGTTATTATTATCATTATCGTCTACAACTCGCCGGTTATCAGATTCTACTGTATCACAGGCAGTAAACTGCATGAAAATTAAGGCAAAGAATAGAAGGAAGGAGGTTATTCGATAATTTGTTTTATGCATGGGACCAGGGTTTATATGAAAGTTGCATTATAGATGAGACTCAACGACATTTTCTTACGTATAAAACCTTGTAGTAAGATTAAGGCAATTGAAAACATCCATAGAGATAGAGAAATGACAAAAACTAAAGTTGCAGCAAAATGGTAAAGAAGATTAAATTAGTTTTGATGGCTTTTATATTTATGGGGATCACATCAACATTTGCGATAGGGCAGACCTGTAGCTGTGCCGGTGCCCCATTAGTGAATTCACAGTCGTTAGGAGCAGTTGAAAAAGGGAACCTTGTGATTGGGCTTACAACAGATTTTAATAATATTGATCAACTTTATACCGGTTCCAAGGAACTCAAAAATCGATCTTCCAAGAGAGAAACATTTACAACATTAGTTGAAGCCAATTATGGTTTGAGTTCAAGGATAACCTTGAGCGGGACTTTTTCTTACGTGCAAAAAACACGTACCACAGGATTGCAAAATTCAAGTAATTCCCAAGAGTTAGAAACAACCGGTATCGGAGATGCTTTAGTTATGCTGAAATACAGTTTAATTAAGCCCTCACTTTGGAAGCCATATCAACTTATGGCAGGAGGAGGTATGAAGATTCCTTTTGCAACAAACTCACTTAAAGCCAATGGATTAGCATTAAATGCCGATATGCAGCCGGGAACAGGTTCATGGGACGGAGTTGGCTGGATGTTATTTTCATATACCGTCCGGTCTTTAGATCTGAATGTATATACCATGAATTCCTATAAACGTACTACCCCCGCAAGCAGATTTAGTCAAGATGATGAGTACAAATTTGGAAATGAATTTAATTCTATGCTCGGAATATTAAAGCCCGCTTTCGATTCATTTTCTTACTCCCTTCAACTAAAATTTCGAACTGCAGAAGCCGATCAACGAAACGGTTCAAAAATGCCCAGCACCGGTGGTGAATGGCTCAATATTGTACCAGGTATAGGTTATTCATTTACAGACAGGCTTTCAATGCAAGTATCAGGTGAGGTTCCTCTCTATCAAAATGTAAATGGAACCCAGCCTACTACTACGTATATAGTGCGTGCATCTATGTTTTTTAGCCTCGACAAAGCCAATACCGGTTTCAGTTTCGGACTCCCAAATAATAATTGAATGCTATGAAAGAATTGAAAATTATATCACTGACATTGATTGCTGGATTTCTCATGCTTAGTTCTACAGAAATATTTCCGCAGAGTGAGAATAAAGATATTGAATGGGTAAGCTTGGAAGAAGCAGTATCTATGGCTGAAGAAAATTCGAAAAAGATTATGCTTTTTATGGAGGCTGATTGGTGCTCGCTATGCAAAAAAATGAAAGCAGAGATATTTCCTCTTTCAGAAATTCAGCAAAAAATAGATAGCTCTTTTTATGCTGTTCGGATTGATATCGAATCTAATGATGATGTGAATTATAAAAGCCAAAAGTGGACAAAAAAAGAATTGAGTCAAGAGTTTGGGCTTTATGCCACCCCAACTTTTATTTTTCTTGAAAGCGACCAGTCAATAATAGGCAATAAGGCGGGTTATATGGATCAGGATGAGTTTATAAAACTGCTGAGCTACATATCAGATGAAAAATATCTTGAAGGGGATTTCGAAAACTTTCAAAACAATTAACGACATCTTAAGTCTATCTTTTATTTGCTGGATGAATTAGTAGAGTCTCTACCAAATTTAGTGCCTGCAATAAGTTGTTGATAGGCGTGTACCATCGTTTTTTTTGACGCCCCAAAATAGAACATGGTAAAAATCACCAAATTTATAAAATTCATTTTTAGATAAGAATTCTCTTCATACTTTCGTGCAGATACGATCACATCATCAGCTAATATTTTGAAAGTACCTCTGTCCCTAAGCCTACTGATCATTTCAAAATCTTCCATGATCTCATAATTTCTAAAACCACTCAGTTCTTCAAAAACATCCCGCTTAATAAATAGAGTTTGATCACCTCCACGACACATAAGCCGATCGAAGCGGGTAAACCAGGCATTAATCTTTAACAACCAACGGTCGGAATTAAATTTAAATCGATAACAACCAGATTCCGCTCCATTTTGAATAGCATTGAGTATGTCGGAAGTAAACGATGTAGGTGGAATAGAGTCAGCATGAACGAAGTATAAAATATCTCCCGAAGTTTGTTTGGCACCAAGATTCATTTGTGCAGCACGTCCTTTTTCTTGGGAGATAATGCACTTATAACCTGCATTTCTAACCCTTTTAACCGTATCATCGGAGCTTTGACCATCTACTACTAAGATATCAGCCACAGCGCTACCGGCATGCTTTTTAAGATATATCAAAAGCTCCTCGATACTGCCAGATTCATTATAAGTGGGGATGATGATACTGATTTCCATGAGACAGTATTTATTCTTTAGAAAGGGTAATTGGGCCAAACCAAGCCAGCGTTGATTCACCAGTATTGTCTGAATCAGTCATAATAGTAATACCCGTGATCTCCCGCGGGTCCTCACCAAAAGCTTTACGGTAATCTTCCACAATATTTCGTTTTAGGGTAATCCATTTCCCGGATGTTTCATTTCCGGAATTTACCACAATATATTGTACCCAACTGGTAAAGGGACTTTCGGCTATAGTACCCACTTCCTCCTTACTTGCCCAAACATAATTAAGGGAGCGAAGGGGGATCTCAAAAGAAGTAAAAGCCTTATAGGCTCTATATTTGAGTTTCTGTCCAAAAGGTAATTCACTCACAGGATAGTCGAAGGTGATGTAAATTCGGGCTACGAAATCATCTCCATCTTTTTCAGTAAGATCCCCGGATTCAAGTACTTCCTCAATTTTCCATTCCCATTCGAGATAGCTGAATTCAAATGGATCTGCTTTTATGGATGTGGTGACACTTGATATCGCTTGTTCACTGCTTGCTCTAATAATTGGAGAACCATCCTCTTTTTGATCAAGCCGGTAAACAGCTTCTTTTTTGTTTCCAAATGGTTCGTACCGTAAAATACGAGCATTTTTATTATCAGGGTCAAAATCAGCAGGGTTGAGAATGAACTGTTGAATACTGTCTGCTTTTAACTCTACAGGCGATTGAGCAATTGCTGAGTTAGAAAATAAAATGCCAATTAAAATGATAGAAAATAAATTAAAGGAAGTTATTCTATAGAGCATGACAAATGATTACATCCGGTTTTCAGTTGAAAACGTAGTTGGTAATTGGTTGGATGGATTGGTATCCAAAAAACTTACCAATTTTTGATGTAAGACTTATTATGGTGAAGACGTCAAAACAGAAAGAGGAAAAAATAACAAATCCATGATTCTGTCTTTATTAATGCTAACAATGTTCAGTATAGGTACATCTCCTGCTATCCAGAACTCCTCACAAGATTCATTGGATCGTTTAAACTATACGGAACTTTCTATGGAATTGGTGAGGTCTGTTAGGGATGGGAGGGAAACAGATCCCATCACGCAAAAATTAGCAACGGTTACACCTGATACACTTCTTGCTGACTTAGATACAGAGTCAAAGAAAAAAGCTTTTTGGCTGAATATTTACAACGCTTATGTGCAGATCATTTTGCTCGAAGATCCGGAGTTATTTGAAGACAGAAACAGCTGGTTCGGATATAATTTTTTCACTTCTCCGCAAGTGGTGATAGCCGGTAAAGAGTTGAGCTTTGATGACATCGAACACGGAATTATGCGGCGCTCCAAGATTAAACTTTTGATGGGGTATCTTGACCAGTGGTTTGTAGATGATTTTATAAAACGCTTTTGGTGGGATGAATTAGATCCCAGGATTCATTTTGCATTGAACTGTGGGGCGGCCAGTTGTCCATATATCGCTGTCTATGATCCGGACAGAGTTAATGAACAGCTTGATATTACTACAAAAAATTATCTAAAAAGTACTACCGACTATTATCCTGAGAAGCAAGAAGTGGAAGTTAATCGACTGATGAGCTGGTTTCGGGCTGATTTTGGCGGATCTACCGGGGCTATAGAAATGCTGAAGGAATACGATATCATCCCAGAAAATGCCGATCCCTCCATCTCTTACAAAGAATACGACTGGACACTTGAACTTGGAAACTACCAGGATATTTAGTGCGGATTGAATGATTAAAGAAGTCTCTTCACATACCGCTATAATTTATTTCAGCCTTACGCCCTGGCAAGAGGCACAAGGTAAATCTTTCATAGCAGGTGCATCCTTTCAAAAAAACCTTCGGATTGCTCGACTCTTGTGGAATCATTCCAAAAGCCAGATCGAAAAGTCAGGAATTCCATATTTCCTGTTTGATGAACACAATCAAAAAGGGGAGACGTTTGGGGGGAAATTTGTATCAGCTTTTGAGGCAGTATTTAGCCAGGGATTCGATCATGTAATTGCAGTGGGAAATGATACGCCAAGATTGCAATCCCAGCATATTCTGGAGGCTGCGGAAAAATTAGAGCAAGGCGCTTCGGAAGTAGTTTTAGGTCCTGCCACGGATGGCGGAACCTGGCTCATGTGCTTCAGCCAAAAAGCATTCAACCCGGAATTGATCGAAAATCTGGCCTGGACTTCCGGGGATCTTTTGAATTCTATTTTTGAGGAATTGGGCTCATCCCAAAAGATCTCTTTACTCGAACAATTTGACGACGTTGACAATGAGCAAGACCTCAAGAAATTTCTTGAAATCTCAGAGAATGAAGAATTTCTGCTTTCTCTGAAAAAGAATATCCAGAGTATAATCGAGCACGTCCTGTTTGTTTTTTACGCCTTTCAAATTCCCTACAAAGATTTTGATCTAAGCTACCATTTCCTGTTAAGAGCTCCTCCATCCACATCTGATTCCTTCCTTCAAAAATAATAGTCAATACAAAACCTGCGGCTATAATTCACTATGCAGTAGCCGCGATTTCATTTTTAATCAGATGTAACATGGAAAAATCTATATTTGCTACTATCTTACTATGGCTATGGGCGGCCACTTTGTTTGCCCAATCCGGACTTGAGATCACTGTGGTAGATCGGGAAGACGGTCGGCCGGTTTCAAATATCGAGCTCATTATCACCAATCAGAATATCGGCTTTTCCGAAACGGAAATGACGGATGAGCAGGGAAAGGTTCGGCTCACGAATCTATCGACGACCGGTGAATATGTGGTCAACATTCCGGAGGACAGTGACTATTATGGGCTTTCCTCAGATCCGCTGGAACTACGCTCAAATCAAACCAGAAGTATTACCATGGTGATCGCCTCTAAAAGCACTGTAACATTAGATGAGATTACTGTTCTGGCACCAATCACCAGAATTAATACTATTAATGCTGAAGTAGCCTCGGAATTGAGCAGTGCAGAACTGGAAAGCTTACCAATAGAGGCACGGGATATAAATAAAGCCTTGTATAGATTACCAAATGTTACACCGGCAACCGGTTTTTTCCCTGAAGCGCCAACGGTTAGTATCAACGGGGCAAATTCGCTATACACCAATTACCTGATCGACGGGATGGATAACAACGAGCAATTTTTGGGCGGACCCAAATTTCCTATCCCCACCGGGTTTTTGCAGAATGTGACGGTGATGACCAATAATTACTCCACAGAATATGGACTTTCCGGAAATGGGGTGTTCAACATCACGACCAAATCAGGGGGCAATGAGCTTGAGGGTGAAGCCTTTTATGTTGTTCGTCCCGGCGCGGTAGTAGATGGACAGTCAGATTTTGCCCAGCGTGATCTTTCAGGTAACCAGGTTAAGGAAGGATTTCAGCGACATCAATTCGGGTTTGGAATCGGTGGACTAATCAAAGAGGATAAAACATTTTACTACATTAACGCCGAGCAAATCTTTGACCTGAAAGATAATTTGTTGAGTTCTCCACAGCTTGGCGTGAATGAAACCGTGCCTGGACAAAATCGCTTTACCTTGCTTTCGGGGAGATTGGATCACAACTGGGGACCTAATTTCCGTTCTTCACTTCGGGTAAATTCCGGATTGATCAATATTGAACGTCAAGGCGGAGGATTGGATGGCGGACTAACTTTCCCTTCAGCCGGAAACAGTCAGGACCGAAATTCCTTTCTGGCTGCACTGAAAAACAGCTATCGAATTGGTGGGTGGAGTGGAGAAACCAACCTGCAATATTCTCGTTTCCGATGGAATTACAGCAACCCAAATAATCCGGACAGTCCGGCAGCAACGGTTTTAGGTCCATCCGGACAAACCATTGCTGTAGTTGGAAATCCCGGATTTGAATTCGACAATATAGAAAATACTGTTCAGGTTCAGCAGAATTTCATCCTGCAAAAAAACAATCATACTTTTAAAGTAGGAGCAAGTGTGTTGAGTGCAAATCATGCGCTGCTCGGAGGTGGAAATGAATTTGGGAATTATACCCTGCAGCTCAACCAATCTCAGCTTGATGCATTGCGGAATCAAAATCTGGGCTCATCACTGAACATTGAGGATCTGCCTGTTGGTGCACAAGTGTTGAATTATGCGGTGGAATTGAGACCAACCCGCTTCGGAACCAACCAAAACATCTACAGCTTTTATGTGGAAGACCTGTACTCGGTGAATTCAAATCTAAACCTAACCTTTGGTCTTCGATACGATTATGATAACCTGTCAGCTGGTGGAGGGGATGATGGCGACTACAATAACATCGCGCCCAGATTTAATTTCAATTATAAACTGAATAGCCGCAGCAGTTTCCGTGGTGGCTATGGTATTTTCTATGATAAGATCGTGTATTCGGTACATAGTGATGCTCTTCAGCAAAATTCAACCGCCGCTGATTTTAGAATTCAGTTGCAATCGCTGATTGACCAGGGAATTTTACCCCAAGATACCGACCTGGATGCCGTTACTTTTAATGGGAATGTGTCAGCTGGGATCAATAATGCCCCGTTTCCTAACGGACCCACTTCGCAGGAGATCTCAGCTGACCGCAATTATATCTTCAGCAACTCGCTGCGTATCTTAAATCCCGATGGATATGATAATCCGTACACGCATCAGTTTTCGCTGGGCTATCAGCGACAGTTGGGAGAGGATAAGTTATTCTATGTAGATCTGATGCATTCTCGTTCTGAAAACCTGTTTCGCTTGCCAGACCTCAATGCTCCGGCGCCATATCCGCTGGATGATCCGAACAATGTAAACGTACGCACCCAGCAGGAAGCTGATCTGACCCGCCCGGTTCCGATCTATTCCGATCAAAATGGAACCTACAGCATTGTGGATGGTGATACGCTCCGTGGAATTGGGCGAAATGTGGTGATGACGGAAACGGCAGGTCAGTCTCGCTATTGGGCGGCCAGTTTAAACCTTCAAAAATCCCGACTGGATGATAATTTTTCCTACCGGATCTCCTACACCTTATCGCAACTTCGTAATAACACCGAAGACATCAACTTCCGCGCACAGGATGCCAATAATTTTGAAGACGAATGGGGCCCCTCCATCAACGACCGCACGCACGTGATCAGTGGGATTTTTAGTTGGTATGCCTTGGATGGATTTTCAGTTAATATGGCCACGTTCATGCAAAGTGGTCAGCCCATCAACCGTATTCCGGATGCTGAAGTCTATGGAACCACGGACCTGAATGGCGATGGCCGCGCTTTTGGTGATGCCTATGTGGGCAACAGCGACCGAAGTCCCGGCGAATCCCGAAACAGTGATCGCTTGCCCTGGGCTACTACTTTTGATATGGGAATCCAGTACCAGGCTCCTTTTGGCAACGGACAAAAACTGGAAGTCCGGGCAGATATTTTCAATATCTTCAACACGCAAAACCTGAGCGGCTACGCCAACAACGCCACCCAAAGTAATCAGATACAGGTAGGCCCCGCTGATTCAGGATTGCTGGTGAGAAAGAATGCGAGTCCGCCAAGACAAATTCAGTTTTCTATCAGATATTTGTTTTAGTTAAGCCAAATGTAGAACCTGCGAGGGTCTGAATAGACCTCGCAGCGTTCGGTTAAAGGCATCGTGCCTGCCGTAACGCTCGCAGGAGCTATCGCACGCTGCGAGGTTACTCAGTTTGATAACCGGATTCATGAAAAGATAGAGTATAAGTAATTCCTCCCTTGAGGGAGGTGACGGACTGAACGAATGTGAAGTCTGGCGGAGGGTGTAAGCCAAGGGCAAGGTTGCTGAATTCGAACAATATTCTCCTTGGTACCAACACCTCTCCCCGCTAAAGCGGTACTCTCCTCAAGTAGAGACTTTTTCTTGTTATTCAAACATAACAATATGAATATGATCAAATTCCCAATAACCAATTCCGAATAATCAAAATACATGCCCCGATTTCATCTTTTCCTAATAATCATTCTCCTAACCACTTTAGGAGCCTGTTCTCAAAATTCACCACAAAACGACCCCCGCGATTTAAGCTGGGAGGAAGTTGAAGAAGAGGCCAAAAATTCCAAAGTCACCATGATGATGTGGATGGGAGATCCGCTCATCAACGAGTATATGAATGGCTACGTGAAGCCGCAGGTGAAAGAGCGATTGGGTATCGACCTCGAGATTGTGAATGGTCAGGGTACGCAAATTGTGTCCACGTTGATGTCTGAGTTGGAAAGCGGTCGGGCAGAGAGTCAGATCGATATGATGTGGATCAACGGGGAAACTTTTTATCAGCTTCGACAGATCGATGGGTTGTTTGGCCCTTTTACGGAATCACTCCCGAATATGCACTACGTGGATTTGGAGAATCCATTTATCGGCATCGATTTTCAGCAGCCGGTGGATGGTTATGAAGCACCGTGGGGAAATGTGCAATTCACGCTGATCTATGATCCGGACCAGGTAAATAGTCCGCCCCAAGATTTCGAGGAATTTCAGCAGTGGGTGCGACAAAATCCCCGAAAGTTTACCATTCCAACCGATTTCTCCGGAATTACCTTACTTAAATCCTGGATGTTGGCTATGCCCGAAAATCCCGATGTGTTTTATGGGGAATTTGATGAAGCAATCTATCAGGAATACAGCACCCGGCTCTGGGAAGAGATCAACGCGATAAAATCCGATTTCTGGCGAAACGGAGAGACTTTCCCGAATAGTGTAGCGCAGCTGCATCAACTATTTTCCAACGGTGAGGTCGCCTTCACCATGAGTAACAACGACAGCGAGGTAGATAATAAGATTACAGAAGGTGTTTTTCCTGAAGACAGTCGCGGTTATGTTCTTGAATCGGGAACTATTCAGAATTCCCATTTTTTGGGGATCGCTAAGCTATCCTCGAATAAAGCCGGTGCGATGGCTGTCATCAATTTCATGATTTCACCGGAAGCCCAATTTGAGAAAATGAAACCCCAAGTGTGGGGCGATGGTACTGTGCTCTCCATGGAAAAAATACCGGAAGAATGGCAGCAAAAATTCAGTGAAATCCCAGGACGAAAACAAGCACCGGAACGCATAGAAATTCAAGAAAAAGCCCTGCAAGAACCCGATCCCGAATACATGATCCGACTTTTTGAAGATTTTAGGGAGTTTGTGGTGGATGAATAGAATTTATACTTGAAGCAACCTCGCAACGCCCGATAGGACCTGCGAGCGTTGTGGATAGATAGTTCGCTAATAACCGAACGCTACGAGGACCGTTGGACGCTCGTAGGTTCTGCAATTTGTTTTAATTTTATCTACTGTGGTTGAAAATTTGAAAACAATAAAGAATAGTCTTCCCTCGAGGGAAGTGCCGGACTGAACGAATGTGAAGTCTGGCGATGGGTGTAAGCCAGGAGGAAGGTTGCTGAAATTTGGCAACGTTCTTCTTGGAGTCAACACCTCTCACAACCAATCAGGAACAACTGATTGGTTGATCTCTCCTCGAGGAGAGACTTTCTAATATTATTTTACTTGATATAATATGCCCAAAAAACTAATCATAGCACTGTTCATTTCCCTGATCCTACTGCCGCTTGGGCTGGCATTGGGATACTCATTCCTGTATAGCATTGGGGCAGTTGGGTTGCTGAGCGATGGTCTAACGCTGGACCATTGGGTTGAGCTTTTTCGGGGAGAGTTCCTGAGCTCCATCTTGTATTCGCTGTGGATCGCAATGGTTTCGGCTTCGATCGCTTTATTCCTGGCGCTGATCTTTTTATTTACGCTTCGGAATCATTTCGAAAAACCAGGCACTTATAGATTACTTTTTCTGCCACTGACAATTCCTCCCATTGTAGTAGGATTTATCATTTTTCAGATGTATTCGGGGAGTGGGATTTTATCGAGGCTGTTCTATCATTTAGGAATTGTTTCCGGCACACAAGAATTTCCCGTGATGGTTCAAGATCCATATGGAATCGGAATAATATTGGCGCATATTTTCATCGTATTTCCATTCTTTCTGCTGGTATTGCTGAATGTCTATAAAAATGAAAATCTGGCTGAGATCGAACGGGTGGCTCGTTCATTGGGAGCGTATAGAAATACGATCATTTGGAAATTACATCTTCCCATCTTAATGCGCGGGATCTTTCCTTTGTTCATCCTGTATATAATCTTTTTTATGGGAGCCTATGATATCCCACTGTTGCTGGGGCAGTCATCCCCTCAAATGATTTCTGTATTAATACTCGAAAAACTTCAGCGCTTCAATCTTGGTGATATTCCCGTAGCCTATTCGATGGCTGTTTGGTATGCATTAATTTGTATTGCAACCATTTCCTACCTGTTGATGAAGTACCGAAAGAAGGAGGCATTATGAGCAGAAAACTGACACTTGGAATCCTTTTGCTAAGCTTTATCATTCCGTTTGGTTTGCTGGTATATCTCTCATTTTCAACACAGTGGTATTACCCCTCATTGATTTCACATCCATTCACTTTAAGTCACTGGGAATCTTTTGTTACGGGAAGTTCTGGCTTGTTTAAAAGTGCAGGCTTATCCGTTTTTATTTCGCTGACGGTCAGTTTTATTGCAACGACATGTGGGTTTTTCATAAGCCGGGGAATAGCGTATCACACAAAAAGCCGGTGGTGGTTGGTTTCGGCCTACTTTCCTTATGTGATTGCCCCAGTGGTGCTTGCGGTAATGTTGAATTATTATTTTCTACAAATTGGATTTTCCGGAACGCTTATTGGGGTGATTGCAGCTCAGTTGTTGATCACCTTACCTTATGCAGTCATTTTCTTTTATGGATACTGGAATCAAAACATAAGTAACCTTGAAAACCTGGTGGCTACGATGGGAGGAAATTTCCTACAAAAAGTGAAACATGCGAGTTTGCCATCGGCCAAAGGATTACTGGTAATTTGTTTTTTTCAATGCTACTTGATCTCCTGGTTTGAATACGGACTCACCCAATTTATTGGCATCGGAAAAGTGGAGACACTGACTATTTTGGTGTATCGTTTTGTGGCTGAATCTAATCCCTATTTAGCGGCTTTGGCTGGGACAATTCTCATTGTTCCACCCATTATCTTGTTAATTGTGAACCGAAAATTCATTTTTCAAAAAGGCTGGAGCCTGTAATATGATCGAAGTTAAAAATCTGAGCAAATCATTTGGAGATGAAAAGGTGCTGAAGGAACTTAGTTTCACCCATCAGAAACATCAGACGCTTTCTATTTTGGGGGAGTCAGGCAGCGGTAAAAGTACTTTGTTAAAAATTATGGCCGGTTTATTGGATGAATTCACAGGTGATATTCAGGTGGATGAGAAATCAATAGGACATCTGAAACCGCAAGATCGTGGAGCGGTATATTTGTATCAGGAACCGTTATTGTTTACGCATTTAAATGTGGAGGAAAACATCGCTTTTGGATTGAGGATCAAGGGTGAAGATTCCGAACGAGTAGCAGCGGAAACAGCCCGAATGATCCAGCAGCTTAAGCTGACTGGTCAGGAGAAGAAATATCCGAATCAGCTTTCCGGTGGACAAAAACAGCGGGTGGCTTTTGGACGGGCATTCATCATTCACCCCAGAATATTACTGCTTGATGAACCCTTTGCCAGCCTGGATCCCGGCACACGAGAGGAAATGCAAATTCTCTTCAAAGAGATCGCCGAAAAGGAAAAAATCACCAGTTTATTCGTTACCCACGACCTGAAAGAAGCCCTCATGACCGGCGATCGTTTCGGGATGATGATCGACGGAAAACTTAAAGTCTACGAAAGCCGAGAAGACTTCATCGAAGATTCCGGAACCGGCGTAAAACAGGAAATTGAATTTTGGAGAAATTTGAAGTGATTGAAATATGAGATTAGTATCCTGTATAGGAGAATTCTTCCCTTGCCTGTCCCGTACACCTTAGTGTCGGGGAGGGAAGTTCCGGACTGAACGAATGTGAAGTCTGGCGATGGGTGTTGGTGCCAAAGGTGACTTTATGGTAGTCAAGCTCGGTAATTCTTGGCAACAACACCTCTCACAATCAATACGGGAACAGTCTTAATTTAAAAATGGGATAGCAACCCAAAAAATTGTCATCCTGAGCGCTTTCTAAGTTTTAATTTTGAAGATTGTGTGCCGCGAAGGATCTCAAAGTCTCAATAAACTTTGATGTTGTTTTCAGTTTGAGACTCTTCGCGTAAATCAGTTTTATTCAATACTAATTTTGAGACGCTCAGAGTGACAACAATTATTCATTCAACCTAAAAACATGAATCCAGAAAAATCCATTGCCATAATCTTAGGAAGCGCATTCGAAGGTAGTTTCGCAGAGCGACTTCAACTCAAAGAAGAAAAAGTTGAAACCAAATTTGGTGAGATTACCTTATACCGCTCGGAATTGAGAAAAGATCGTCCCGCTTATGTAATTTTTCGCCACGGACTTCCACATTCGTTGTTGCCTAATCAAATTAATTACCGCGCTCAGGCAGCAGCTCTTATGAAAGTAAACTGCGGAGCATTGCTCATCAACAGTTCAGTAGGGGTGATGGATGCGGATCTTCCGTTGTACCAACCCATGCTTGTTACCGACCTGATGATGCCGGAGAACCGACTTCCGGATGGGTCAACTTGCACCATGTTTCCCAAGCCATCTGAAAATCACGGACACTTGCTTATTAAAGATGGATTGTTTTCATCGGCTTTAAATACCTGGCTTATTGATCAACACGAAGGAGAAATTCATCAGGCCAAAAAAGGAGTTATATTTGTCTATGCCGGCGGACCGAGAGGAAAAACACCTGCCGAAAACCGGATGTGGGCAGAGTTCGGTGGGCAAGTTAATTCGATGACGCTGGCTCCCGAAGTGGTATTGGCGAATGAATTAGAGATCCCAACGACAGCGTTGGTTGTTGGGCATAAATACTCGGTTCCTGATGTTGAGAATCCGAAGCAAGATGAAATTGGAGCAACACTTGAGAATGCCAGATCTGCCACCGAAAAGATTCTATTCTCTTTTTTGATGAAAGGAGAACCTGTGGATTTCCAAAACGAAATGTATCGCTTTAAAGATGAGTGAGTTTTCTAAAGAAAAGCTGTTACAAATTCTTGAGGAAAATATTCCTGAGATCTCTTTAACTGGAGAGATCGAGAAGCTAAGTGGTGGAAATATCAATGTTGTATGGAGGGCAAAAGGGGAGCATAAGAATGTGATCATCAAATATGCGCCACCCCATATTGCAACCAATCCCGATGTCCCGCTAAGTAATTCTCGTATTGATTTTGAAGCGAATGCACTGAAGCTGTATAACGATAGCGAGAGATTGAAAGATATTGCAAGTTCAAAAATTCGTCCGCCTGAACTGTATTTTTTTGACGGAGAACGCTCGCTTATTGTCATGGAAGATGTGGGGGATTTACAGGAACTGAGTTCGGGAGTTTTGGCCTCCGGTTCACCCCAAAAAATAGGAGAGCGGTTAGGGATATTTATTGGTGATCTTCATCGGATTACTTTTCGGGATGAGGCGTTTGGCCGAGACTTCCATAACCTTGAAATCCAAAAAGTTCGTAATCAGTTGCAGTATCAGCCGGCGTGGGAATATGCGGGATTGGATAATGAAAAGCTGGAGGAGGAGATCAAAAAGAGAAGTCAGGATCTGGGAAATAGCTTGCTTGAAAAAGGAAAATGCCTAGTGATGGGAGATCTGTGGCCGCCATCAATATTTGTGGGAAAGAGGAACCAAATTCGGCTTATTGACTGGGAATTTGTGCATTTTGGTCGCCCGCTGCAGGATGTAGCTCATTTTGCGGCACATTGTTGGATGCAGGGACAAGTGGAGAAATCCACATACTATGGCTCCGCATGGGAAAATCTCTGGACGTCATTTTTAAAGGGCTATAAAGTTAGCACAAGTTCATTATATGGTGAGCTTTTGAATAAGCGAGAGTTGGAAGATATTGGTGTACATATTGGTGCAGAAATTTTGATACGAACTTTTGGCTCGTTTAAGAATGGTTATCTTTATGAGTCGTATGAAATAGACCACGAATTACTGCAAGGAGCAAAGGAACAAGCATTAAGATTTATTCTGGATGCTGAGGCAATTCGAAGAGAGTTTGGTTTTTAGAAATTAATTTTTCACTTCTACTTCATTCCAAAAAGCCACATAATTCTTAATCTTTTTTGCGGCATCTTTAGGTTCGGGATAAAACCAAGCGGCATTTTTATTTTCCTCGCCATCAATCTCGATGGTATAGTAGGAAGCGGTTCCCTTCCATGGACAAACTGTGTTATAATCGGAGGATTTGAAGTGTTCTTTGTTTATGGAATTTGCCGGGAAGTCGTGGTTTCCTTCAATAATAATGGTGTCATCACTTTCGGCTAAAACAGTGTTGTTCCAAATAGCTTTCATAAATAGTTTCTTAAGATTAGTAATTATAGCCTCTCATTTCCTCTTCATTGGTTGCAACACCGAGTCCAAGTACCATTCGATTTACAAAATTAAAATAGCTGATAACAAGTGTGGCATCTAAAATTGCCCGATCCGATAATCCCAATTCCTTTAAAGGTTTAAGATCTTGTTGTTCATCAATTTCATGAGACTTTTTGGTGAGTTTCTCTGCAAGCCTACACAGTTGCAAGTCAAGTTCAGATAATTCGATGTCTGAAAAATCTCGTCTAAGTTGGTTCACTTTTTGCTCGTCTCTCCAATAATGATTTAGGGCCTCCGCATGATGAAGCTGACAGTATTCACATTTATTAGCAGCAGAGACTACTACCGCCATCATTTCCCGTTGTGCTCGTTTCAGCGGAGATTTACCGAACATCACCTGCATATACAAATCCATGTGGGCGGTGATGGATTCCGGATTCAGGCTTTGGATTTTATGTACCATCGCCAGTTTACCACGGCTTTTGGTGAGGTCTTCATAAATTTTTTTCAGATTACCGGTAGCATTTTTCGGTTCAATAACTTCAATAAATGGCATGAGTTTCAGTTTAGTCCAATGGTTTTAGATTCTGTAATATAGTTGGTATCAGTTCCGAAATGGTAGGATGAATATGAACCGCCCGACTGATAACCGTGTAGGGCTGATCAGCATACATGATATCTAACAGGGAATGGATGATCTCGTCGCCATCAATGCCCACAATAGTGGCACCGAGAATTTTCTTACTATCTGCATCAACCAAGATCTTTATGAATCCTTTAGTTTCGCCTCGTTCTTTGGCCCGGGCTATGCGCGACATTTCACGATACCCGATTAACACATTCTTTTTAGATTCCTGAGCTTCGTATTCATACATCCCGATATGGCTAAGAGAGGGGTCCGTATAAAGTGAATAATTTAGAATTCGATCCGAGACTTTGCGGGGATCGTTATCAAAAAGATTTGCGGCTACGATCTCAAAGTCGTTGTAGGCAGTATGGGTGAAGGCCCCTATTCCATTTACATCGCCCAAAGCCCAAATGCCCTCTACACTGGTTTGAAGCGTGTCATCAGTAGAAATATAGTTTCGGTTATTGAGCTCAATATCGGTATGCTCCAAGCCAAGATCATCTGAATTGGGACGCCTGCCAGTAGCCACCAACAGATGGGTTCCTTTAACTTGGGGAGAACCGCTTGCACAATCAATATTCACGATTATTTCATTCTTAGATTGTGAAGCACTTATACATTTTGAGTTCAACCTGAATGTAATGCCTTCCTCTTCCAGAATTTCACGTACCGTTTTTGAAGTTTCCGGATCTTCACGTCCAATAATTTCTTCTCCTTGCTCAATAATAGTCACTTGGCTACCGAACCTCCGGAACATTTGCCCAAATTCAAGCCCGATATAACTTCCGCCCACAATGACCAGGTGTTCGGGGACTTTCTCTAATTCCATGACCTCTGCATTCGTCATATAATCCACTTCCTGTAAGGCGGGAGGTACAAAAGGCCGAGCCCCGGTATTAATAAAGATTTTTTCTGCGGTTAATAATCTATTACCAACTTGAAGCGTATAATTGTCAGTAAATCGGGCGTGGCCTTCAATTACAGTCAGGTTTTCGGTCTCTCTCAACCAGCCCTCTACACCTTCAGTCGAATTTTTAACCAACTTCTCTTTGCGTGCTTTAACTTTTTTAAGATTTACGCTGATATCTCCACTGATCTCTACACCAAACTCATCACCCCGACGAGCCATATATACTGCCCGGGCACTCGCTACCATTGCTTTTGTTGGTGTACAGCCGGTATTCACACAAGTCCCGCCAAATTTATCTCTTTCGATGACAGCGGTTTTCAATCCTTCAGCTGCGCAGCGGGCTGCAAGTGAGGGACCTGCTTGTCCGGTTCCAATTACAATTGCATCAAAAGTTTCCATATTGATTTATTATTGAGTATAAATTTCAGTTTCAGGCCAAAAAACCAACCAGGCAAAGGCGAAGTAATCTCCGAAGATCAATTGCTCTAATTGTTGTCCTTCCAGGGGACCATCTATGGCCATTCCGGAGATATTCCATTTTGATCCTGTTTGATCGTCGGTAATATTACCATCATAATATGAGAAAGTGAGTGTTTGATCATTTACCATTCTGTCAAATGCACCGGTAGTTCCATCTTTACGTGATTGTGAAATTTTAGAGGCATCCATGGCCGAGCGGGCGCCATCAGTATGAAAAACGACAATCGGTTTATTGTCAATTTCATCATGAATGATTTTTTGATCTTGTGTAATAGAAAAGGGATAAGCTTTTTGCTGATCATCAACCCGAACACCCACCACTTTTTGCATTGGTTTAAGCCTGTCATCTTCAGGCTCATCCATAAAAAGAGGGGTGTTATTAATATCATCATAACCTACGTAAGGGTTTTTGCCGTATGGTCTGTTATGCCCCGTTTCCTTAGAAAGTACGCTACCTTCAGGATACGCCTCACGGAATTGTTCAAATGACATAAGCTGGCTGGGCAGGATCTTGAGTTTGGTTCCGGTGTAATCTCCAACAAGGGCCTCGCCTGTAAATTGCTGCCATAGAGATTCTGTTTTGCGGTCGAACATGATCATATCGGAATGACGCAGGAAACCGGATACACCAAAGTTATGCGTATTTCCATCAATGCGGCGATCAAAAACGATTGCTGAATAGCAAAGAGGACAAAAGGTGACTAACACCGGAGTATCTTCAATCTGATCATTCACAATTTCATGCCAAATTAAAATTTGCAGGGGATAAGCTCGTGAAGTACCATTGAGCTGAAAAGCGATCACAGGTTCTTCAGCATTCAACCAAGAGTCAGCCTCTTCAAATGAAACAAACTTTGGATTGTTGATCGCAGGAATTCCATCCTTAGGAGGTCCACCCGATTTCAATGAGTTTAAATCGATACTCTTTTTTGTGAAATTGGTTTCCCAATCCCTAAATTCTTGTCCATTAGCATTATTTAGAGAACATACCATTACAACTAAAAACAAAGCAGTCAAAACACTATTATAAGAGATATATTTCATTGGCCTCTAAACTTTAATTTTGAAAATATTTAGAATGATCAACTGGTTTAAAAGACGCAGCCAATCTTCAAATTCTTACCAAACCAACGAGGAGTGGATATCGGCTTTAAAACCCCCTCCTGAAGATGCTGCTATCCAACAGCTTCGGAATCATTTGGTAAAAGGCCTTAAAGCTTCCCTTTATAAATATGTAGATCGGGAACTGGATAATTTTGTGGAAGACATTGCCCAGGATTCGGTTTTAAAAATTTTAGATAAGTATGACACGTTCCGGGGCGAGAGTAAGTTTACGACCTGGGCCATGAAGGTTGCTGTAAGAGAGGGATATTCTGAGCTTCGTAAAAAGCGATATAACGATATTTCTCTGGAACAATATAGCAGCTACAATCCCGACGAAAAAGAAGCAGTAGAAATTGAGCATGAGCAAGCCGGTCCCGACCAATTGACGCATGAATCGATGGTGGTGCAAAAGGTGATGAAGATCATGGAGGAAGAACTCACGAAAAAGCAGCAAAAAGTACTTCAGCTTTTAATGATAGATCAAATACCCATGACCGTAGTATCAGAAATGATGGACAGTAACCGAAATGCGATCTACAAATTGGTGCATGATGCCCGCCTGAAATTAAAGAACCGGATGGAAGTGGAAGGAATGGATCCGGAAGAAATTTTAAATGAGATGTAAGAAGTTTTTGAGATATCGCATCTGAACTGCAAATACACAAAATGATGAAATTGAATAAAGACGTTTTAAAAAAAATACTGAGTAAATTACCACAAACCCATGAAGAAGAAATTGGGTGCGACGATTGCTTTGAAGAATTGCACACTTTTGCTGAAATGGAATTGGAGGGTAAATCACCCGAAAAAGCTATGCCGCTAATTAAAGAGCATCTGGATAATTGCGGTGAATGTCGACAGGAATACCAGGCTTTGCTTGAAGCTATTAAAGTACTGAATGATAAATAGCGTTCGGCTGTAGTGAATTTGATTAAAGACCTGTCAGGTCTTTTTTTATCCAATAGAAATATTGGAGTTTACGAGAGGGGGCTAAATGACTAAAACTTCGCTTAAATAAGAAAGTAAGATCTTGGGGAACCGGCTCATCTAAGTAGTGTATTATTTCTTACGAACTATAACCATTACTATTAAAAATTATTACCATGAATTTTACTATTTATAACGAAGAGAACGCACCGGAAGATGCAAAACCATTTCTAAAAGGAGCCAAAGAAAAATTTGGGTTCGTACCAAATTTATTGGGCGAATTTGCAGAAGCACCCGCTGTGTTAGAGGGATATCTTAAACTGGATGAAATTATAGGTAAGACCGATTTCACCCCACAAGAACAACAGCTGGCAATCCTCGCCGTAAGTATTGAAAATGAATGCCACTACTGCTCAGCTATTCATTCAACCGTTTTAAAAAATCAGCTGAATACGGATGAGAATATTGTTAATTCGGTGCGAAACGGAGATCCGCTTCCTGATGCTAAACTAAATGCATTAGTGAATTATACGCGCAAAGCAGTTGAAAAACGAGGACACGTATCTGAGGGTGACTTGGAAGCTTTTCTTAGTGCCGGTTATTCCAAGAAAAATGCGCTGGAGATCAACTTGATCATTGCACTGAAAACAATCAGCAACTACACCAATCACTTAGCTGATACGCCACTTGATGAAGCCTTCCAACCGGAAGCTATAGAATTTGAGACGGCTTAAAACCTCTCAATAATTACAAGTCTAAGCTTGTAATTCTTCTACTCGTTCAAACCCCGGTCACTTGTGGCCGGGGTTTCTTTTTAATTTTATGTTATTTTGAGGGGACGGACTAAATCTAATACCATTTTATATGAGACTCTTTAGTAAAATTATAATGACTTCAAGCGCTGTTCTTTTTATACTCATGGGACTCGGGATCAGCTTCTTCCCTCAAGAAACCGGACGAATTTTTGGAACAGCCTCTCAGTATGGCATGGACCTGCTGATCATGAAAATGGTGGGGGCACTTTTGTTCGGTTTTGGGGTGATTAACTTTATGGCCCGGCGAAGTCCGATTGGCGGTATTTATGGTAGGTCTATTGTGATGGGTAATTTGATGATGACCCTAATCATAGGTGCTCAATTTTTGAAATTTGTCTTCCGTCAAGATGCGGTGGCCGGTCAGGTTTGGATCATTGGAATTCTTTTCATTCTGTTTTCGCTTGGTTTTATAAAACTCTTTTTCACCTCACCCGTGGAAGAGTAATTTTTGGGGGTGAGCTTTTCTTTTCGATAGTGTTAGGTGAATTTGAGGTAAAATATCACCTTGTTGTCATAGCGAGTCAATTATTTCGAACCACTCCGTGACTATCAATTACAGATGAATATTAAATTACTCTGTACGCCCCACCAGTTCTCACTTCGGCCTTAGAAAAAAGTGTTAAAAAAACGAACGGAATGTAGCGTTAAGAAAGAAATCATACCGCACGGGTGGTTGATTGAAGGCAAGCCCCGAGAAGGGGCATTGATTTCTTTTAGTGGAATGAAGGGCGTTTTAGCACTTTTTTCGCAGCCGGGGGTTTTTGTTTCTTTTGGCGGTCCAAAAGAAAGGGGAAGTGCGGAGAGACAAAATATTTAGCCCCGAATCTGTATTTATCAGTTTTATAGTTAATAAAAATGTAGAAAATAAGTCTGTCACCTCCTCAATGGTGTTGCCGGTGTGTGGTTGAATTTTTTTACTAAGGAAGACACGCATCACCAATTTTCTATCTAACATACGTTAATGTATATTCCTGAGTCAGAGTTATTTAGAAGATCAAAAGAGAAATATTATGCCAAGAACAGTCAAAGCACCGACAGGATCTGAACTAAACTGCAAAAGCTGGCTCACGGAAGCTCCTTTTCGAATGATCCAGAATAACCTCGATCCTGATGTAGCTGAGAAACCGGAAGAATTGGTTGTTTATGGAGGTATCGGCCGTGCCGCAAGAAACTGGGAAAGCTTCGATAAAATCCTGGAATCCCTAAAATCCATGAGTGATGAAGAAACGCTGCTGGTGCAATCCGGGAAACCGGTTGGGATTTTCAAAACCCACAAAGATGCTCCGCGCGTATTGATTGCCAACTCTAACCTCGTTCCCAAATGGGCGAACTGGGATCACTTCAACGAACTCGATAAAAAAGGCTTGATGATGTATGGACAGATGACCGCAGGTTCGTGGATCTATATCGGAAGTCAGGGCATTGTACAGGGGACCTATGAAACCTTTGTATCTATGGCTAAGAAGTATTTTGGGGGTGATTTATCCGGAAAATGGATTCTCACCGCAGGACTTGGCGGAATGGGTGGAGCTCAGCCACTGGCAGCAAAAATGGCCGGGGCGAGCATGCTGGCCGTGGAATGCCGGGAATCCCGCATCGACATGAGATTGAAGACGGGCTATGTAGATAAAAAAGCAACTTCACTGGATGAAGCTCTTAAAATCATCAACAAATCAGTGGAGGAGAATAAGCCCGTCACAGTAGGTTTACATGGAAATGCTGCGGATATTTATCCAAAATTGTTAGAAAGAAATGACATCCCCGATGCGGTAACCGATCAAACGAGCGCACACGACCCGTTAAACGGGTATTTGCCCATAGGAATGAGTGTGTTGGAATGGGAGGAAAAGCAGAAAACGCATCCCAAAGAAGTGATAGAACAAGCCCGAAAGTCTATTGCCGTACAAGTGCGGGCGATGCTGGAATTCCAGGAAAAAGGTTTGCCGGTGTTTGACTATGGAAATAATATCCGACAGGAAGCTTTTGATGTGGGGGTAAAAAATGCCTTTGCCATCCCTGGATTTGTACCGGAATATATTCGTCCGCTTTTTTGCAAAGGCATTGGCCCGTTTCGCTGGGTGGCGCTTTCGGGAGATCCGGAGGATATCTATAAAACTGATGAAAAAGTGAAAGAGCTTATTCCAGATGATTCTCACCTCCACAACTGGCTGGATATGGCCAAAGATCAAATTCAGTTCCAGGGATTGCCGTCCCGAATTTGTTGGGTGGGATTGGGACAGCGCCATAAACTTGGATTGGCCTTCAATGAAATGGTCAGAAACGGTGAGCTAAAAGCACCTGTGGTTATTGGCCGCGACCACTTGGATTCCGGGTCGGTTGCAAGTCCCAATCGCGAAACCGAAGGGATGAAAGATGGTTCGGATGCCGTCTCTGACTGGCCCATTTTGAATGCGTTGTTGAATACATCTTCCGGAGCCACTTGGGTCTCATTCCATCATGGCGGCGGCGTTGGAATGGGCTTCTCTCAACATGCCGGACTCGTAATTGTGTGCGATGGAACCGAAGAAGCTGACCGAAGATTAGAGCGCGTCCTTTGGAACGACCCTGCCAGCGGAGTTATGCGCCATGCGGATGCGGGTTATGAAATTGCGGTCGATTGTGCGAAAGAACATCAACTCAAACTGCCGTTTAATAGATAATAAATAGCAGAAAGCAATTTTACTTTGGATATTTAAAATTATTTATAATTTTTAAAGCAGTTACTTCGGGGTAAAGTAAAAAAGGAAGGACTAAGTAGGCATAATTTTAGTTTGAAGGAATAAACTAAACATGAACAATACACTTAGTACTTATGACACATTTAGAAAAAAATTCAAATAATAACACCAAGCACCAAGCACCAAGCACCAAGCACCGAATATATCGAAGCGATTAAAAGGCTAACGCCGCGTGAAGTGGAAGTGTTAGATTTGACAGGGGTAGGTCATACCTGTAAAGAAATTGGGGAACAATTATTCATTTCAAAACGAACGGTTCATAAACACAGAGAGAATATTAGAAAAAAACTGGGATTGAGTGGATTCAATTCTGTAATGAAATGGTATCAAAAAAAGCCATAGTGCGTAAAATAATACGTAGTAGTACGTATTTCATGGGATTTTTATTTCTTACTTATTAGTTCAAAACCTGTGCTCAAGTAATAAGTATAATGTTAGAAAAAACTTCCAACATATTTTTTATCGTTTCAGGACTAATAATTGTATTAGGAATAACCTTAGTTTTACAAAGAAATAGTACAATCAATGAAAAAAAGGAAGTAGCTCCTAAAAAAGAGATTTATGAGGTTGAACTATCGAAATCAGAAGTTGTACTTGAAGAGTTACTGTCAGATACAACTTTAAATTATTATCGAAATAAAAATTTAGAATCTGAGATTGTAATTATACATACTTTAAGAGCACTTTCTTGTCATAACTGCCCTCATGACAATAAATTCATAGTTGAATATCTTGACAAAAAAGAAAAGAGTTTTAATCAAATGATCTGGTTTTTAGATCAGATCAATTCTTTCTCAATAAACGCTGCGTCACAGCATTCTCTGGATAGAAATTATTTGATTGGTTTTCATGATAAATACAGACCCATTTTTTTAGTTAATAATAGACTATGGGATCGTTCAATTCTAATCTTCAAAGATGGAAAGATTAAAAAAAGGATTTTACTTCCATATAATCTTGAGTTTAAATCAGATAGTTTACTCACTGTCATCAATAATAAAATAGAAGAGGTATAAATAAAATGAAAAGTAAAATTAAGTTTTTAGTTAGTTGTGTAGTATTAGCATTAAGCCTTTCATTTATGGGTATTAGTGCCAGTACAGTAGAAGTTACAGGTAACTGTTTAAATTGTGGATCATTTCAAGGATGTTATGAGGGTGACTCATATTTAAACTTGACTCATATTTAAACTGTGGTTATTCTTCATGTGAAATTGTACCTGGCTGGCCTCCCTGTGAGGTTGATGGTTATGGTATATGTAGTGGCGCTCCAGGAGATTGTATTCCTGTCGAGTAACAATAGTTTCTATAAATGAGTATGAAATATTTACTAATATTAGCAATTGTACTTACAGAGAGTATTGGTTTTGATCTTAACCTTCAGACCAATACTCTTTTTAAGTTTGAAGGTGAATTAAAAAATGGTGAGCCTATGGGAATTCCTATACATGTAAGCTCATTCAGTGACGGGAGTTTTGTACTTTATGAACATGATATACAGGGGTTGAAAGTTTTTGATAGATCAGGGAAGTTGATTGATACGTTATCGAGAAGAGGAAGAGGACCGGGAGAGCTTATAGAAATCGATCATATTTTTGTAGATAATAACGATCAACTTTTAGTGGTGGACCATGTACAATTAAAACTTTCTTCATTAAAGAGAAATCAAGAGTCGAATGACCATTTCATTTTTGAAACACGTCCTCGTGTTCGAAGTATTCATCAAAAAAAAGATGGAAGTTATATTTTGGCCTCTAAAAAATATTGGGGTCCTGATATGCTTAATAACCGGAAGTTATATCATTTTATGAGTAGTAATTTTCAGCTGTCTGATGATGGAATAATTGAGTCTGGAGATTTAAGTAAGGAAGGTCCTGGCTCTCTTTCAGATATAGTAATGAGTGGAAGTACTCGTTTAACCGATAATTCAATTTTAACGATGAATGATGACTTGGTTGTTGCACCGATGTTATATAATGGGGAGATATTGGTATTTGAAAATGAAACCAATTATGTGACCAACTATACTATTCAAACTTCCGATTATGGTCCGGCTTATGAAGAATACTCTGATTCAAAACCTCTTGATTATGAACTGATAGAAAGTGAGGGCATTAATATGATTTCCAATCAAAAAGGGCGAAGAAGTTTTTATCACTTCAATAAGAGCTTAGGGTTATTCCGGTTGAATTCAGGGGAGATCATTCACTTTGTACAAACCCAAAAAGACAATAGAGCTGCTTTAATGGTTGAAGTTTTAGACAAAGAAGCCAATGAAGTTTTAGGTGTTCAAGAGTTAGAGAAAGTGGGAGACCTATATATTGAAGAAAATATAAAAAAAGGCTCAAAGCATGGTTATATCGAGCTGAACTTTCACCATGTAGACAAGAACAATCGCTTGTATGTGTCCCGTTTTGGTGATAATCATCAACCCGAATTACACGTTATACAGTTAGATATTACCACTAATTGATTTCTATATCTCCCCTTAACCAAGCCTGATAGAAATATTGCAAATCTATCAGGCTTTTTATTTTATATACTGATCTTTAACTGAAGCTGTCAGCTTCTATAGGTCCTCGTAGTATTCAACCGCAACGCTCGCAAGACCTAACGGATGCTGCGAAGCTGTCCCAAAGATGTGATTTGTGTGGCTATGCTTTAGGTTGTAATGCCAATTATTTGATTTTTGCTATATTGCATCAGATTAAAACAAAGGAGGAAGTGTCATGATCAAAGAAAAAATTCAGGAAGAAGTACTTAAGCTATCCAAAAAAGACCGAGCTGAACTAGCTCGTCTATTGATTGAAAGCCTTCCTGTTGAAAGGAAATATGAATCTGAGGAAGCATGGGCAAAAGAACTGAAAAGAAGAATAGATCAGTATGAAAGTGGAGAAGGCTCATCAACCTCGTGGAGTGAGGTAAAAAAAAATGCCAAAGCAATGCTTGATAAATGAGTAAAATTGCTCTTGAAATTAGAAGTCAAGCTGAAGATGAATTCTATGACACTATTGATTACTATAAAGACATCGATCCATCTCTTGCTGATGACTTTATTATAGAATTTGAAAAATTTTTAGAGAAAATTTTAGCTTTTCCTGAAGCAGATCATCCATATCTATATCTATATCAATCAAAAAGGATAATACTTGATCGTTTCCCATACTCCATTGTTTATAAGGTTTATGGAGATGAAAAAGTTGTGGTGTATGCTGTATTTCATATGAGAAGAAAGCCTGGATATTGGAAAGAACGACTTAAATAAAGTTATATGGCCAATCTCTTAATCCAAAATATATCACAAATTGCCACCCCAAAACCGGCGGCATATCGAGGTTCTGAACTTCGAAGTTTAAAGGTATATGAAAATGCCGCAATTTATATTTCCGATGGAGTAATCAAAGCACTTGGGAAACTTTCTCAGGTGCTGGAACAGGTAGAAGGCCACCCTGAAATTCTGGATGCAGAGGGGAAAGCAGCAGTGCCGGGATTTGTGGATTCCCATTCTCACCTAGTGTTTGGAGGGAACCGCGCCGATGAATTTGCCATGCGTTCGGCAGGGATGAGCTACGAGGAAATAGCCGAGCAGGGCGGCGGTATCGTCTCAACCGTTGAAGCTACCCGGAAAGCTTCCAAAGAAGAATTAAAGAACCTGGCTCGCATTCGGCTGCAAAAAGCATTGAAGCAGGGCATTACCACTATGGAAATAAAAAGTGGGTATGGCCTGGATCTGGAAACGGAACGTAAAATGCTGGAAGTCATTAACGAGCTGAAGGAAGAGCAACCGATTGAGCTTACATCGACCTTTCTTGGAGCCCATGCAGTTCCAAAAAATTCAACTAAAGAGAAATATTTAGCAGAAGTTTTAGAAATGATTCCCGAGATAGCGGAATTAGCGGAGTATTGCGATGTGTTTTGTGAGAAGGGATACTTTACAGTAGAAGAAACACGAAAAGTATTCAGGAAAGGGGTCGAACACGGACTCAAACCTAAACTTCACACCAACCAATTCAACGATATCGGTGGAGTGGAGATGGCTATCGAACTCGGAGCCGTTTCGGTGGATCATCTGGAAGTATTGAGTGATGAGGATGTGCAGCGTTTGTCCCGAAGCGAAACAGTAGCTACACTGTTACCGGGCGTCTCCTACTTTTTGAACATTCCCTATTCCCCCGCCCGAAAACTACTGAATGCCGGCGCCTTGGTTGTTTTGGCAACAGACTTCAATCCCGGTTCCTCTATGACTATTTCCATGCAATTGTTGATGAGCATGGCATGTACCAAAATGGGGATGTCGGTGGAAGAAGCTCTTTGCTGTGCTACTCAAAACGGGGCAAAGGCTTTGGAAAAAAGTAAATTGGGCGCCATTGCCCCGGGCTTTCAAGCAGATATCTTGTTATTAGATACAGACAATTACAAAGATCTGGCCTATTTCTTTGGGGAAAATCACGTGCATACGGTCATCAAAAAAGGAAAGAAAGTATGGGAATTGAGAGGATAGAACATCTTTTAAATCCGGTTAAAGATGGATTCCGGAAGCTTCGATCGCATGATAAACATGATCATTGGCTGGTTCAGGAAATATTATTTGAAAATCGGGACTATGATCAAGCCACTAATGTGTTAGTTGGATGTCCACAGCATGAAGGGGTCCAACGAAATAATGGGCGAATTGGGGCAGCGGAGGCCCCCAATAAAATCCGGGAACAGCTGTATAAAATGCAGATTGCTACGGGTGAACCGGTGAAATTATTTGACGCGGGCAACATCAAAACGGATTATTATGATATGTCAGATGATATCGATTTGATGAGTACTCAAAAGGAAGACTCTTTGGATGTAATTCATAATGCGCTGACGAAAGTTGTGTCTGAGTTTTTGAGGAATGGAAAAAAAGTGGTTGTACTGGGGGGAGGCAATGATATTTCCTATGCAGATGTTCGCGCGCTGGCGGAAGTTGAACGCGATATTTCAGTCATCAATATAGATGCTCATTTGGATATGCGTATGGCCGAGGAAATGACGAGTGGTACACCCTATCGAAAAGCCATTGAAGATCATTATTTGGTGCCGCATCATTTTTATGAATTTGGGATTCGCAGGGAATCGAATGGAGCTTTTTATTTGAATAATGCGAGAGAGCAGGGGGTTAATATTCATTTGATGAATGAATTAGTTCTGAAGGGGGTAGAGTCGACATTCCACCGCATATTGAGGCAAATCGGAAACCGCCCACTTTTCCTGGGATTGGATATGGATTCCATCCAAGCTTCGGATGCGCCGGGGGTAAGTGCTTCGTCACCCAGTGGTTTATCAGGGAGAGAAGTAAATCAGTGTATCCATCACGCCAAACAAAAAGAAAACCTAAAGGTGTTTGAGATTACTGAGGTGAATCCAAAATACGATGTGGATAACCGAACAGTGAAGTTAGCTGCGCAGTTTATATTTGCTTTTCTATTTGGATGAGGGATGAATACAGGTATAGTTTATTTCAACGGATATTCATTTCATCTTAATAAAATTATGTTAGTATGGAGTAATAGGTTGGTGAGCGTATTTACTTAAGTGTTATAATCTTAAAAAGAAGTCATTAAGAGGTTAAAAGTATAATTTTTAGACTATAGTCTGTTTAAAAAGTTGCTTGTTATCAATAGGTTCACACGCCAATAAAAAGAGTTCGGCTACATTTAACCAGATAAGATGATCAAAAGAAAAGACATTCAAGAACTTTTCGGTAAAGTTGTAAGACAAGAGAGGTTATCTTTGGGCTTGACCCAGTCTGAATTAGCTGAAAAATCAAATTTAGATAATACTTATATCTCCCAGATTGAAAGGGGACTGGCCAATCCAAGTATTTTTACTTTGTATAAAATTTCAGATTCATTGAACCTCACCGAGTCTGAGGTGTTCAATAGAATGAGAACTCCATTAATTTCAAGCGGAGAAAAAGTAACCAGCAATATTGACGAGCTTGAAATTATATATAACGCTGTTGTTAAGTTAGATGCCAGTTTATTACTGACTACCACTCACGATGATGAATACCGAGTAATTTATTGCAATGATGCTTTTCTGTCATTTATTAAAAGTGAAAGAAAACAGGTTATTGGAAGAAAGTTGATTGATATTTTAGCTGACGGTACAAATAATGATAAGCTTATTAACTTCCTGGATCAGTTGAAGGAGGATACCTCAAAAAGTGATTTTATCACGAGATCAAATGGAAATGGAGATCAAATACAGCTGGAAATAAATGCTTCACCAATAGTTAGCAAAACAGAACCGGTAGAGCAGCAATTATTTATCCTGAAGAAAAAATATTATGACATAAATAAAACTTCCAAAGTTGATGAAACAACAAAAAAGTATAAGCTACTTTTAAATGAGACAAATCATCGCGTAAAGAATAATCTTTCTATTATTGTTGGAATTATAGATGTAAGTCTTTTTGAGGTTGAAGATGAATCGGTGAAGTCAATTTTACAGGATACTCAATTACGAATAAGTTCTATTGCTCATATTCATGAACTATTAGTAAATGCGGATGATCATAACAGGTTGGGTATAAAAGATTATTTGGATAAACTGTCAAACGTAATTTCAAATACATACGACTATAAGGACGGGGTTGAACTTTCAACCAGTATTGGTGTAGAGGATTTAGGTATCAATCAAGTCATTACTTTTGGATTGTTGAGCAATGAGCTAATGACTAATTCGTACAAATATGCTTTTCCGAGACAGCAGAGAGGGGATATAGAATTAGAGATGAGCTATAACCAAAACGGAAAAATTAAATTTAGGTATGAAGATAACGGAGTCGGTTTTGATAAATCATATTTCGACCAAACCGACTCACTGGGATTCAACCTGATTCATACATTTTTAGATCAGCTACAAGCTAATAATGTTTATGTGAATACAACGGATGGCTTTAAGTTGAGTTTTGAAGTAGATAGAGTGGACTGAAAAAATGGTGTTTACCAGAAATAGATAAGTTTATTCCCAGACAACGGTAGTCCCCACATCTTTACCATCTACCACAATTTTCTTCAAGTTTTCTTTCTCATTCATATTGAAAACAATAATAGGGGTTTTATTTTCCCGACAGAGGGTAAAAGCCGTTAAATCCATAACGGATAAACGTCGTTTGAGAACTTCATCCCCCGTAATACGATCAAATTTTTTGGCATCTCCGTTTTTCTCGGGATCAGAATCATAAATGCCTTCTACGCGGGTACCCTTGAGAATTACATCGGCTTCAATTTCAATGGCACGGAGTGAACCTGCAGTATCGGTTGTAAAATAAGGATTACCAGTTCCGGCTCCGAAAATAACGACTCTCCCTTTTTCAAGGTGACGTATAGCGCGCCGCCGGATATAAGGTTCAGCAATAGCTTCCATGCGAATGGCACTCATCAGTCTTGTTTGTACACTGATTTGCTCAAGAGCATCCTGAAGCGCCATACTGTTGATCATGGTGGCAAGCATGCCCATATAATCTCCCTGTACACGATCCATACCTTGAGTAGCTCCTTTCACTCCCCGAAAAATATTACCGCCTCCAATAACTACCGAAACCTGAACTCCGGCTTCCTGAATAGATTTAATTTCTTTGGCGTATTCGCTGAGTATATCAGCATCAATTCCATGTCCTTGTTCACCTAAAAGAGCTTCTCCGCTTACCTTAAGCAGTACTCTGTTGTATTTATTTCCCACGTTTTCCGGTTTTATAAATTATAAGACAAAAAAAAGGCTGTCAATTCTGACAGCCTTAAGGTAAAAAAATTTTGTTAAGCGTTTTCGCCAAGTTGTAAGCGATGAAACGACTTAACGAGCGGTGCGTCATTTTGTTCGAGGTATTCCTGAACAGAAAGACTATTGTCTTTCACAAATTTTTGTTCAAGCAATACTCGCTCTTCGTAAAAGCGCCGTAATTTCCCTTTGGCAGCTTGCTCGGCAATATGCTCAGGTTTGCCTTCATTCAGTAACTGGTCTTTAGCAATTTCGAGTTCTTTCTCAACAAGAGAAGTATCAACACCGTCGCGGGTTACTGAAAGTGGCTTCATAGCTGCAATCTGCATAGCTACATTTTTACCGATTTCATCATCAGTAAGTTCACCTGCAAATTCTGTAAGCACCCCCAGTTGGTTTCCAGGATGGATGTAGTCAATCAATGTTCCGTCGGTAGTCATCAACACAACGTTATTGATTTCAATTTTTTCACCGATTTTACCAACCATTTCTTCCAAAAGCTTTTCAACGGTAAGTCCGTCTATTTCAATAGCCAGAAGATCATCAACATTATCAACATCGTTTTCGAAAGCAGCGTCAAGGAAGGTCTTAGCATCGTCCTGGAATTCTTCATTGCGGGCAACGAAGTCCGTTTCACAGTTGATTTCAATCATAGTAGCTTTAGACTTATCATCAGAAATTCGGCTTAATATTAATCCCTGATTAGCTTCACGATCTGCTCTTTTTTCGGAAACTTTTTGTCCTTTCTTGCGAAGATTTTCAACGGCTTGGTCGAAGTCGCCATTCGCTTCGGAGAGAGCTTTTTTGCAATCCATCATGCCCGCTCCGGTCATATCTCTAAGTTTTTTTACGTCAGCAGCAGAAATACTCATTTTTATTCTGAATAGTATTTAAAGTTGAAATTATTCTTCTTCGTCATTGCTGTCAGCATCAGCTTTTGCGTCTGCTTCTTCAGCTTTTTTGTCTTTGCCTTTATTTTTGCGGCGAGAGCGAAGTTTAGTTCCTCTTATAGCATCTTTAATATCGACGGAATCGTCTGAGTCTCCCTTAGCTTCGGCAGCAGCTTGTTCCATAGTATCTTCTTCTTGTTGGGCCTCACGCTCTGCAGCGCCTTCAATAATAGCGTCCGCAACTTGTGTGGTAATCAATTGAATAGTTCGAGCCGAATCATCATTACAAGGCACAATAAAATCCGGAACATCAGGGTCACTATTGGTATCAACCATCGCAATAATTGGAATATGAAGTTTGATGGCTTCTTTCACAGCAAGGTGTTCTTTGTTGATGTCTACAACAAAAATAGCGCCGGGCAGACGTCCCATATTTTTAATACCACCTAAAGCAGCATCAAGTTTGTCTTGCTCACGCTGAAGCATCAATCCTTCTTTCTTGGTGAGTTCGTCAAAAGTACCATCAGTTTTCATTTTTTCGATTTCTTCCATACGCGAAATACTCTTACGAACGGTACTAAAGTTTGTAAGCATTCCACCCATCCACCGTTGAGTAATGTAAGGCATTCCACACCGGAGGGCTTCCGTGGTAATAATTTCAGTAGATTGCTTTTTGGTACCTACAAAAAGAATTGTTTTACCTGCCCGAGAAAGTTGTTGAACCTGATCGAGGGCTTCTTGTAGATAATTCTGAGTTTTTTTAAGGTCAATGATGTGAATCCCGTTTCGCTCCATAAAGATGAAGTCTTTCATTTTAGGATTCCATCGGCGGGTAAGGTGACCGAAGTGTGCGCCTGATTTAAGCAGGTCTTGAATTGATGCAGCTTTTGCCATAATTATATATGTGTTATTTAGGTTAATCCTCTATGCGGGTCAATCCCGAGCGTTAATCCTGAGTCAAAGCCCAGAACACCAAACGCAGGGTCGCCACATATGTGTGATTTGTTTTGTGAATAGTTATTGGTTAAAAGTGTAGTGGTTATTCGCAAATCGAATAACCACTTTCAAATAACGAATAACGGAATTATCGTTTAGAGAACTGGAATTTCTTACGAGCTTTGGGCTGACCGTATTTCTTACGCTCTACCATTCTGTCATCTCGTGTAAGAAGGCCGTGTCCTTTAAGAATATCGTGCATATCCTCGTTCTCTCCGTCTAAAGCGCGGGCAAGAGCGTGGGAGATGGCACCGGCTTGTCCGGTACTTCCGCCGCCACGTACGGTAATTTTAATATCGTACTTGCCTTCAGTTTCGGTAACAGACATTGGAAACAATGCAATGTTACGACGTGCTTTTACAGGAAAATATTCTTCAATTGGTTTGTGATTGACGAGAACTTCACCGTTACCCGGTTTGATATATAGTCGGGCGGTTGCAGTTTTTCTTCGTCCTATGTAATTCGCTTGTGCCATTTAATTTGTTTGGATGGATTAAAGCTCGATGATTTCTGGTTCTTGTGCAGTATGCGGATGTACCGGACCTGCGTAAACTCTCAAGTTGGTGGCAATTTTACGCCCCAATTTGTTTTTAGGAAGCATGCCTTTAACAGCATTAGTTACAAGTGATGTTGGATCTTTTTCCATCATCTCTTCAGCTGTGGTAAATCGTTCACCGCCAGGATAGAAAGTGTGACGGAAATAAGTTTTATCCGTCATCTTCTTACCGGTCAATTTCACCTTCTCGGAATTGATAACAATAACGTTATCACCGGTGTCCATATGTGGGGTGAAGGTTGGCTTGTGCTTGCCTCTCAAAATTTTTGCAATCTCACTACTCAAGCGGCCCAAGGGCTGATCTTCTGCGTCAAAGAGCACCCATTTCTTTTCAATGTCGTCAGGTTTCGCTGAGTATGTCTTAAAACTTAATGTGTCCACGATTATACTCGTTTGTTTTTGTCATTTTGGAAAGTCGAATAAGATAGAAGTTATTCTCGTAGATATCAATATTAGATTTCATAAAAGTTTGAAATAGAATCAAAGCTACTAATTCAGTTTTTAAGTTTTAGGGATTAATATTTCATCTGAATAAACCGACGGGTTTGCCTCTCTTAAATTGTAAGCACTGCGCATGACCTCTCCGTAAGCCCCGGCACTCCGAATGGCAATAAGATCACCTCGTTCTACTTCCGGTATCGATACATCTTTTCGGAAGGTGTCAGAGCTTTCACAAATAGGGCCAACCACATCGTATATTTTTTCTTCTTTGGAGCTAGTTAATACATCTATACGATGAGCTGCTTGGTATAAAGCCGGTCGGATGAGTTCGGTCATACCGGCATCAACAATAGCAAAATTCTTGGAAATACCCTTTTTGGTATATAACACTTTAGTAATCAAACTTCCTGACTGCCCAATAACAGATCGACCGAGTTCAAAATGGAGTTGTTGATGGTTTTTGAGTTCTATATTCTCCTCAAATAAACCGAAGAATTTTTCAAAATCAGGTACTGAGCTATCATTGGGGTGTTCATAGTTAATGCCAAAGCCCCCGCCTACATTTATCACAGTAAGCTTAAAGCCTTTCGATTCTATATGCTCATTCAGAGAATTCGCTTTTGAACACAATTCCCGAAAAGGGTCAAACTTCTCGATTTGGGAGCCGATGTGAAAATGGATACCGACTAATTCAAGATTTTCGAGTTCCGGAAGCTTGTCCAAAACTAAATCAAGTTCAGATTCATTGATCCCAAACTTATTTTCATTTAAACCGGTAGTGATATATTTATGAGTATCGGCCTCCACATTGGGATTGATACGGAGTGCGATTCGGGCTTGCTTTCCATGTTGTTCAGCTAACTCATTCAGCACCTCTAATTCCTGAGGAGACTCACAATTAAAGCAGAATATATCATGCTTCAGGCCGAGTTCAATTTCTTCATCACTTTTACCCACACCGGCAAAGGCAATTTCATTCGGGAAAAAGCCAGAGTTAATGGCACGCTGTATTTCACCACCACTTACACAGTCGGCTCCCAGCCCCGATGCTTTAATGATCTCTAAAATCTTGGGTTGATTGTTGGACTTCAAAGCAAAATGTACGCGGTAGCCTTTCGAAAGTCCGTATTTCTTGATCTGCTCAAGAGTAGCATTCAATACATCGAGATCGTAATAATAGAACGGTGTTTTTTGGTTTTTGAAAAAGTCGGTGACTTCCGAAGGAAACATTAAGATCAGTTTAAAAGTGAATGAGTGAATTTTAGAGCATCAAAGATAACGAAATTTGAACCACCGATTAATCAGATTTATTGATTGCATAGATTTTCAAAATCATAAATCATCCATCAAAAATCATAACATTTTACGTTTGACCAAACACTAAAAAGCCGGTATTATTGTTAACGATTTGAACGATCTGCCAAATCTCGAAAACTTCGAGAGTGGAGGAACCAAAAGTGGGGCGAATTCCAAGTTTGGAAAGGGCATCTATCAGCTCTAGCCCGTCAGCTAACTTCGCAGGCATTGATAGAAGATTGAGCGTAAATGTGCGTTTTCGGTCTTCGCTTCTAAAATAAATTTTTACCGAAAACAAAGTGACATTTGCATGGATTTAGGACAAAACTCCCTACTTAGCGCCAATAAATTTACCATTCCTGAAAGTATTCACTCAGCCCCGGGGATCTCATTAAAAGGAAAATTAATAAAATCAGTTTTGTTGAGTACTGATCTTACTTACATCCAAAATTTGGATATGGATGCGGTAATGATTCTCAATCCTTTTGAAAAATCGAACGAATTGGACGAAGTAATTATCCAGTTTAGCAATAAACCCGTGTTTTGTGATGTCGGTGGTGGTTTTTTGCGGGAAGAGCAGACTATGCGATTGGCAAGGGGAGCCTTTGAAGTAGGTGCTGCCGGGGTTTTGATTTCTAAACCTACAGCCCCTGAAATTATCAGGCGAGTTAAACAGCAAATTCAAGGGGAGTTGATTTATACAGTTATGTTTGAGGGAGAACCAATTCGAGAATTGGTTGATGCCGGTGTGGATATGTTCAATGTTTCAACGGGAGAAACCACTTCGGAAACAGTAGCTGAAATTAGGACGTTTTTACCTGATGTCGCCATCATGGCCAATGGAGGTCCGCACAATTCAACAATCCGGGAAACTATTTCAAATGGTGCCGACGCCATAGTCTTAAATCCACCTACAGCCACTGAAATCTTGCGATCTGTATTTGATAACTACCGAAATAACAGGGGATAAACCGTTACTTCAGGAAGAGCAGAAGAGATGGAATGTTATTCCTGAAAAAGTTATTCTAAATAGCTAATCACTTACAAAACTTTAAAGCAATGGATGTTTTCTCGGCCGCCCCACATCATGATGTACTCGTTTTAGTCGTTCAGATAGGTGTTTTATTATTAGTAGCCCGCGCACTTGGTGAAGTTGCTCAACGGCTCAATCAGCCGTCAGTAGTCGGAGAAATTTTAGCCGGTATTATTCTCGGTCCTTCACTAATCGCAGGGTTTGTTCCGGGACTTGGAGAATGGATCGTTCCACAAAGTGAAGTTCAGGGTCATTTATTAGAAGTAGTGAGTTTAATTGGGGCTATGTTTTTGCTGCTGATTACAGGACTTGAGACGGATATTCGACTCATTAAAAGGCACGCCCGTACCGCAATGGGTGTATCAGGCGGGGGAATTATTGTAACCTTTGCAACCGGATTTGTTTTGGGACAGAACCTCCCTGATTTTCTGTTAGCCGACACCAATGAGCGCCTTGTCTTTTCTCTTTTTGTGGCAACAGCGATGTCCATATCAGCTATTCCGGTGATTGCCAAAGTTCTTATGGATCTCAATTTAATGCGGAGAGATGTAGGCCAAACGATTATTGCGGCAGGCATGAGTGATGATACCATCGGGTGGATGTTGCTATCAATTGTAGCCGGAATTGCCAGTGGAGAGTCGGTTACTGCAGGTAGTGTATTTCAAATTGTAGGAAGTGTGCTCGCATTTATGCTGGTAAGTTTTACTGTTGGCCGATGGATGGTGAAGAAATTATTGAATTACGTTCAGGATCAAGTCAAAAGTACTGACCAGCTGTTAACCTTAGTGGTGGTTTTAACATTTTTATGGGGAGCAATCACTCAAGCGTTGAACCTGGAGGCTGTTTTAGGAGCCTTTGTTATGGGGATTATATTTGGGATGATGCCCCGCCTGCCCGATGAAGTTCACCACAAACTGGAAAGCATAGCACTTGGAATTTTTGCCCCGATATTTTTTGCTACGGCAGGATTGAAAGTAAATGTAATCAATTTGTTTGAGCCGAGACTGTTGATCATTACCGGAATTGTGATATTTATAGCGACCTTCGGAAAAGTTGCCGGAACCTACTTTGGAGCGCGGTTCATAGGAAAGAAAGATCACTGGACGTCTCTAAGTTTTGGCGCAGGACTCAATGCCCGCGGTGCTATGGAAATTATTATTGCTACCATTGGTTTAAGGTTGGGAATCTTATCTCAGGATATGTTTTCCATTATAGTGGTTATGGCCATGGCTACCTCACTGATGGCCCCTTCAGCATTGAAGTGGGTGCTGAGTAAAGTGGAGATTGGAGCTGAAGAAGAGGAACGGCTCAAAAAAGAAGAAATGGAAGCTGAGAGTATTGTAGCAGGCATTCACCGTGTTCTATTACCAGTTCGCCGCAGAGATACTGATCCCGAAAAACTATTAACCCAATCTATTGAATCACAAATTTTAGCTCGTTTGGGAAAACAAAATCATTTATCAGTGACTTTGATGACTGTAGCTCAACAAGGAAATAAACAGGAATGTGAAAAATATCTCGATGAACTTGGGGAATTGTTTGGTGAAATTGAAGTCACCAAAAAAGTAGTAGCTGATGTAAAAGCTGATAAAGCCATCTTAGAAGAAGTAGAAAAAGATTATGATTTACTGGTGTTGGGCGCCACTGAAAAAGATCCAAACCGGCGACATTTATTCAGTCCGCTAATCGATTATATGGTAAGAGTAGCTCCATGTCCTGTAATGATCGTACAGCCGGATGAAGATCCTGATAGCTGGAAACCCAAGCGAATATTGGTCCCCACCAACGGTACAGCTGCTTCAAATAATGCAGCGGAGTTGGCTTTTTCTCTGGCCAAAGACAACCAGACTTGCGAAGTAACAGGCATGAATGTTATAGAAGAAGAAAGGAGAGCGGATCGACCTTATAAAATTGGAGGAGGCACAACTTCCGGGAAAAAAGAAATAGCTCGCGGAATAGTTCAGGAGTTAAAAGAAAGGGGGGAGGCCTATAATGTAATCACTGAAGCGGTAGTAGAAGAAGGAAGCGAGGTTGAAGACGTAGTTCATGAATTTGTATTAAGGAATGAAATTGATCTAATGATACTTGGTACAAATATAAGACCTGGATCACATAGATTATATCTGGGTCCCCGTGTGGAAAACATGCTTGAGCATGCCGAGTGTCCTGTAATTATATTTAATACCTAAAATTCATTTTGTAGTTACACACATGTTTGATACTATTTATCAAAATAACGCAACAGATAAATATTTAAATGTGTACCATTAAAAACTATGAGGTTGGTACGGATAACGATCTCAAATTAAGATCAAAATTTACGTATGAAGCATAAAAAATTAGCTAAAGAATTAGGGCTTTCGGATGTATATGCCATTGCAACTGGAGCCATGTTCAGTTCAGGTTTTTTCCTATTACCGGGTTTAGCGGCAGCAGAAACGGGGCCATCCGTAGTTTTAGCCTACTTAGTATCAGGTATCATTGTTTTACCAACCATGTTTAGTGTTGCCGAGCTGGCCACAGCTCTTCCCCGATCAGGTGGTACCTACTATATTATCGATCGAAGCCTTGGCCCTATGTTAGGGACTATTGGAGGATTTGGATCCTGGCTGGCACTCGTTCTCAAAAGCGCATTTGCTCTCATTGGAATGGGCGCCTATATCTCTATTTTCTATGAAGTAGATATTTTATATGTAGCCATATTTCTGACTATTGTTTTCGGAATTTTGAATATTGTTGGGGCCAAAGAAACCACATGGCTCCAAAAAGTATTAGTGGCTGCGTTGGTTACTATCATGTTCTTCTATATCATCCAGGGAGTTTTTGAAATATTTTCGATGGATGTTGTTGCTGTAGCTCAAAGGCAGTTTACTCCATTCTTTACCGAAGGTGTTTTTGGGTTTTTTGCGACTGTGGGAATGGTTTTTGTTTCTTATGCAGGACTCACCAAAGTAGCAAGTATAGCCGAAGAGGTAAAAGATCCTGATCGTAATATTCCACTTGGAATGTTTTTGGCTATTGGTACCGCAGTTGTAGTGTATGTGGTAGGTGTATATATAATGGTAGCCCTGCTTGACCCTGCCGCTTTCCGAGAAGATCTGACCCCGGTGGCCACAGCAGGAGAAGTATTTTTAGATTGGCTGCCTGAACCGGGCGGGCTCATTTTAGTAGTTATTGCCGCCGTCGCTGCTTTTGCTTCTACGGGAAATGCCGGGATTATGTCTGCTTCAAGATATCCCATGGCTATGGCGAGAGATAAACTGATTAATAAGCATTTTGCTGCGGTTGGAAAACTTGGAACTCCGCACTGGTCCGTGATTGGAACAGTTGCCTTGATGCTATTTTTCTTGTTGGCTTTCAATGTAGCTGAAGTGGCAAAATTAGCTTCTGCCTTTCAATTATTACTGTTTGGCTTATTGAATTTAGCAGTAATTGTGATGCGCGAAAGTAAGATCGAGGAATACGATCCGGGTTTTAATTCTCCTTGGTATCCGTGGATTCAGATCATAGGAGTGATTCTTTCCATTATTCTTATTTTTGAAATGGGTATTCTTTCGATACTGTTTACGGTAGCTGTATCAGCTGCATCAATTATATGGTATAAATATTATGCCCAGGATAAAGTAGAGCGACAAGGAGCTATTTTCCACGTTCACGCCCGTCTTGGAGAGAATAAAGATCAGGGACTGGAAGGTGAAATGAGAGGGATACTTCGTGAAAAAGGACTGCGACAAGAAGATCCCTATGAAGAGCTTGTGTCAAGGGCAGATGTATTGGAATATGATTCCGATGCCGACTACAAGGAAATGATGGAGGAAGCCTCAGCAAAACTATCTGACAAGCTCGGTATTAGTAAAGAAGAAATGACACAGATGTTCATGACGGCCGATGATTATTCGGCAATATCCATAGCTGATGGGGTAGCACTGAATCATGCTCGTATTGCCAAGAATACCTCTCCCGAATTGGTATTGATTCGAATTAAAGACGGAATGGAAAATGAGCGTATCATAACTACAAATTCCGATAAAAAAGATGACAAGAGTAAATTACACTCTATTATTTTCTTTGTGAGTTCAAAAGAAAACACGGGACAGCACTTGCGTATTCTTGCTCATCTTGCAGAGATGGTGGGTTCGAAGTCATTTCTTGAGAGATGGTGTAAAGCTGAAAATGAAGAAGAGCTCAGAGAAATTCTACTGCGTGACGAACGCTTCATCCGTATTACGCTAAATCCGGATGATGAGACGCAGCAATTCATAGGTAAGATGATCAAGGAAGTATCGCTTCCCGGTCAAAGCCTGATTACAATTATACGACGTGGCGGAGAAATTAAAATACCGCATGGCATAACTGTTCTTCAGGAAGGAGACGAGTTGTCAGTAATCGGTGAAGTTGAGGATATCAACGAGCTCAAGAAACTGCTTAAAAACTAACTCGACAGTTTACAATGATCAGTAAACAGTAACCAATGATCTCTCTCGATGATATGATCCAAACTCCACGCTAAACCTTCAACCTCGCTCCGCGTCGGAACGAGGTTGAGTCTGGCCTTTCTCAAACTTTAGATGACGTTCCTGTATCAAATCTTTCCGTTCATTTTTCTTGATAAAAAACGAACCATCCCGAAAAAATCGGGACAAGGCGATCGAAAAAACAGCTAAAGCTGACTCCATTACACTAAAAGAAATCAATGCTCCTTAATGTGCAAGGTTCGTTTCTTAGAATCTCAGCGGTATGATTTCTTTCTTAACGCTATTTTTTCTAAGGCCGGTAGGAACATCCAAGATTGAGCAAGGAAAGTTTTACTCTGAACTTGAACCTGTTTCAAGCGTCTCGCTTGGAACAATATCCTATTTACCCAGCTTCTCCAAAATCTCATTAAAAGTAAGCGAATCTTCCTCGCTTTCTTTCATATTTCGAAGCGTAAATTTACCCTCGTTCAGTTCATTATCCCCGATGATGATCGTATAACGAGCATTTTCCCGATCGGCATCTTTCATCTGGGCTTTCATGGATCTTGATTTGTAGTCCATGGTAGCTGAAAGTCCTGCCTCTCTGGTTTTGGGAAGATGGGTAAGAGCAAATCTTCGGGCCGCATCACCTAACGTCACAAAATATACATCCACTGATTTTTCTTCAGCCAGTTCAATATCCAATTCCTCACAGGCTATCATCAGTCGCTCCATGCCTGCTGCAAAACCTACGGCGGGGGTAGGTTGGCCTCCAATTTCTTCCACGAGCAGATCGTAGCGGCCCCCACCCGCCAAGGCATCCTGTGAGCCAAGATCAGGGGAGATAAGCTCAAACGCGGTACGCGTGTAATAATCCATGCCACGCACTAAATGGGGATCAAGTGTGTAGTTGATTCCAAGCTGATCTAAATACTCTTTTATTTTGTCAAAATGTGAATCCGATTCCTCATTCAGATAATCCTGAATAACGGGAGCATTTTTGATGTACTCCTGATCTTGTTCTTCTTTTGAATCCAAAATACGCAATGGATTTTTCTCAAAGCGTATTTGAGAAACTTCACTCATTTTGTCGAGATTGGGTCGTAAATAATCTCGCAAGGCTTCCTTATAAGCTTCACGGCTTTCGGGATCTCCGATGGAATTCAATTTCAACTCAAAATTATCAATACCAATACGTTGATAGACCCGTATCATCAAAGCAATAATTTCTACATCAGCAACCGGATCATCACTGCCAATCACTTCTGCCCCAAATTGGTGAAACTGTCGCTGCCGGCCTTTTTGAGGTTTTTCTGCCCGGAACATTGGCCCGATGTAATATAATTTCTGTGAACCGCCGCGCTGTTCTAAATGATGCTCCACATAGGAACGGACAACCGGTGCCGTGAGCTCGGGTCGTAAAACATAATGGCTGTCTCCCTTTTCAAACGCAAAAATCTCCTTGGAGACAATGTCCGTCAACTGGCCGATTCCACGAACAATCAGCTCCGTCTGCTCCAAAATGGGTGTACGGATTTCTTCGAAATTAAACTTTGCCGCTTCTTCATGAATGATGTTCTCCAATGCCCTCCATTTTGGGGATTCATCGGGGAGAATATCTACCATTCCAACGTGAGAAGTGTACTTGGGTTTTGCCATGTGTGTGTTTGGGTTGAATGAAGTGAGATCAATTTAATATCGCTCCAAAGATAAGGGGAGCGGGGGAGAGTTTCTTAGAGGAATTTCGTTTTGATATCAGCCCAGATCTTATTCACTTCTTCGGAGACGTTGAATAGCAAAATGCCGGTGCTATATATGATTGTAATGGCGACTGAACGAAGAAGAATATCAGTATATAGATTGCCAATTCTATCTACTTGTAGGGACCCCCATAAAATGAATCCGCTCAGCATAATCACAGTTAAAAGTTTAGGTGAAAGAGGTTGCATCTGGAATTTGATCCATACATAAATGCCTTTGATGAGATTGTAGACAAACAAGGAAATAGCAGTAGCTGTTGCGGCACCTGCAATACCATACATAGGGATTAGAAGATAATTGAGAATAATAGATACAATAACCAGAAAGATCATAGAAACCAGATCAAACCGGTAATATTTTGAATTTAAGATGATACCTCCGTTGATTCCGGCCGCCATGTCGATAAGTTTAGAAAGCCCAATTATGATGATTACAGCAGAAGTATTAGCATAGTTTTCAGGGAGTATATCGTTAATATTGTGCAAGTTGGCGACGACTCCAATAAAGATCAGGAATCCCGGGACCAACTGGTTAAGAGAAGTACTTTTGTAAATTTTATGGATCTCAGGGTAATTTTTATCTTTTAGATATTTGGAGATCAATGGACTCGCAATTTTCCCAATAGATCTTTGGGGTACTGCAATTATACTTCCTACATAAAAAGCGATAGCATAGATGCCGGTTTCCGTAAGTCCGGCAAGAGATCCCAGCATGATGATGTCAATATTATTCACAATGAGGGTGGTCATTCCTCCAAGCACCGCAAACAAGCCATAATTGGCCATTCTTTTTACCAAGGTCGTCTTTAAGTAAACAAAATTGGGTTTCAAGAACAGCTCTTTTTTGACAAACAAGAACAGCAACATCATCAGTGGCTGAGCTAAGTAAGAGCCTACAAATCCTATCATAAACTGGTAGAACGTGATCCAGTCGAGCCAAAATAATACTAAAAGAAGAATGGCGATTACCCTGAGAATGATCTCACTTACAACGGATCCAGGAACGGAATGAAGTCGGGCCCGGATGTAACTGTTAAGCACTTCAAAGTAAAGAATGCCAAAAACCAGCGGTATAAGGAACCAATAATATTCGGTGAAAAGAGGTGAGTCAGAATAATAGTTTAGAAGTAGTCCATCAAAAAAGAAAACAACAACCAGAAATAGCAGGAATCCGACCAGTGGAATGGTAAGGGTCAAAAAAAGAAAACCATTATGCTTCTTATCTGAATTCTCGAAATAAGGAAAAAAGCGAATAGCTGTGTTTTTCATCCCGAGGTGGGCAAACTGGGAGAAAATAAAAGAAACCGAAAGCAGAAGTCGTGTTAGCCCATATTCATCAGGCTCCAAAAAATTGGGATATAGATAAAGAGTAGAAATAAATCCCAACCCAATCCCAATGTAGGTGATGATGGAATTTATGATGCCTTGTGTTTTTATGATGCCCACGAAAGTTCCATTTTAATTCTCTAAATATCTTAGGTCAATTTCCAGCTCTTCCATTGCCGTTCTCCAACGTATGTCGTTTTGTGCATAAATGGGACGGGGTGGGCGCAAATTTGAAAGTGCCCAATTCAGAGTTTCTTCATCAAGTTCAATATCTAAATGATCGGAGAGTTCAGATAATTGTTGTTTAGATTTTCTGCAAAGGTGTTCATGTTTAATAGAAATAAACCGGTTACCAAATAATTTCTGTCCGTCCGAAATCATTTTATTATTCCATTCTTTCCAAAGCAGTAATAGTTTGTAATAGGCTGGTTTTTCCTTTAGTGCCGACCTACCAGTTTGGTCTAAATAGGTGTGTACTAATTTTTCTTGGCTCCATGAATTAAATCCCTTTTTGAGGCTGAAAAAATAATCGGGATCAGTATTCTCAAATTGTAAACTTTTTGTTGGTTTAAGGTAATCAAGAATCATGGCCACTTTACCCCGGAATGTTTGGCGTTTAAAGCGGATGCCAAAAATATGTGAAGTGACAAATCTTAGTGGGTTCTTATAAATATGTATTAGATGAGAATCAGGAGCAATATCAAAGAGTTCTTCCAAAAGGAAAGTGGCTCTGACAAATTTAAGCAGAGTTTGTTCGGATGAATTAACAAGATATTTTAAATAGGCTTTGTGGTGATCATTAAATTCATTTTTAGAAAGTTCTAAATGATAGTTTTTTGGGGCTCCGTAGTTAAAATAATCAGGATCGATAGGCAAGTCTTTCTCTTTAATAAAACTTTTGCGGAAAGCACGAATCCTGTGATTCAGGTCAAAATTTTTTTCTCCACTACCTCCCCCTATGGTTTTATTTGCAGCACTTAGAGGTTCATAAAAGGCTTTTAACTCGGTTTGTTCCGAGAGTATATCAAATAAAATGGTAGTACCAGAACGTCGTAAACCAATTATAAAAATATTCATGGTTAATAGGGGTCTATTTATCTGTGATGTCTTTGATGGATTGAATTTGAGCAGTTGTTAAAAAAATTTCTTTCTTTGATTCATTTACTGGGTTACTCAAATATTTTTTTAAAGTTGAAAGAGGAATAGAAGGTAGTTCCAAGAACTCCAGTAATTGTCTGACAGATTTAGTATTTGAAAATAAATCCTCTGATGTTATAGTTAACACCTCATGATCTTCTTTAAAAGTCTCGATAAAATCATTCGTAGATTTCCAGAGCCATGCAATTTTTTCTTCAACCGAATATGATTCCCAGCTCTCCGGGTTTTCAACATCCTTAATGCGTCCTTCATCATATATATCCTGTTCGGAATACCAGTTTCTTACCATTCCACTTTTTACAAAATCGACCGGCTGGCGAATCAAGTGAATAAACTTAGCATTGGGATATAATTTTGCAATTTGATGTGCAAAAAAAGTTACTCGATTGTTCGTCTCAATGAAAATATTATTGTTTATATAAGCATTCCTAATTAATTCGTAACGGGCCACATCAAACATCATTTTTACTATCTCTGAACGATTGCTTTGATGCTCAAATGCATACTTGGTATGCCAGGTAAATTCCGGATGAGGGTTATGATATACTTTTATTCCCTCATGAGTTGCAAATATATTGGTCAATAACTTTGTGCCACACCTGCCTGTTGATAGTACGAAAGTTGGAGCTGCTTTTTGATGAACTTTTTCATAAACTTCAGAAGCATCACTTTCTTTAAGAGTAGCGAGGTTTCGTTGTTCTTTCAGGTTTTGATAGTGGGCTTTATTGGCTTGATAAAAACTTTTAAGAATTTGGTAGAAGGTCATAATTTTTCCTCCAAGATCTTGTCAAATTCCTGTTCAAATTTTTGAGCGGAATAATTTTCAATATTATTTCTGAGACTTGATCTATAGTTATCCAATACGGAGTCCTTTTTCCTATTCAAGCGTTTTATGATATCAATTGCCTCATCAACATTTTCGTATCGTAAGGTTTTTTCCGAAACAATTTCTGCTTGACCGCCCGAATTGTGAACTACAGGAATACATCCATTTTGTATAGCCTGTACAGTTGTAATTCCAAAGGGTTCGCGTCTCAGGCTGTGAAGGAAAAAAGCTGATTCAGCCAAAGCATTTTTGATATCATCAAACGGAGCGTTGGGATGCAAATGGACGTTGTCAATAGAATGATGGGCAATATATGATTCAATAGTATTATAGTAGGTGTTAGAATTTACAAAGCCGTATAAATGAAATTCTAATTCCGGTATTTGTTGGGCAATTTTCACTTGCTCCAGTTGTCGTTTATCAGGGGAAAATCGTCCAAGGCTAACCACTTGTCGTTTTTTTGGAGTGTTATTTTTATCCGATGAAACGTTTACCGGAGGATACATTACTTTTACTTCCTGCTTTCCTAATGGGTAGAGACTTAGTAAGGTTTCTTTTGTATAGTCAGAATTGGCAAGTTGAAGATCCCTTTTAGAAATCGATCGGTCAAAACGGTACAAATAATGTGCAATCTTAAAAAGATCACTTTTAACATCTAAAAGCTTTTTCTTATTCCCTTTTGAAAAATGAATGCTCTTTTGTGGAATAATATTTCTTTTTTTACGCGGGAAATGAACATAGCTAACCATGTTTATATCCTTGGGAAGTAAAAAGCTGGTATTATTACTATTGATGACCAAATCGTAATTTTTTAAATAAAACCTGGAAATAAAATTGAAGCATAAAATATTCCACTCAAAAGGAATTCTCAGGTTCATAAAAATATCTTTGAAAGTGAATTCAATATCCTCACCATAGGCATTTTTAATATCATCTTTGGTGATATTACTTTGGAATGAAAGTAAATCAGGTACAATACATCGTTTATTTAGTTGTTTTACCATATGGATGATGACTTGCATCCTTCCACCTCTTTGAAAACGATTTTGAATGATGGCAACTTTACGTTTATTCATGTATCCATTCTATAATTTCTTCTCCGGTATAAAATGCGGCACCTTTATTCTTAAGCTTTTTTATAAGAGAAACATATCTTTCATGCCAACCTGCAAACTTGGATTCTGAAAAATAGGTATTATGCCATAAGATGCTTAGTACACCATCAAACAAAGCAATTTCTTCAATAAGTGTGTCAATCTTTGTTTCAATACTATTCGCTGGCTCTTTTCCCATATAGCTGGGGTTTCTGAGGGTAGTGTCCATAAGTAATAATGGAATTTGCCAGTGTTTATGAGCTCGGTTTGTACTAAAATTAAACGGTTGATAGGGATAACAAAATCCGCTTCGAAATCCGATATGCTCTGCAAAACCATGCGAGGCATCATATAAAATATCAGTTTGATCTAATATATGAGGTGTGGTATTAGCGCTAAATTTTAAAAAATGGAATCTGTTTCCCACAATAGGTTGTGAAAATTCATCAAGATCGGCTTGAAATTGGGCATCATCAAAAGCAGAATTCAGGCTGCCATGTAAGCCTACTTCTGAATTTGCTTGACGTATGTGATCAAACCAAGGGGTCGCCTTTTCAAGTTTGTAATCTGCATTTCCATTTCCTTCTCGGGGTAAAAAGAAATAGGTAGAAACAACTCCTAATTGTTTCTCTAATTCCAAAATATCATCAAGGTTGTCCCAGGGATCTTTTCCTTTCCATTTATTTTTAAGGATAGAGTATGTTTTTAACAGATTGCCTCTTTTTAATTCAGCAAAGATATTTTCCAGCCAACCGGAGGATAGGTTATCAATATCGTGAGACAAGAAAACCTGTATTGGTGCAATCTGTTGTTTTCGTTGGATGTTAACCCCGGTTTTTTCAATCGCGGCTTTCAAAATATCAAAATAATAGTTGACCACCGGTAAAAGAGCAAAATCATAGTGATATTGAATACTGTTTTGATAAGGAAACCGTCCGTATTTATCTGTCTCGGTTTGATGAATTTCTTGCCAATGACTTAAAAAATAAAAGACAGAAGCTATTATATCATAATTGATACGTACATTCTCTTTCTCAACAGTGATAACATCTTGCTTCTCCTCTTGATCAAATAAAAAAGGGATATCTTTGTCCTTCCAGGAATGCCAAATAAAATATTTGGGAATAGCTTTGGTTTCTTTAAAAAAAGAAAGATTGCCTTGAAAAATTATAATATCTGCGTTTGAAGAATCTTCGTAGCCAATGGAAATTTTACGGTCAGTTTCATAAAACTGGAAAAAAGTTTCTAAAAAATATGCTGAAATATGATCAGGATTCAAGATAGTGCGTTAATACTGTGAATTTAAATCGGTATTTTTGGAAAGATAATATAATTATCACCCTAAAAGATAAATAATGGGGATTTCAATTTACCCCCATCCTTTTTTACCTTCATGAAAATTCATTAGATATAACAAATGTCAATTCAAGGAATACAAAAAGTTTTAGTACTCGCCCCCCACACCGATGATGCCGAATTAGGTTGTGGCGGAACCCTTGCCAGATTGAAAGAAGAGGGCGTTGAAATTTTTGTGGCTGCTTTTTCAACGGCAAGAGCTTCAGTTCCGGAAGGTTCAGACCCAAATGTATTGCGCAAGGAATTCATTAAATCAATGAAGATTTTGGGCGTGCCGGAAGATCATTATTTCATTTATGACTACCAGGTTCGAAAGTTGAATTACTCGCGGCAGGAAGTACTTGAAGAGATGATCAGGCTTCGAAATGAAATTCAACCTGATATGGTGCTTCTGCCTTCAGGTAACGATTTGCATCAAGATCATGAAGTAGTCCATAACGAAGGACTTCGGGCCTTTAAAGGAAATTCTATTTGGGGATATGAACTTCCCTGGAATCATGTAACATTTAATACACAGGCTTTTGTGACGCTCGAGAAAAAGCACATGGAAAAGAAATGGGAAATGATGGCAATTTACGAATCGCAGTTTAAAAAACAGCGCGATTATTTCACCAAAGAATTTATATATGGATTAGCAAAAGTGCGCGGGGTACAGGTAAGTGCCGATTATGCTGAATCTTTTGAGGTAATCAGGATTAAGTGGTAATCGGTTTACTTGTTATCTAATAATATTTTTCGACTGTTTTTACCGTGATTCATTAACAAGTCTATGATGGACATATTTGATTCAAAATCACCCCAAAGCTGCTCATATTCGGGGTGTTTGAAATCGCTGTATATAAGCTTAATACCATGCTGATTTAGCATGTCTTCATTATTATACTCTTTTCCCCCACCGGTTCCTGAAAGGTAAGTGTCGACATTAACTGCTTCGCAAATGTCAATGATGAGTTGTGTCTTTTCTCCATATTCATCCAGTATATTTGATAGCCGAATTCTTTTAGTTTCAATCTCGAGGTACTCACAAATTTTCTCAATCAACGAAATGTTGAGTTCAACAAAAGAAGTTGCGTTACTAATAATCGGTTCAATCATTTCCCGAACTTCCTCATAAAAAGGAGCTTTTGCATAACTCATATGAAGTGTACGTAAGTGTTTTTTTCTCCATTTATCGGTGGCAAAGTCAACTTCCAGGAAAGAAGCTTTTCCTTTTTGCCCCTCCGGTACACTTATGGGGATTGTAAGCCAGGTTGGGCCGTTTGGCGTTTTAACTTTGTTACGGGCGGAAAAGCTTTGCCCTCGAGGATATTGAACGCTATCCAGAAAGACAAATACATCCGAATGAATGATTTTATAGAAATAACCTAGCCATGGGATATAGTTTGGTTGGTGAATAGATAAAATCTTATTTGAGTGGGGGGATGGGGTCATTTTGTTGAAATTCTTTTAACAGAGATTCAAACTTCTCTTTTATTTCCGGCTGCTTGGTATAACGATTTACCGGAAAGGTTTTGGGAAGCTTTTTAGTTTTTTGGAAATCGTAATTGTATAAATCTTGTACTTTTTGTTTTAGGCGATCTAAAAAGGCAGCAGGTTTACCACAAAGCTCATCGTAGTGAATGAACAGTTGGTTATCATGAGAATCACGGAGTTTATTCAATTCTTGATAATAGAATTTTTTAAGGTAGTGAAGCTGTCCTGCAATTTGTGGGTAGGCAGCAAGGTCCTTGATTTCATCATATTCCGGGGGGACATAACTCCACCATTTTCCGGGATCATCATAAAACTTTACCCGGGCATTCAGGTTAGAAATAGCTACATCCAGGGGGTCTCGTTCTACATATACCCACAGTGTTTTTTTTAACAGTTCATCAAGTTTTGAAATATGATATGAACCATAAATATTTTTAAAAATAAACCCGTTTTCTGCATATGCTTCAATATTAGCCAATACCCTTTTCAGCCCATCCCAATCTATGTCAGCTTCATATTCTTGAGCATTAGTAATGCTTTCAAAACTATCTTTATTTAGCCAGTTACGCCAAAAATAGCCGAACTCATGTATGTCAGTTAATGATTCTGTAGCCCCATAATCTGACTTAAACTGAGGGGTTTTATCTTTACCAATAAGTGTATCCGATAATTTCAATCCATGCAGTGGCGCGCTCCAAAACCGGGCTGTTATATTATTGATGTATCCGATTTTTAAGCCGTGAGCTATAATTTGAGTGAGAAGTGTAGTACCTGAACGAGGTAATCCGATGACAAATATAAGGGGATGATCAATTTCAAGGTCCTCATACTCCTGTTGCTCTTTTGTTTCTAAAACCCGATTCATCCCTTCCAGGAAGGATTCCTCCTTCTCAGATTTCCTGTATTTTTTAGTACGTTGTTTATTAAGCTTTTTAAAGTCGTTGGTCATGGTCAGGCGGTAATTAAGTCATCCATAATCTGTTCAAGCTGATGGGTAAGGTAACGAAAGTCATATTGATTAATAACTTCTTGGTTTGGACTAATCTCTAATTCTTCATTCACAAGCTGAAGAATATATTCCTGTATTCCTTTACTATCTTGATGAGAGAAGAACTGACCAATATTTGCTTTTTGGACCAACTGAGCTGCACTTCCGTTTAAAGGACCAATTCCTAGAATTGGGTTTTCTGAAGTCATATACTCAAAAATTTTGGTAGAAAGAACAAATATACTGTTTTTCGTTTTTCCAATTACAAGAAGCAAAAGATCCGCACTTTGAACCCGTTCCATCATCTCGTCATGGGGAATATAGCCTTGGAAATTCACTTCTATAGAATCCACTGCAGATATAATTTCATTTTTTATATTCGGATCAATACTTCCAAAAAACTCAAAAAACATGTCCCTGGCTTTTTTCGGATGATTTTCTTCAATCTCTTTCAGAGCTTCAATAAACGCTGAGGGATATTGATTAGCCTTCAAACTTCCAAAATACCTGATGGTGAATTTGTTGTTTTTGGAAGATGATCGTTCAGTTTTGATGATATGATCCGGATCAAAGCCATTGGGTATTACCGTTGATTTATCTGCAATCTTTTCTTCATGTTCCGGGAAAAAGCCGTTGTTCACCAAAGTGATGTGGTCGGCTGCCCTGAGTGTCTTCGCTTCCAGTTTATTGTTTTTTTTTCGGGCTCTTGGGCTTTGGGGATTATCGTCGTAATAATAAATGTTGGTCCAGGGATCACGGAAATCGGCCAGCCAGGGAAGTCCGCTCCAGTTTGCAAGCTTCTTTGCAATCAAATTTGTGGTGGGGGGCGGTGAAGTGGAAAGGATCAAGTCAGGATTTTCTTCTTTAATGATCTTCTTGCCCATAGGTACGGCAAACCATTTCCAGGTGAATTTAGCATCCGGAATCATCAGGTTGAGCCGAGCCCATACGGCCAGTTTCGATTTCCAATCTTTATCCTTTTGATAAAAAATGGAGGGATTACTGGTTTTGGAAGAATCTTTATTCCCCGAGGAGATGAGTTCGGTTGGTTCAATAATATTTGAACGATATACTTTACATTGATTTAAGATGGGATCGTCCGGTTCATCTTTCATTCCGGAAGAAGCTTCTTTTGTAGTCAAAATGACGACGTCCCATCCGGACTTGAGTAAGTATTTTACGAACCGTGAAATTCGATATGTCCCCACCCCGGCAAAAGGATACCAGTAGTAACTTACGATTAAGACTTTTTTTCCAGCCACGTTATTCGCGGTTTTTGAACCAGGTGAAACCCCAGAAACCAGCAATTAATAATTGAGAGATCAAGGCGAACCAAGCTAATCTCACGCCAAGCACATAGGTGTCGGGCAAGAAACGCAGCTCAATCGTATGCTCTCCGGCGGGAACTTGAAGTCCACGTACGAAATAGTTGGTTTTATAAATGGGGATCACTTCACCGTTAAGGGTAGCTGTCCAACCGGCGGGATAATACGTTTCACTCAACACGAGGAATCCCGGTTCAGAACGGGAGACTTCAAGGGTGATCTCTGGGCCCGTGTATTCCGTTACTTCCACAGAAGAGGTAGTATCAGGTGATGTTTCAAGCTGATCGGAAGTTTCAACGACAGCGGTAGTGGCGAAATCAAGTTGGCCGGGCATCAGGTAGTTGAATGCTTTGCGGGGTTCCTGAGCCGTTATCACTGAATCCACAAAAAAGGCTTTGGGAAGAACGTTTTGGTTTTCAAAAACTCTTCCTTGCTGATCTTGAAATACCTGTTCAAAACCAGGAAGTGGTAGATTTTGAGAATAAGTGACATACTTGACATTCATGAGATTCAGCAGGTCAGGATTAAAGTTTTGGCTTTGAATATTAAGTGGCCCATCTCCATACATTACATCTTGTATAATGCTGAGTTTGGCTCCAGAATACCCACCAATAACAGGGTAAAAGTAAGCCGGAGTAGCGCTACTGTAAGGATCTCTAATTAATGGAAGCACGCGATATGGATAAATAGTTTCTTCTGAAATTCTGTCTTGAATAAAAGTGTCCATTTCACGTCGCTGGGACTCTAAAATTTGTTCAAGGCTCGTGTTTCCATCTATAACTGAATCTTCAGGAATATAGCGTTTATCTACGCTGATCATGTCAATGGCTACAATCAAAACAAAGCCAAATAATGCTGCACTAACCGTGATTTTTCCTGCAAATGCAAGATACATCAGGCCCGCTGCTATGGCGATGATAATGGTGAACCGGAATACATCAGACTTAGCTTTGTCCTCACGGTCAGGAACCAGCTGTGTATTTACATAGCTTTGAGCTCGTTGTTGCACCTGAGGATTGCTGGGTTGCACCTGATTCTGCTGAGCTATTTGATTAGCGATATTTTGAACTTCACCCGGACGAGTAAAATCGGCAGAGTTCACTTGAATGAATAAGAGAACAATCACGGCTCCTACAATTCCCATGGGCAGATAAAGCTGGCTCAGACCTTTCTTCTTTTTTGATATGAAATCAATAAACCAATCGAGCCCAAAAACAGCGACTATGGTATAACAAAATGCTGTGTAAGAAAGCCAGGTTTCAGGGGCTCGAAATTTGTCGAAAAAGGGAATATAATCGAAGGCAAATTCATTCAGCAGTCTGAAATTTCCGCCCCAAGAAAAAAGAATACCAAGCGTACCGGCAGCAAAAAATACATATGTGATTTTGCTGCGCTCTCTAAATAAAGCCATCAGGATAAAGGGAAGGCTCAATGCCCCGAAGTAATGTGGGCCGGAAGTGAAAGATTTGGGTCCCCAGTATTCCGGGGAAGCCCCACCAAAATAATTTGGTATAATCAGTGTAATGGTCTCCCATATTCCTTGCGACCAAGCGAAGGCATAACTGGTAGTTAACCCAGTGGAATTGTCAAGAGCAGAACCGCCCCTTAGACTATATTGTGAAAATTCTTGTAGAGTAAGAAATTTTTGAGCGTGCCCCATTATTCCAAGAATTCCACCAAGAATCAATATCCCTGCAGTAATGGTCCACGGTTTTAGCTGGTTTTTCTTGAAGGCCGACCAAGTATCGAATACAAATAAAAATCCTAATAAATAAAATATATAATAGGTGATTTGCGGATGACTCGCCCGTAGTTCCAGAGTTAATGCAACAGAAAATAGTAGCAGGCCGGGTAATTTTTTCTCTTTGCGAGTAAGCAACCAATAACCAGCTATAAGCCAGGGGACCAGTGCCAGTGCTTTGAATTTAGTGTTATGTCCTGCTAATATGATTACAGGAATATAGGTGGTAAGCCCATACATTAAACTTCCAAACACAGAAGTTAAAACGCGGAAATTCATCAACGTGAGTAGGAAATACATTCCAGCTAACATTACCCAATATTGGAAAGCAGGAAATATACCTTGAAACACCCTGGGAAAATCACTTAAATGAGGTACCGCATCTTTTGTAGACACCACGAAGGAAGGCATTCCTCCAAACATATTGTTTACCCAAAGCGGCTCTTTTTCATAGGTTTCTCGGTAATCGATGACCGATTCAGCTGCAGCACGCCACTGAGTGGTATCATGCCGTTGAAATTCCTTGCCGCCAATGGTGGTGGCCGTAAAAAGGAAAAAAGGAATCAAAAACAAGATGAGCAGCGCTACAATATGTTGGCGCGATTCCGGAAGTTTGGAAAAAAAATCCTGGGATGGAGCAGAAGATTGTGAGGTCATAAGAAAAAAGGTTTATTCGATCACTTTAGGAACGCGGAAATAGTCGCTATCGGCATCGGGGGCATTTTTAAGTGCATCCTCATGGGAGAGGGGTTGTTTTGCCTCGTCTTTTCGGAGGCGGCTTTCTAAGTCAATGACATGCTCAAGTGGTTCCACATTCTCGGTATCCACTTCATTAAGCTGATCCATGTAACTCAGGATGTTGTTCATGTCGCCGGCAAAAGATTTCACTTCTTCAGGGGTAAGCTGAAGTCGGGCAAGGTTAGCAATGTATTTAACGTCTTTTTCTGTAACGGACATATCAATCTTTGGTTAATTTATTGAAGCTGAATTTAAGAAACATTGTTTGAAAGATTAATCGATTTTTAAAATAACTGGAAATCGTACTTATTGGGGATTTTCAGTCAGTAGTAATTCAATTTATTTTATGAAGAGGAGATAGGTCTAAAAATTGACGTACCACCTCCAGTTGGCACCGAGCCCGCACTATGTTATGCTTAGGATACTCACAGTGGTAGTAGGTATTGCCATTTAAGTAATCAGTTAAAAACCGGGTTCCCATAATCAAAGCCATATAGGGCGCTGCATATGGAAGGTAGGTGCGTTCCGATTTAGTGAACCATGACTCAGATGCAGAAAGAAAGCCATCTAAAAAAGCATTATGGTATTCTTTCCTGAGTTCTATTTGATCTAGGTTTGGTTCATCTTCGGGAGTAGTTGGAACCAAAGTGCGTAAGCAATCACCTACATCAAAATGGATAATGCCGGGCATCACGGTATCTAAGTCAACTACGCAACGAGCTCTACCGGAGTCATCAAAAAGAAGGTTGTTGAACTTGGAGTCGTTGTGAGTGATTCTGGTCGGAATTTCACCGCTTTGGAAAGCATGCTCAAGGGGTAAAAGCAGTCGGGTATATTCCTTTGTTTTATCAATTAAAGAAAGGATCTCGGCGACATCAACATGAGTAGTTTTTAAAGACTGTTGTAGTTGACTATGACGATATTCCAGAGAATGAAATTGGGGAATGGTGACTGACAGTTGATCAGGGTTTAAGGGGGATAAAGCTTTTATAAAAAGTGAGAAGGCTTTGCCTGCTTCATGAACCATGTCAATATTCTTCGGAGACTCGAAACCTTTTAAGTGATCTTTAAAGGAATAGATTCGCCATGCTTTTTCATTATTCTGAAAAAACAGTTCCCCGGTTTTGGCAGGTATGATTTCAAGACTTTCGTAAGGTGAATCCTTATAGGCTTGGGATAAAGTATCGGTAACCAGTTTAATATTTTCCATGAGTGCACTTACATCTTGGAAAACACGGGTGTTTATTTGTTGCAGTAAATAGGAATCATCGGCGGTTGAAATTTTATAGGAAGAATGAATCAATCCTGACTTGAGGTGCGCAACAGATATATTTTCTGAAGAAACAGGGTATGAGTGCAGTACCTTTTGGATGTGTTCCATTTCTTTAGAATTCATCCGGGTAGACCCATGATTCGTGAAGTTCTTCAAGTTTCTGATTTACCCAGTTATTGTCTTCACTGTAAGTGACTCCAAACCATTCACTATTGGTTGGAATAACCGATATTTGTACTCCTTTGTCCATCAAAATGGAAAGCACTTCAGCGAGATAAAATTCAGCATTACTGCCGGGTGAGAGGTTCTGATAAAATTCATGAAACCCTTCACGAACTGACTCAAAAACAAAAGGAGTAAAGCCCATTAAATTCATGGAAACCAAGTCATCCGGGTTGAGCTCTCTTTGTTCACTATTAGTTTCCGAAACTATAGTGCCATTCTTTCTTTCTATGGATTTCAGCTCTTTTATTTCTTTTAGATGTCCTTTCCCATCGATATTACACAGTCCACGCGATACTGAACCATGCGGACTTAAGGTATTTCCCACTTCATATCCAATTATAAAAGCGTTGTTTTCATTCTTATCCATCATGATCAGCTTGTTGTATGCTTTTTGGATTGCCCCCCGACCATAAAAGTCATCAGCATTCACCATAGCAAATGGCTCGTCAATTTCCGGTTCGGCCATCCATAATGCGTGTGCAGTGCCCCAGGGTTTTGTTCTTTCCTCAGGTACCTCAAATTCATCTGGTAAGGCATCAAGTTCCTGGAAGACGGAGACGATATTAATTTGATCTTGCCACTTTTCCTGCAACACAGTATTGAACTCCGCTTCTATCTCTTCCCGAATTACACACACTACTTTATTGAATCCGGCTTTGACTGCATCATAAATGGTGTAATCCATAATAAGATGATCATGTGGGCCAAAGGTTGAGAATTGCTTGGTTCCGCCATATCGGCTTCCCATTCCTGCTGCTAAAATGACAAGTGAGGGCATAGTGTTTGTATATTGTGTATTCGATTAAATGGGTTTAAGTTTTTTCTGCAATTAGGTACATATAGCACAAAATCTGAGTTTGGCAGTTGTATTATATATTGAGCTTACGCCGGCAGTCAGACAAAGTCCTCCCTTGAGGGAGGTGCCAGACTGAGCGGATGCGAAGTCTGGCGGAGGGTGTTGGTGCCAAGGCCAAACATTACCTTTAAAGTCTGATTTTCCCTAATAGCTTTAATTCTGAGTTGTATTAGGCTGAACTATCTTTGGCACCAACACCCCTCATCCCGAAAAAATCGGGACAGGAACAACTGACTGATTTATCTCCCCTCCCCGATGGTCGGGACGCAAGCGCAAGGGGAGTCTTCACTTTCTTAACATTTGTCAATAAATTATCTAACATCTACTAGGATGACAACTTTAGAAGGTTTATGTCGAAATCGAATTCGTTTATTTAAAGCTTGCTACAAACTACCAATCCCCAAGGCCAAATACAGGTTTGCGATGCATCCAGTTTCCGTCAGTAAAATCGGGGATTTCCTGGGGCGTCCCACCTTCTCGGATAGATATTTCTGAAAGAGGTGTTATTACACGCATCACGGCAGCGTCATATACATCTATTACGGCAGGTGCATTTTCCTTAACGCTTTCCACAAAAGCCCTGTCGAGGAAATAATCCATTCCGCCATGTCCCCCGCCGACGGCAATCTCTCCATATTTCTTCCAGAGTTCATGATCATATTTTTCAAACCAAACTTCCCAATCATCCCATTGGTGATTAGGTGAAGCACCTTCAGAATGTATTCTTCGGGTGTGATAATCGAATTCTGCTAAGCCCTTCACGCCTTGAACCCTAAATCCAAGTGAATATGGGCGCGGTAAGTTGGTATCATGGGTGAGGATGATAGTCTCCCCATTGGCTGTTGAAATATGAGAAGTCACAATATCGCCGAGCTTCCAGTCAATATTTTCGTAGGGGTGATTTTCACCACCTTCAGGATGATCGAGCACAAACTGATGGAGTCCCTTAGATTTGGTGGCAAAAGAGGAAATAGAAGTCAGCCGATTTCCGCGATTCACATCCAGCATATTATTCAATGGTCCAAGACCGTGTGTGGGATACAACTCTCCATTTCTGCGGATAGAATGCTTGGTTCGCCAGCGGGCTTCCCCATAACTGTCTTCCCCAAATTTAAGTCCCCCATCTCCATCATTGAATTTAACCCTGCGTAAATCATGTTGATAGCCGCCTCGTAAGTGTACAAGTTCACCAAATACATTATCTCTAACCATATTCAGTACAGCCATCACATCTCTGCGGTAGTTTACATTTTCAAGGAAAAAGAGATGGGTGCCCGTTTCCTGATGGGTTCGAACCAGTTCCCAACACTCATCAATCGAAAAGGCACCGGAGACTTCAACCCCGGTATAGATTCCACTCTTCATCGCAGCCAGGCACATGGGCGTATGCCATTTCCAATTCGTGGCAATAATCACCCCATCCAGGTCTTCCTTCTCCAGCATATCCATAAAGGCGTAATCATCTCCGGTATAAACAGTCGGCTCAGGTTTTTCTTTAGTTTTAAAAATTTCCTTGGTTTTGATGATGGCTTCGGGATCGATGTCGCAAATAGCTGGGCAGGTTACACCATCATAGGAAAGCAGGTTATTAACATGATTTCTGCCCCGCAGTCCGGTTCCTATAAAACCGATTCTCACATCGTTGACTGTTTTCAGAGAACTTGCATTTACGAAGGAGGGAAGCGTCAAACTTCCAGCTGCAAGAACAGAAGCTGATTTGAGGAATTTACGTCGTGTGAAGTCGCTCATTGAAACTTAGTTTTAGTTAAGTGATTTTGGATAATGATAGCAGCCCCAATAAATACCAGGGTCAAGATTCCGGCTGTAATGTAATTTCCATATAAGAAACTTCCGGTTCCAATTAAAGCTGAATATGTGCCGATACATCCCACAAACACCATTAGGATACTGCGGGGAACGCCCCATTCCCGGGTTTCAGGAATTGCTTCACCGCGATCTTTGGCTTCATTAATGAGTTTGCGCCAGCCGGGACCGCCGGGGTGTGTCAATTCATAGAATTTCTTTTGAGTTTCATAAGATTCCGGCTTGGTTACAAAAGCTGTGATAATCCAGACTATCGAAGTGATGCCAACAGCCAAAAGCAGCTTCACCGTGAATCCATCGATATAGGTGGTGGCCATTGCATCATCACTCACAAACAGCACCAATACGAAAGCGACAATAGTACCGCTGATCATAGCTGCAACTTCGGTGATTGCATTTATTCGCCACCAAAACCATCGAAGCAGATATATAGCCCCTGTTCCTGCTCCTGATAGTAACAGAATATTGAAAGCCTGAGTCGCATCTCTTAGCAAAAACAAAGCAAAGGCACCGGAAATAACCATCAGCAGGACGGTTGAAAGGCGTCCCATACGAACCAATTCCTTCTCGGAGGCATCGGGATTTATAAACCGGTTATAAAAATCGTGCACCAGGTAGGATGATCCCCAGTTCAAGTGGGTACTAATGGTGGACATAAATGCTGCGATCAGTGAAGCGGTCACCAAGCCGAGCCATCCCGGAGAAAGCAAAGTCATCATTACAGGATAAGCGATATCGTTGCCAAGGTATTGTTCGTCGATGTTAGGGAACACTTCATGAATAGATTCTAAACTCGGGAAGAGAACAAGCGAGGCTAAAGCAACGATAATCCAGGGCCAGGGACGCAAAGCATAATGAGCCACATTAAAAAGGAGCGTAGCGCCTACGGCATGCGTTTCATCTTTAGCGGCCAACATGCGCTGAGCGATATAACCACCTCCGCCCGGTTCTGAGCCCGGATACCAAACCGCCCACCATTGAACGGCAATAGGAATGATAAACATGGAAATAACCAGTGACGGATTATTCATATTGGGAAATAGGTCCAGCTTTCCCTCAAGATTCGGATGCTCGAAAAGAGCCGTCAAAGATCCAATTTCCGGCTGATTGATAGCAACATAAGCTGCGTAAAAAGCTCCCACCATAGCAATCCCAAATTGGAAGAAGTCCGTCCATATAACCCCTTTGATTCCCCCCAAGGCTGAATACAATACAATGATGGTAGAGCCGCCTACTACGATAATCCAAGGAGCAAGGCCAAACATGACGGAACCGATTTTAATAGCAGCCAGGGTCACGGTGCCCATAATCAGGCAGTTAAATAATACTCCAAGGTAGATAGCCCGAAACCCCCGCAGAAAAGAAGCTGCTTTACCGCTGTACCGGATTTCATAAAACTCCAGGTCTGTCAATACATTCGATCTTCGCCAAAGCCGGGCGTAGATAAAGACCGTCACCATCCCCGTAATCAGGAACGACCACCACACCCAATTTCGGGCCACACCGCCTTCGCGCACCAGACCGGTGACTAAGTTCGGGGTGTCGGCAGAGAAGGTGGTAGCCACCATAGAAACCCCCAGCAGCCACCATGGCATACTTCTTCCCCCAAGAAAAAACTGTTCCTGACTTTTACCGGCTGTTTTAGATGACCACAATCCAATGATAATTACAACAGCAAAAAAGACAGCAAGGATGGTCCAGTCTAAGGAATGAAGGAGCATGTTTGATTCAATGATAAATTTCGGTTTAGATCATCTTTAACAGATCAATCAAATATTGCCCCTATAAAAAGAGATTCTGAGGGAAAATGCCAGTGGAGATTTTGTCTTCAAGATGCTCCCTCATACTCAATTATGAATTTTTTATTTTTGTACATTCTTTTGATAACCTTTACTAGGAGTGTTATATCTCGTTACTCTTATTCTAATTTTCTTCGGTTTGTTGGATTAAGAAATTCCATAGTCTAATGGACTGGAATAAGAATTATTTAATGATGTCGAGCAGGGCATCAAAGGCATAAACCTGATTTCTTTTCTGCCCTGTTATTTCCCGGATAATTCCTGCTTTCTCAAATTTCTTGGTCAAATTGTAAATGGTTTGGGTACTGGGTTGTTCGAGTCTTTGTGGAATTTCCTTTCCAGAGATGATCGGCCGTTCAAATAGTAGATCAAGAAATACCTGGGCATATTGAGAGTTCATCGTTACAATTTCTTCTTTCACCCACCCATAGAGTTCATACATACTTACCACTTTTGCCTGCATGTGTATGGCCGTCTCTTTCACCGCTACCAAGAAAAAGTTAACCCAGGCATCCCAATCCCTTTCACGGTCAACCAACCGCAAAGCTTCGTAATACTCAGACCGGTGCTGTTCAAAATACTCACTGATATAAAAATAGGGGTAGGGGATCATTTCCTGTTCAAACATAATAATAGGAATCATAAGCCTTCCCACCCGGCCGTTTCCATCCATAAAAGGGTGAATGGCCTCAAACTGGTAATGCGCAATTGCTACCTTTACCAATAAATCCATGTCTGATTCGTGCACAAACTCAACCCAGTTTTTCATAAGCCCGGTGATGTCATCCGGTTTAGGGGGGATATATGCTGCCTCATCCACTTTACTTCCCGGTTTGCCAAGATGAACCGTTGCCCTTCTGAAATTACCGGGATCTTTTTCCTTTCCCCGTACCGAAGAAAGCAATGTTCGATGAAGCGCCTTTACGAGATTTTCTCCTGAAGGCTTTTGCTTTAAATACTCTATGGATTCATAGATTGCCTGCCGGTAATTCAATACTTCTAAAATGTCGGGATCTTCTTCTTTGCGCTCTCCGGCTTCATATCGCAGGATTTCTTCAACGGTGGTTTGCGTACCCTCAATTTTTGAACTGGCTACCGCCTCTTTATTCAATAGTGGCCCTACAATTAAATTGGGATTTATAACATCCCGATACATCCTGCCCTTTAGTTCACCCACCGCATGGTAAGCCTCAGTGATCAGCTTCAACGGAGGCTGAACAACCTTCTCAGGAGGTAATAAAGGAAGATTGTGATACTTAATGTTTTCCATATTCTAATGGGTTGGATTATAAAATATCTTATTCTAATATATCTCGTTTTATTAGAATAAGAAAATCTATATTCAAATAGACTGGAATAAGAATTTAATAGTGTCTGTCAAACAATCGGTCAGACGGACTTGGAGCCGTCAGGCCGAAGTGCATGGAATTAATCTCGGACTCGATCTGACGGCTGATTCTATGGCCATACTTTCAAATTCTACAAAAAGCCGTCTGATCGATGATTAAGACTAAATTGTTGGCAGTAAATCCCACCTTCGATATTGAGTGTTGAATATTCATTATTCGATATTCTTGTGACCCCGCCGGGAATCGAACCCAGATCTAGGACTTAGGAGGTCCCTATTCTATCCAATTGAACTACAGGGTCATTTACAGAAAACAATTTTGGAAAAGATACGTAGCTTAGTGAAACTAATCAGCTTTGAGGTAGTAAAAACGAGCTGAAAAATTTTCCTTCAACGAATTTTAGTGTTATGCATAAATCAGTCTTTTTGTTCTTTGTTCTTTTTCTTTTCGGTGTACATGAATTAATGGCTCAAAACGTAGTAAAAGGGAGAATTATTGATGCAGAAACCGGTGAGACCCTACCCTCCGCTCACGTAATTATCAAAGACACCTACAAAGGAACTATTTCAAATCAGGATGGTGAATTCAGCCTGCAGGTCCAGGAATTTCCCGTCACCTTGGTGGTTCGGTTTATAGGATTTGAAAGTCAGGAGAAAACCATTACAGAAAATTCAGGTCCGGTAGAGTTTGTGTTAAAGCCGTCTGTTGCTGAAATGGGGGAGATTGTGGTAACCGGCGAAGACCCTGCTATAGCTATCATGAAGGAAGTTATCCGTCGGAAAAAGATTTGGCGGGCGAATCTAAGAACGTATGTTGCTGAAGCGTATACCCGTCAGCAATTAAAGAATGATACTTCTATAGTTTCGATATCGGAGAGTGTATCTACGGTGTATTGGGATAAGGAAAGGGGTACCCGGGAGGTATTGAAGTCTAAAAGGCAGACGGCTAATATTGATGAAGGAACAAATTTTGCGGGGGTCAGTTATTTGCCCAATTTTTACGATGATAATTTAGATATTGCTGGGTTCAATGTGGTGGGAGTTACGCACCCGGATGCTTTATCCTATTATGACTTTCAGCTGGAAGATATAAATGCTCTTGATGGTCAGGTAGTATATGAGCTATCGGTGACTTCAGGCCGAAAGCTACAGCCGTTGTTTGAAGGCACTATTTATGTACTTGGGGAAGAATATGCACTGCTGGAAGTGGATTTGAAACCCAATTCCGTGATTAGTTTTCCACCCCCCATTCAGGATTTTAACCTGACCTACTCTCAGCAATTCAGCAATTTTGGCGGTGAGTTTTGGCTGCCTGTCGATGTCAGAATTAACGGGGTTGTTGAAGTTGGAATTGTTGGATTGAGATTCCCTGCTATTGGATTCAAGCAAGTAGCAAAACTCAATGATTACAATGTAAACACCTTACTGCCCGATTCTTTATTTAAACAATTTGAGACTTTTAGTGTGGATTCCACAACTATCAATTCAGGGGACTCTCTTTTTGTGAGCGAGGTGGAAATGATTCCCTTAGATAGTGAAGAGAAACAGGCTTACCAAAGTCTGGACAGTACCGCTACGTTAGAAAAAGCATTCAAGCCAAAAGGATTTTTCACCCGTTTTATTGACTGGGACGAAGATGATAACAGCGGATCAATATCAGTAAAAAGCAGCGGGGGAAGCAGTTCAGGGAGAGCGAACCGAAGTGGAAGCTCATCTTCTTCAAACCGATCCTTGCTTTCCAAACTTACCCAAAATACGACGCCTTTAGCTCGCTATAACCGAGTGGATGCCTTATATCTGGGACTAAAAAGGGAGAGGAGTTTTTTCGACTATAGATTAACCACTTCTGCTTTTGGGGGATATAGTACAGGATACGATGACGGCATATTCTCGTATGGTGGAACATTAACTTGGCGACCGCTGAAGGAAACCAGGCGGTTTTTAATCTATGGTGGGTATGAAGCCGGAACCGAAACGAGGTACAATTCCGATATGTTTAGCCCGGTCTTGACGAGCTTCACCGCAGTGTTTGGCTATGCCGACTACTTTGATTACTACCGAAATGAGGGGGTAGAATTTGGCGTGCAGCATTATCTAAGGGGATATGGAAGTATCAAACTAAGTTATAATTATGAACAGCATTCCTCTATTTCATACAAAACCAGCCACGATATAGCCGGAAGAAATAATCTCCAGCGACCGAATAGTTATATAGATGAAGGAAATTTGGGATCGATTTTTCTTTCACTGTCTAATGGCAGCGATCGAAAAGGATTTGGAGCTATTGGTGCGAACGACTATGCATTTTCTATAGAACACTCAGCAGGGTTTTTGGGAAGTGACTGGGATTTCACACGTTTCAAAATTGATCTATACCGTCGCTACGAAACGTTCTATCAACGCCGGTTTTTCCCTAATACCCTTGATATGCGATTTAATGCGGGGACGTACATCGGAGACCTCCCTATCCAAAAAAATGAGGTATTGGATGTAGCACAGGGAGTATTTACTCCATTTGGCGCATTCAGGGCAAAAAGGTTTATTCCATACGAGGGAGCAAGTTATGTTGCGTTAAATGCAGAGCACAATTTTAAAAGTGTACCACTTGAACTATTAGGATGGCGAAATGCAACGAAAACGGGTTTAAGTGTCATTGCTTTTGGGGGTATTGGTCGTACTTGGGTTAAAGATTCTCAAATAACAGAATTCAATAACAGATATGGATTCGGTCCTTCCCTAACAAATGACTGGCACATGGAGGCAGGCTTATCCTTAAGCAACATATTTAATCTATTCCGGGTTGATGTTGCCTACAGAATTGATGAACCGGGCGTATTTGCAGGGGTAAGCATTGCACGCTTCTTTTGATAACTGAATCAATTCTCGCGTTTACCAGTTGCTCTACTCTATCCTATCGCAAGCGTCTTGCTTGTGTGATATTCAGACAAGATAAGATACATTGAAACAGTCAATTTTGGTTCAAGCGGGACGCTTCGACCAGTCATTGGTAGAACTCTTCAAAGTACACTATTCACAAATATTTCTTTAACAGGTAAAACGTTCAATTAGTTATTAAGCTCAATTGCAGAAATTGATACCCATAAAAAAGGCTCACTGCCGAAAAGCAGTGAGCCTGATTAATTTCGCTAAGTATTCAGCTTAGTTGTTAGGCTGATACTTTAGTGTGCTTATAGGATGTGACTCAGCACGTCGGTTTCTTTCACAACCGGGAGTATTTTCATCTTGCTCAGCTTCGGTACACTCAACAGGAGCTTTACCTAAACCGTTAGATTCGATACGGTTTTCAGAAATTCCATTATCTACGTAAAACTCAACAACTGAATTTGCACGTCGCAAGCTCAATCGGAGGTTATATTGATCGCCACCCACATGGTCAGTGTAAGCATCTACCCGAACACGGAAAGCAGGAGCGTCTTTGAGCATTTCAACATTATCCATTAGGATTGCTTCAGCATCGCTGCGAATATTTGAACGGTCGAAATCGAAGTTAACGGTTTCCAGTGCGTCTGAATCAAGGTACATTGGATCACTTGAATCATTTGGGTTGGTTCCCATATCAAGCTCCTGCATGTCGGTAAATCCGTCACCATCAGAATCAGCGTTGTTAGGATTAGTGTCATGCGTCATCACTTCATCATAATCGCTGAGTCCGTCACCATCAGAATCTGAATTGTTTGGATCAGTGTTGTAATTGTTGACTTCGTCTCCGTCTGAGAGTCCGTCACCGTCAGAATCAGCATTTAATGGATCAGTATTGTATGAATTAACTTCATCTCCATCAGAAAGGCCGTCTCCATCAGAATCAGCATTTAATGGATCGGTTTCATACTCATTTACTTCCTCACCATCAGAAAGGCCATCACCATCGGTGTCTGCCATTAATGGATTGGTTTCATATTCGTAAAGTTCTAAGTAATCGTTAAGACCATCTTGATCGGTATCTAAACCGCGAAGGGTTTCTTCGTCAAGAGATCGGAGGTATTCGAGTGTGCGTTCTGAAGGATCCAGTAATTCTTGAGAGCCGGAGCAACTTGCAAAAAATACTACCGCCAACATCAGAAAAACATTTGGTATCAGTGATTTTAAATTAGTCATCTTCGTTGATTTCTATTGTGATTAATTTTTAGGTGCATTCCAGAACAAAATAGCAGTTTGATAATGAATTAAAAAGACTTTTTTTACAATTCCTGTAATAAAATACCTTTGCCCTTAAAAGAAATTTTAAGAAATAAACATTGATACAGGGTGTTATTTTGATTTAAAAATATATATTTTAGCCAGCCTTTCGGGGCTATAGCTCAGCTGGCTAGAGCGTCGCGCTGGCAGCGCGAAGGTCCGGGGTTCGAATCCCCGTAGCTCCACAAAAGCTCCTTTCACAATGTGAGGGAGCTTTTTTTGTATATACAAGTATAGGAATACGTTTGGTTTAATTACATAGTATAAGGTGCCATTATTTAAAGCTTGTTTGTGTGCTTCTAATATTTTAAAATATTTAAGAATTTCTAACGGGAGGAAAAATGAACAGTAAAGCGATTAAATATTACGTTTTTATTGTAGTGTTGGGTGTGTTAAATGTTACCCCCTTTAATGAGGCAAAGGCTCAAAGAATAAATCTTTCCATCGAGCAAAGCGCTACTTTAGAAAATGCACAAGTATTTAGTTTAACGAATCTGGGAATGGATAAGAACGGTTCAGGTCCCATGTTAATATCTGGTTTTTTGGAGAATTTGACAGCTGAAGAGATTACTAATTTATATTTTGATATTGAAATAAGCGCTTCTCAGGTAGGAAATATTGTAGAATTTAGTTCAGATCCGAATTACCCATTTTCTCTTCAACCGAATCAATCTATTTATGTAACCAATAATGACTTGGCCCGCGAGCAGATACCCGGTATTCGGGAAAGTCTGAAATTGACAGGTGGTTTAACTACAGAAGGAGAGAATTTTATTAATGACTTATCCGGGTCAACCACATTGCCGAGTGATATTTACACGGTACAGGTTACAGTATTCCAGGAAACCGATGCAGAAGGAAGAGTGAATTTAGCACAAGCCGGAACTGAAATTGGGGGAAATTTTAAAGCCGGTTCTGATGAAAGGGAAATTTACCTGAAAGCACCTGGAAATGTGGTCGGTTCAGAAACCAATATCTCCAACAATTTTCCTCAGTTTAGTTGGGAAGGCGATAACAGTACTACCTATCGCTTATTGGTAGTTAAAGACAATGGTATAGATAGCCCGGAATCTTTATTACAAGGAGCTAAAAGTTCAAGTCCTACAAATGCCACGGATGGAGCGGGATCTTTATTAGAGTTTGAGCATCTGGATGTGAACATTCAGGGAACGTCCTTTCAGTATCCTTCATCAGGTGCACAAGCACTTGAGCGGGGTGATACCTATTTTTGGCAGGTAGTAAATACCGTGCAGTCCAATACAGAATCTGAACAGATAACTTCCGAAATTTGGACATTTACCTTAACCGGTCCCAGAGGAGTCACAGATAATCCCCCGATGTCTCAGGAAGTTGTGGAAGCTATAGTAACGATAATAGGACAAGAGGAGTTTGAAAGGTTACAAGAAAATGGGTTTCAGTTAGCTTCAATACAATATGATGGGCAAGATTTTACTGGTGCTTCAGCTACAGTAAAACTGGAGGAGATTTTGCAAAAAATCCGGAATGAGGAAATTATAATTGGTGATAATCGATAAATTGGTATGAACACGTTTAGAAAGTTCATTTATGCAGGTGTTTTGGCGTTCATATTTTTTGGTATGGCCTCAGAAGAACTGGCAGCATTTCAACAAACTGAACGACATATTGGAATAGTCAGAAAGTTTAAGCCGGATGTTACCGTACAAAACCTGAATATTGGAAAGTTGGATACACTTACTTTAGATAATTTAGGGGAAAAACTTTTTTCCGGAGATAGCTTGTTTACCGCACAAGGAGCTTATGCTTTAGTACTTTTCATGGATAATAGCGTGGCTAAGGTTAAACCTAACTCATTGTTGCGGATTACCGGTGATGTTGGAACGACAAGTAAAGAGAGTAATACTAGAATTAATTTGAACAAAGGGGAGGTATTCCTTGAAGTACAACCACAGGGTAATAATGACTTTGAGGTCGCCACTTCCCGCTCATTGGCTTCTGTAAAAGGTACTAATTTCGGATCTCGATCTAATGGTTATACTTGGGTGGAAGAAGGACAAGTGGATTTGATGGCACTAAATTCCGGAGATACCCAATCGTTATTCTCCAATATGTTCGGAACAGTAGATGAAGATGGAGAGAATGTGAATTCCGGTACCTTGTCGGACGAGGAGTTGGCAGAATTGTATGAAGGTTATGAAGAGATGGATCAAAATTTTGTTGAAAAAGAGATGATCCTGAGGTTCCGCGATGAAAATGGACAAATCCGGGAAATTAGAATAAATCTTTTTGAACAGGAACAAAACTAATTGGTTTGTTTAAATAAAAAGAAACAATGTTTAAAAGGGTATTTGAAAAAATTATTTTTTGCACGGTATTGTCGTTGGCAATATGGGGAAACGTACAGGCTCAGTATAATGTACAACATCAAGCGCCTGTTGCTTTAGAAAGAAGTACAGCCAACACCTTGGAATTTGCCGTTCCGGGGATTTCACAAGGTGATATACAGCAAGCTCGTCTTTTTTACCGGTATGATGGTGATTTTAGCTACCAGCAAATGGAAGTGAATTATCAAAATGGAACTTTCAGAGCAAGTTTTGATATCCAAAATGAGAATGCAAGCGTAGTTGAATATTATTTTGAAGTTACACTACTATCGGGCGAGACCGTCTATTACCCAAATACTTCTCCCCAAGATAATCCGGTTGAAGTGGAGATTGTGGATACTTTAGAGGATGAAAAGCCACTCTTAGAGGAAATTGATTACACTATACTTTCTCCAACTTCGGGCAATGGGGTCACTAAAGATGATGTTCTGATTGCCATCGCGCTATTTTATGATAAAAATAATCTGGAACCCGGGGAGTTTCGGCTTTATCTGGATGAAAAAGATATTACCTCTGATGCGGATACCAGTGCATACTACATCTACTATATCCCTCAGAACTTAAATACCGGGCGCCACCGTGTGGCTTTGGAGTACGAAGGAGAGGATGAAGTTTACCGTGTTGTAGAATGGAACTTTGCGGTAGTAGCTCCCGGACAAGAAACGTTTACCGGTTTTGGTCCAAGCAATGCCCCTCAAATTTCAGCAGAATTAGCAGCTCGTAACCAGGTTATTTCAGGGAATACTAACAACGCCTACACCGGCAGAACCCGAATTTCAGGCCGATATGGGAACTGGAGATATAGTGCAAATGGCTATTTAACCTCTCAGGAGTCTGACCGCCTTCAACCACAAAACAGGTATGGTGTCAATGTATCCTATGGTAACTTGTTCAACTTTGAAGCCGGGCACGTATATCCATCCATGAGTCAATTTACTATTTCGGGGAGAAGAATACATGGAGTTAATACATCTCTTCATCTTCTGGAGGAAAAGTTAAACCTGCAGTTTATATATGGGGAACTTGAACGAGGTGTTACAAACCTCTACGACAGTTTAGTGGTAGAAGAAGTAGTAAACAGCAATGGGCAGGTTGTGGACAATAATTATTTCTCTCCTATGATGAGAGTGGTCGCGGAACATTTCAGCGTAAGATAACCGGTGGACGCATTGGAATTGGTAACGAAGATAAATTTCAGATTGGGTTTCATGCCGTAAAAGTGCAGGACGATACGACTTCCATCTTAAATATCCGCGATTACCGAGATATTTTAAATTCAAATGAAGTCATTAGCAATAATCTGACGCAACCACAAAGAGACAGTCTCTCGCAGGACCCGGATAAGCTGCAAATCAGAGGAGGTGCTGTACAGCCCAAGGATAATGTAGTTGCCGGAACCGATCTAAAAATGAATTTCTTGAATAATCGGCTTCGTTTTGAATCTGAAGCAGTTATTAGTGCATTAAATGATAACATCTATGGCGGACCACTTACGGTTGAACGTGCAGAAGAGTTAGGCTTCGATATAAATAATAGTACAGCGAATCTTTTGGATCAGCTTTCCTGGCTTATCATTGTAAATGAAAATATGAACACACTGCCACTGAAGCTGGAAGAAGAGGAAGAAGGGGAGGACTTAAACACCAGTGCTTTTTTCCCGACAAGTATTTTAGCCGGAAATAGCCAAGTTTCTTATCGCCATCCAAATAATAACTTGAGAATACAATATCGGTGGATAGGTCCCAATTTTTATTCTTTAGCCAATTCAACAGTTCGTAAAGATGTAGCAGGATTTACTATTACAGATCGATTGAATATGCTTTCCAACAGAGTTTATTTAACCTTGGGATATGAAAACTTAAATGACAATGTGAGTGGTACTCGCAGGGCAACAACGAATACCATAACGTACAGAGCCAATGCCAGCTGGTATCCCGTTGATATTAATCTCCCTCGTATTAGTACAGGAATCAGATTTAGAACCCGAGACAATGATGTGGCAAGAGAAAACTTTTTATTGCCGGACGATCTTCAAAATTCTGCCGTCCAAAATGTAATACAAGAACGTCGTACCATAAACGGGCAAGATTCTTTGGTCACTGTTGTCACACCGGCGCCAAGGCTGAATAAATCTTTCAGCTTCAATACATCCATTACACAACAATTCAATTTCTTTGATGCCAGAAATGATGTGTCACTCAGTTTTAACACATTAAATACCAACGATGAAGTTTTTGCTTACGGAGATGTAAATAGCAGTTCATTTGCACTCAGCATGACCTCTCGATTTCACGGCTTACCGCTGGAAACACAAGTTGGTATGAATTATAATAGTACCGAAGCTGGAAGTGGACAAAATGAGATTAATATTACCGGCTTTTATGTGGGAGGAAATTATAGGTTATTAGAAAATGCATTGGTTGTGAATGGAAGAGTAGCAGTGACCAATAACTCAGTGTCTTCAAGACCGCTGCAGATTATGGATTACGACGACCCTGATACTCCACGCGATGATTATTATGTTCTCGGAGAAGTTGGTGAAGAAATTGATTACCAGACTTATGTATTACAAGCCAGTGCCAGATATAATATTGATGATTACCACGCCCTCGTGTTTGATGCAAATTTCACCAATGTAAGCGGAGGAAATCGTGCCAACGACCGAATTGTTCAGCTTCGTTATGTATTTAGCTTTTAGGTAAATGGCTAAGAAAAAAAAGAAAAAAAAGGGATTCCTTTACATTTCCCTGATAGCTATATCTGCTTTTATATTATCTTTTATTCTGATCAATTTTTATCCAATCCAGGTTTTAGAGCTTAATTTTAAAGATCAGCTTTTTGAGTGGCGGGGCCTCCTCGATGTTTCTGATTCTCCCACCGTTTTAGTAGCAATAAGCCAAAAAGCTGATGAGGAAATTCCCGAAAAATATCCCTGGCCCACCAGTGTTCATGCCCGGTTAGTAGAGAATTTAAATCAGGCAGGAGCAAAAGTGATTGCGTTTGATGTTCTTTTTGAAGGACGTGATAGCTATGACGCTAAAAATGACACTCTTTTTGCCGAGGCCATTAAAAAACATGGAAATGTTATTCTGGCCGGAGAGCTGAATAAAACGACCGGTGATAATGCTGAGTTAACGGAACCACAATTTCCGATCGATATACTTCAGCAAAGTAATCCAAACCGCACTGCATTAGTGCGGGTCATCCCTGATCTGGATGGGGCTATCAGAACATATAATTTTGGGCATATCTATGAAGCGGACAGTAAAAATTATTATAGATTGGGGATAGAAGTCATCAAGGAATACCTGGATATACCCTATGAGGAGATTGATGAAACAAGGCCCAACCCCGGCAGTGAATATTTTAAACTGGGGCATATGATGTGTTAAAAGACGGGCCAAATTCTTTTATGATTAACTATTACGGCCCTGACGGTTCTCAGCAATCTGACTCTGTTGGAGTGTTTCCAACCGTATCTTATGAAGAAGTTATAGATGATTCGGGCTATACTACCGTATTTGAAAAGGAATTGGATTTTGGGGTGAATACCTTTGATGATCCCATGATAGGACATCTAAGCCAGGGAACTTTTGAAGATAAAATCGTAATAGTTGGTTCTAGTATGCCCACTCTAAGAGACTTTTATTCTACTCCCTTTGCCGGTGATGAAAAGCTTCTTCCCGGATATCAAATTCATGCCAATGCCATCCAAACTATTTTAGATAGCAACTATATAGAGCGGTTCCGAGGGTGGTATTCGTTGCTAATCATGCTGGTGTTTTGCTTTCTGATTACCCTTACAAACAGGTTTGCTAATGCAACTTATGGATGGGTTCTGGCCCTCTTTTTAGGCGGCGGCTACATGTTTTTGACTTACTGGGTTTTTGTGAATCTCAATATAATGATGTTTTTAACGGGACCCATGTTGGCGGTTTTTGTTACCCAGGTAGGAATGGTCAGTTACGAATATTATGTGGAACAAAAAGAGAAGCGACGCATTCGGGGCATGTTCTCCTCTTATGTATCCCCGGAGTTAGTAAATCAGATGATAGAATCCGGTGAAGAGCCCCAGTTGGGTGGAGAAGAAAAATATATTACGGCCTTTTTCAGTGATATTGTGTCTTTTTCGACCTTTTCCGAGAAACTGGAAGCCAAAGAATTGGTACAGTTAATTAATGAGTATTTATCTGCTATGACAGAAATACTCAACACCAGGGAAGGCACTCTGGATAAATACATTGGAGATGCGATAGTGTCGTTTTTTGGGGCCCCGGTATTTGTCAAAGATCATGCACTGCAAGCGTGTATATCCTCACAATTAATGCACAAGAAACTTGCAGAATTACGTACGAAATGGGAAGAGGACGGATGGCCCGAGATTGTGGTCAATATGCAGCACCGGATTGGAATTAACACCGGAGAAATGGTAACGGGGAATATGGGCTCAAGCCGGCGCTTCAATTACACCATGATGGGCGATAATGTAAACCTTGCTGCCCGGTGTGAAAGTGGAGCGAAGCAATATGGGGTGTTTACAATGGTGACAGAAGCTACTAAACAGGAGGCTGAAAAATTTGGTAATGATTGTGTGTTCAGGCTGCTTGATAATATTGTTGTAAAAGGCCGTACTCAGCCTGTAAAAGTGTACGAAATAGCAGATCTGAGAGAAGATGCTGACGACAAACTATTCGAATGTATCAACTTTTATGAAGAGGGGATGGAGTTGTATTTCAATCAGGAGTGGGATGAAGCTATTAGTAAATTTAAGAAGTCAGCAGAACTGGAGCGGCATGAACCAAATCCATCAAATATTTTTATTGAGCGGTGTGAAATGATGAAAGAAGATCCTCCGGGCGACGATTGGAACGGGGTCTTTATAATGAAGAGCAAATAAAAAATGCGGAGAGAGAGGGATTCGAACCCTCGATACCTCGTTAGAGGTATACTCCCTTAGCAGGGGAGCGCTTTCAGCCACTCAGCCACCTCTCCGGTTATTTCAAAGGGCAACAAATATAGGGAGCTTTCATGACTAATGGCAACTTTTTCAGCCGTAATAATAAGGAAGTTTTCCAGTTGGTTTATTGAACCAAAGACAAGCCTTTTGAAGGGAGTTTAATGATAAAAGTAGTGCCTTGTTGTTTCTTAGATTTTATTTGAAGCTCACCATTTTGCAGGGCAATCATTTCTTTACATATCAATAGCCCCAATCCGGAACCTTTTTCATTTTGTGTGCCGCTGCGAGAAACATTTGAGTCTATTTGCAATAATTGCTCAACCATATCTTTATCCATGCCTATTCCGTTATCCTGCACTTCCAAAAATTGGAATGATCCGTCTTTGTAAACTTTAACTGAAACGCTACCGCCCGGTTCAGTAAACTTAATGGCATTAGAAATTAAATTTCTAAGGATAGTTTTCAACATATTTCTATCGGCATGTACACTAGATTGAGTCTTTGATTCAAAAGTTAGCTCAATATCTTTTTGTTGGGCGGTGTCATCAAATAATTCCAGAACTTGTACAACTAACTCATTTATGTTGATTGATTCAGGTTTGGGCTTCATCTTCCCGTTCTGCAAAGATGCCCAATTAAGTAAATCTTCTACAAAACTATGTAAAGACCGTGCTGAAGAATAAAGGTGTTGTACATTTTCTTTAAGCTCAGAATCCTTTTTATCATCCACATCCATTAATATTAATTCCGTAAGCCCAACCAGTCCTTGAAATGGGTTTCGGAGATCGTGTGCAATGAGTGAGAAAAATTTATCTTTGGTTTGGTTACTTTCTTCCAGTTCAGCTGCCTGCTTTTTAATGATTTGATTTTTTTTCTGAAGGTCTTTTTTCTCCTGACGGAGTTCCGCTGTCTGATTTTGGATGACTTGCTCTAACTCTTTTTGCTTACTGAGTAAGTATTTATAGCGAATTTGAGTAGCTCCATAGTATCCCCCTGCAATTAATAATATCATAATTAAAAGAAACCAAGGTTCCTCGTATATATAAGGCTGAACTGTAATGGTGGCAATGGCAGGATTATCACTCCAAATCCCATCGTTACTTGCTGATATTACCCTGAAATCATAGGTTCCGGCAGGAATATTTTGATAGGTAGCATTGCGCGTTCCGGCTACTTCATTCCAACTATTTTCATACCCTTCTAACCGGTATCGAAATCGTGTTTTCTGCGTAGAAGGATACGTTAGGGCATGGAAAAGAACAGTAAAACTCTTAGTGCCTCTTTCTATCAGTATCTCATTGGTGTTATAGGAATTCCCTGCAGCGTTTACTCCTTGAATAATGACATTTGGAGCAACAGAATCTGATGTACTAACTTCACGAGAAAAAATTGCCACCCCTTCCTGTGTTGCAAACCAAAACCGGCCATCTTCTGTACGTAAACCGGCTTCCTGAAAAGAACCATTGGCCTCAGGATTTCGCATGCCTTCTTCACTTCCAAAATGTAAGAGGGTGAATATTTCGGTTTCATTGTCAAGATAGGCAATGAGCTCTTTCTTATGGATTTTGAAGATTCCCCGGTTTGATGACATCCAAAGCCAGTCGTTTTCATCTTGGGATATCCAGTGAATAATATGATCAGGAAGGCCATCTTCCTGATTTATATACTGAATTTCCCCGTTTCTAAGACGGTTAAGTCCATTATTTTCGGTTCCGATCCAAATAGTTTCTGGATCTTTTTCATCGATATAAATAGAGCGAATATTATTTGAAGATAATCCCTGCTCGGTAGTATAGTTGGTAAATTCTCCATCATGGAAACGAGCAACTCCACCATCTAAACTGCCGGACCAAATGGCTCCGTCAGGGGCTTGTGTTATGTATCTTATTTTAACTCCTGCCAATCCATCATCTTCATTATAAACAGTTTGTTTCTTGGTAATGGGGTCAAATTTGATCAAACCATCGTAAGTGCCTAACCAAAAATTTTTATCTTTATCAGAATAAATAGCACGGATGTTATTAATCTCTACATTATTGCCGGGCTGATAATTTTCTATATCTGTATCTGTAATTTTGTCTAAGCCATTTTCGTGATGACCAACCCAAATATTCCCATTTTTATCCTCTCCAATAGTATGAACAATATCTGAAGCAAGGCCATCATCTGAGGTATAATTCGTTATGCCATTTTCTGTAATAAGGTTCAGTCCCGCTCCCCGGGTTCCTACCCAATAACGTCCCCGGCTATCTTCAAAAAGTCCGAGTATATTATTTCCAGAAAGTCCCTCTTGGGTGCCAATATTTTTAACTCTGCTTTTACTTACAATTATTAATCCATTTCGGTTGGTTCCAAACCAGAAGTTGCCTTCGCGATCTTCAAAAATACTATTAAATCGATAATCTGATATTTCAGGTATAGCAGTAAAGGGTTGAATAGTATTATTTCTAAGCAGCCCTAAAGACCCTAAAGTACCGATGAGCCATAGATTATCTTCTGAATCCCTATGAAACTGTACATAAACTTCATCAGGTTTAAGATTGCTTTTTTCCATCTTTACAGCAACTTCCTCTTGCAGGTAAAAAAGTTAACTTGAAGAGGTGAGAAGTGTTATATCTGCATCTTCATAAATTGTGTAGATGGCATAGCCATCAGTGGCTTCATATTTTTGAGGAATATGGAATTGTCCCTCATGTAATTCGTATAAACCATGATAAGTGCCTACAATAATATTGCCACTCGTATTTCTTTTAACCTCCAAAAACCGATTATCATCGGAGATGGCCTTCATTTTATATTCTTTAATTAGTTGGCCGGTTTTTGAGAAGTGCAACAACCCATTATTGGTAGCTACCCAAATAGTTTTATCACGGTCTTCATATAAACTGTGTACCTGGTTTTGTCCGGGAGTTCTGCCCTCGTAGAATTTCCTGAAACTACCTTCCTCAAATACATATAATCCCGCATTAGTAACCAAAAACATCCGGTTACCAGAGAAAGTGTGAATTTGGGTCAAATCTGAATCAGTAAAGCCCTCCTGACTTCCGAAATGTTGTATTTGATCATTAGAAAATAACATAACCCCGCCATATTCGAGGGGCACCCATAAGCTGTCATTGTTTTGAAAATATACGTCTGTAGTTCGGTTGTGAGGCATTTCAGAAGTATTCGAGTAGTTGAATACTTCAAAATTCAACCCGTCAAATTTTACCAACCCATCATAAGTGCTAATCCATATAAACCCAACGCTGTCTTGCGCAATTTGCCCCACTGTATTAACAGGAAGGCCATCCTCGAGGGTCCATTGTTTAGCAGTCAGGGTATCCTGAGGTGGCAGAAATGAAAACTGAAAGGCATATATGTTTGTGCCAAGGCAAAATAAAATCAATAAAAGAAAGCCTCTTTTAAACATATCTTAATTGATTATAAAACCGAGCAACCTTTCTAAAATCCCGGTAAAATCATTAGTCGTTTTCTTTATCAATTACATAAATCTGAGAAAGATTCCGTCCTTCCTGCGCGTAATCCAATCCATATCCAAGCACAAAAGCATTCGGAATTTCAAATCCAACATAATCAATTTGAACATCGAATTTAGTAGCCTCTTTTTTATGTAAAAGGGAGCAGACAGAAACGGAGGCCGGATTTTCTTCTTTCATTCTTTTAACCATGTAATTCATGGACAACCCGGTGTCGATAATGTCCTCAACCAATATTACATGTCGGCCCTCAATTTTGGCGTCAATATGTTTTAGCTCAGTTACCTGTCCGGATGAAACTTTTTCATCCCCGTAACTGCTAAGCTTCATGAAATCAACCTCACAAGGTATGCTCACATGCCGCATAATATCTGCCAGAAAGATAAAAGCTCCGTTCAAAATTCCAATAAAAATGGGTTTTTTGTCCGCAAAGTCTTTGTCCAGTTGTTCCCCAAGCTGGCTTATTCGTTCGTCAATTTGCTGCCTGTTAATGAAGATTTTGAATTGTTCTCCATTGCAAGTAACAGTATCAGGTTGGTAAAAAGATGCACTCATAGTAAAATGTTAATCGTCAATATGGTGTTAGTGTTGTAATCTATTTTGGCTAATTCAGAGATATTTCCCCATTGTTGATTTGTCGGCAGCTCAGGGTATATGATGGCATAAATAGTACTATCTGAACCGCACAATACCAAAGCTTTTTCCCGGGTTGAAGTGGAAATTTTTCTGTTTGTAAGATGTTTTGAAATTTTTTGATTCCCTTCCATACCCAAGGGCTGAAAAGAATCCCCTTCGTTCCATGTTCTCAAAGTTAAAGGCCAGCTGAGCTTAGTGTAATCCAGGGCTAAATCAGCGTTGGTTTCAATATTCTTTTGTTTTGATATGGAAAGTCTGTCATTCGCCCATCCTGATGCAACATCATTTTCGGTAATAGATATTTCAGCCTGGTTACTTTTTTTGGCTTTAATGAGTTTTGCTTTATTCCTGTCGCGAATTAATTCGAAGTCGCCGATCTTTAAACTTTTGCCTGTTTGCACGTATTCAATTTCAGCAAGATCGGTAAGCTGCTGTTTAGAGTATGTTCCCTTTAATCCCGACTCATCTAAAAAATGTTTTATCACAGCCGGCTTTATTAATTCCGGTAATTCAGAAAATGCCGTAAGATCGATTCCTATGCCCGAGGAAACGCTATCAGTTATATACCGAATACTGTCTTCAAAGGACTCGGCATAGCCAGGCAAGCTCAGGATATTTTTATGCCAGCCGGGAAACAGCTTATCGGCCTTTTCGGTGAATTCATTACGAATATAATTCCGGGCATAATCTGATTTCAGGTTGCTTTTATCTATTCGATAGGGTACTGCTTCAGCTTCACAGAAAGCAAGGATTTTTTCTTTGCTGAAGGGTAGGAGCGGCCTGAAAAGTTGGCCGTCCCAAACATCCATTCCCTTCCAGGCTGTTGGGGAACTTCCCCGTAGTATTTTTTGGAGGATCGTTTCAACCTGATCGTCTTTATGATGCGCGGTAATAATTCCATCTGCAGTATGTGCGACTTTTAGATCTCTGAAAAACTGGTACCGTTGTTCACGGGCCCAATTCTGGAAGTTTTTTCCTTGATTTTTATCGGGTGTAATCTGGATGGAGCAGCATTCAAATCCCCAGGCAAAAGATATTTGTTCTACCAGTTCTTGGTCTTTATCAGACTGTTTTCCGCGTTTGTTGTAATTCACATGGACCACTAAACAATCAACCTGTAGCTGGTGGAGCAGATAAAGTAGAGCCATGGAGTCGGGCCCGCCACTCACTCCAATAATGAAAAAGGGGTTTTCTTCAAAGTAATCGGCAAGGCGATCAGACAGGTGTTTTTTAAAGATATTTGAAATGGATTTTGCCATGAGAAAAAGTAAGAGCTTAGGGGGAGAATATCGAATAATGAATTGGGAAATTGGGTTCGATATTCGAAAAAATCCATCTATCTTCGGGCTGAATTTTAAAGCAAACATCTACGCTCACATGTTTCCTGATAAACCATGGATCTATGAACACGACGAACCTCTCACCCGATATTCTTTAGGGCAGGAGGGAGAGAATCCGTTGATTTGTTTTGGGGTGAATCCCAGTACGGCCAAACCCAATGATTTAGATCCGACTGTGGCATCGGTTGCTCGTTTTGCGCGAGATCATGGATATGACGGGTGGCTTATGTTTAATCTCTATCCACAGCGAGCTACCAATCCGGATAAGATGCACAAGAAATTCCAGAAAAAAATCCACCTTAAAAATGTAGAAGAAATAGAAAATCAGATTCGGGGATTAAATTCCGATGTATGGTGTGCATGGGGAACGTTGATTGAAAAGCGGTCGTATTTATCTCGCTGTTTGCAGGATATTAATGATGTATTAAAATCTGAAAAGTGCAACTATTTCACCCGGGGCAGAATTTCAAAAGCGGGACATCCTCACCATCCGTTGTACCTAAAAAAAACAGCTCCGCCGGAAGCTTTTGATCTGGAAAAATACGTTCAGGAAGTTCTATAACAGATCAACCTTAATTTTGGAAAGTATTACGCTCAATAAGTTCCCTGGCACTGGTTAAGGCAGAATCGGAAATTTCAGCTCCACTCATAAGGCTGGCAATTTCGTGGATATGCTCTTCGTCAGATAGCGGAATGATTCGGGATACTGTGCGGTCGTCTTCCTCTACTTTTGCCACTTTATAATGTTTATGGGCCTGACTGGCTATCTGCGGCTGGTGAGTAATAGCGATGATTTGACAATGTTCAGAAAGGTTACGCATTGTTCGGCCTACTTTCTCTGAAATTTCACCGCTTATCCCGGTATCGATTTCATCAAAAATCATAACGGGGAGGCTTTGTTCTTTGGCTAAGATTGATTTCAAAGCCAGCATCACCCGGCTAATTTCACCACCCGAAGCAATTTTTGCCAGTGGCTTAGGTTCTTCTCCTTTATTGGTAGAAATGTAGATTCTGATGTCATCACAACCATATTCGGTACACTCAACGGATTGCCCGTCAACTTCAATCCAGCCTTTGTTGGAGTACATCCAGTCAACCCGAACATCCAGGTTTGAATGCGGAATGCCAACCTTGGCCAATTCTTGTTGAATGGCTTCAGCCAATTTCTTGCCCACTTTAGTTCGGATACCATGAAGCTCAATGGCAGCCTTTTTCAAAATTTCAGCCTGATCCTGAATTCTTGATTCCAGTTTTTCAATTTCAAGATCGAAGTTGTCGGCTATAGAAAGTTCATGTTTGATCTCTTGCAGGTACTTAATGAGTTCAGGGATATCCCGCTGGTATTTTTTTTGAAGTCTGTTGAGCTCTGATTGTCGTTGCCGAAGTTCTTCCAGCCGTTTTGGGTTGAACTCAATACTATTACGATATCTTTCAGCAAAAGCGATGGCTTCATTTACACTGACCCGAGCCGCATTGATCTCGTTTAAATAGTTTTCAAATTCCGGCTCAATACGGGCTAAATCTTCTAAATTAAGTTTCAGGAAATTCAGCAGCTGTATAATATTCGCATCATCATGGTCGCCCATTTCTGATATAGCCGCTGCTTTTTGATCTAATACCTCTGCATTATCCAGTAGATTCATTTCTGATTCAAGCTGCTCAGTATCAATTTCAGACAAATGTGCTTCTTCTAACTCCTGCACCTGGAAGCGATATAGCTCGGTCTTTTCCTGTAATTCATGTTCCCTTTTTTTCAATGAGGATAATTCTTTTTGAAGCTCTACCATTTTTTTGTGTTCCTCTTGGTAGGCTTCTAAAACAGGTTCTACTTCTCCAAAACCATCAATAACACCGCGGTGGTTTTCTTCTTTCAATAATAACTGATGATCATGCTGACCATGCAGATCAACTAATAAATCTCCGGCGGCTTTAAGAACACTTATATTCACAGGAGTATCATTCATAAAAGCCCGGCTTCCGGTGCCTCGAATTTCCCTGCGAAGAATCAAATATTCGTTAAACTCGACTTCGTTTTCAGTGAGCAACCGCTCCAAAGTTTCATCTTCCCCAACCCAGATGGTAGCTTCAGAAATGGCTTTATCTGCTCCCTGCCTTATAACTTCTGTATCAGCACGCTCCCCAAGAATCATATTCAGCGCCCCAATGATGATAGACTTCCCGGCTCCGGTCTGTCCGGTTAAAATATTCAGTCCTTCCTCAAAATCAACTTCCAGCTCATCGATGAGGGCAAAATCTTTTATGTATAATGACTTAATCATGGGGAATTCAAAATTTAAAATGTTGTACTACGAAAGGTTCGAATTATAAATGTTAAATGCTAAGTGTTAAATGATTTTTTGCTATTACTTTGTGCAGTTTTAACGATTGCAGTTAAGATTTTTATGAGTTCTGTAACATCATTGAGATACTTTGAATAATTCAATTCTACAATTTGACTTCTGTTTAACAGCTTTAGCCAATATCGATTTTCCTGAGCTTCTTATGAAAAGATTGTCATTTTGTAAGCAAAATCCTTTCTTGTGGATGCTGCAGTTGCCTCTTCAATATTTGCACCGATGCTTGTAGCAAAGCGCAGAAGTTGCTTGGACAATACATACTCTTTGTTTTGAACAAGGATCTTGTACAACTCAACGATCGAGAGTGCAAAGTTAAAACTTTTTTCAAGGATCACATTATCATTACTCATAATTACTCCAATTTAAAATTAAAAACTAAACATTTAACATTAGTAAGAGCGATGAAAAACCAATTCCTTACAAAAAATTTTAATGCGTAAAAAAGAAGAGTTAATCTCCGTACCTTTACACCATGGAAAAGAAAGCCGGTAAAAACAGACAGTCAACTATATACGAACACACGGTGCCTGATGGGCAGCATACCGATATTCGTCTCGATAAATACATTACCTCATTTGTTGAAAATGCATCCCGAACCAAAGTGCAAGAGGCTATAAAAGATGGCTATGTAGATGTAAACGGGAAGAAAGAAAAACCTTCCTATATCATGCAGCCCGGGGATGAGATCTATATCGAATTACCCGTAGCCCCACCACCTGAGGCCAAGCCGGAAAACCTGGATCTTAATATTGTTTATGAAGATGACCAGATCATCATTGTAAATAAAGAAGCCGGAATGGTAGTCCACCCGGCTTACGGAAACTGGACCGGAACCATGGTAAACGGACTCATGTATCACGTGGATGAACTGGCGGGAGAGGAAGAAGACGAAAATCTGCGCCCGGGCATCGTCCATCGATTAGATAAAGACACCAGTGGGTTATTGGTTGTGGCTAAAGACGATCATACCCTGGCCACCTTAAGCGAGTTATTTCAAGAGAAAGATATTGAACGAACGTACTGGGCTATTGTATGGGGGACTCCGGAAAAAGAAGGAACCATAGAAGGGGATATCGGCAGATCAAAAAGAGATCGTAAATTAATGACGGTAAAACCGGAAGGTAAAGGGAAATCGGCAGTAACTCATTATAAAGTACTGGAATATTTTGATTACCTGAGTTTGGTAGAAGTAAAACTGGAGACCGGTCGAACGCATCAAATTCGGGTACATTTTGCGCATATTGGTCATCATGTATTTGGAGATCCTACTTATGGCGGCACATCCGTACGCTATGGCCCCAATACCGGATCGCGAAAATCCATGTTTCATAATCTCATCACCGGATTGGACAGGCAAGCTCTCCATGCAAAAACGTTGGGCTTCGAACATCCTGCTACAGGAGAAATGGTGACATTTGATTCCGAGCTCCCTGATGATTTTCAACATGTACTGACCATGCTCCGAGAGAATTGTAAAAGTGAATATTGATTTACTTTAATATGATACAGTACTTCAACAATATTTCTATAATTCTGTTACCTTAAGCGCATGGGATTACTAATTTTTTATTTACTGTTGGCTATTGGAGTATCATTTCTGTGCTCTATTTTGGAGGCCGTGTTACTTTCTATCTCGCCTTCTTTTGTGGCGGTAACGCAAAAAAATAATCCGGTTACCGGCAAGCTTCTCAAAGAATTAAAAGCAGATATCGATCGTCCACTTTCTGCAATTCTGAGTTTAAATACCATCGCGCATACGGTTGGTGCTGCAGGAGTTGGTGCCCAGGCACAAGTTGTGTTTGGAAATGCCTATGTAAGTGTAACTTCAGCTTTACTCACCTTGGCAATTCTCGTTTTTTCGGAAATTATCCCAAAAACACTGGGTGCTACTTATTGGAAAAAACTATCAGGCTTTGCGGCTCGCACAACGAAGTTTCTGATCCTCATTACGTATCCTTTGGTTTTATTATCACAATGGATCACAAAATGGCTTTCAAATGAAAATAACGAGCCGGCTATGAGTCGCGAAGAATTCAGTGCTATGGCTGAACTTGGATTTGAGGAAGGTATTTTTGAAGAAGGGGAGTCAAACATTTTCAAAAACCTGATACGGTTTCGGTCGCTAAAGGTTAAGGATATTATGACCCCAAGAATCGTGGTGGTGAAATTTCAGGAAGACTTAACGATCAGTGATATTCTCAGCAACAAAGATGAATTAAGGGTATCACGCATGCCCGTCTACGGTGAAAATGATGAAGATATTACCGGTTATATCCTGAAAAACGATCTGTATTATAATCTTTCTGAAGGAAATGGAGATAAAAAGCTAAGTGAAATTAAAAGGGATGTTCTCATTCTTCCTGAAACTATTTCCCTAAAAACCCTCTTCGAGCGGCTGCTTGAAAAACAAGAACACATTGCGGTTGTTGTTGACGAATACGGCGGATTTTCCGGAGTGGTGACGATGGAGGATGTGGTAGAGACTTTATTGGGAATGGAGATCGTAGATGAAATAGATGCCATCGAAGACATGCAGAAGCTGGCTCGACAAAAGTGGAGAGAACGAGCCAAGCGATTGGGAATCGTACTCCCCGAAAAATTGCAGGAAGCAGATTCTGAAAAAAATAAAGCAGCTCAAAATTAGAACAGTTTTTTGTGAACCCGCTGGGCAGCTTTAATCAGTTCATCTTCAGGAAGAACCAGATTTAATATGCGCTTTTCTTTGCTAAATGAAATTTGATCGATGGATGTGGTATCTAAAACATCAAAAATCTTAGAAGTTAGTTTTTTGGGACTGTTTATGGAACACCCGATCAGGGTAAGCAGTCCTTTCTCCTGTTCCAATGAAACATTTCCAATTTCAATAAATGCCTTGGAGAGATCTTTTAAGGCATTTGTATTTTCTAAGGTGATTGTCACAGAGGCCTCTGTTGTATTCACAGCATCCACAGCCAACCGGTGTTTTTCAAGAACAGTAAACACTTTGGTTAAAAAAGAATATCCCATCACCGTTTCGTAGGCGCTAACTGTCAGCGTCGCCATTCCCCGCTTAAAAGAAATCGCCAATACATCCGGTTCGTATTCAGAAGCTCGTATAATTTTAGTACCGGGTTCATCCGGTTCAAAAATATTTTTAACGAATACCGGAATGTTTTTTTCCTGCGCAGGTTTAAGGGTGGAAGGGTGCAATACTTTGGCTCCAAAATAGGCCATCTCGGTTGCATCAATATAACTTAACTCAGCCAAGGGTTTTGCTTCCGGAATAAAACGGGGATCGCCGGTATAAATGCCGCTTACATCCGTCCATATTTCTATGGTTTTGGCATTTATAGCTCCACCAATCAAACTGGCAGAATAGTCCGAGCCTTCAAACCCGAGCGTGGTAACCGTTTTGTCAGGAGCTTCTCCATAGAACCCACCAATGATGGGAGTAAATCCATTTTCAAGAACGGTTTCAAGCGAACCTGAATGCTGGGTGATTTTAAAAAAGTTTGGATTTGCCTGCCCGTACTCGTTATCGGTTTTAATGATTTTTCTTGCCTCAATGTGTTGCGTCATCATATTGAGGGCTAACCCACACTGGGCAAGCAGGTACGATGAAATTTGTTCACCGATCGCACTGATTGCATCGTTCATTTGCGGGGAAAGAGTCTCTTGTCGTGCTGTGTAATCCAGAAGTTTGTTAAGCTTGCCAATTTTAGCATGAAGATTCTTTAAGCAGCTTTCACGAATTAATTTATTTTTTGCATGTGGATTATTGCTCAAAAAATCCTGTACAATTTGTTCGTGCCGATCTTTGATTTCAGCAGCTATTACTTTTGCTTCTCCGAGTTTCCCATTAGCGGCTAAGTTTCCAGCTTCTACCAGTTTTCGAGTGGTTCTGGCCGTAGCAGAAACAACCACTACAGGATATTCATATTGAGCAATAATCTTTAAAACCTGCTTCCAGGTTTCATGATCTGCCATTGAGGTACCGCCAAACTTGAGTACGTTTATATCCATAAAATTGCTTAAAAATTAGGCTCAAAAATAAAAGGATTCTAAGCCTATTCCATGCTAAAAATGAGAAAAAGTTCCTGAGTACGCGTTCCCAAAGAAAATGGCTTGAAACAATGTCTGAGTAAAGTAATCTCGAAGCGTCCGAAGGACCTGCGAGCGTTACGGGCAATAAAGCTGAAAATACGAACGCTGCCCTGAAGTCTCGTGAGGCATTTGCAGGCTCTCTGGTGTATCCTTCCAACCGGTAAAAACATTCCTGAATATTATCCAAGGTTTTATGACATGAACATTAAGCAAAAGAATGTATGACCTATAATGAGGATGGAAGTCTATAAGAAAAAAGGTAGAAATGTACCGCCCGGCTGGAATTTAGGTGATTTTGAAATACCTAATTTGGGTGATTCACATTAACAGCTCTTCTCTCAATATTTGTTCAAAGCGTAAGCTTATAAAACCTTAAACATTAAAACAGGGTATATCAATGAAAAAAATACTAACGATACTATTTGCAATTGTACTGCTGCCACTTGCTGTTCAGGCACAATATGGCGGTAAAGGATCACTCGATATTAACGCCGGAATAGGTTTGGGATCAAACTTGACCGGTACAGGTATCCCAATTGGATTATCAGCTGACTATGGCATTAATGAAGAAGTTACCATAGGTGGATATGCAGGTTATGCCAGTACATCAGAAGATATTGGAATAGGTGAATGGGAATACACAAACATCATTTTTGGTGCACGTGGAACCTATCACAAAGAATTTGTAGAAAACCTCGATACATATGGCGGTGTGATGCTTGGCTATAATGTTGCCGAAGCAGAATGGAAAGGCCAGGGTAATCTTTCAGCGTCAGTTGGTGGATTTACTTATTCAGGATTTGCCGGCCTTCGTTATCATTTCACCGATAAGATTGGTGTTTATGGTGAAGTTGGATACGGCATCGCTTACCTGCAAACCGGGCTTACCGTACGAATGTAGTAATAGAAACATGCACAGCATGGTAGCTATAGTCTCGTTGACATGAAGTTGGCGGGACTTTTTTTATTGTCCCATGGTTTTATTGGATTTAGATTGAGCAAATCTAATCATTCAAATCAATATTTGGAATAGAGACTTGGTAAAGACAATGCCCTAAAAGATTTGTACCTTTCAGCCCGGAAAAAAGTAAATCCAAATTTTGATCAAATCATGAGCGATAAACTGAAAAAAACCAGAGTTGAATTTGAAACCGGTTCAGGCAAAGCCTTTCTCCACAGCCTGCCAAAATTGAAAGAACTGGGATACGATAACATTGAAAAACTGCCCTTCTCCGTTAAGATTTTATTGGAAGCGGTACTTCGAGAGTACAACGGATATACCGTCACGGAAAAAGATGTTGAGGCACTTGCCAATTACGATGCTAAAAATCCACAGGGAGAAATACCTTTTAAACCATCTCGTGTAGTTCTTCAGGATTTCACAGGTGTTCCTGCGGTAGTTGATTTGGCTGCACTTCGATCTGCTATGCAGCGAATGGGAGGCAAAGCTACAGACATTAATCCACAAGTACCCGTAGATCTGGTTATTGACCACTCTGTACAGGTTGATATGTTTGGGCAAGATGCTGCGTTGATGTTCAACGTAGAAAAAGAAATGGAGCGTAACAATGAGCGTTACGAATTCCTGAAATGGGGTAAAGAAGCTTTTGATAATTTCCGAGTAGTTCCTCCGGGACGCGGGATTGTACACCAGGTAAACCTTGAGTATTTAGGTAGAGGTGTTTTCACCCGTAAAGAGGAAGACGGCTCTGTAACAGCTTATCCTGATACTTTGGTGGGAACCGATTCACATACCACTATGATCAACGGACTTGGAATCCTCGGATGGGGTGTTGGAGGTATTGAAGCGGAAGCTGCTATGCTTGGTCAGCCTATCTCGATGTTGGTTCCTGAAGTTGTAGGAATGAAATTGACCGGGAAACTTCGTGAAGGAATTACAGCAACTGACTTGACCTTAACTGTGACTCAAATGCTTCGTCAGCATGGTGTGGTTGGTAAATTTGTAGAATTTTATGGCGACGGACTCAGCAATATGAGCCTGCCCGATCGTGCAACTATTGCGAATATGTCTCCGGAATACGGAGCAACAATGGGCTTCTTCCCAATTGATGATGAGTCGCTGAGATATATGCGACGAACAGGTCGTTCTGAAGAATTAGTAAATCTGGTTGAAAATTACACCAAAGCACAGGGCTTATTTAGAACGGATGATACTCCAGACCCGGAATTCTCATCAACGCTTGAGTTGGATCTGAGTACGGTAGAGACCTCTCTGGCCGGACCAAAACTTCCTCATGATCGCATCAAGCTGAATAACATGAAGAAGGCTTTTGAGCAGTCGCTAACCAGCGATAACCCGACGATGGGTTTCAATTTAGCTCAGGAAAAACTAGCCAACAAAGGATTATACAAGAACGGTCAGGAAATTGAGATGAAGCACGGTGATGTGGTTATTGCCGCTATCACTTCTTGCACGAATACATCTAACCCAAGTGTAATGTTAGGGGCCGGAATTGTAGCGAAGAAAGCATATGAAAAAGGACTTAAAGTTCCTCCTTATGTTAAGACTTCTCTCGCTCCGGGATCTCGAGTAGTTACAGAATACCTGAAAGAAGCGGGTCTGACTGAGTACATGGATAACCTCGGGTTTAACCTCGTTGGTTATGGATGTACAACGTGTATCGGAAACTCCGGACCATTACCTGAAGAAGTGGAACGAGCCATTAAAGAAGGCGACCTGATTGCAGCCGGAGTGCTTTCCGGGAACCGAAACTTTGAAGGCCGTATTCATCCGTGGGTGAAAGCAAATTATTTGGCATCACCACCATTGGTAGTTGCTTATGCATTGGCAGGAACCGTTGACATCGATCTGGCTACAGAGCCACTCGGCAAAGACAAAGACGGCAACGACGTATATCTGAAAGACATCTGGCCATCAACGGCTGAAATTGCAGAACACCTTGATGCTGCTATCCGCCCCGAGCTTTTTGATAAGATGTATGGAGATATTTTTGAATCTCCGACCTGGGAAGAAATTCCGGTATCCGGTGGAGATCAGTTTAACTGGAGTGAAGAATCAACCTACATTCAGGAACCTCCATTCTTTATGGGGATGAGCGAAGAACCGGAGCCGATCAAGCCTATTAAGGGTGCTCGTGCTTTGGTGAAAGTTGGCGATTCTATTACTACCGATCATATTTCTCCAGCCGGAAATATTGCTGAAGACTCACCGGCCGGTAAATACCTGAAAGTGCATGGCGTAGAGAAAGCCGATTTCAACTCCTACGGTTCTCGTCGCGGTAATGACCGTGTGATGACCCGTGGAACCTTTGCCAACGTTCGATTCAAAAATCAACTGGCTCCCGGTAAAGAGGGTGGATATACGACGTATCACCCCACCGGTGAAGTGACTACGATTTATGATGCTTCACTGAAGTACAAAGAGTCAAATACTCCGCTGGTAGCCTTAGCCGGAACCCAATATGGAACGGGATCATCTCGTGACTGGGCAGCTAAAGGAACGGCATTATTAGGAGTAGAGGCTGTGATAGCCACTTCTTATGAGCGAATTCACCGTTCTAATTTAATCCAAATGGGTGTACTTCCATTGCAGTTCAAAGAAGGTGAATCAGCTGACAGCCTTGGTCTTGACGGAACAGAAACATTTGACATCCACGTAGATGATAATGTGAAAGCACAGGATGAGATCAAAGTGACTGCTACCAAAGAAGACGGTGAAGTAATCGAGTTTATGACCGATTGCCGAATCGATACTCCGGTAGAAGTTGATTACTACAGAAATGGAGGTATTCTACATACGGTGCTTCTTGATTACCTAAAGGAAAGTAAAGCTGAGAATTAGTATCTCTCTGTAAAGTTTCTTTAACCCCTGAAATTAAAAAAGCACAGCTAAACAGCTGTGCTTTTTTTGTATCAAAAAATCTGATTTAAAGTCGCAACTTCAAACTCAAGACAAGGGGTTGCGACCCCTTGCCCCAAAGATTAGTTCATGGTCTCAATTGGAACCGGAACGCGAACAGTTCCCCAGTGAAGGTTCAAGTGTGCTTTCGTATCAGAAAGTTCGTTGAAATAAATTTCGAACCATTCTAAATCTGAACCTTCTGCAGGTTCTGCTGTAACACGAACGTAATCTTCAGTTTCATCATACTGCGTTCCCCAAGAGAGTTTCTCATTTAAAATTACTGTCCATTCATCAGAACCGGGAATGGTATACAGTGAATAGGTTCCGGCTTCGACGTGCTCGCCGCCAAACATCACATCATCAGAGAAAGTAATAGCAGTTGACTCATTTGCACCTGTTCTCCAAATGCTACCTATGGGAGCTAAGGGAGTTTCTTCTCCAAAATAAGCGCGACCTTTAAGGCCGGGGCGTCCATAGGTAACGGTGACTTCAGTGGTACCAATAGTTTGGCTTACGGAAGCATTAGGGCTGGCTCTGTTGCTGTCATTGCCACGTTCTTGTGCGAAAGTTGATTCAGTTGTCATAAAGAGCATCAAAACAACTGCAAAAATAGTAGTAATTAGTTTTTTCATTGTACCGTGTTTAATTATTGTTAGTTAGATTCAAACATAGACTCATCAATGCCCGGTAAAATTTTGAGGGCATTTTTATAATACACTTTTTTCAACACTTCATCGGGCAAATCCAATCCATACATTTTCCAAAAAGCATGTCGCCGCCGGAAATAATCAAAATATTCATCATCGCTTTCCAATACGCGAAAGTATAAATGGTATTCCTCAGGGCGATAGGTGTCTTTCCCAAATAAAAGCCGGTCCTGATACTCGATGAAAAACTCTTTTGCGAACCGTGGTTGTCGTCCGAGTTCAGCAATTATCGCGGCTGTTTCAGTATAAACATTGGGGAATTTATCTAAGTGTTCGCCCAGTCTTTCCAGGTCATTTGCCATCCATCCAAAGTGAGCGTTTATAAAGGTCGTTTCGGGATGCTTTTCAAATACATTCCACTGCTCCTGCATCACCACTTCCCAACTTGGGTAACGTGTAGAATCGCCGCGGTGGCGACTGGGGAAGTTTTTCATTTCCAGCCAGCGTTCATTGGTTTCATCAATGGGTTCCTAAAATTCAGCAGGTTCACCGGTATGGATGAGAACAGGCATTCCCAATTCTCCTGCTTTTGCCCAGACAGGATCAATGCGAGGGTCATCGGTTTGTACCCGGTTTCCATCAGAATCTAAAACTGTCAGTCCTAAATTCTTGAAGATTTTCACCCCGCGTGCTCCATTTTCATAATCTTCCTCAAGTTGAGCAACAGCTCCCTCAGTCCAGCCGGGTTCATCTATACCGTCAAAATCAATATTGGCAAACACTATAAACCGACCGGGAGCCTGTTCTTCAGCGGCATCTACCATTGCCTTGAGTGTTTCCCCGGAACGTCCGCTTAGGTTCACCAACACTTTCATGTTCAGGCTGTCCATTTCAGCAGTTGTTTGGGTGAGGTCCATGGAAGCCATTCTCCACAAGTGACTGTGAACATCAATAAAAGGATATTTGGCCGAAGTGACTTTTTCTCCCGGTACAACCAAAGTTGATTCAGGCTGGTATTCTTCGAAAGTCATCGTAGTATCAGGTTCCTGGGCCAAAGCGTGAGATACGAAGAAAATAAAGAAGAGAAAGGTGAAGGCGATATTTTTCATGCTATGAATGCTAAACTTTTTTGCGGATGAGTGACTAAGTTAACACAGGTTCATTAAAAACAAAAAGACCTCATGATAATTCATGAGGCCTAAAGTTAAATGTATAAAAGAGAGGTATTAAAACTTTGGATTATCCTTAAGTAAGTAATCAAACTCTTTCTTGAACTTGGCAATCTTGGGAGCAATTACTACAGAGCAATAACCGGCATTGGGATTATTCTCAAAATAATTTTGATGATAATTTTCGGCTATGTAATAGTTTTCAAGAGGCTGAATTTTAGTGACAATCGGATCTTCCCAAAGATCAGACTCATCTGTTTTCTTGAGCGATTTTTCTGCGATTTCCTTTTGCTCTTCATTATGATAGAAAATGACCGAACGGTATTGAGGCCCTACATCTGCACCCTGTCGATTTAAAGTGGTAGGGTTATGAGTGTGCCACAATACTTCCAAAAGTTCTTCATAGGAAATTACTTCGGGATCAAAATGAATACGGGCTACTTCGGCGTGCCCCGTATTTCCTGAAGTAACTTCTTTGTAGGAAGGATTGTCAACATGTCCACCGGAATAACCCGCCTCCACATGATCAACACCTTCTACTAATTCATACACTGCTTCGACGCACCAGAAACATCCGGCGCCAAATGTTGCTTTCTCCAATTTTTTCTCCGTTTGTTGTGCAAATAATGAGGTTGTCGCAAGACCTATAATAAGTCCTAATGTCGATAATAATTTTGCCATAATATCATATTAAATGTTATGCCCGATATTTTCACTTAAAATTTTATTCGGGATTCGTTTAACAAAAAAGAGTCCGGTTTTCGTTTCTTTTCTTTAACAATGATGTCATTTGTTGTCAGAATGTAAACATCATATAATTCATACCGAAAATTCAGTCAGCCATTCTTTCCTTAGCTTAAGATCTCATTTCTAATTACGAACTGCATCAAAAAACGGATTGAAGTATAGACTTTGGTTGAGTGGCCTATGTACCCAATGGAAAGACTACACTATACCTGAGTTCGATTAAAAGTTTCAAGAAGTTGTCATCCTTGTAGATGTTAGATAATTCGTTGACAACTACTAGTTAGTTTTTCAAATAATACGGTAAAGTCCTCCCTTGAGGGAGGTGCCGGACTGAGCGGATGCGAAGTCTGGCGGTGGGTGTTGGTGCTAAGGGCAAGACCTCTTTTACTATGCTTATTATCCCATTAGCTTTGATTTTGAGTTGTATCAAACTACACTTTCCTTGGCACCAACACCCCTCAAAATCAGTCAGGAACAACTGACTGATTTATCTCCCCTCCAGGGGAGACTTCACTTTCTTAAACTTTTGTCATCGAATTATCTAACATCTACAAGCCTATTTTGTAAATCAATATAAATCGAACTCAGGTACTATGGTAAAAGTTATGGAAAGAGAGCCTAAGTATGATGTGAATATTGAAATTGAAAGATTTCGGATTGCTAAAACGAAAGCTCACTTTTATAAACCATACCATCACCGTAAGAAGCAAGATAGATCATATCATTATTTGGGTCCCAGTCAAAAGCAGATATATATCCAAGGTGAGTAGGAAGGGTATAGATAGCAGTAGTTTCACCCGATTCATTTAGTCTAACAAGTAAATGGGGGCCATCGGAATCCCTGCGATTGGTAAGAATTACGACCTCCTCTTCTATGATTTCAAAATCGGATATATAATTATAGAAGGGGAGTCCACCGGGGGAGTTTTTAGCAGTCTCAACGGTAGCATTAAAAATTTCCTCGTTGTAAGGGAGGTCTACACTCTGTTCCCAAATTAAGTTGCCTGAAGTATCATATTTACGGAGTTCACTGAACGCTCTCAGGTACGCATAAATGTGATCGCCATCCGATCGCAAAGTGACCATATTCTTGAATAGGTTGGGAATTTCGCCACTCTTAAGTTGATTCAGGCTGGCCTGAAGATCTACCGTCTCCATGCTTTCCCCATTGGGGGTTCCAAAATAAAAGGTAGAATCCGTATCAAAATCTGTAATAGATAAAAGGGAATTTTCTGCACCAGCGGCACCAATTACGTATTTGTTTTGATCAATAGCTATAACTTCCGGCATAATAGCTGCGGATTCAAAGGTATGGTTAACGAGGAAATTTCCGTCTTGGTCAAACTGTGCAATGATACTTTGGTCGGTATCAACCACATGTATCACACCGCCGATGCTAAATATGTTGCTAATCCGGATAAACTCTCCGGGACCTCTTCCTTCTCGTCCAAATGAAGTAATGAGTTCTCCATTAGGTTCAACAAGAGCCACTTTTTTCTGCCCAAAATCAGCAATGGTGACAGTGCCGTCATCAAAGATTTCAATTTCAGAAGGTTGGGCGATATCATGAATTTCGAAATCGGTAAAAGCCTCAACATCTACGGAGTCTATAGTGATTTCGGATATTTGATTTGTTTCTTGTTGAGGTGGTTTCTCATTTGAACAACCAAGCGTTACACATACAATGAATAGCAGACCGATTATTTTTGTGTGAGTTACGTTCATATCTAAATTATTTTTTGGTAGATTGTTGTGAAAATTATAAGAGGGTAACTCTATTCCAGTGTTCCTTTGTAAACCATACCACGTAGCATGTCGGAGATGTATAATGTTTGGTCTTCCGGGTTTACAGTGAAGCCCATGAATTGGTTTTCGCCATCCGGCATACGGTAGAAAGCGGTAACTTCCCCATCGGGGTTAACTTTTGTTATATGCTGCGGATATTCACGCGTCCTGTTTCCTAACAAGTAAATATCAGATTCAATCACTTTTATTGCACTGACATAGGTTAAAAAGGGAAGGGCATTCGGCATGTTTTCAGCCGCTTCGGCAATGTCTTTCCTCAATTGTTCATTATCAGGAAGTTCCAGTTTTTTCTCCCAGATCAGGTTTCCATTCATATCATACTTTCTCAATTCACTGTAGGAATTAAGGAAGGCATAAAGGTGATGGTCACCCAAAGCTAAAATGACATTATTCTTCATGTAGTCCGGGATACGCCCATTTACGATATCATTACGGCTTGCTTCGATATCCAGGTCTTCTACCATGGAAATCTTAGCATCTCCAAAAAGGAAAGAAGAATCACTGTCGGCTTGTGCCCATTTAATCAGTTTATTGTCTTCCCCCGAAGCCCCGGTAAAATATTCCCGGTTATCAGAAAGTGCGATAGCCCCGCCCACAGCATTGCTCTCATATACAAAGTTATCGACGTAGTTTCCCTGGTAATCGAACTCTATCACTTTAAACTGACTGCCATCCACCACATTAAATAATCCGGAAGCAACAGTGAGATTGCCGGGATAAATAAATTCCGCAGGTCCACGTCCCTCTTTCCCAAATTGTGCAACAGAATCTCCTTCAGGCGTCACAAAAGTGATTTTTTTAATCTGACCGTCAGCCACGGCAATATTTCCATTTGGCAGTATAGTAATGGAACCGGGGCGAGAAATACCGTGGGATTCAAAATCCATGAATTGATAAAGCGTATCAATGGCGATTTCCTGAGGCTCTTGTGGCGTTGTAGTTTGTTTCTCTACACATCCCCAAAAGGCAAGGATGAGAATTACAGCAGGCGCTAAATATTTTAAAGGCATGAATAACTAATTGGTTACTAATTAGGTAGTAAATATTGTATTTGGGGGTTAATGTCAAGGTGGAAGCAGGTAGATTGGCTATTTAGAATCAGGAAAAGAAAATTTAATGCTTTACATTATGAAAGTGACTGATATTTTTACGATAATCATATCACTACTAATTTACATTAAACAGGGTTTTAAATTACTGGATGAGTA
>NZ_JAVLBQ010000070.1:0-562 GCF_031581265.1 Gracilimonas sp.
GTGGTACAAGATGCTGACCGGCTGGATGCACTCGGAGCTATTGGCATAGCTCGTGCTTTTGCTTATGGCGGACACAAAGGCCGCGAATTGCACAATCCAAACATTCCGCCCGAAAACCACGATTCGTTTGAAGAGTATAAAAAGAGCACCGGCCCTACGCTCAATCATTTCTACGAAAAACTGTTTCTGCTTAAAGACCGAATGAATACCTCATCCGGACGTAAGCTTGCTGAAGAACGCCACCGTTTTATGGAAAATTTTGTGGAAAAATTTCTATCTGAATGGGATGGGAATGTTAAATTCTAAATTTTAAATGTTGAATTGGCTTAAAACTCAATTCAACATTTAGCATTTAACATTTCTAATTTCCCTGATAAGCCTCCCCTTCCAAAATCCATTCCGGCTCGGCTTCACCTTTCAAATAATAATCAAAATACTCTTTCATGCGAATGGCGTAATCCAGTTTGTTAGGAAATTTTTGGAGATGATGCGGCTCATTATGGTATTGCAGGAAGATTGCATCTTTGTTGTAACGGCGCATCGCTAAATACAACTCGATACT
>NZ_JAVLBQ010000071.1:0-556 GCF_031581265.1 Gracilimonas sp.
ACAAACAGGGTAATGTTGAGAATGCTCGTGTTGTTCGTGGTATTGGAGGTGGATGCGATGAAGAGGCACTTAGAGTTGTACGAGAAGCTAAATTTGAGCCTGGCATGCAACGCGGTCATCCCGTTCGTGTACAATATTCTCTAAATATTAATTTCCGATTATAGTTCGAAAAAGAAAAACCATTAAAAGCTGTGCTCAAGTTATTAGTGCAACAGCGCGGTGTTTTAGGGTTTGCTCAAAAAAATTTAACGCAGGAGAAAGAAGGTATAATTTTAAAAACTGAAGATAATCGGAAGTAATTTAAATGAAGGATTAGTGATATGTTAGAATATATTGTTCAGTCATTTAATAATAAACTAAAACTATAGTATGCAAATCCTGATTATTCTATTAATATTAGTTTTATGGGGAGGTGCGTCATATATTATCTCTACCTTTTTTGATGACAGAGAGATTGGTCAAATGAATGTATTTTGGTTATCTCTTCTGCTTTCACCAATTGTTGGGATACTTATAGGGCTTTCTTCAAAAAGAGTACAAAAACCTGAAAAAAGTG
>NZ_JAVLBQ010000072.1:0-545 GCF_031581265.1 Gracilimonas sp.
CAACAAAAATATACGGGACCTGACCCTAATGCCTCCATTACCATAAAATCTCTTTGATAAGGTTTTTACACAGGCTGGGGTCGTTGGGAACGAGTTCAACTGTGCTTCAAGAAGACCGACGACTTGGCGGATGATCCATTTTCATATAAACTCCTCCCTTTCGAAGTTCATCTAACATCTGATCAAGTCGCTTCTGTTTGGTGTCTTGGCGCTTAGCTCGATTAATCCAGCCAATGTAATCGTTTTGCTGATAGGCCGGCCTCTGATAATAAGACTCTATCAATTCATTTTCTCGAAGAGCTTCTTCGACGAAGTCCGGCATTGGATGAATTGAACGGCTAAGGTTAGATATATTGCTATTTTTTTGTCCAGACATAATTACAATTAAAAGAAAGTACCTATAACATAATATTATACGAACAAGCATATTGTTATCGGGTGTCGGATAATATCTGATGTAATTTTAGCTAGGGTCTTATGAAGCAAACGAGTCAAAGCGGATCGTCTCTGAGTCGTTTAAGCAATATGTGATATAAGTTATGATT
>NZ_JAVLBQ010000073.1:0-545 GCF_031581265.1 Gracilimonas sp.
AGGCAATTAAAGGCTTTTAAGCCAGTCATCTATCAAAGCATCTTTATCAATAAAAGGACTTCCGCCTTCTTTTTCAAGCCAAGCGAGAAAAGCCTTTAACTGTTCGCTTCGCCCTACAACAAAGGGTATAGAAAATAAATTAAACTCGGTCAGTTCTTCTATTGCTGCCTCTATTCCAAGTCTAAACATTTCTTTTTTAGTTTCTCTTCCATTTGTATTTTGCAGATGCATCGTTTCAATCCATTCTACAAGTTCTTCTTTTGTATCAAATCTTCTCATTTCAATTCCGTTTAATTTACATTGCCATACCCAGAACCGTTAGCGGTAATTGCTTCTTCATTCATTTTTTTGTCCAGTTTTTTAGTTAATAAACTGGACAAACTGCCCATAGCTGCATCACGTTGTGAACAATTTATCTGAATGATTTTTTATACCTTATCGGGTATAATTTATGTTAATGTATGGTATATCATACCCCATCGGGTATAAAAGTCTTGCTCATATTTAAAATTAGAGCCGGAGGCAGCAATGCTACCACTGCGCAC
>NZ_JAVLBQ010000074.1:0-520 GCF_031581265.1 Gracilimonas sp.
CTTCAAAAGAAGGGATGAATTACTTCGTTGGTGTAGAATATCGAACATTGAATATTGAACATTCAATTTTGAAGTTTTCGTCTGTAGACCTCGTTCCGAGAGTCTCTTTTCGGAGCGCCTCTGTGGAAGCTCCTGCTTCAAACTCAATTTTTTAAACTCGATATGGACCGCTCGTTCGTAATGCCTGACGGAAGTTCTGGTTGAAAGGAGCTTGAATTTGATTGTCATTTATCCCCGCATGAACCATGATTTTTAGGATTTATGGATTACCGGGATATTGCAGGAATGAGTAGCATACCTATGAATCCATCTTAGACCTCGTTCCGAAAGTCTCTTTCGGAACGCCTTTTTGGAAGCTCCAGCTTCAAATTTATTTTTTTGTTAGCCTTCTTTTTAAGTGATGTTGTTTTTTTTGTAATTGTTGATTTACTCAAAAAGTTTTGCCTTTAGTGGCTTCTCTTGTTCATTTTTTCTTGATAAAAAACGAACCAAAAGATCAAGAAAACACAAGATCTCAACG
>NZ_JAVLBQ010000075.1:0-519 GCF_031581265.1 Gracilimonas sp.
GAAAAGCTAGAAGAAGGATCCCCATAAATAGTCTTTTGATCCTGGAGATTATGGAATCCACCATTCAGCTTAGCTTGAATCTGCAAGGCAGCATGAGGAGAGATTGGGTTGAATTAACCTCCGCCTAAACAATTGATTTTCCTTTCTCAGTAGAATTCTGCACATTCCTGCATGCATTTTATCCGAACAGATTAGGCGAATGTCGGTTCGGATAACATTCCAAAAATCACGTTATACCAATAAGAGGTTACAGGAAAGCGCGTAAAGGCGGTTTCAGTTCGTTCGTCCTAACAATACTTTCGTTCGGATAATAATATGTTATAGCATTTACAAGAAATGAAACCAGGAGGTCATAATGCGATTAATTATTTATTCTATTTTCTTTTCGATAATGACATTTTCTGCCTGTTCACTTATTTCAGATGAAGACGATTCATCCTCTGTTATTAATTTGGAATACCTGACTCAACATTGGGTGCATTCTTATGAAGAAGAATCTCAGGAAAGTGACGTAAATAT
>NZ_JAVLBQ010000076.1:0-510 GCF_031581265.1 Gracilimonas sp.
GCAGCGGTTTCGGCCATTACCAGTCACTTTCGGGTTTTTCGGAAGAATCTTTTTTACCTCTTGCTCGTTTTCTTTTCTCTTGTTGCATTTTGGCAATAGCGATAGGACTGATTTGACTTTCTACTTCAAACGCCTTCATCACTTGTAACTGATCCAAAACTCTCAGTACCTTTATCAGTGTATTCAGGCTTACCGGCTCCCCACGTTCAAGCAGGCTCAGGGTTGAGCGGCTAATATCAGCAGCTTCAGAAATTTCAGCTTGAGTTTTATTCTGCTCCAGCCGATGATGTTTTACAAAAGCGCCTATCTGCTCGCTTAGCGCTTTATCACTCATTGAGTACCATTTGTATGAGATATCATTCATTAAGTCTAAAGTAAGTAGTTAATACATGAGTTATCATACAAAGTTAAGCAATTATTCCACTATTCCTATTTTCGGTATGAATGACATATCATTCACTAAGCCTAAAAAAGCAGTTAATGAATGATTGTTCATACAAGGTATGCCAT
>NZ_JAVLBQ010000007.1:0-102242 GCF_031581265.1 Gracilimonas sp.
CCCGAAAAAATCGGGACAGGAACAACTGACTGATTTATCTCCCCTCCAGGGGAGACTTCACTTTCCTAAACTTTTGTCATCGAATTATCTAACATCTACAGTACCGACGAAACACAGGTAAATCCTATAATCCCAAACATCAGGGTTCCAAAAAACACCATTTCTATTCATTTAACCGATTTTTAGCTCAAAGATATTTTATCAATTTGTATCTTAGGTGCAAATAAATTCATCAAATAAGCAGACTAATTTTCAATGAGCGCATCTGAAAAAAATACAGATCAATCAAATATTGGCATCTTAATAATGGCCCACGGTGGCGGGACTACCTGGAATAACATGGTAAAAAATGCTGCAGCACCACTGACCGAAAAACACCCTGTCGAATTTGCCTGGGGGATGGCCAATTTTGTTTCGCTTCAGAAAGCGGTTCAGAATTTGGAGGCCAAAAAAGTTGATAGGATCATAGTTGTTCCACTTTTCATTTCGAAACACAGCCCTATTTTTCGGCAAACAGAATTCCTCTTGGGTTTGAGGGATAAGCTGGCCGATCCACCTATGCCGGTTATGCATTACACAGATGAATTCAGGGAAATGTCAGGAGTTGAATTAGATGATTCCCATTTCATGCATAATATGCTGTTTCCTCCCACACTCAATCAGATTGAAATAAAAACTCCGGTTCAGTTCACTGATGCTCTCGATGATCACCCCACGGTAGCCGGAATCTTAAGAGAGCGCATTTTATCACTTAGCAAAGATCCATCAAATGAAACAGTTGTGTTAGCAGCTCATGGTCCCAATGGAGAAGAAGACAATATCGGATGGGTAAAAAGCATGGAGTCGCTGGCAGCTCAGGTTCAGCACATGCAAAAAAAGGAGGGAGCATCGACTTTCAGAAATATAAATGCCTTGACAGTTCGTGATGATGCCCCGGAAGACATTCATGAGCAAGCCAAACAACATCTGAGGGCGGTAGTTCGACAAGGAAATATTTCGGGTGAAGTGATTGTAGTTCCTGTATTTCTCTCACCGGGTGGTAGAGAAAAATCAGTGGCTCAGCGATTAGAGGGATTGAATTTTAAATGGAATGGCGAAACCTTACTACCCGATGACAGACTTACCAACTTGTTAACAGAAACCGTAAACAATGCTCTAAAACAATAGACGGTCATTTCTAAAATCTGTAATCACTCTAATTTCCACCATACAAACCGAATCTCACACCTGCTTTAAAAATGGTTACAAAGCGGGAATCTGATTGTCCCTGTACGTGACTTCTATTTTGAAAATTGTTGTATCCGGTATCTAATTCAAACCACAAATAAGACCGGGGTTGATAGAGTACATGAAGTCCGCCCCTGATAGTTTTCTCTTCATTACCCGTTAAAATAACATCAATTACGCTTCCGTCGGGATATCTTCGGTTAAACTCTTGATTAATCACTTGCTCTCCCTGTACATAATAAGCGAGATAAGGTGATACTTTTAGCCCTCGAAGATATTGATCGAGATAAAAATCGGGAGTTAGTCTGAGCTTTATGTAATCATTAGTTGGGGTGGCCATGCTTCGACCAAGGTAAAGATAACGCCCCTCGGCTTGATGAGTATTGTAAGTTTGATAAGCAACAGCCTCAAATTCAAGATTAAGATCTATCGAAGGATTATTAAGTGCGTAGGTCAAAGATGTTAGGTAAGTAAAGGTAATAGGTTCTCCGAAGTCTTCTGTATGCTCAAAATCATCAAGCATAAATTGCATATTGTATGACAGGTTTTGGTAGAAACCCCAGACCATTCCTCCAATTAATAGATTATGTTCATCATTCTTAGGGTAATTATCGGTAACAAATCCAAATATTAGGAATGGATTGGCATACTTTAATGAAATCCCGGAATTATTTCCTGAATAAATAACAGATTCAAAAAAACTAATTCCAAAATACTTTGAAGGCCTCCAATCGAAGCGATGAGTAGCTATAAACCTGTTTTTTGAGCCTTCTCGATAGGGATCTCCCGTGAAGTTTCCATCCGCTGTAATACCATCAAGTTCACCTAGAATACTCCGTAATGAAAAGTGCTTTCCCTTCATGCTGATATTAATCTGATCAAAAGATCGGGCATTGGTACTCATGACAGCAGAGGGTTCTCCATATTTGCCCCATTGATTTTGAAATCTTCCAAGTGTTATGCGGAAATTATTATTTTGATATCCTGCGTAAGATTCTTCGCTGCGAATATGAAGCCGCCGTACTGCATCAAGTCCGTCGGGGTCCTGATCGTAATAATAATCATGTCGGATGGAAAATTGTCCTACAAAATCACCTTGTTCCATGTATCCCGATAAAGTAGGATATGGGTATGCGTATAGTTTTTGATTTAGAGGTCGCAGAACATCCTGACGTTTGGTGTCACTCACTCTGCTTGCAACGGTAAGTTCAAGACCTAATTCATTTTTTTCTGATGGATCATTCTGATCTACCCTTGCTCTAATCATTTCAAACCACACGACCTCATTCTCGCTGAGTTTGTTTTCATTAATTTTGTCGAGTGCAGACTTTATTTCTCCGTATGAATAGGGAAGGGCGGTAGGATTAAGATCTAACATCATCCCCCGGTTTTGTAGCCTTTTAATATAGTCGTAGGTATAATCAGACATGGATAGCAGACGATTTTGCTGCCCAAGTACATGCCCCGAAATAAATAACATGACGACCAGTAAAAGAATTGAAGTTCTGAATTTCATCAATAGCCGGAAGAATGAGTTTTTGGTATCTGTTTGAGCAAAGGGTAACCAATCTTTTGAATTTAATCCAGAACGACTCACTCTTGATCAAAAAAATAAAGCTCATAAAAAAACCCGCACAAATTAATGTGCGGGTTCTAATTTCATACAAAGATGAAATCAATATCGAATTGAATTATTCGAGAATGTAAACTTCAGTAGCGCTAAGGCCTTTGTCAGTTTCTTCTACGGAAAATTCAACTTCTTCACCGTCTTCGATACCTTCGTTAAAACCAAGGTTCTCGATGTTATTTCGGTGGAGAAAGATATCCTTTTCACCGTTGTCAGGCTTGATAAACCCAAATCCTTTTTGAGTATCAAACCATTTTACTTTACCGTATTCCATAATATATGTTGTGTTGTGTTGTTCGCAGGCACAGTGTATTGTATGCTTAAAAATGGGCATACTTCATTTCAAAAATCGGCTGCGAGAATTTAAATGTTAGTTATACAAACCAGAGAAGGGAAATATTACTGTACTAAAAAAATACCGACGTCCTTTAATTAATTTGCAATTCAAAGTTCTCCTTTATTCTGTCCAATAACAAACTTTATTCTTCCGGAGAGTCAGTAAGTGAAAGACGGATAAGATCATTCGTAAATTTCATTAATGAGACCGGCCATACGAACACCGGCTTTCAGTAATCTGGTTTCAACAGTATCCCAGTTTTTGTACGAATACTCGTAACTAAGTTCCTTGTTTTCAGGCATATCATATACTTGGGGTAGCAGCGCCTGTGATTCATAAGCCCAATTTAATACCGAGCTGCTTTGCCAGTCTCGAATTTGGCTTTCAGTAGGGTGATTGATAAAGCGGGTGAGTTCTGTAAAACTGAGCTGTTTATCATCAATCATTTCACTGTCCCAAACCCGATGTAAGTTAGAGTTCTCCCAAAACCATTGCAGACGTACATCGTTACCACCGCGATCGGAGCCATTTCCCACATGCAGGGGTTGATGGAGATCGCCAACTAAATGAACCAATACCTTTAGGTTTTCAGCTTCTTGTTTTGCAGATAATCCGCCTTCTTTTAATTCAGATACTACTTTATCGATAGCCCAAATGATATCACCGTCAGGATTTTTTTCAGCCGATTCATAGGTTTCTCCTTCCGGTATGGTCACATAATGCCAGGGAGCCATATAATCATAGCCTCCATCAGAACGAACCTCATCCATCCATGTGCTTACTTCTGCAAGCGACTCATTGCCCAACACTCGTTTTACCTCTTTTGCTGCTTTATCAGTTAGATAGTGTTCAGCTACAAGTCCTGTAGCACGGTGACCAATTTGTCCCCACCGTAAGGTTTCATTAGCTGTTGAGGTAAAACCAAAAATGAAGATGGATATGAGGGCTACGAATTTCGGCATAATTTGAAAGAATGTGTTTTGATTTATTCTCCAACAAAGATAACAGCCGTGAGGTTATTAATCATCCGATAATGTCTTTGTTTTTGAGCTTGTAAAAAGAAATCAGGATTAGTTTTTCAAACTAATCAAAATCAGCTGACAGATTGGATTTTTCTTCATCTGCTGCATACTGAAACAGCATCCCTGCTACAACAAAAAGGGTAATGAAGAAGCCATTTACAGCCAGAATTTCATACACAGAGCTGTCTGGAACTTCAGCCATGCCGGTGAATAGAGCAACTATGGTAATTATAAATTGTGCAGCAGCCATAGCGAATAAAGTGTACTTCAGTCCGGAGGCTTTAAATTTAGCAATAAAAGCACCCATAACGCCCACCCCAATCACCAGGAAATACAATAGGTTGAATTCGTTATCCTCTGAGCCGATGAGTCCCACGGCAAGATTACTCCAGATGAGGAACAGTCCGGTTAAAAGAGCAAATCCCGTGGCAACTCTATATGCAACGGTAGTAGTTTTTTTGGTGACTAAGGTATAGGTCAGACTGCATGAAAGAATTAGCAGTCCGGCAAAGATAAAGTCAGATACCGTCCAGATTACATTTTCTGAAAACTGCATTGCTATCAATGGAATCAGTAAAATAGATACGGTGATAAGTGCAGGATATAGAAAAGCTTTTGAGAGATCTTGTTGTGTATTCATGATTATGTGATTATGTGATTGTTGAAAATTTGTTGGTCATGCATTGACTTCATCATTCAAATCCAAAAAGCAGAGGAAATACGATGACTACGATTGCACCCCAAGCTGCGTAAACCGTCAGGTAACCAGTTTGCCATTTTTCTAAAACCGAAAATGAAGACTTTCCCCGAAGAAATCTGATATACAGAACCACCGACCAAATTAAATTAACCAAGAGTATTAAGTTTAGACCAAGGGCAGCAACTCTGTTTGGGGTGAATCCAAATTCAGCTATTCGTTCTGAGATCCCCAAAAGGGCTACTGCATCAGCTATTAGTGCGCTAACTACCAACACAACTTGTATCACATCAAATACGCCGGGAGTATCCTCGGAATTTCGGGCAGAGATAGAGTAAAGCAGCAATGCTAAAACCACTATTAGTAGTAGGTCAAAGGCTATAAGCACCTCACGATCCGTGATGAGCTCTTTTCCGGTAAAAGCCATTACGCCAAGAAAAGTAATAAGCATAATAGCAAAGAGGGGGGAGAAGAGTTTTGCCAGAACCGGAGCAAAATTGGCGGCCAGGTTACTCCGTATTTCAGCCAGCCATACAGCAATAATTATAGCTCCGGTGGCACCGCATGGCAGTAGCCACGATTCGAAAAATGGTTCTATATCAATATCGATGGTTCCGAATATTAAAGCCATGAAACCCGATAGCACACCTCCTCCAAGAGCAATGAGCACGTAGTAGATAAAAGATTCACCGTAAAACCGTATGAAATTCATTCTTTCATTAGACTGACGCCATTGTCTGCCTGAGAAAGCTATCCCAACCAAGAGCCATAATGTAACAGGCAGGTGCAAAGCCAACAGAACTTCCGTATCTGCATGTTGTTCAAAGGGGTAAATATTGGCAAAGGTGAGGGCCATCAGAAATGGAATGGTCAGAAACAAAATAGTCTTTGTTTTCAATTCTCTTTTCCAGGCAAAATAAGCAGTCACCAAAGGGAGGGCGAAAAAGCTCATATTGCGGAAATACAAGTTTTCGTTTTGATCTAAATCATACCCAAATATTGAGGGTAGCTTTATCAGTACTGCAGCCAATACCGCCAGGCTAAACACAACGATAGCTTCTTTAAAGATAGAGTCATTATGGGGCTCAGAGGTGGTGTTAGTCATTGTTACAGTATTTTAAATTTTATATTGAAAGAACTTTGAATTACAAAGTAAGTGCCTAAATTTTTTTAAACTCTTCTGTGGTTTGATTTAATACGGGTAAAGATATACCATCCAAGACCTGTCACTATAAGTGCAAGTGGAATAGCGCCCGGTTCATCTTCGACTACGATCATGAAGGTCAGCAGAGCAACACCAACAAAGGTGATAAGCAGTGAAATAATTTTGTGCATTTTATGCTGAGCAAAACACTCTGTTTTCATAGCTATTTCTGTGATTTTATTATTTGTTCAAGCACTTTAAGATGTTCCTCAAATGCCTTTTTTCCTTCCGGTGTCATAGAATAACTGGTATTAGGTTTCTTGTCGATAAATGATTTTTCTACTTCCACAAATCCTTCTTGTTCCAGCTTTTTAATATGAGTAGCCAGATTTCCATCGGTTACTTCAAGGAATTCCTTCAGGGAAGTGAAATCGAGGGAGTCGTTAACGGCCAATGCCGACATTATTCCCAGTCTTACCCGATTTTCAAACGCTTTATGTAAATCGTCAAATGATACCTTCACGTATGATCACCGCTCATATTTGAAGTACATGTATATTCCGTAAACGATATGAACAGCTCCAAATCCTGTCACCCAGAAAAGGAGTCCATAGCTGATAAAGGCTACATTCAGAAGCCCTAGAATCATTTGAACCAATCCCATAATCCGAACTTCCTTAATGGTATAGAATCCGGCATTGTATAAGGCAAGTCCGTAGAATAGAAGGGTGAAGGGAGCTATCAATCCAAGTAACCCTTTTGAAATGAATAGCAATATTAAAACCCCACCCGCTAATAACGGAATGGCCATACTGACTAAGAGGCGGCGGGAAGTTGCATTCCAGGCTTTCTTATCTTGTTTCTGTGCCTTTCTTCGGGAATCCAGAAGAGCGCTGCCAATTGCAAATACTAACACTCCGGTTGCAACTAAAATGATAGTCGACAAATTTGTATAAGAATATGTGACTTCATTAGGGTGAAATTCAAAAACACTGTATGCTATTGCGGCTCCAATTAGAGCATAAACTCCTGCCAATATACCCGCCCATCCGGAAAGAGATAAAAATTTGGAAGACCGCTCCATCATGGAACGAATCTCAGCAATGTCCTGAATGTAATCTTGTTCTTCTTTCATGCAAAGTACTTTTTATTACAAAGTACATAGGAAATACGAAAGTAACAATAGGGGGGTGATTATTTTTCACTCGATAGTTACTAAGGAATAGAACACGGATAAAGCGGATTGGGCGGATAATCGCGGAAGGAAGTGTGATTTTATCAATCCCCCCAAGTTCTCACCCGGAGCAGGAAATGAGTCTCGATCTAGTTCAAGCGTCTCGCTTGGACCAACTTGTTTACCAATTCAACCACCGCATCCCGACTTTCGGGACGACGCCTGCGCTAGTGCTCTTCGTTGTTTTTGTCAACGAATTATCTAACATCTACAAGGATGACAACCTTTTGGGTAGTTTCAATTTCCCAATCCACCCTCGTTCCCAACGCCCACGTTGGGAATGCCAGTATGGACCACCGGTCCAAAACACAACTAAAAAAGTACTTACAGCTCATCATGGAGTAAACAAGTCAGCAAACTAACATTGCAAATCAGTGCCCATCTGCAAAATCCACTTTATCCGCGTTCTAATTCGATGGTGACTAAGGAATAGAACACGGATAACACGGATTCGACGGATAATCGCGGAGCTAATATTATAGTAATTTTACACTTAATATCAGTGTTCATCCACTACGTCGGCATATACGCGTTCGGTTCCTGAGATTTTGAAAGTTCAATCAAAAGCTTAACATCATCATGCCATTATAGCTAACTTCAATTATGTTTTTATTGGATCTCCTTAACCATCATTAAACCCATACATACTATGAAACAATTTTACAAACTGACATCAATTGTTATCCTCTTGTTGATATCATCTACATTGACACTTCAAGCCCAGGAACATGAGCATAGTTTGATAGAGGGTGCAAGGGCCATACAATTTCAGGTAAACAGTAATTTCACTCTTGGTTCTTTTGGGGGCAGTGCTCTCTCTTATAAAAGACAACTGTCAGAAGAAAAGGCGCAAAGATTTAGTCTTAGTTTTCAAAGTGCTCTTCGAAATCGGACTTTTCCTAATAGTTCAAATGATCAGGAGACAACAGATTTTGGAACTGATATTGCAGCCATTATAAGCTGGCAGAACTATGTGAATCCCCAAGACGAAGTAAAAGCATATTATGGCTATGGACCCGGAATTAGTTTTGGGTATAACTCAAATAACCTGGAAAGAGTCAATGATACCATTACGCAGGATAGGTTAACCTTGGGGGTAAAAGCAATAGGTTATTCCGGGGTTGAATGGTTTATCAGTTCTTCGTTCAGCCTTCATGCCGAATACCGGGCATCATTCCGAGCCACTTTCGAGAGCCGAAAAGTAATAACAGAAGACCATCAAACCAGCCAGGAAACAACTGATAAATACAACGAGAACAGATTCTCTTTGGGCAGCAATGGCGTTAGGTTTGGTTTGTCTGTATACTTTTAAACTACAGGCTGCCATTGTTCCCTTTTCCAATTCGATGGTGACTAGGGAACAGAACACGGATAACACGGATTCGACGGATAATCGTGGGAAAAGTTAACCAATTATATTAGCGCAAGCGTTTCACTTCTGCGGTGTTGAAATAGCAAATCTTGGTCCTTGTGGCCACTTTAATTTGCCTGATATTGAAAAGGGTTAAAACCCATGCTTGTGTACTGGAAGACAAAAGATTAAGGTTGTCATCCCGAGTGTATGGTGCTATAAATAAGTCAATTAAGTTTAACACGAGGGATCTCAAAACTAACTACCAGGTAGATGTAAACTTTGAGATCCTTCGCGTAATACAACCATTTTTAATTCAACCGTTCTTGCGCTCAGGATGACAACCTTTCCCTTGTTCCCAACGCTCTCACTGGGAATGCCAGCATGGACCACCGGTCCAAAACACAACTGCAAAAGTACTTGCAGCTCATCATGGAGTAAACAAGTCAGCAAACTAACATTGCAAATCAGTGGTCATCCGCTAGACCTGCTTCATCTGCGTTCCGGTTCGGTGGTGGCTAAGGAACAGAACACGGATAACAAGGATTGAGCTGATAATCGCGGAATGGTTTGTGTTTTCTTGTAAATTTTAAATCAGTGCCTATCCGCAAAATCCGCCTCATCCGCGTTCCATTCATAAGTTTTCAGGTCCACAAAAAAGCCCCGCACTTCAACTGAAATGAGGGGCTTCCAAATTTTTTTTAATGCTATCTATCTATTACAGCCTATTACAGCAACATGGAAAGCGGATTTTCCAGCAGATTCTTAACTGTATTCAGGAATTCTGCGGCTTTGGCTCCATCCACAATTCGGTGGTCAGAAGATAAAGTAACTTTCATGCGTTTGCCCGGGACTACTTCTCCGTTCTCAACTACAGGCACGTCTCGAATTGCTCCAACGGCCAAAATACAAGCATTTGGCGGGTTGATGATGGCTGTAAACTCTTCAATGCCAAACATCCCCAGGTTACTGATGGTAAACGTACTTCCTTCCATTTGCTCGGGTTGAAGTTTACGCTCTCTTGCCAGCCCAGCCAACTCACGGGTCTCGGATGAAATCTGTGCCAGCCCCTTTTTGTCAGTGTGACGTATAACAGGAGTCATAAGCCCTTCTTCAATAGCAACGGCTACTGCTACATGGATATCTCCGTGTTGTTTAATGACATCATCATGCCAAGAGCTGTTCACATATTGGTGACGGGTTAGCGCGGTAGCACATGCCTTCACCACAATATCGTTGAAGCTGATTTTTACATCCTCATTGGTATCATTGATTTGCTTGCGAGCTGCTACTACCGCCTTCATATCAATATCGATAGTCTCGTAGAAATGTGGACTCGTAAACTTGCTCTCAGACAATCGGCGAGCAATAGTCTTACGCATTTGAGAAACTTTGACCTCTTTACTCTCAATACTTTCGAAAGTTTGAGCAGGGGTGGATACTGCGGTTGGTGCTTCTTCTTTATAATCTTCAATATCAGCCTTGATAATACGACCATTTGGTCCTGAACCGCTCACGTTTTCTAATTCAATGCCTTTATCTTCGGCCATTTTACGGGCAAGGGGAGAAGCTAAAATTCGGCCATGCTTCCCTGTTGAAGCGGCAATATCGTCAGAATCAGCAGAACTTCTTTCTGATTTAGGGGAAGTAAGAGTTGCCCTGTTGCTTGAACCGGAAGTTGATTCTTCTTTTTCTTCAGATTTAGATTCTGCTTTCTCTTCGGTGTTGTCGGAGGAAGAGGAGCCGGCATTTTCAAGGATCTCAGAGATGTCTTCCCCTTCCTCACCCAGAACAGCCATTAGTCCACCTAGCGGAACGGCATCACCTTCATCTACCAAAATTTTGAGTACGGTTCCTGCGTCAAAAGCTTCCACTTCCATCGTGGCTTTGTCGGTTTCTACCTCGGCAATAATATCACCGGGTTCTACCTGATCTCCTTGATTAACATTCCACGATGCGATAACCCCTTCTTCCATGGTGTCGCTTAGCTTCGGCATTTCAATCTTAATCGCCATAATCTTTAGTCTATACTGTTGAGTGAGTTATTAATTTTTTAAGCATTTGCTAATTTAACGGGTGTTAGAGTGAAAAGGCAAAACGCAAAAGTGAAAAATTATGCTATGCACAATTTCACTTTTGCCCTTTCACTTTTCACCTAATTCCGATACGTAACCTGATTTACTGCTTCGATTACATTTTTTGCATCCGGTAACCATGCATCAAATAAATTCTTGGCAAACGGTGCGTTTACATCCGGAAGGGTAACACGTTGAACAGGCGCATCCAAATAATCGAAGGCTTCGCGCTGGATCAGGAACCCAATCTCAGCAGCAAATCCGGCAAACGGGTGTGCTTCATCCACGACCACACAACGGTTCGTTTTCTTTATGGATTCCACAATCAGAGGAAGATCCAGCGGCTTCACTGTTCTTGGGTCGATAATTTCAACTTCAACTCCATCTTTCTCTAACTGAGTCGCCGCTTGTTTTGCTACATGGTACATTTTCCCATGGGCAACGATGGTTACATCACTTCCTTCACGTTTTATTTTTCCTTTTCCAATTGGAATGATGTAATCATCTTCTTCAGAAACTTCACCTTTCATTCCGTACATCTGCTCCGATTCCATGAACAATACGGGATTGTCATCACGGATGGCAGATTTCAGCAATCCTTTGGCATCATCCGGCTCCGAGGTATAAATTACTTTCAGTCCGGGGAAGTGGGCGTACATAGAATCATAAGCCACGGAGTGAGTAGCTCCTAACTGACCCGCAGAGGCATTAGGCCCACGAAATACAATGGGCATCGAAATTTGTCCACCGGTCATATAGCCCGCTTTGGAGGCATGGTTGATGATTTGGTCAGCTGCCAACACCGCAAAGTTGAAGGTCATGAATTCCACAATGGGACGAAGTCCGTTCATTGCAGCACCCACACCAATTCCGGCAAATCCAAGTTCAGAGATCGGGGTATCGATCACGCGCTTGTAGCCGTATTTGTCTAAAAGTCCTTCGGTAGCTTTGTATGCACCATTGTACTCGGCAACTTCCTCACCCATAATGAAGACTTTTTCTTCACGGGCCATTTCCTCGTCAATTGCCTCTCGTATTGCTTCTCTAAATTGTAATTCAGCCATTACTCTGTTTCTGTCTTTTAAAATTAGGTGTGGAAATATGGATCATCTTCAGCGAACATGTCATCGTAGAGCTCAGACTCATCCGGGAATTCAGATTCATCTGCAAACTCCACGGCATCTAATACTTGCTGCTCTACCTTTTCTTCTATTTCCTCAATTTCTTTGTCTTTGAGAATCTTCTCATCTTTCAGATAAGTCTTCAGTCGCTCTATCGGGTCATTCTTCTGATATTCTTCCAGCTCCTCTTTATCACGATATTTTTGAGGATCGGACATGGAGTGACCGCGATAGCGATAGGTTCTGATCTCAAGGAAATACGGCTCAGAATTTTCACGAACATATTCAGAAACCTCTTTCATAGCCTCGTACACAGAAAACACATCCATTCCGTTAACAACTTTGCTTTTCATTCCATACGCTTTGGCACGATCTACAATTTCGGTCACCGTATGTCGGCGAGCGGCAGTTCCCATAGAATAACCGTTATTTTCAACAGCAAATATTCCGGGCAGTCCCCATAAGTTGGCAATATTAAAAGTCTCATGAAGGGCACCCTGATCTACAGCGCCGTCTCCGAAGAAAGTAGCAGTGACACGACCGGTTTGGTTGTATTTATTGGCAAAAGCAATACCGCCGCCAATGGGAATATGTCCACCTACAATTCCATAACCACCCCAGAAGTGATTTTCAGTTTTGGCAAAGTGCATGGAACCACCTTTTCCTTTCGAGCATCCGGTTTTCTTCCCAAACAGCTCCGCCATACCTTCTTTTGGGGTGATGCCTCGGCACAATCCCCACCCATGATCGCGATAAGCTGTAATGATATCATCGTCATCATTCAGGGCAAACACTGTTCCGGTTGAAACTGCTTCCTGACCTATATAAAGGTGAAGGAACCCACCAAATTTCCCTTTCTGATATTGCTGCATGGCTCGTTCTTCAAAGCGTCGCTGAAGATACATTTGCTCATACATGGCTTTGAGGTCATCCTCACTTAGGCCAAGGGATTTATGTTTTTTTCGTGTAGGGGAGGGGAGATCAACGCCTTTTTGGACGGCACCGTCTTTTTCATTTCCAATACCCCAAGGGGCAAAATTAATTTCGTCATTTTTCTTTTTAGCCATAATAATCTTTTCAAGTCAATTTTTGCGTCAAATCAAAAGGGACGCAAATATATCCAATTTTTATGAAGATTTTGTGATTTTGATTCTGGAACTTCCACCAATTTTATTAAATAAAATATCAGCCATCTCACTTACTTTCACAAACATAGGATAATACTTTATAAATCATGGTTAAAATTCTTCTTATCTGTTTGAGTTTTGGCAAGGACTTCTGGTACATTAGTATGAGTTTAAACCCTGAATTTTGGATTTATAAGATTGTGGATTGAAGATTTACAAGTCCATTATCAAAAGTCATCGATTATCGCTCAAAATTCAATACATGTTCTTGGTTTTCGAGTAGTTCCGGTTCCCATTCGTTAGGAGTAAAAAAGGATATCCTGATTTTTCGGTCATCTTTTCGGCTTTTCGGCTTTCCGGGTTAATTCGTTTAAGTAATCTCGATCTATATCTCCAATCACATAGAAGTATATGGTGACGCCTTCAAGTCTGTGCACAAGGAAGCCACCTTTTCGGGATTACCGAGCCGGTTTATTACTTTTTTTAAGATTTTTTCCACCCAACAGTTTTCATTAGGAGAGTTCGCACCTTGTTAACATTGGTAAATTTTATTTATACTATTTCATATTGCCTTCGGTTCGGCTTCAATGATACCGGCTTTTTGAAGTCGGTTTAATTCCTGTGGTACGGTATTACTTGACAACTCAAATTCCCTTGATAACCCTTTGAGGTCTGATTTTAGCTCAAGATTGATGAAGAACTTTTGCAACAGCTTTACTCGTAATTGAATTGAGATTAACTTGTCGATCATGTAGTAGTTTTTAATCTAAGATGAATGGTTTTACCTAAAGCAAATTTTTGAAAAATAAGTAATAAAAGTGCTCAATTTTATCTATGAGATCAAGGGGAGTTATGATATTTGATTCTATGGGAATATCTAATAATTAATAACCAATTTTCAATTGATGATCTTAATCAATTGCTCACAGACTTTGTCCTGATCTTCTTCACTTAGGAAAGGATGCATGGGAAGGCTTAGTACTTCGCGGCTGGCTTTTTCAGATTTGGGAAAATCGCCGTAATTGTAGCCCAGGTTTTGAAAAACGGGCTGTTCGTGGAAGCATTTAGGGTAGTAGATTCCAACGGGGATGCCAGCTTCTTTTATTCGTGCCACCACTTCATCTCTGTGCTCTTCATTTACTCGAATGGTGTATTGGGCATAAACATGGGTATTGCCTTCGGCTATTTTTGGGGTTTTTATCTGTCCTTTTAGCAACTTACTGTATCGGGCTCCGATTTCTCCACGTGTTTGTACTTCTTTATCAAAATGTTCCCATTTGCCTAAAATTACGGCGGCTTGTAGGGTATCAAATCGGCCGTTTAGTCCAATATGAGTATGGTGGTGTCGCTTTATGCCCCCGTGGGAACGAATGGCTTTCATGATGTCGGCGAGGTCATCATCATCGGTGAAAAGTGCTCCTCCATCACCAAAACAACCTAAGGGCTTGGCAGGAAAGAAGGAGGTGCTTCCTATCAATGAGGCGCCACAACTTCGTTTTCCATTGCGGGTGGCTCCAAAACTCTGGGCGGCATCTTCGATGACGGCAATATCGTGTTTCTCGGCAATAGCGTTTATGCGCTCCAGGGCGGGCATCTGTCCAAATAAACTGACGGGCATAATGGCTTTGGTATTTTCGGTGATAGCCTCTTCTAACAAATCAGGATCCATATTATAGGTATCTGACTCAATATCGATGAATACCGGGTTGGCCCCAACCGCTGCAATGACTTCTGCTGTACTTATCCATGAAAAGGGTACGGTAATAACCTCATCTCCAGCTCCAATATCTAATGCCCGCAGGGCAATCTCTAGGCTGACAGTCCCGCTGGCTACGGTGATGCAGTGTTTCACTCCGACGTATTCCGCTAATACTTTTTCAAGTTCGTCAATCTCCGGTCCCATAATGAACTGACCATGATCAACAACTTCTCGCATTTTACGGTCGATTTCGTCTTTGTAGGTCTCGTATTGTGTTTTTAGGTCTATGAATTCCATTTTGGAGTCTTTGTAATAATCTTTTGGCTAACCGCAGTGTTGCACAGGGTTTCGCGGTGTTTTAGCGTGTATTTATAATTTGTTAATTACTTTTTAAGTGAGGTAACATTAAAGTTGAGGATCAACCCTACTTCTTTATTAAGTAGTTTCAAGTAGGTTAATGTCTGTGTCAGATGAAGATCATTTATACCTTTTGTGGTCTTAGTTTCTACTACAACCTCATTTTCGACAAATAAATTAACCCGATAGTCATATTCCAGTTTAATTTCTTTATAGAAAAGTGGCAAGGGTTTTTGAGCTTACATATATATGCCTGCTTCCTTTAATATATATAGACCAGGCAGTGTTCATAAGCAGACTCAATTAAACCGGGCCCTAACTCTGTATGACTTTGTAAGCTGCGTTAAGGATCTTATGTGTTATATCATTAGTTTTCATTATTTAATTACCATTAAACATTGAGTGAAAAAAAGCTGTGTAACTCTGTGGATTCCTCCGAGAAACTCTGTGGTTAAATTTAATTGGTTTTGAAATCATCATACTTTTTCTCGCCTATGGTGAGTTTATCCGGCAGTGGCATTTCTTCATCTAAATCCAAACAACGTAGTTTTTCATCTTTTAGCTGATATCTGAATCTGGATTCGGGGCAGGTCATGATTCCGTTTTCGTCGGGGTTTTTGAGGGGATGTCCGTGTCGGCTCATCCAGCCTTTTTGTCTGCCGGGGTTGCCGAGGATGAGGGCGTAATCGGGGACGTCTTTGGTTACTACGGCTCCTGCTCCAATAAAGGAATATCGTCCTAAGGTGATCCCGCAAACAATAGTGGCATTGGCCCCTACTGTACTTCCTCTTCTGAACAGGGTTCTTTCATAGAGTGAATGCCGATTTACTTGGCTTCGGGGGTTTGTGACATTAGTAAGTACACAACTTGGTCCTAAAAAGACTTCATCCTCCAGCTCGCATCCCGTATAGATGGCCACATTATTTTGCACCTTCACCCGATTACCTATCTTTACATCATTTGCTACAAACACATTTTGCCCGAATACGCAATTTTTACCGATATCAACCCCTTTCGAAATATGACAGAAGTGCCAGATACTGGTACCCTCTCCTATGGATACGGGCTCATCGACATAGGCGGATTCGTGGATTTTAACGTTTTTCATATCTGATTTTCAATTTTTATAAAACCTTTCGGTTGACCACAGAGTTACACACTGCGGTCAATCTTTCAGTTCTTGGATGCTTGGATGTACTAACCCTTTAGGATTCTGTGTAAGGTCCATAGTCCGCAACTTATGAACCAGTTCAATAGACGGACGGGCATCTTCGATTCCGAAGCCGTTTCCTTTGAGTGTTTCTTTATACACTTTGGTATGCAGATCGGTAAAGCCACCACTGAATTCGATTTCATCACCATCAATATCTATGGACCGAAAAGTTCGTTGAGAATTATCAGCATTATTAGGAATATCTTCAGGTTCCAATGACAGATACCACTCAACATCAGCATTGGGAAGCTCTAAAAAACCTCCCATTCTATTATTATCTCTAACATGTAGTTCCATAGTTTGGGGTGCCCCAAATAACCACATCAACATATCAAAAAAGTGAATACCAATATTGGTACCAATACCTCCTGACTTTTCCTTATCTCCTTTCCATGAATAATGATACCAAGTGCCGCGAGAGGTTATGTAGGTAAGTCTAATTTTGTTACGTTTCCCACTTTTCTCAACATCAATTTTTTTCTTAAGCTCAATTAATGACGGATGAACCCGAAGTTGAAGAATAGTCCAAACTCGCTGACCATATTCGTCTTCCAGCTCCTGCAGGATATCTAAGTTCCATGGATTCAATACCAATGGTTTTTCACAAATGGCATCTGCTCCCACACGCATAGCAAGCCGAATATGAGCATCATGTAAATGATTAGGAGAGCATATTGTCAGATAGTCAACACCTTCCCCATTATCTTCCCTGCGTATTTTTTCAAGATGTCGATCAAAACGTTCAACCTCAGTAAAAAATGCAGCCTCTGGAAAAAAACTATCTATTATACCCACGGAGTCATGCGGATCTACCGCAGCAACGAGCCTGTTCCCGGTATCTTTTATCGCTTTTAAATGTCTTGGTGCAATGTAACCGGCCAATCCGGTTAGCGCGAAATTTTTCATTGAATAAATATGGTTTATTTAATTCTTAAACGTTTCACAATTTACCTTTTCGAAAGTACAAATTCTTGTATCCATTCGTAATAGGGTTTTGTTTGCAGATTTCAAATTTTTATTTGTGTAGTATTATTATCGTAATTTATTGACCTTTTAGACCTTTTTATGGCTCAAAGAACCGAGGTGCGGATTTGGGGCAAACAAATCTGATCAAGGAGATCCCGGACCGGATTCCGACAGCTGTCGGGATTATCTGAGATGACGTCCCTGTATGATTGTATGATTTGAAATCCCCTTTAAACCACGGATGAGTTCAAAGCATATTTTTCCTATCTTCAAACCTCTTAAAATTCAACACTCACACATCAGATTTAATGTCTCATAAGACTTCCGCCCAGATTCGCCAAGAATTTTTTGATTTCTTTGCCGAAAAGAATCACGCTATTGTTGACAGTGCTCCTGTAGTTCCCAAAAACGACCCTACCCTTCTCTTTACTAATGCGGGGATGAACCAGTTTAAGTCTATTTTTCTGGGGGAGGAAGACGCCCTTCAACATGAAGGAAAAACATGGAAACGTGCGGCGGATACCCAAAAATGTATTCGTGTGAGCGGTAAGCATAATGACCTCGAGGAAGTTGGCCACGATACCTACCACCACACCTTATTTGAGATGCTGGGGAATTGGTCATTTGGGGATTATTTCAAAAAAGAAGCAATTGGCTGGGCTTGGGAATTACTAGTGGATAAATGGGGCCTTGATTCTGACCGATTATATGCCACCGTTTTTGAAGGTGATGAAGCTGATGGACTGCCGGTGGATGATGAAGCCATCGAACTTTGGAAAAGTGAAACGAGTATTGATCACGATCACATCCTGAAGTGTAGTAAGAAAGATAATTTTTGGGAAATGGGTGAAACCGGTCCGTGCGGACCTTGTTCTGAAGTACACATCGACCTCCGTTCCGATGAAGAACGCAAAAAGAAACCCGGTCGCGATTTGGTGAATATGGACGATCCCCGCGTCATGGAGATCTGGAACCTGGTTTTCATTCAGTTTAACAGAAAACCGGATACCTCCCTTGAAAAACTGCCTGCCCAACACGTGGATACCGGAATGGGCTTCGAACGAATTTGTGCAGTGCTGCAGGAAAAGACCTCTAATTACGATACCGATGTCTTCACTCCGCTGCTAAATGAAATTTCGGATATGGCGGGACTGACCTACGGCGAGGATGAAGAAAAAGATATTGCCATGCGGGTTATTTCCGATCACATTCGGGCGGTTACTTTTTCTATTGCAGATGGAGCTTCTCCCGGAAATGATGGGCGCGGTTATGTGATACGAAGAATTCTTCGTCGGGCTATTAGATATGGATGGGATGTTTTGGATTTCAAAGAGCCCTTTTTCTACAAATTGGTGGATGTGTTGGCCGAGCAGTTCAAGGATGTGTTCCTGGAAATCAAAGCTCAGAAAGAATATATCGTAAACGTGATCCGCTCTGAAGAAAAGAGCTTCCTGAAAACACTGGGACAGGGCATTGAGTTGTTCAATGAGATGGTGGAAGGCAAAAAGAAATTATCCGGAGAGGATGCTTTCAAGCTTCACGATACTTATGGATTTCCTATTGACTTGACCGAACTGATGGCCCGGGAACGTGGCGTTGAGGTAGATGTGGAAGGCTTCAACAAGCACATGCAAGCCCAGAAAGATCGTGCTCGCGCTGCAGGTAAGTTTTCTGTGGATCAGAGTGATTCCAAATCCTGGAATGTGCTTAAAGATACAGACGATTTTGAATTCGTAGGTTATGATGATGCCGAAGCTGAAGTTGAGATCACTGCATACCGAAAAGAAGGTGAACGTTTTGCACTGCAACTCAATCGCACTCCTTTTTATGCTGAAAGTGGAGGTCAGGTAGCAGACACTGGTCTTATTACTAATGGTGATGAATATATCAAAGTGGTGGATGTGCAGAAGTCTAACGGGCAGTTCATTCATTATGTGGACAAACTCCCTGAAGACCTTTCCGGTACCTGGACAGCTTCCATTGATTTTGACCGACGCGTTGAAATTCAAAAACATCACTCAGCTACACACTTGGTTCATGCTGCGCTTCGCGGAATTTTGGGAGATCATGTGCAACAGAAAGGCTCGCTGGTGGATGAAGAGCATCTGCGGTTTGACTTCTCCCACTTTGAAGCTATGACGGATGAGCAACTGGATGAAGTGGAGCAGTTGGTAAATGAGAAAATCCAGGAAAATATCCCGCTGCAGGAAGAGCGAAATGTGCCAATAGATGAAGCCAAAGAGCGAGGTGCCATGATGTTGTTTGGTGAAAAGTATGGTGAGTCCGTTCGGGTAATTACTTTTGACGAAGATTATTCGGTGGAATTGTGTGGGGGTACCCATGTAGGCGCTACCGGTGAGATCGGCTATTTCCGGTTCACTAATGAAACTTCTGTGGCAGCAGGAATCCGACGAATTGAGGCGGTTTGTGGAACTCAGGCTGACAAGCTTCTCCGCAATGAAAAACATTTATTACAACAGGTGAAAGGTGCTATCGGTCAAACCCAGGACTTGGCAGCTGACATCAACAAATTGATCGAGGATAAGAAAGCCCTCGAGAAGGAGCTCGAAAAAGTACAGATGCAAAACACGGGCGCCAAGCTGGATGAACTCATACAAAGTGCCAGTTCATATGACTCGGGAATCAAACTGGTGAAAGGGGAAATCTCAGGCGCCGATATGGATGCCCTCAAACAATTAGGCTATGATGGTCTTCAGAAAGTGAAGGAGAATACCGTCATCGTACTTGGTACCAGGGATGAGGACGAAGGCAAAGTCTATTTGATGGTGGCTGTTACCGACGATCTCATCAAAGGAAAAGGATTGAAGGCCGGGGCATTGGTTGGTCAGCTTGGAAGGCTTGTTGGCGGCGGCGGCGGCGGTCAGCCTAACTTAGCAACGGCCGGTGGACGTCAGCCCGAAAAACTTGCCGAAGCCTTAGAAAAAGTGAATGAATTGATTGATTCAGTAGATAAGTGAAAAGTTCGAAAAGTCGTAATCTTGAGGAATTGAAGCGTCTTCACAAGGTAATTACAAAAAAAAAGAGTTTTTTAAATTTATCTTTACTTAACCGAAAGCACTGTTAGCAAAATTTAAGCTCTAAAAAAGATTACTGTTAAATGAATCAATTAAAAAGTCTTTTAAACAAAATAGAATACAAAAACTACACCATAGGCATCGTAGGCTTAGGGTACGTAGGTTTACCCTTAATGTGGACCTTCCACCAAAGCGGAATGCCCGTCCTCGGTTTTGATATTGACCCAAAGAAAATCCAAAACCTGAAAAACGGTATCCCCTACATCAAGCACCTCGGAACCGAGATGATGGAAATCCTCGCCAACTCCGATAAAGCCGATGCCACCACCGATTTCTCCCGCCTCGATGAAGCCGATGCTATTTTGTTATGTGTGCCCACGCCGCTTGACCACCACCGCGAGCCGGATATGAGCTATGTGGAGCAGACCACTGAAACGGTCTCAAAATATTTGCGGAAGGGGCAGTTGGTGATCCTCGAATCTACTACCTGGCCGGGGACGACTGAGGAGCTGATGATCCCAATTTTGGAGAAGAACTCCGGACTGAAAGCCGGAACCGATTTTTATGTAGCCTACAGTCCCGAGCGCGAAGACCCGGGCAACCCGGATTTCAATACCGCCAAGATCCCCAAAGTGGTGGGCGGACATGGAGACGAGGCCCTGAAGCTGGCCACCGCCATGTACGATACGGCAATTGTGCAAACCGTGCCGGTCTCTGATTGCAAGACCGCCGAGGCCACCAAGCTGACCGAAAACATCTTCCGCTCGGTTAATATTGCCCTGGTGAATGAGCTGAAGGTGGTTTACGAAGCCATGGGCATTGATGTACACGAAGTGCTGGATGCGGCGGCTACCAAGCCGTTTGGCTTCATGAAATTTACACCCGGACCCGGGCTGGGTGGACACTGTATTCCCATTGACCCGTTCTACCTCACCTGGAAAGCCCGCGAGTTTGAGAAGCACACCCGCTTCATTGAGCTGGCCGGAGAGGTAAACACGAATATGCCCACCTACGTGGTGGACCGAACCATGCACGCCTTAAACACCCACAAAAAAGCTATGAACGGCAGCAAGATCCTTGTGATCGGACTCGCCTACAAACCGGATGTGGACGACATGCGTGAATCCCCAACTTTCAAGATCTTTGATCTGCTCAAAGCAAAAGGAGCTGAAATTGCCTATTACGATCCGTTCATTCCTGAGGTGTTGCCAACTCGTGAACATGCAGATTGGACAGGAGCAAAATCTATTGAGTGGAATAAAGAAAATGTCTCAGGTTTTGATGCCGTGTTGATCTCCACCAATCATTCGAGCATTGATTATGTAGAGCTTGCTGAGTGGAGTGACTGCATTATTGATACGAGGAATACAATGGCGAGTGTTGAGGTCAAAAATGATATTCATATTTTTAAAGCGTGACAGGGTAATGAAAAATTAAAGATTAAAATTAGGTATAACGCCTTAAATACTATTGATCATTTTGATCACTAGAATTCGGGACTAAGAAAATATATAGTGTGATTTCAGTTCATGTATCTTAAGCAAACTAATTTCTAATCTTTAATTTTTCATTTTGAGTTCCTCAAAGAATATGAACAAAGACTCTAAAATATACACGGCAGAACACTTTGAAGAGGCATATTACACAGTTTTAGAAAAATTGGAAGAAAACGCAACTGACTAGTTAGAGATATATGATTACTGTATAGGTTGGTTTTTTTTATCAATTATTGATTTATTATTTAATAAGGGTCAAGAAAACTTAAGCGGTTCTTAACTGATGAATGTTAACAATTTTGGAGAAATATTTTCTTTACGATAATTAAACCGAAATTCAGACTCTTTTAGGTGCAAATAGAACGTGAACGGATACATTCCCCGACACTTAACTAATCGGGTTTAGCAAATCCCCAGAACCCTTTAATACCATTAATATCACTGGTCGAATTGACAAATTCATTGCAAGCGTGATCAACCCAAAAGTGTTTGGCATACCCCACTCCGTTACAGCCTCTCCATCAATCGGAGTGAATAATACTTGGGACTCACTTTGCCTCGAATAACACCTTGAAGGCTTTTTTGGAAGCATTTGGAGTAATTTTTGAATACACGTTTCCATTACGTTTAAAGATACCGAAAACAATGGTTTTACCTCTGGCTACCCGGCCTCGTTTACCTTTGGTCCTGCGGCACCGAAGTAAGATTCATCGACTTCAACTTGCCCACTAAAAGGGGGCTCTCACAAAGCTGAGCAATGCGAGCACGAATCCCCTTCAAATACTTGTTTACAGAATTAGGACTCAGGTGATTCAATTCGGTTATCTGAGTGGCGGTCAAATCTAGACAAAAAAGCTTCAAAAGCTGCTTGAATTTACCCTCTGAAATTTTTGAACGGTAAACAAGTTTTTTATTGATTGGCATGCAATAACTTACGGAATTATAAATTTCCTTAAGTTATCTTGACCCTTTAAAAATACCAATAACGAAACTGTAACCTTTTCCCCTGGGATGAGTGTATAAGTATGAAAACACAAAACCCGGGATAGAAAAGTTGGATTCAACATCGGATAAAGCACTTATGATGAAGGTAAAAAAAGGAGACCTCGATAAGTTAGGTTTGCTTTTTGAACGGTATAACCGGCCGTTGTTCAGTTTTTTCTATCGGATGTGTAAATGCACTGACACCAGCGAAGATCTTGTGCAGTCCGTATTTGAACGAATCCTGAAATACCGAGAGACCTATACCGGCGATGGTAAATTCAGTACCTGGATATTCAGCATAGCCCGAAATGCACACATCGATCATTATCGAAAGAAGCAAAGAGAGGCCGTGCCGGTTGAAATTTATGAAAACCGGTTGGAGTCAGAAGAGACCGAAGAGCCGGAAGTGATAAACAAAAAAGAGAAAAAAGAATTACTCGAAATTGCCCTCGATCGTCTGGATGATGAGAAAAGAGAAGTTGTGATATTGAGTCGCTTTGAAGGACTCAAATATAAAGAAATTGCTCAAATCCTGGACACCACGGAAGGGGCCATCAAAACAAAGATGTTTAGGGCATTAAAAGAGATCAAAGATTTGGTAAACATGTTAAGTGAGGAATGCAGCTATGAATAAGAACTATGAACAACTTATAGCCGATTATATATCCGGAAACCTGGAACAAGCCGGTAAGAATAGAGTGGAGGAACTTATTGCAAACGGTGAAATTGACTTTACCGAGTTTCGTGAGCTGGAAAAGATGTATGATGATCTGGATACGATTTCAACTCCCAAACCATCCGATGAGCTGAGTACCCGCTTTTATACGATGCTCGAAAAGGAAAAGAAGGCTAAAGCAAAATCATGGAGTGAATACCTTATTCACCACATACAAAATGTGGCAGCAGAAATTACGATGCCGCGATTGGCCTACACGGTGGTACTGTTATTGATAGGTGGATTTGCCGGGACATTGTTAAATAATAATAACCAAACTCAAATTGAACAGCTGAGTCAGGAGATGCAGGCCATGAAGGAAATGATGATGGTAAATATGCTCGAAGGCTCATCCGCCGCCGATCGGCTGAAAGCCGTGAATATCAGCACCGAACTCCCCTCAGCCGACACCGAAGCCATACAAGCCCTGCTTTTCACACTCAATAAAGATTCCAGCGTAAATGTTCGCGTACAGGCTATTGAGGCCTTAAAGCGATTGGGAGATAATGAGTATGTACGCGAGGGATTAGTACGCTCCATCGCCAAACAAGAATCCCCTATTGTGATCATTGAACTTGCGGACGCCATGATTGAACTGGAACTCAAAAACGGAGCCTCAGAATTCGAACGTCTCCTGCAGGAGAGAGAATTCGACTACACCGTAGAACAAAAACTCCAAAGCAGCATCGCTGTACTAATGTAATCCCTCTCTTCAAAAAACCCCCGTCATTGCTATTACTAAATTAACTTCCAACAACTTGTCACCCAGAGCAGGAAATGAGTTAGGGAGGAATAGATAGTATTACGCGATGGGTCTCAAATATTGATCTGGCAAGTAGTTTTATTATTTGAGATCCCTCGCGATAAACAACGAGCTCACCATAATTTACGAGCGACTCGGGATGACAATTCTTGGGTAGCATTGTTTTAAAAAGCCCGGAAAAATACCCTTCGACATTGAATATTCCTCTGTTCAATATTCGATATTCAAATCCCCAACCCCAAAAACCCTGTAACCTTTTCTTCTGACATCAGTGTATAACAATGAAAACACTATAAACGGGAATAGAATAAAGTAATTAATTATGAATTGGATAATACCGTTATTGATATGGGGACTTGGATTTACTAGTGCCGAACAGCAACCAAGTTCAACGAGCTCATCGTCTGAAGATGTAGAAATGCGAATTCCGGCTTCCGAGTTTAATGCAAAGACCATCTTTCATTTAAAGAACATAAACGGGACTTTAGAGGCGGTCGGATAGAATGGTGATAACATTCTGATTACCGGTGAGAAGATTATTAAAGACAAATCAGGCAATAGCGGAATAAATCCCGATGAAATTTACCTGGATCGATTGAGTGGGCAGAACAACCTTTTTGTTTTTGTAAGACACCCTGATGCCGAAATAAAATTAGAAGGAAATGAACTGCATTACTCTTTCCACCGAAAGAAAAGGAATCACAGCTATGATGAAAATGAACTCAATTTTGAATTCAACTTACAGATTAAAATTCCGAGAGAAATGACGTCGGAACTTTCAACCATTAACGGGAAGGAAGTCAGTATTACCGGTATGTTCAATGGCGCCAGCGCAGGAAATATAAATGGAAATGTGTTTGTAAGTGAAGTAAGGGGACCTGTCAAAGCTAAAACCATTAACGGGGATGTGAAGGTGGAATATGCAGAAGCTCCCTCAGGAGAAGCAGATTTTGGAACCATTAATGGCTCTATCGAGGTCATTGCTCCAAAAAATTTATCAGCCCTTGTAACCTTTAAGAGTTTACGCGGTGAATTATATACCGACTTCGAACAAATCAAACATGTATCAAACCGAAAGAAACGTAATACGGATGGGATGAAACGGTTCAGCATTGACGTTTCCGATGCCATACAATTTGGCGAAGGCGGACCTGAACTGCGTTTCGAATTACTAAATGGAAACGCCTACATCAAAAAAATTAAATCATAAAAATAACTACCATGAAGAAATTAAAAACAACAATCCTTTTAGGAATCATTATAAGTGCTTTAACCATCCCGGCACTTGCTCAAAACAGCATTGACGTGCCTCTTTCAAACCCCGGAGAGCCCGGAAAGCTCGTGATCAGTGCCATGTTCTCAGATGAAATTGAGGTGCGAACCCATAACCAAAATAACGTGATTGTTAATTATAATGGGGAAGAGCAGCATGAAGACGACAGTGAAGCCATGAAAGACGGGCTTCGCAGAATTTCCGGGGGCGGACTCGGCCTTGAGGTCACCGAAGAAGATAATGAAGTCCATATAACAACCGGCCCTATGCCCAATGGCGATCTGGAGATGCTGGTTTTAGTTCCCCGAAACTTTGGGTTGAAGTTGAATACGGTACAGGGAGATGTAAAAGTTTCCGGACTTCGCGGAGAGATGGAAATAAGTGCTGTGAACGGTGATATTGAGGTGTCCGATGTTGCAGGTACGGTACTGGTCAATAGCGTTAACGGCGATATGAATATAGATTTCACCGCCATCAATCAAGAAAACCCGATGTCTTTTACCGGGGTGAATGGAGATATGGAGGTCTCATTTCCTGAGGATGCAGCCTTTACAGCAAAAATGAAAACCGAATGGGGCGATGTGTACACCAACTTTGATATGGATATAGACCGAAGCAGCTCAAAGTCTGAGTCTGACGATGATAATGAGTTTAAAATTGCCATCAATAAATGGATTATAGGACAAGTAAACGGGGGCGGACCTGAGTTTCTGTTTAAAACATTGCATGGCGATATTTCCATCAGGAAAAAAGAAAATTAAGGGTAACTTTTTCTTCTGCTCTTCGTGTAAGAAAAAAAATCGTTGGGAGCTGTAATCATTTACCATATAGGTGGTTACAGGGATAGGACTCCTTTCTAACTAAACAAAATATCACTATGAGATTTGTATGCTTAACCCTGGGATTACTGTGTTTTGCCATTAGCACACAGGCCCAAAATTCTTATCAAAACACGAGAATAATTGACTCTTTAAAGGAGAAAAATATCAGGTCAGGTCGCGCAGATTCGCCCTCCCTAAATGCCTTTAAATTAGATAATGATGCACAACTGGAGCTGGATGGTTTAGTGAATGAAGAAGTATGGAATAACCTGCCAACAGCCACCCATTTTACACAGCGTGCTCCCGATGATGGCGCCCGCGCTACCAAAAGAACAGAGGCAAAAGTACTCTACACCAATTCACATATATATGTAGGCATAAATGCTTATGATTCTGCCCCTGATTCCATTGTGGCTCCTTTATTTCGAAGAGATGGAAACGAGTCAAGTGATTGGGTCACCGTGGGATTTGACAGCTACAATGATCAACGAACCGGATTTGTTTTTGGAGTGAACCCCCGGGGCGTTCAAAGAGATTTTATGATTATAAATGATACCAACGAAGATTTTAGTTGGAATGCCGTTTGGGAAGCAAAAGCTCAAATAACGGACTTCGGCTGGTCTGCCGAAATGAAGATTCCGTTATCGCAGCTTCGCTTTAATGCAAAGGCTGATGAACAACAGTGGGGAGTTAATTTCCAGCGTAGTATCGCGCGAACCGGGGAGGATATATTTTGGAAACCCACTCCTCAGTCGGCCTCCGGGATAGTATCAAACTTCGCTGAGCTGAATGGAATCAAAAATTTATCTGAGCCAAGACGACTGGAGGTGATGCCATACGTTTCCGCTGATTTAACACGGGTACCTAATCAAAATACGGCAAACCCTTATTATGAGCATAACGATTTTGCTGGCCGCCTCGGTGCCGATATAAAATATGGTATAACTTCGGATATGACATTATCAGCTACCATCAATCCTGATTTTGGGCAGGTGGAAGCGGATCCTGCTGTCATAAATTTAACAGCAAATGAGAATTTCTTTTCCGAAAAACGTCCGTTCTTTTTGGAGGGGAGGGATATTTTTCAGTTTGGGGAAACAAAAACATTTATGAGATACAACGCTCCAAGGCCTTTCTACTCAAGAAGGATTGGTCGTTCTCCACAGGGTTCTCCAAGCCGGGCAGACATGAATTCTGAGTATAGCGATGTACCTGACTTTACAACCATTGCTACAGCAGCCAAATTAAGTGGTAAAACTAAGAATGGTTGGTCAGTTGGGTTATTAGATGCCTACACAGTCCAAGAAAATGCGGATTATACCCTTGGCAATGGAAACAATGGATCTATCGCAGTAGAACCGGCCACCAACTACTTAGTGGGACGGGTTAAAAAGGATTTCAACAAAGGGAATACCTATGTGGGTGGATTTGCTACAGCAGTAAACCGCTCTCTGGATGGACGCTATTTTGAAGATTTCATGCATAGTTCTGCCTATGTTGTTGGAGCGGATTATGAACACCAGTTTGCAGATCAAAAATGGGTAGCAAGCGGAGCATTATCTGTAAGCAGCGTGCAAGGGAGTCCTGATGCAATCGCAAGAACCCAGCGTTCCCCCGTTCGATATTTCAACAGGGTGGATTCCGATGTATTGTCCGTGGATGAAGATGAAACAGCCCTTCAGGGGTTTTCAACGGAACTAAGCCTCAAAAAACAAGGCGGCGATGATCCCTGGCTTGCAGCTGTAACCTACTCCCAAACGTCTCCCGGATATGAGGTCAATGACCTGGGTTTCCAAACCCGTGCAGACTTGAAATGGGTAGGGGGCGTATTGGTATATCGTGAAACAGATCCTGATTTTCTTCGTTATTATGAAGTTTTTCTTGGCCATGACAGAGGTTGGAATTATGATGGAGATCAAATTCGAAATAGCGTGATGAATGGGGGGTACTTTTCGTTCAATAACCAATGGTCATTTAGGTACAATCTTGGTTATAACTTTAAGCAGTACAATGATCGCATTAGTCGAGGCGGGCCTGTTATAGAACGACCTAAGGACTGGAATTTACGTGGGGATATCAATACAGATCGCAGTAAAGACATCAGCTTTAACCTCGGTGGAAATATCCGACGGGAAGTAGCCGGTGAATTTGATAATGCAATTTGGGCAAATGTAAATTATCGTCCAACGAGTTTTATTCAGCTTAGTTTTGGCCCACAATACACCCACCAAGCAGACATAGATCAGTATATTACGGCAGTTGAAGATGACAATGCCACACATACCTATGGAAAGCGGTATGTCTTTTCAGATATCGAACAGCATACCATTAGTGCCAATCTGCGCCTGAATTGGACTTTTAGTCCCACAATGAGTTTGCAGACCTACATCAGGCCCTTTGTCTCCACTGGTGATTTCACCTCCTTTAAGGAAGTGGCTCAACCCCGAACCTATAACTATGATGTATACGGGGAAGATATTGGCTCTATCGAAGAGCAGAATGGAACGTACACTATTGATCCCGATGGCAGCGGAAGTTCTTCTTCATTCAGCTTTGCAGATCCGGACTTCAACTTCCGTTCTGTACAAGGAAATGCCGTATTCCGTTGGGAATATACCCCCGGTTCAACCCTGTATTTAGTATGGCAACAACAGCGCGAAGACTATTCCCAAATCGGCGCCTTTAATCTTGGCGACCAGCTCAACGACCTCTTCGATGCCAAACCAACCAACGTATTCTTAGTAAAACTAAGCTACTGGTTCGGCAGGTAATGTTGGCATAAGTTTCAGTGAGTTAGATTCACAAAATAGAAAAGGACATACAACTTGTATGTCCTTTTTTACTTTACGCAATAGCGAGTTGGAAAAATATCACCACCAACCCATAAAAACCCCATCATTGCTGTAGATGTTAGATAATTCGTTGACACCTACTAGTTAGTTTTTCAAATAATACGTTAAAGTCCTCCCTTGAAGGAGGTGCCTGACTGAGCAGATGCGAAGTCTGGCGGTGGGTGTTGAAGCTAAGGGCAACACGTCTTTTATTATCTCATTATCTCCATTAATTTTGATTCTGAGCTGTATCAGACTACATTTTCCTTGGCACCAACACCCCTCAAAATCAGTCAGGAACAACTGACTGATTTATCTCCCCTCCAGGGGAGACTTCACTTTCCTAAACTTTTGTCAACGAATTATCTAACACCTACAATTTCGAGGAAACGTCAAAGTATAATGTCGATTTGGTAAATATAACGACGAAACAATCTCCTGGACACAGGCTTGATGTTCACCAACGCGCCCTTAGCAAGTAAGTGCCCCAATGGCAGGAGACCCAGCATCTCCATGTTTATTCCGTGCGGGATGACAGCCTCTAGGTAGTTTCGTTTAAATCTACTCTGAACTCCATAAATGTCCGTCATCCCGGAAAAGACGAAATGAAATGGAGTCGCCGATCCGGGATCTCCCTAACACCTAACACCTAACACCCTACTCCACCTTACACGTACTCAACCCAAAAGGAGCGTAAAGAGGGCAAAAACTCACCAAGCTGGTAAGCACAAACACACCGGCCAAGACAATCAACACGATTCCGGCAGTGCCAGTAACCGTTCCGGTAAAGTAAAGAGCCACAAAAATAGCAGCCAGGATAAAACGAATTATTTTGTCAGCAGAGCCCATATTCTTTTTCATAATAACCTCATTATTAGAATTAAAAAATTGAATCAAATAGAAATACCAAACCAATAATAATCAGTACGCAAAGTACACAAACCGCTATAAGTTTTAGTATTTTCATCACACAATAAACATTAACTTTGAAGGTTTTGTGAAGTTAATAGAAGCTTCACAGGGCCAATTGAATCTTAACTAATTTTACTGAGAAAAAGAAAATAGATGAATACACACCAATTAACAGCCGAGCAGGTCAAATCCATACAGGTAAGTTTTATAAATAAGGTATACGGTTGGATGGCCCTGGCCCTTGCTATTACCGGTTTTGTAGCACTCAGAACAGCCAATACAGGTTTAATTGATATTATAGCCGGTAACCAGATTCTGTTTTTTGGAATTATCATTGCAGAATTGGGATTGGTAGTGTGGCTATCGGGGCGCATAGATAGCATGAACGCGACCAAAGCAATTTCCCTTTTCTTATTGTATTCTGCTTTAAACGGACTCACTTTTTCCATTTTATTTTTGGTATATACGGCGGGATCTATTGCTTCAACATTTTTTATTACCGCCGGTAATTTTGGGGTGATGAGTGCCTATGGCTACTTCACTAAAACGGATCTCACATCCATAGGAAATATTGCCTTCATGGGACTTATTGGAATCATTATTGCGAGCGTAGTAAATATATTTTGGCATAATGAGACGCTCTATTGGGCCATTACCTACATTGGGGTGTTAGTCTTTGTGGGACTGACAGCATACGATACCCAAAAAATTAAAAAAATGAGCCTTGAGCTGGACATAAACAGTGAAGAGGGAAGTAAAGGGGCTATCATGGGCGCATTAGCCCTGTATCTCGATTTCATCAATCTCTTCATCATGCTGCTCCGCATATTCGGTGATCGTAAGTGATTTAGTGTTCTAAAAAACTACCTCCGAACCACATAAAAAACCCCGTCATCCCTGACAAGATGCAGCAAAGCGAAATTGCAGAACCGGGATCTCCCTGATTCGGCTTGGGATGTGAAACAGCGAGACAGAGGATATTGCATTGCTATGATTAAACAGATTGCCGCAGGCTGTATTCGCTATCGCTCAAGTCAGCCTTCGCAATGACGGGTTGGTGGAGGGGTTTTTAAAATACCACTTTAAAACCCATGAAAACCCGTCATTGCGAGGCGGAAACAACATATAACGTAGGTGGGGATACTCTAACAACGAAGCAATCCCCCTAATACAACTTGTGTTGTTCAACAACGTCCCATTGGTAAATAAATCCCCAATGGCGGGAGACCCCACATTTCCATGTTCATTCCGTGCGGGATGACAGCCTTTGGGTAGCTTCGTTTTAAAAAACCCGGACAACTACACTTCGATATAGAATATTCCTCTGTTCAATATTGAATATTCTTCCTTACCGTAATCCCAGCGGATTGAAATGCGCTAATTTTTTGTAATACATATCAAAACAAAGATATGGCAAAGCACAAAAAACTCAGTAAAGCTGATAAAAGCAGAATCATTGAAATGGCATGGGAAGACCGTACCCCTTTCGATGCGATAGAATTCCAGTTTGGACTAAATGAAAAAGATACCATTGAGCTCATGCGATCTGAAATGAAATCCTCAAGCTTCAAAATGTGGCGAAAACGTGTTTCCGGCCGGTATACCAAACACCGCAAAAAACGCAAAGATGAAGTAAACAGATTCGTAAGCCCCAACCAGTATTGACACGTATTGTTCAAAACAACTTCCTATGTAATAATAGTCCGTCATCCCGGACAAGTCGGAGCGCATGCGTAGACGCCGATCCGGGATCTCCCTAATACTGGCTACAGTAATTTTAAATGTTAAATGCCTACCATTTAACATTTAAAATTCAACATTTAACATTTCAACCATTTTCTCCGCACACCCCCAACTCAAAGTAACCCCGGCACCGCCATGGCCATAATTATGAATAATCAATTTGTCGCCCAATTTTTCCTTTTCAAGCCGAAGTCCATTTTGATTTTTACGCACATAACGATACCCCATTTTTGTAGAAACAGGTTCAAATTCAGCCGTATTAATACCAAAAGAATGCTCTATAATTTCTTTATTGAGTTGTGATATTTCTACAGGCACATCATGACCATCAATCGAATGTGTTTCCCCTTTATTATCTTCAATATCCCATGAACCGGAATCTGAAAGAATGCCCCTTTGCCTACTGCCACCCCAAACCCAACCATCAGATCGTGAGTAACAATACACATCTTGCTGAAAACCACTTTCACTTTGAAAAATATCGCCACCCGGTGAGAAATTATAGGAAACTCGTTTTCCTTCCGGGTTTGTAAGAGTGGGTGCTCCAGGGATTTTTAAAATATGTCCCCGATAGATTATGGCATGAGGGTCATTAAATAATTCAATTGCGCCAATTTCAGTACAGTTGACAATAATTTCAGATGGAAGGGCAGTTAGGTCATCTCGGTTCAGTTTTTGTACTATTATATCAATACCGGACTTTTTAACCTCTTCTAACAAGGCAGGGAAGTATTGACTCCAATCAGCAAAATAGCAGTCAAATTTCCAGCCTGTCAAAATCTCGATATCGGGATGATGAGGGTAAAAACCTTTTTTAAAGGTAGAAAAGGATTCAAAATGATCCATTTGAGTTGCATAATGAGGGACGTCTCTGTAGTGGCCAAATAGCTCATAATGCTCGTCAATTTTAACTCCCGGAAATCCTTGTTCATGAAGTTTTTTAAAATAGGCCTTACTGCCGGCGAAAAGTTCCTCCGAAATATCAGAGCTTAGAGTGTGAGGAATAATGGAAGCAGCCGGTATTAAACTGGCAAATTCAGGATTTTTAGAGACCTGCTCTGGATGCTCTTTGGTGATAATAGTCACATTCCACCCCTTGTTATGGAGCAGTAAAGCACAGCTGAGGCCACTGACACCACATCCAATTACAAATACATTTTTTGAATGCTTCATAGATGATAAAAAAAGTGTTTTAGCTGAAATTACAAATTAACAAGGTTGTATAAAGGTGCTTATTTCGGTAATATCAGTATATCATATTACAGGCCGTAACCGTGCAAAAAACAGTTTATTTAGCAGTTTTCTTAAGTTTTGGTATCGCATTTTCCTCATGTGATCTACTCACAGTACAAGAAGACTATGGAGGATACCCCACCCGCATTTCCCCCCTTGAAAAACCTGAGTTAGAAGCATTGAACGAAGAATATCATGCAGCAAACAATGGTCAATTATGTTCAACCCTAAATGAATATGGTTTAACAGGTTTTAGTGAGGTTTTGTTTGAAGATGGGGAAAATCCTTGTGAGCCGGCTAATAGAGAGATAGTTAGGATAGAAGTTACTAGAACGGATACACTTTTAACGGCAGCAAAAGAAATTCTACTGAAAAACAGTTCATACACGGGTGTTGATGATACCACCGAATTGGTATTAAAAGAAATGGTTCCACTTCCGGGGTGCATAAATTGTGGCCGCCCCGATGAGTATAGTGCAAATATTGAATGGAAACTGACATTTGAAAATCAAACCATAGATTCTGTAGAAGTCTTAGATACTGAAATAACGGTTTTTGTGGATGCAGAAGGTGTAAATAGAATATGGGGAAATTGGTATAAGGATGTAATGATACCGCAATTTGTGAACTATGGATACCTTGAAGTACAAGCAGGTTTAGTGGACTGGCAGATTGATATGCGACGTTTCACGGGAGAAGATGAAATTTATGTCGTTCAAGAAGATGATGTTACAGAGAGGCCCCAAAAAGTAATACTTCCTTTTAAAAATGATGAAGATGATATAATAGAGATTAGATATTGCTGGGCCGTTCCCATTAATTATTCCGGAGAAAATTTTGAGGGTTGGATAGCTTTTATTGATATTGAGGAAGGATTTTTTGTTGAACTAAAATCGATAAAAATGGTTCAGGAAAAATATCAATAACAAAATATTCGATAAAATTTTGTAACAAAACAGTTCTTTGCTACTCTATTATATATAACTAAAATAAGTATTAAACATACCAAGACATTTAGGTAATACATTGGCTGATTCTAAAGGAAAGGTACTCATTGTAGAAGATGATATGATTATTGCACTCGTGGTCGAAAATATGATCAAAAAATTGGGGTATACCTTAGTTGGAAAAGCTGCATCCGGAGCAGAAAGTATAAATCTTGCTAAAGAACATGAACCTGAGATTATACTCATGGATATTCGCTTAAAAGGGGAGATGGATGGTATTGAGGCTATTAATGAAATTAAAAATCACATTGATACAAATGTGATTTATCTAACCGGAAATTCTGATAAAGTAAATTATGATCGTGCCAAACAAAGCGGTTGTATTGACCTTGTATCCAAACCATTTACCATTGGTGAGCTTACCCGATCGCTTGATTTGATTCCCTCCTGAGATTGTATCTTTTCTTTCTTTTATTCGTAATATAGCGTGTTGAACAAAAGGGCTACTTTATGAGTACAAAATTCAAGAATTTAAAGAATGATTTAGAGGACCTCGAGCAAGGCCGAAATCTCGATATCAATGAGCGTTCGGGAAATTCCGGGGGATCCTCAACGTCAAATATTGCGAATTATATATTGCTATTTGCCTTCCTCGCTACGTTGATTTTTTACACCGGATCAAGGCTGAACTTTTCTAACATTGTCTTTAATCCGGTTGACAATATTGTTCAAACCCTAAATCAGCCGGATGAAGAAATTTTGACGGGCATGGGCGAATGGATGGAGGAAATGGGATATGGAACCCTCACCCGTGAGGAACTTATTGATTTAAGAAACGAAGGCGTTACCGCTACATTTACCAGTAATGTAAGAGAAGCCGGCTTTCCCGATGTAACCCTTGACCAGATGGTAGAATTGGGAAATGCAGGAGTAAGCTCTTCATACATTGCCGGAATAAAAGAAGTCGGTTATCCTGATATCACCATAGATCAACTTATAGAACTTGAGAATGCCGGAGTCAGTGTTACTTTCACAAGAATGATGAAAGAATTGGGATACGAACTTTCTGTTCAAGATTTATTAGATCTTGAAAATGCAGGTGTAACGGCTTATTTCACCAGCAATATGTTGGATCTTGGATACACTTTAGAAGAACTTACCAAAGAAAACCTGACAAGAATGCGTGAATTTGGGGTTACACACCAAAGAGCTGAACAATTGATGAATGAAAGAGGGGAACGCCCAACCATAGATGAACTGGTACGCGACAGAATCAGTAACCAGTAATGTTATTTCAGCCGGACTAACATTTTATTTCTAAGTCAGAAACACCTATTTTTGGAGCCCGCAACCGATGAAGGTGCGGGCTTTTTTATTTGAACTTAATCACCAATACCTAAAATGGCGGAAATTACCCTTCCTGAAGTTGAACTCAATATCTACTCTCCCAAAGATCCAACTGAGATTACTGTTGTAGAAAACTATATTTGTACCAAAGAAAGCAGCCCAAATTTTGTACGACACATGACTTTCGATGTCTCTGGAACCGATTTGGAGGGAAGGGTTCGGATTGGTCAGTCAATTGGAATATTGCCTCCCGGTGAAAACGAAAGGGGAAGACCTCATAAACTTCGTCTATACTCTGTTTCTTCGCCCACGGAAGGAGAAGACGGGAAGTCTCACCTTATTTCAACCACAGTTAAAAGAACCATTGAGGAGCTTGATGGTAAATTATACACCGGAGTTTGTTCCAATTACCTTGCTGACTTAAAACCCGGTGACACGGTAAAGGCCACAGGGCCCAGCGGAAAGCGATTTTTGTTACCCGAAAATCCAAAAGATTTTAATTACGTTTTTTTTGCAACCGGAACCGGAATTGCACCATTTCGGGGAATGATTATGGAGCTGCTTGACTCGGGTTTCCAAGGACACATCGCATTAGTTTTTGGTGCAGCCTACAGAACCGATCTCATTTATCCCGATTATTTCATGGAAATGGAAAAGCAGCATGATAATTTTCACTATATCGCAAAAATATCGAGAGAAGATCGTCGTCCTGATGGTTCTAAATATTATGTGCAAACCGCCATCGAAGATGAGGCAGAAATCCTTGATCCCATCCTAAAACAAGAAAACACGCTTATTTATATTTGTGGTATCAAGGGGATGGAAAATGGCATCTACAAAAGCTTGTCCAAGAAAGGTTATCCTGAGTATCTACTCATTAAAGGAGATTATATGGATATGCATCCCGATGAATGGGATTGGGATGAAATGCGCCGTAAAGTTAAACCCGGCGACCGCACTTTTGAGGAAGTCTATTAACTCGTTTACCGGTTAGTAATTTTATCTGGAGAACCTGCGAGCGTCTGTAAGTCCTCGTAGTGTTTTGCTTTCTGGTAAGAATCCCGTAACGCTCGCAGGTTCTTCGGACGCTGCGAGGTTACTTTGCTCAGAGGTTTCTCCAGGCTATTTTTAATCGGTAAACACGTTCTATTAATCATTTTGGGTATGTATTTTGGTAACACCACCCGATACAATAAACCGCATAAAGTTTGTGGAATCGGTTTTAATAGGGGTTACCTTTTCCTTAGGTACGATGTATAAATTTCCCGAAAAATTATAGGAGTGGGGACAGTAAACGGCTACTTCATCCCTTAAACCAAACTGCCCAAGCGATTCTTCGGTGATAAAACCGAGTCGTTTCATGCCTCCGGGCTCACTGAATTCTATAGAAACCGGTTTAGTGAATTTCTTTTTATCGCCTACAAATGCTTCAGTCAAATCTTTAAGGGAGGCATAAACAATATTAACTAAAGGCGTTTTAGCCAAAAGTTTTTCAAATAAGTGTAGAAGGGGGCGGGCATATTTTTGAGTAAGAATAAACCCAACCAAAGTAATGGCAAAAAATCCAGTTAAGATGCCAAGGCCGGGGATTTCAAGATCAAACCAGCTGTAGAATAAGTCATTAAATAGATTATTTATTGATACCAGCGTGATATATACCAAGTACACTGTTGCCGTGACCGGCAAAATCACGAGCATTCCTCTAAAGAAGTAATTTAAAATCGTTTTCATAGGAGAGATGATTTATAAGTTTTAAAGAATCTACCATGAAAACTTTAAAGATGTGAAGCTACAGGGTAATTTTCATTTCATACAGTAGTAGTAGCCCGTCATCCCGGATTTGGTTCAGGAGATAGTACAAAGAGTCTTTGGCAAAAATAAAAGCGAAGCAGTTCGATTAGCGCGTCAATTTCCGAAAACATCGGGAAAGTATAGTTAATTGAACTTTAGATCAGTTAAGTAATCAATTCAAAATAGTCCAAAACGTATGCGATTTAATGTTTTCTTGAGTTTTTGGTTCGTTTTGGGTCAAGCCAAAATGAACAAAGAAAGCAGCCATTGGAATTTTCGTTTAAACCACCTCCGAACCCTATAAACCCCCATCATCCCAGAAAAGACAAAATGAAATGGAGTCGCCAATCCGGGATCTCCCACCAAGGCTCAAACTGCATTAATCCGTCCTTGTGCTAAAAAAAAATTTCCATTAAACTTATCCCAAATATTTCCGTAATTGACTAAATAACTTTAACCAAATTATATTCAATGAGATCCTATTTACATTTACTGCTTCCTATATGTTTAATTGCTTTCTGTACTACCGATTTGCAAGCCAGTCCTCTGCAGAAGAACAGGTAAAAGCCACAATAGAAACTTTATTTGAGGGAATGTTAGAAGCCAACGGTGAAAAAGTATCAGGTACATTTTACAATAATGCAATTATGCAGACCATCGTTAAAAATGAAGCAGGAGAAGTAATGGTGCGTGAGGGGAGTTTAGAAGCATTTGTAAACAGCATCAATGGCGCAGAATCGGCTCGACTGAACGAAAAAATTAAAGGATACGAAATAAAAATTGACGGTGAACTCGCATCAGCGTGGACGCCCTATGAATTTTATGTAGGCGAGGAATTCTCACATTGCGGTGCAAATTCTTTTCAGCTTATGAAAACAGCAGACGGCTGGAAAATCTTCCACATTGTAGATACTCGCCGCCAAGAAAACTGTAGTTGAGAGCTGAAGCCTGAAAGCTGACAGGTCTTAAATCGAGCTCAAAAGCTTATCAATTAACTTTGCCTTATCCGGATCTACATACTTTCCATAGGAAATGATAAGTGTTCCCTTAATACCGGAATCGGCTTCGATAGCATATAAAGTGGCTTCGGAGGCGGGATCGGTACCCTGATCAAACTCATGCGTTTCTTTGATTGTGAGCTTGTCAGCTCCATATTCAGTGTCTAACGTTTTGCAGGTAATACAGTTTTTACCAAGCTCAAATGTGTGATCAAATCCTTTTTCTTTAAGGGCTTCAGTAGCTTCGGCTAAGTCTCTGTACATGAGGATCTTACTTTAATTGATTTTCATTTATATAATACAAAATAAAAAAGCCGCTCGTTCAAGCGGCTTTAATTATATCGTAAAAAACGCAGAACTATAAATTAGCCGTTGTTTTTAATATCCTGAATTTCCAGGCGGATTTCCTGGGCTAATTTTTTTAATTCCTGAAGGCCTTTGCGTGCACGGGTTCCGGCAGCTTTATTGCCTTTGTCGTAGAATTTTTCCATTTCAACTGCGGTTTCATCTACGAGATTTTTGATTTCTTCAACTCTGCTCATTTATAGCTCCGTTAAATTATTTATTGATTAAGTGTATTGTTATTAGAAGTGCGTTGAAGCTATTCAATTGGGGGTATTGAGTCAAATAAAAAGTGAGTTTTTTTATAAATTATTTTTTCCCGCTGATTTTACTGTATAGCAGTCACTTTTTTTAAATCAGGCCAGTTACTGAAATCACTTGCAGTTGTGACTTTAACCGGTTGCCCGTAATTCTTGAATTCTTCGGGAATAGTCTCTTCTGAGACGGTAGATGGTAATTTATTCCAGGTAAATTCATCTTCTGATTCAGAAATTATAATCTCATCCTTTTCATTTTTTGAGAATAACAGCACTTCTGCATTGGTAAAAGTGCCGGAGAGTGAGTTAATAAAGTCGGGCAGTGGGATATGTTCAGGCTCTCCATTCTTGTCCACCAGGTTTGAAATCAATAAATTAGGAGCAGAATGGAGTTTATTTAATCCTTCTATATCAACGTGGAGGAAAGTACTTTTTTTAGTGATTAGCCCCTTTTGGAATCCATGAAGACCAATGGTTGGAATTCCCTGATCTGCAAAAAGACCGATCAAGCGTTTGTTTAAATCTTTGATGGCTCTGAGCCTGGCATCTTCACGCATCATCCCGGTTTGAATGAGCCGGTCGGTATAGGGACTGTCTCCATGTACGACCAATCCTTTTCGGTCTCCAAGATTTGACAGTGAACGTGCGAATGCAGTTAAGAATACGGAATTGTCTAAGTGTTCATGATCCAGAACGGCAATAAATTGAATGGACATCTATAATTGGATTTCTAAAGGAAGAATTAAAATTTTTGTAGTACTGTAATAACTATATACCGGGAATAATAATTTGGTAAAGTAATCACTTCTGAAGAATTGAAGATTTAAAATTAAGGGGCAACAAGTCTATAGTGATGTGTTCAGATACGGTATCATCAGAATGGTGAAGAGTTATGTTATTATAGGGAAGGTGCTCGGCAATGACCTGCCGGCAAGCACCACAGGGACTGCTGACCTCACCTTTTTTGGTATGCACTTCAATCCCCGTAAATGATCGGAAACCGGCTGCAATAGCTTTTGATATGGCAACACGCTCAGCACATAGACCTTGACTCCAGTCACTAACTTCAACGTTTACTCCCTCAAAATATCCGTTTTCAGTGAAGAGTAAGCAAGAAACCGGGAAATCAGAATTTGGGACGACAGCCTGACCTAAAAGATCTTTTAAATGTTGAGATACATTCATGTCAGGGTTTAAAGTATGCAGCAGATTTGCCGTTGGTTTATTTGGAAGCCCCTCCGTTTCTATAACTTCAAGATTGAATTCATGTACCCAAAAATGAAATTGAGAAAGCGGTTGGTTTTGAACATATACTTTTGATGGAATTTCTCCCTCGCTCAAACAAATGGAACAAGCAGCTTGTATGGCTGATATGGTGATTGGGTACGAAATATTTTCAACCCGAACTCCGACATAGAGATTTCCTTTTTCACTTTCCACTACACAAGCTTTCGGTGATTTTGAATAAGGGGTGTACGCTTTATCTAAAATGGATTTCCAATTCATACTGACTAATCTATGATTGCAGAGTAAGCTGCATCGGCAACTTCAGCTCTGATTCGGCTAATTCTACTTCCGTACGAGCGGTTAGGGAAGGTACGGTTTGTCAACAAAATAACAGCCATATTCTTCTTCCGGTCAATCCAGAAACTGGTACCTGTAAAGCCAAGATGACCAAAAGTATCGGAACCGGACAGACTTCCGGCGGTAGTAAATCCTTCAGCGCTTCTACGGTCAAAACCAAGTCCGCGCCCGCTGTGTTCAGATTGTTTGGTAGTAAATAGTTCTACGGTTTCACTATCTAAATAACGCTGATCTCCATAGACCCCTTCATTCAAAAGCATAGTTGCGAATTTGGCAATATCTGCTGCCGATGAAAAAAGTCCGGCATGTCCGGCAACTCCATCCATATAATATGCCCGTTCATCATGAACTTTGGCATGCACCAAACCGCGATCATATACGGTGTCAATTTCAGTGGGAGGGATACGATTTACCAACCATCGACTCTGGCTATGGGGATTGAAGAATGTACTGTACATACCCATGGGATAATAAAATTCGCTTCTGGAATACACATCCAATGGTTTACCAGAAACTTCATGGATAATTTCGCCCAATAAAATCATTCCCAAGTCACTGTACACATAATCCGTGCCTGTTTCATAAGTCAAAGGTTCATTTTTGATGGCATTGATGATTTCCGGTCGGGTTCGGATAGAATCTACATAGACCCTGAAAGGGGGAAGTCCCGATTGATGCAGCAAAATATCCCGAATCGTAATTTTTCGTTTTTCATCGGTATCAAATTCAGGGAAGAAATAAGCGATTCGGTCATCCAGTGAAAGCTTACCCTCGTCAATTAATTTCATGGTTGAGGCAGTGGTAGCCATCACTTTTGTTATCGAGGCAAGATCGTAAACATCAGTAGGCTGAACAGCTTCGGTTTTTGTATAATCTTGATAGCCATATCCCCGATTGTAAGCTAAAACGCCATCCTTCATAATACCAACAACCGCTCCCGGAAATACAGAATCCCTGATGGCATCATTAATGATATCATCAACTTTAAACAACTCTTTAGGGTCAAGACCAACTTCCTCCGGTGAGCCATAGCGAAGAGCGGTATGTTCGAAAGAAAGTCCATCGCCAATCTCATATAAATTAGGAATATCTATGGGTAGTTTCGCATCAACTTTAGAAGCCCCAAAAAGAGCTGCTGTTACTCCATCGATTTGTTCGTTCGTATTAGCCCAACCCTGAATATGGACATCAGCCTCTTCCAGGTCAGATACTATGTAAGGATTACCAAAAGAAACAAGTACTGACTTATTGTTACGATTAAGAACTTGTTTAAGAAAGGCCAATTTCTCTCCTGTCAGGTGGATAGGTTGGGCAAAACGGAGATAGATAAATGAGCCGATAATGACAAGGTCAGCTTCAGCCGCTTCTCTGAGAATTTCTTGTTTTTCCTTTTCACTCGTTCTGTTGTCATACACTCTGTAATTGACGTCAGGGTGATAGTCTCTTAATGCTCGTGCAAAAGTGCTTCCTGTCCGGCCATCTTCATCGTCTGATACAGCGAGCATCATCACCTCAGGATATTCCTTAGCTTGTATAGGTAGAATCTGATCTTCATTCTTCAATACGGAAATGGACTCTCGGGCAATCCTTGCTGCTTCTGCCTGATGAAAAGACGTATTAATTTTGGTATCAAGATCATTAAGTACGATCTGATTGTTAGAATCGAAAAGCCCATGAATCTGCTTCCAAACCATCAATTTGGCAAAGGATTTATTGATCCGTTCCTCACTTAATTCCCCGTTATTTACTGCGGCTTCTACTTCATTAATAGCAGTGAAGGTATCAGGACTGATTAGCATGATATCGGCCCCGGCTTTTAAAGCCCTTACCACGGCCTGTCCGGGAGAAAATTGAGACGTAATACCCCGCATATCAAGTCCATCGGTTACAACCATGCCGTTAAATTTTAAAGAATCTTGCAGAACATCTCCCAAAATCAGGGAATCTAAGGTTGCCAGAAGGTTCTGTCCGTTATTAATTTTAGGGAAGGCTATATGGGCACTCATGATGCTGGGCATACCTTTATTGATAGCCGCTCTGAAAGGTTTAAGTTCTACTGAATCAAGACTGCTGTAGTTATGGTCGATGATGGGGAAGTCGAGATGTGAATCAACATCGGTATCGCCATGGCCCGGAAAATGCTTGCCGGTAGGGATAATTTGTTCACTTTGAACCCCCTGCATAAAGGCCGTACCAAAATCACCTACAATATCAGGATCTGCTGAAAAAGAGCGGACATTAATCACCGGGTTCTCGGGGTTGTTGTTGACATCCAGCACCGGGGCAAATATTTGATGGACTCCCAAAGCTTTTGCTTCAATGGCCGTGATTTTGCCCATCATAAAAGCATTTCTCTTATCGCCGGTGGCAGCCACTCCCATAGCCGGAGTGAATCGGGTAGTTCGGCTGATCCGCATAGCTGCACCAAATTCCATATCCTGGGTGATCCATAAAGGGAATTTTGCCATTTGCTGGAGTTTGTTATTCAGAACAGCCTGCCCATAAATTTCACCCTGCATAAAAATGAGGCCGCCCACATGGTAATCGGTTACCATTTTCTCAAGTTCATGAAAGCTTTGAGAATATCTTGGAGTGAATTCACCTTCAGCCCGCACAAAAAATAGTTGACCAATTTTTTCCTTCAGTGGAGTATGAGCGACTAAGGAATCAATATATTTTTCATATTCATCGTCAATACTACGTGCAGATATATTATTTTCAGCTTCACCGGAAAAGGACCACGGAAAATTTTGAGCTGATGCAGGATTCGTGAGTAAAAGCGATAAGCTAAGTAACAGAAAGAAAACGTTGAAGACTGGTTTCATAGAATTATGTGCCGTAAATGATAGTCGTTGACTTTCGAAATGTACGTTATACAAACAGTCTAAACCAATGAATTATTTCAAGTTTTGTAAACAGTGAATATGGAAATGGTAGTTCCGGTACAAAGTCGTCTAAGTTTTTGAATATGATTGAAAATGAATGAATTTATAATTTTGACCTGAGTTCGATTTATATTGATTTGCAAATAACCTTAGTTGTCACTCTTGTAGATATTAGATAATTCGATGACAAAAATGAGGTTGCCCTAATACTTCCAAAACTAATACTACATTCCCAAAAGTTGTCATCCCGAGTGCCCCATAAAAATCAAAAGATTATAATTATATAAGTGAACACGAGGGATCTCAACGTCTTATTAGGGATGTCGTTCAAACCTTGAGATCCATCGCGTTCACCATAACAGGCCCCATGCAACCCGCCGGGCGCTTTGGATGACAACTATTGAGGGTATTCAAGAAAACCAATCCTTAGCGAGATCTTCCCAGTTAGGGTTCATACTTTCAATAAGCTCAATTTTCTTTTTTCGACTCCACCCTTTAATCTCCTTCTCTCTTTGTATAGCATATCCAACATCGTCCGTCCAGTCGTAATAGACCAATGAGTGTAGGTTATATTTTTTGGTAAAGCCTTCTACTAACTTATTCTTATGCTCATAGATTCTTCGCTCAAGATTACCGGTCATCCCGGTATAGATCATTTTGGAGGTATTACCTAGCATATAAACATAAAAACGCTTTTTCATACTTGTTAGAGCGATGAGAATACAATTGCTTACAAATTTTTTTATTTGTCATCGAATTGCATAACATCTACCACTCTGAGCGTACCGAAAGTTTCAATTAGTATCGATGTGTAACGCGAAGAGTCTCAAAAGAACACCAACATCGTTAGCATTTAAGGGTTTTGAGATCCTTCGCGTTAAGGAACTATTTTTTTAAAATGCATTCTAAGCGCTCAGAATGACAACTTCTTGAAACTTTTAATCGAACTCAGGTTTTTACTTTATTTCCAGTTTCTAAATGCTCATTATTGACCATGATCAGTGACGAAAAAAAAGAGGAAGTCAGGGCCGCTGCAGATATTGTAGAAGTGGTGCAAGATTATGTTAAACTTAAGCGCTCGGGTAGCAGTTTTGTAGGGTTGTGTCCCTATCATGATGAAAAAACGCCATCCTTTAACGTCACTCCGAGACTCCAAATTTTTAAATGCTTCGGCTGTGGCGAATCGGGTGATGTATTTAAGTTTGTGATGGATCAGGAAGGAGTGGGATTCACGGAAGCCATTCGGCAGCTTGCTGAGCGCTATGGGGTGTACATCCCGGAGGAAGAAGATGACGAGCATACGGAAGATAAACAGCTTCGGGAAGGAATTTTACATGCACTGAAATTTGCAGGTGTTTTCTTCTATCGAAATTTGATTGAAAATTCTGAAGCCGAAAAAGCGCTCACCTATTTGGAGGGGCGAAGATATTCCGGAAAAGTGTTCAAAAAGTATGGCTTGGGCTACGCACCTTCCGGAGGTGAAGAATTATTGAAAGCCGCTAAAAATGCAGGCATCGATGAAAAATACCTGGTAGAAGCGGACTTAATAAAACCAAGTAACAGGGGTAGTGGATATTACGATACATTTCGGGGACGATTGATGTTCCCAATTTTTAATCCCACCGGAAAGGTAATCGCGTTTGCCGGAAGAGTGTTGGGAAATGAAAAAACGGCCAAGTACATCAATTCCTCGCAGACCAAAGTATATAATAAAAGTGAAGTAGTGTATGGGGTGAATTTTGCGAAAAATGAGATTCGTAAACACAAAGAAGTAATTCTTGTGGAAGGTTATACGGATGTTATTACACTGATGGAGCATGGCATAGGCAATGTAGTAGCAAGCAGTGGAACCTCACTTACTCCGGGACAAATGAAGATCTTGCACCGATACGGAGAACGCATTGTGATGATATACGACTCCGACAGTGCCGGGCAAACCGCCATGAAGCGCGGCATTAATATTGCACTGGCAGAAGGCATGGAAGTAGAGTTGCTTGAACTGCCCGAAGATCAGGACCCGGATTCATTCGTCAAACAGTTTGGAAAGGAATCTTTTGAAGACCTTAAAAAAGAAGAAGCCTGTGACTTCGTCGATTTCTTGCTCATGAAAGCCGGGGAAGAAGGCCGCCTCGATAAGCCTACTGAGAAACCGAAAGTTATAACTGAGATTTTGGAATCTATAGCCAATATCGAAGATTCCATACAGCGACAGGTCTACGTACAATATTTTCATCAGAAAATTCAAAAGTTCCAGAAAGTAAAAGAGAAAGATCTGTTTGAGCAATTAGAGCGCATCATGAATGATAAGCGTTGGGAAGAAAAGCGTTCGAAAAGGAGAGAAGAGGCGAGAAAGAAAGTTCAGCAACAAGCTAATAATGACGAGCGGAGTGAGACAGATGAAGAACCACCTCACCCCGGCACAAAGACCGCTGCTGTGGCATCAAAAAAGAAGCCGCATTATGAGAAAGAGTTGATTCGCCTGATGATCAGTTATGGGCGCAATATGGTGGAATACATATGCTCTTTTACCAATGCCAAACTTTTTGAAGATGATGAACTGCGGATGTTTTACAACGACATCATCGAAAAATATAAAGCCGAAAAAGACTTTTCCCTGAGTGCGTATTCCGGAGCAGAAGCTCCTTTCCCTCGATTGGTTGGAGATGTGTCCCTTGAGCAGCATACCGCCAGCGATCGGCATGAAGAGAAAATTGGAATGAAATATGAAAAGGATAAAAATCCCTATAAAACTGCAAAAAGTTCGATCCGTGCAGCCCAGATAAGTTTTTATCGCCGAAAGGTCAACGAACTGGCCGACCGGATCGGGAGTGTTAGCGGAGATGAAAAACTTGAGCTGATGAAGCGGCAAAAGGATGTGAAGTCAAAGTTAACAAGAAGAGAAACTACGGATCCCGATGACTTATTTCCTGACCCCGAAACAGGCCTTTACGATGAAGTCAATGAAAACGTATTCCAATACAAAATGAAAGGGGATAAGTGATAAAGTGAAGAGTGATCAAGTAAGCCTTATTTAGCAACTACCCTCTTCAAACGGCCAGTTCTATAAGTTTTTTTATTATCTAAAGGATAATATTTAGAAATAGAAAAATAGCCAAAGCCTACTTCATCACTCTTCACTTTATCACTTCGTCAAAGCATAAATAAGAATATTCGCCCCCATCTGAAAAGCCTGTTGCCGGAGTGTCTCAGGTGTATTATGAACTCTGGCATCAGCCCATCCATCCCCGAGATTAGATTCATAGGTATAAAATACAACCATTCTACCCTCATGAAAGATGGCAAATCCCTGAGGAGGCTGGTTATCGTGTTCATGGATTTTAGGTAATCCATTCTCGAAGGTATACAGTTGATCGTAAATTGAATGGTTAAAGGGGACTTCTATAAACTCTTCATCAGGAAAAACCTGCTCTATTACCGGGCGGATGTATTCATCCAATCCGTAATCATCATCCACGTACAGAAACCCTCCATTTTGCAGGTATTCTCTTACATTGCGGGTTTCAGAGGAATTAAGAGTGATGTTGCCATGTCCTGTAAGAAATACGAAAGGATAAGAGTGAAGGTCGGCACTACCCAGTGAAACATCAGTATAGGATTCTGAAATCGGTACAGGTGCGTTGGCCTTGGTAAATTGAATTAGGTTTTGGAGGGCGGAAGGATCGTTATACCAATCGCCACCGCCCCGATACTTAGCACGGGCAATTTCAAACTCTCCGGAGGTTTGAGCCATTATAGGACTACCAAATATTAAGAGTGTAAGAACAAGGAGTGTAGAGTGTTTGATCATTTTAAAGAACCGGTAATTCAACAAAAGTTTTTACTGTATCAGTTGCTAACGAACCAAAGATACCTATTCCGCCATTCATACGATAAATAACATTTTGTATTTGTCCTGGAGAAAAGGTGCTTCCACCTAACTGAGTTTCTTGAGAACGTATAAAATCATAAATATTGTCATCGATGGTATTAGCTACTATAAAATTCTCTTGATAGAAAGCAATTCCAATCCACGGAAAGTCGAATGTAAATGAACCATTAGGATTAAGCTCAAAATTTCCCTCGTTGATAATTCCGGAGCTATTGTTGGAAAAGCTTTCCAACTCTTGTTCAGGTGTTTCACTTTCATCATACACTTCTTTGTAAAACGGAGTCAGGTTTTGTGGTATAATATTTTGAGCCAGAGCGTTAAATACGTAAATATTCTGCCGTCCCGGGTAACTGCTTTGTGTTAAAGTGAGTTCCAATTGTTCGGGTGATTGATATTCAACCGTATCTTGTACTTCTCCAACAACTCTAAATGTATCAGGCACTACAGTGTATGCAGTTACAATATCATCGGAATACGGAAATGTAATTTTAAGTTGATACGTGCGGGTGGGAAGTACTTTATGGTTAGGGTTAGGAATATAGATACCGGGCAATTGATTTTGATAAGTAAATATTTGCTCGGGAGCACTATTAGGTCCTGATTCAAGCAGTTGAACTTCAATACTGGCATTGTTGATGGATTGTTCTTCAAAATCATATAAAACATCAGCACGAACAGTTTTAGAGAGCAAAATTGACGGTAATTGACGGTTAGCTACCAAATAAGCTTCAACCACATATTGCTCCTGATATTCATCCTGAGGATAAGTTTCGCATGAAGCAACTATACCGGTAAGAAATAAAACAATTAAAAGTTGTTTATGCATAGGACTAAAAATTTACGGTATATGAAATTGAAGGTAATATGGGTAACAAATTTGCTTCTGTTCGTAGCACAGGGTTTTCACTAAAATCAAAATTGTAGAACCATACGTTTCGACGTGAGTATACATTTATAACTTGAAGCTGAAGAATAGATTCTGCAATTCCGAAAAAGGATCCGGTCCTGGAAAGAGAAAGGTCCAATCGGTGATAGTTAGGTAAGCGGGATGCATTTACTTTACCTACTGTGAATACATTTCGGTTATCATTGGTCCATGGTAACTCAAATTGAGCATAGCGACCAAGTACTTTGGTGTAAGACTGACCGGTCGCAAAATTGAACGATGATGTTAGCTTCCACCGATCTGTAATTTGATAGTTGGCAACAATATTAATGTCATGTCGGCGATCATACTTTGGAGGATAAAATCGGGCATTTTCAGAATCGGCACCAATGGGGGAATTGAACCCGGGAAATTTACGCCAGGTGTATCCCAGGGTATATCCGATAAAGCCAGAGAAATCACCTTGTCGTTTTTCAAAAAAAACCTCCATTCCGTACGCATATCCTTCTCCAAAGCGGAATACATCTTGATAAGGCAAGCCGGCTACATCAGGTAAGAAAGGATCTAGTTCAAAGAGATCAATCATATTTCGGTAGTAGAGTTCCACATCGAATCCATAGCCTTCAAATGGGATCGTTTTGGCTCCAATAATGTATTGATCTCCATAAGCCGGAGAGACACCTTCTGCTGAAGTAAGCCACACATCAAAACCAGAAAATGCTTCGTTCGAAATCAGGGTTAAAAACTGATTATAGCGACCATAGGCTGCTTGGAGACGTACTTTACTGTTTGGCTGATGCTCTACAGACAGGCGGGGAGCCAGGCGCAGGTAATCGCCATCGGAAAAGTAATTTAGACGAAGTCCCGGAGTGATAATCCATCTTTCAGCCGGCCTCCATTCATCTTGAACATACAGTGATGCATATTGATTTTGAATACGGTTGGTAAAATTGTTGGAGTCATCAAACCTATCCCGAAGTTTGAAAGTAAAGTTACCGGCCCAAAAACCGGTTTTAACCAAATTTTTTTGATTTGGGATGTACTCTAAATCAGATTTAAGAGAAAAATCATAGAGGATGTTATTGCGCTGAAAATTAGTGCCGGCTATTTCAAATTCGGGATAGTTGAAGTATCTGGAACCGGTGAGTACAAAATTTGAAAAAAGTTTTTCAGAAAATATATGGGTCCAATTTCCACTGATGGTTTGATTTCCATAATCAAGTTCAAATTCTGCATCTTCACTAAAAGGAAAGGTTACCCGGTCTTGTCCTGCGTAGATAGCGAGTGAAAATTTATCGGAATCTGATGCGTCAAAATTAATTTTACTGTTTATATCATAAAAGTAAAATTTACTTGGTACGTTTTCTTCCGATTGCCGAATGGCAGCAAGCAGCGGCTCAATGGTAGAACGTCGTGCAGCAATCATCCAGGAACCTTTGCTATAAGGACCTTCAATGGAGGCACGGGAAGCAAGTAAACTGGCCGTGACTGTACCTTCCATTTCGTTTCTATTTCCGTCTTTGTTATAGATAGTGAGAACCGAGCCTAAGCGTCCCCCATACTCTGAGGGATATCCCCCTTTGTAAAGCCGGACATCCTTTATGGCATCCGGATTAAAGGTAGAAAAGAAACCAAAAAAGTGGCTGGGATTATATACAGTGGTTCGGTCAAGGAGGATTAAGGTTTGGTCAGGGCTCCCGCCTCGAATATATAAGCCACTTGAGAAATCAGAAGCGGCTTTTACGCCTGGAAGCAATTGAATTGAACGAAATACATCGGCCTCAAAAACAGCAGGAAGTTCTTTGATAAGCTCTGTCTCCACCTGACTTATACTAATATTTTTAAGCTCTTGTTCTTCCCGGAAAGAACGCACTTCAATTTCTCCTAACTGAACACTCTGTGGATCAAGCTCAATATCAAGCCTGATATTTTGTCCTTCTTCCAGCGTAATTTGTTGTCTAAATGTTTCATATCCAACGTAAGTACCCACTATGGTGTAGGTGCCGGGTTTAATATTTGTAATTGTGTAGTATCCCAGGGAGTTGGTGGCTGCTCCACGGTTCAATTCAAGAAAGCCTACACTGGCACTGATTAAGGTTTCACCAGATTCACTATCGGTTACATAACCACTTATTGATGCAGCCTCTTGCGCAGATGCATTTTTTGCCCCCATAAAAGTAAGTAATAAAATAAATCTCAAAATATACTTCATCGAAGGAATGATTTAAATGCAGGCACTTTCACGAATGAAATGGTAAAAAGGTTCGATATAAAGTACATATTACAACTCAAGACTTCCTTGCATATCATCATTGGGAATTTTCAAATTAGTTCCAAGTTTCTTGTTGATTCCTTTTATAAAGTGAGCAGAAAGTAACGGTGATTCTTTTTCTACATTTTGATGAACAAAGAAATAAATTTTTTCTAATCCGCTATCATTCCAAAAATGAAGTCTTTCAATCCAGTCATCGAGCCTGGAATAGTCGCTTGGGTGATTTGCTCCCACATATCTGACGAATGCCACTGGGGTGGTAAGTCGCATATGTAATAAATCTCTTCGGCCGGCTGTATCTGTAATTATGTTTGTAACCTTATTCTCTTCAAATAGCTTATATAATTGATTGGATACCACGTCATCATTATACCAATCACTATGCCTTAATTCGACGGCAAGGGGGATATCATCCGGCCAAATTTCTACCAAACGCTGAATACGATCAAAATTTTTGGGTTTAAAATCATCGCGAAGCTGTAAGAAAACCATTTCCAGTTGATCTTCAAAGCCACGCATGCCATGCAGGTATTCTTCAAGAGAAGCTTCAATGTTTTTTAATCGCTTAAAATGACTAATGGAATTTACCACCTTGGGAAAGAACTTGAAGTCATCGGGTGTTTTTTCTGCCCATGCTTTTGTCTGTTCCGGACTTTTTCTACCATAAAATGTGGCATTCAGCTCAATAGAATTAAACTGACGGGAATAGTACTCCAATTCATCTTTAGTCCCTCGCGGATAAAACCCCTTCAGGTCTTTTTTGTTCCATTTGGCACAGCCAACATAGGTATCCAAATTTTCTCCGCCTTTTTGATGCAGAATTTTAAGTGTATCGGGATGATCAGGAGGGAGGGTGAAATCAATATTTTCGGGATTATCTACCTTACCGAATTTCATAACTGGAATGTTAAATGTTGAATTTTAAATGTTAAATAGCGGATGCAATTTAACATTTAACACTTAACATTTAGAATCTAAATTAGTGAAAGACAGAAAATTATTACGCAGTATTACAGTCAAATAAAAAGCTTAGTTTTTCGTATATTAAATCAGTTCATTGACGTATTGGGGGTGTTCTGGATTCGACGGGTTGAGTATCACCGTTGGTTGCATGTCGAGATTGTCCAATGATTCTCGTAATAACAATCATTATGGTTCAAAAGTAATTGACAATAATTACTCATACCGCTTAGCAGCTTAAACTGTTGAGCCGTCCCGCTGGTTAAGTGCCTATCATTGCCAGCCCGGACGTCATACAAGATAGGATAGCGTTAAAGTGCTTTCTGTCGCTTTAGCGTAAAACTAAAACAGAATAGTTTGAAGTCGCTTAGGTACTGGGCTCGGCTTCAGGCGAATGTCAATCAGTACCTACACATGTAGATGCTAACAGGTCTACCTTCCCGGACCGGGGTTCGACTCCCCGCACCTCCACTATAATTTAAGCCAACTCAGAATTCTGAGTTGGCTTTTTTTTTAAAAAATTTGGCTTGTTCAGGTACTTATATGGGGGAGGCTAAATTTTACATAGTCATCAAGTGTAAAAAAGATTACATTTCTTTGAATTTGTTAAATAACTCACATTTTATAATTCGATCACAATAACTTTGCAAGCACATGAAAATTAAAAAAGAGATAAAAGCCACTGAAGAAGATATCGAAAGTCTTGAAATGCATTCGGTTATAAATATTATATCCGTCATTAGTAGTCAGTTACAATTGATGCAGATGGATAGTGATCATCCGGAATTACTTGATCCTGCTATAAAGAAAGCTTCAGAATTTGGTGATGCCGCACACTCAAAGAATAAATCATTTTTTAACGAAGAATCGCTTCAGGAATTTGAAGAATTAATTAAAGAATCCGTAAATAATCTGAGGAAAGATCAGCCGGTTTTGAATGACGGGACGGCGGTTGATGAGTATCTGAAAATCTTTGGTAATGTTTTTGATGTGTTTGAAGTACGACTCAAAGAGATTATTAATCGATGGGAGGCCCCTAATAAATGGGTTCCTTTTAAGGTGGAAAACTTTGTTAATGATTTTAAGGAGTTCTTTTATGCTATGGAAAAGAACAGCAAAGGCAGGTACCATATTATATACAATATTGCAGAGCAGGAAGACAAAGATTATCTGGTTAATTTTGCCATCAATAGCGAAGGCAACGACATTATTTACATGCCCCTGATCTTGAAGGATGTCATAAGAGATCTGATTGCAAATGCCCGTAAGTATACTCCTCCGGGAGGTGAAATCACCATAGGAATCTCACAAAAAGAGAAGGTATTTAAGTTTGTTGTTGAAGACACAGGGCTTGGTATTCCTAAAAATGAAATTGAGCAAGTAGTTGAATACGGATATCGTGGAAGCAATGTTAAAGATGTTGTACGTACTATGGGTGGGGGATTTGGATTGACCAAAGCATATCATGTGATTAGGGAACTGAATGGGGAGTTATGGATTGAATCAGAAAAAGGGGAGGGCACTAAAATAACTGTAGAAATACCCATTCCTGATAGAGTTAAAATCTAATAACACTCCAAACTACTTATTTGCTTTTCACTAAAAATAAACCTCGACAAGTATTTCATGATAGGCAAGGAAGAGTCCCAATCTTGGAAGGTGTTGTTAGCTTAGTCTGCACAGAATTACTAATAAATTTTTTAATACTTCTCTGTCTATGGAATCACAACCCAAAAAAGACAGCCTATGAAAGCAATTACATTTGAAGGAATAAGGAAGATTAAGATTGCTGAAGTACCGGAACCTCGGATTCAGGATTCAAGGGATGTAATTATAAGGGTGGAACGAGGTGCCCTTTGTGGTTCGGATATGCACGTGTATAACGGGAGGGAAACGGGTATTGATGAGGGAACGGTGATGGGGCATGAATTCACCGGAACCGTTATGGAGACAGGAAAAGAAGTTTCAAATTTTAAGCAAGGGGACAGGGTTGCTTCACCTTTTACTCTCAACTGTGGGGATTGTTTTTATTGTAAAAAAGGACTATCGGCCCGCTGCGAAAAGAGCCGGTTATTTGGCTGGGTTGAAAATGGGATTGGGTTGCAAGGTGTCCATACCAAATATGTAAGAGTTCCATTCGGAGACTCAACCTTGGTGAAACTTCCGGATGAAATCAGCTGGGAGACGGGCGTATTGATGGGCGATAATTTTCCAACCGGATACTTTTGTGCTGAAATGGCTGAGATAAAACCGGATCAAACGTACATAGTAATTGGAGTAATTGGATGCGGTCCGATTGGTTTGATGACTATTATCTCAACGTTTCTGCAGGGAGCTGAAAACGTGTTTGCTGTTGATTTGCTGCAAAACAGGCTGAAAAAAGCAAAGCAGCTGGGAGCGATACCCATCAACACAAATGACAAAAGCTGGAAGGAAGTTGTTAACGAGTACACCGAAGGTCGTGGGTTTGACGGGGTGATGGAAGCCGTGGGCAGTGCAGCAACGATGAAGCTTGCATTTGATATGGTACGGCCGGGAGGTATTCTTGCCTCGGTTGGAGTTCAGGCCTATGAGCAGCTTCCATTCAATCCTCCGGGATTATATGACAAGAATATTACCATGAAATTCGGACGCTGCCCGGCGCGATCTTATATGGAAAAGCTTATTCCTCTTGTGCAAAAAGAACAATTGGATTTAACAACCGTCATCACGCATACATTTTCCTTGGAGGAAGGGGTGGAGGCCTATCGGTTGTTTGATGAGCAAAAAGATGAATGCATTAAGGTCTTGTTAAAGCCATAGCATTCGGGGTAAATCATTTCATTTAGAATTGCGATTAACCCATGGACGATAGATCAATTTTCCAATGAAGTTCCTCGCAAAGTCCAACCTTTGGTATCCACCAAAACAAAAAAGCCCCACCATAATGATGAGGCTTAAAAGTATCAGAAAACTATTTCGATTTGTCGTTAAATAGGTTTAATCATCGTCATCATCTTCTTCTTCACCTTCGGCTTCAAAAGAATTTTCTATGTTTTGCTCAATTTGTTCCCGGTTAGATGACTCATTGGGATCAAGGGGATTGCCATTTTCATCAACAAACCATCCGGAAGTATCAAGACTGACAGTAATTGCAGCAGAGGAGGTAGTTTCCGAAATTTCTAAAACAGGATTTAGATCCAGTTCAATCTCAAAATCTTCCGCAGATCGAAACATGAATTCTTCACCGTTGTAAACTCCTTTAACCACAAAAGAATAGTTAGTATCTCCATCAGTAAAATCAGGGTTTGATATGGAATTGTTGTCGTCGTCATATTCAATTTCTATACTGAATTCATCATATATTCCGACAGGAATTTCACTTGTAGTTAGCTGAACGGAATCACCTGTGACCGGAATGTTGATGATGAAATTTTCAACTTCGAAATCTGAAGAATCATCATTTACACTTTCCAGTTCCAATTCCTCAACAAGCAGTTTGATTTCCGTGAGGGAATCAAGACTAACAGCTTTAGATTTAGCAGCGGTGTTAGTTTTAACCTGCATATTCACTGCCACTGATTTCGACTTGTCACCATCGTTGTTTGAAGTGGTAATATCACATCCGGTTAAAAAGGCAAAGGAAGTAATTAGTATCGTAGTAACAAATAGTTTTAATAGTTTCATTTTGGTTTTTTTATTTAATGGTTCTATCCCTTAAACACGCAAAGATCAGATATGTTCCCGGGAAAAGTTTTGTGTTTAAGACATAAATGGAAGTATCGAATATCCAATAACGAATAGCCAACTCACAATATCCAAGTACAATGAATTACTTTATCTATAAATCACTCCAAAAATAAAGAAGGATGTTTATCGTGATGGTCTGTTGCCTCCTGATAGGCCTTAGCTACAGCAAGCAATGTAGCCTCATCAAATAAATCTCCGGTAAAAGTGATGCTGGTAGGCTGACTATTATCTGTAAAACCATTTGGTAAAACCACACTCGGATGGCCGGTCAAATTCGTTACCAATAAGTTTCCTCCACCAAAAGCAGGGGAGATATACACATCCACTTCCTGGAAAACAGAATCCATACGTTGAATAAGTTCATAGCGAGCCCGGTTGGCGTTGATGTATTCAGTGGCGGGTATGAAATGTGCTGCCCTAAATGTATTTGGCCAGGCATTCGGCTCTTGCCAGTGCATAAGGTCATCCTGATTCGATAGAGTTAGCTGATCAAAGGCAGCGGCGGCTTCTGCATTTAAAATAAGACGGAGAGGAGATACATCGTAATCAGGTAATTCTATAGGAATAAGTTCAACCCCTAAATCTCGGTATGTTTCCAATACCAGGCTGTCTCGCTTTTTATTCCAGTAGTTTTGTTCAAAAGCTGATTTTAGGTATCCAATTTTTACTGTAGACAGATCCAGTTCTGCATTATAATTAAAGGGTAAATCGATGATGGTTTGGTCTACACCGTCCGGGCCGTACATTGCATTGAAAACCAAGGCTGCATCTTCAATACTTCGGGTAATGGGGCCAATTTTATCCATGCTCCAGCTCAAAGCCATGGCTCCCGTTCTTGATACCCGACCATACGTAGGTCGTAATCCGGTGGTGCCGTTGCGGGTAGAAGGAGATACAATGGAACCTAATGTCTCCGTGCCAATGGCAAAAGGGAATAGACCTGCCGAAGTGCCTGCCGCTGATCCTGCTGAAGAACCGCTTGATCCTTGTTCCAAATTCCAGGGATTGTTGGTGCGTCCACCAAACCAAATGTCGCCATAAGCCAATGCTCCCAAAGTAGTTTTTGCAATGAGTACGGCTCCGGCTTCATCCAATTTTTGAACCACACTGGCCGTTTGGTCAATAGTTTGATTCTTATAAGGTTCTGCTCCCCATGTCGTTTTGTATCCTTCCACAGCCAACAGATCTTTGGCACCATAGGGTATTCCGTGCAAGGGACCTCTATAAATACCATTTTCCAGTTCAGCATCCATTTGTTGGGCTTTTTCTAAGGCACGTTCGCGGGTTATCGTTATAATAGCTTCCAGTTTTTCATCATACTTCTCAATACGATCAAGGAAAAACTCAGTAAGCTCAAGGGAGGTAATTTTCCGGTCTTTGATGAGGGAGGCTAATTCGCCAATGGTATAGAAGGCCAGGTCAGCTCTGTTTTCAGGTAACTCTATATTTTCCGGTAAATCCCAGGTTTGAGATCTTTGTTGAAAATCAAATCTTTTACCCACCGGTATGGGGTTAAAGTTGATAGCAGGAGGTATCGAGTTATCAAGTTTGAGATCTCTGATACTTTGCAGATCCTCTCGGGTATTTTCAAGAGCTTGTATCATGGTATCACGCTCTGTTTCTGTAAACTCCAGTCCGATCACCGTAGCAGCATCTGCGATCATTTCTGAAGTAATGGGAGCATCTTTATCTTTAATGATTGTAAATGCCAGTAGGAACCCAAGTGTTATTCCTCCAGCGAAAAGCATGATTTTATTAAACTTTTTCATGGTAGATTGGAAGGTTTATTAATTTATTACGTAACAATTAAAAGGGGCTCAATTATTGGTAGAATCGAGGACTAAGTCAATGCCATTAACAAGAATTTGAGGTGTACTATAATTCTTTTGATAACTGTAGAAAAGAAATATTTGAATTAATTGAGATACTGTTTAGTTTCTTAGCCGATTAATGATGGTCTTTGGATATTTTTTGATCCGAAGTTAAAAGGGAATCTCGTGAAAACCGAGAACTGTTCCCGCAACTGTAATCCGAATCCGCCGTTTGGTGGATCACTTGCAGCCTTACCTTTGCCACTGTTCCGGAAGGGACGGGAAGGCGCTGCCAACGGAAAGTCAGGAGACCTGCCATCATCGAACCGTAGCACCTCTTTCGGGTAAAAAGACGTGCCGTAATTATTTTCATGTTCTACACACCATCAAAGAATAGCTATATCGTATCTGAACGTTCATAAGTTCTTGGAATAGCTATACCTGATTGTATTGTAGATCTTCTTTTACCCGCCATAATCTAAATTCAAACTTAAAAAAACAGATACATGAAGTATCCAATTACCATAATTACTACTGTTCTATTGGCGGTCACACAACTGGTTCACGCACAAGTTGCCGACACCCTCGATCTTGGGGAAATTGTAATCACGGCATCAAAAACCCCTACTACCGAACGGGAAACTACCAAACCGGTTACCGTTATAAGTAGGGCTGAAATTGAGCAACAACCCAGTGCTTCCGTTGCAGAATTACTAAATCAACAAAATGGGCTAATGATAAATGGAGCGGTTTCAAGCCCTGGAAAAGATAAATCTGTATACCTTCGCGGGGCATCAACACAGTACACCCTGATATTAATTGATGGATATCCCGTTACCGATCCTTCCAGCGAGGGTGGAGCGTTTGATCTACGCTTAATGTCGCTCGAAAATGTAGAACGAATAGAAATTGTAAAAGGAAGTATGAGTACGCTTTACGGCTCTGATGCTATCTCAGGGGTCATTAATATCATAACCAAAAAACCTGAAGCAGGAGCCTTTAACTTATACGCCAAGGCAGCCTATGGTTCGTTCAATACCAATGAATTATCACTGGGAGCAAACGGGAATGCAGGTATTGCAAGCTATAAAGTGAATGTATCCCGTGATTTTACGGAAGGAATTTCTGAGGCAGAATCAACCGATGGACCCGAATTCGGTAAAGATGGATACGAGCGAATATATACTTCAGCTGAAATTGGTATAGAGCCATTAAGGAATTTCAATATCACCCCTTTTGTAAATTATTCTACCTATGATGGGGATTATGATGACGGTGCATTTGCTGATGCCAATAATAGCTACGAAGCCTCTTTGCTGAATACCGGTGCTCGGTTTCAGTTTACTTCAGGTCATTTCAACATAAAAGAAGCTGTTACTTTTACACAAACCGAGCGTAAGTTTACCGATCAGTATGGGGTATTTAATCCAAAGGCGTCATTATTAAACTCAGATTTACATGCCACCTATAACCGATTTAATTCGGTTAGATTTTTAGCAGGATTCAGTTACCAAAATCTTGGATTTGAACTGGATGGAATTGATGAAAGTACATCTTTGGTAAGTCCATATTTGACGGTTTACCTAAAATCAAATGTTGGTTTGAATGCGGAATTAGGACTTCGGGTGAATAATCACAGCGAGTACGGTTCAAATTGGACCTTCAACGTTGCACCTGTATTTAATGTGAATGAGGAGATTAAGCTTTTGGCGTCTGTGAGTTCCGGTTTCAAAGCTCCTACATTGAACGAGTTGTTTGGCCCCTTTGGATCAAACATCAGCTTAGAACCTCAAAAAAGTCTGACTTTTGACGGGGGGATAGAATACCGTCATTCAGCATCCGGCTTTAAGGGAAGTGTCATCTATTTTAAGCGACAAATAGAAGATTTGATTTCCTACGATTCTAACTTAGGCTACATCAACATAAATGAGCAAGATGATTACGGAGTGGAAGTACAGGCTGAGTATAATTGGGCAGGCTCCCGGGCAGAAGTTTTCTATAATTTCCTGGAAGGAGCTATCACCCAAAACGGAGAAGAAACCGACAACCTGATTCGTCGCCCGGACCATGCTTTTGGGGTAAACCTATTTCGGCAGCTAACTTCCAATTGGAGTTTAAAATTACATGGCAAATATGTAGGCGAACGAAAGGATCTTTACTTCAACATGAATACATTTACAAATGAGTCCGTTACGCTCGATTCTTACGTTCTCATCAATATCGGTTCGGCATACACTTTGCTAAATGGTAGCCTCACTTTGTTTACTGATATAGAAAATTTACTGGATGCTGATTATACAGAAGTTTATGGATTCAATACTCCCGGCATCCATTTCAAGGGTGGTATAAGACTTAATTACTAAGAGAATTATTATTCTATGTACGATTTAAGATTGACTAATTATTGATTAACATCATTTAAGAATTATTAATTAATATGATATTATAAAAACTGTGATATTAATTTATATATAATTAATTCACAAAGACACTAAAACCAAATTGTGGATAACTTTTGCAAAGTAGTTTGCAAAGAATACCATTCTAAAAAAGCCCTTAAAGTGTATTTTGAGGGCTTTTTTATTGTTTGGGATTATTTCGTAAGAATAATTTCAATTAGAAAATTCAATAAAAAATATAATATGAAAAAAAGAGAACTAAGCTTTGCAGAAATTTTATTTCCTAATGTGGATAAGTATTCAAATTTGTGGAAAAGTATTCGATTTTTAACTTGCTGTCATACCTCTACTCGTCTATATTATTCCGTACTTCTTTAGGAGATAACTCTGCAATCGGGTATTAAAATTGTCTCTCATCTACGAAGGTTATTAAAAATTTTAATTCAAACGAAGTACGCCAATGAAATTTACTCGCTTCTACACCAATCCGGACTGGAAAACACCATTTGATGAAATCAAATTTGCAACGCGCACCTCTGAAATAAAAAATCCTGACGGTTCCCAGGTTTTCCATATGGAAAACGTTGTGGTACCGGAAGATTGGAGTCAGGTATCTACAGATGTCATTGCACAAAAATATTTCCGGAAAGCCGGAGTGCCTGCAAAACTCAAAAAGGTAAAAGAAAAGGGCGTGCCTACATGGTTGCAAAGATCCGTTCCTGATGAAAAAGCCCTCAAAGAGTTACCGGAAGAAAAACGGTACGGACATGAAATTGACAGTAAGCAAGTGTTTCACCGATTGGCGGGCTGTTGGACTTATTGGGGATGGAAGCATGATTATTTTGAAAGTGAAGAGGATGCAAAGGTATTTTATGATGAATTAGCATATATGCTGGCCACGCAGATGGCGGCTCCGAACAGTCCGCAGTGGTTTAACACCGGCCTTCATTGGGCCTATGGAATTAACGGTCCGGCTCAAGGACATTATTATGTGGATGGCAAGACCGGGGAATTGAAGCGATCCGAAGATGCCTATACGCATCCACAACCACATGCATGTTTCATTCAAAGCGTGGATGATGATCTCGTAAATGAAGGTGGAATTATGGATCTGTGGACTAGAGAAGCTCGTCTCTTCAAATATGGATCCGGTACCGGAAGTAACTTTTCCAAAATTCGCGGAGCCGATGAACCTTTAAGTGGCGGTGGAAGAAGTTCCGGATTAATGAGCTTCCTCAAAATTGGCGACCGTGCTGCCGGTGCTATTAAATCTGGTGGAACTACCCGGCGTGCAGCGAAAATGGTAACCCTCGATCTGGATCACCCCGATATCGAAGAATACATCAACTGGAAAGTTCGGGAAGAGCAGAAAGTAGCCGCGTTGGTAGCCGGTTCAAAGACGGTTCAAAGGCGACTTAAGAATATTATCAAGTTGTGCCACACACCGGTTGAGATTGAAGGACGTACTTTTAACGGGGCGATGAGCCGTGATCCGCTGAAAAACAAAAAGCTGGCAGAAGAAATCCGTAAGGCAAAAAGAGATCAGATACCTCTTAATTATATAGAGCGTGTCATTCAGCTTGCAGCTCAGGGATTCACTGACTTAGAATTTGATACCTACGATACAGACTGGAATTCCGAAGCCTATTCTACGGTAAGCGGACAAAATTCCAACAACTCCGTACGAGTACCAAACTCCTTCATGAAAGCGGTGAAGGAAGATAGTGATTGGCATTTATATGGTCGTGTTGAGAAAAAACGAGCGGCCAAAGAAGGACGTGAGCCCGAGCCAATGAAATCTATGAAAGCCCGTGAACTTTGGGATGACATTGCCTATGCAGCTTGGTCCTGTGCCGACCCCGGAACGCAGTATCATGACACCATCAACGAATGGCACACCTGCCCCGAGGATGGCCCGATCAATGCGAGTAATCCTTGTTCGGAATATATGTTCCTCGACAACACTGCGTGTAACCTTGCCTCTCTGAACCTGATGAAATACTTCGAAGGTGATGGCGAGTACAGGAAGTTTGATGTGGAGTCATTGAAATATGCTTCCCGTTTATGGACGGTAGTCCTTGAAATTTCTGTGCTGATGGCTCAGTTCCCATCCAAAGAAATTGCGGATCTTTCCTACAAATTCCGCACGCTGGGACTTGGATATGCCAATATTGGAGCGGCTCTTATGGTGCAAGGGCTTCCTTACGACAGTGAAGAAGGAGCCGCTGTAGCCGGAGCCGTTACCGCTACCATGCACATGACGTCCTATGCAACTTCAGCCGAGATGGCGAAAGAGCTGGGATCTTTTGAGCGATACGAAGCCAACAAAGAACATATGTTGAAGGTGATCCGAAATCACCGAAGGGCAGCTTACAATGCTGATCCTGAGGAGTACGAAGGATTGACCGTGAAGCCGATGGGAATCGATGCGTCGCTGTGTCCGGATTATCTGGTGAAAGCCGCCAAAAAAGCTTCAGATAAAGCACTCAAGCTTGGTGAAAAACACGGATATAGAAATGCGCAGGTTACCGTTCTTGCCCCAACCGGAACCATTGGTCTGGTCATGGATTGTGATACGACCGGAATCGAGCCTGATTTCGCCTTGGTAAAATTCAAGAAACTGGCCGGTGGCGGATATTTCAAGATCATCAATCAAGCCGTGCCGAAAGCGCTGAAAAACCTTGGCTATTCCAAAAAAGAATCTCAGGAGATCATTGACTATGCAAAAGGTTCAGGATCACTTGAGGGATGTCCACACATCAATCCTGAAACCCTGATGGATAAAGGATTCACCAAAGAGAAAATTGATGCGGTGAATCAGGCGCTTCCAGGAAGTTTCGATATCAAATTTGCATTCAACCAGTGGACGCTGGGAGAAGATTTCTGTAAAGAAGTACTGGAAATTTCTGAAGAGCAGCTCAACGATATGAATTTCGATATGCTGCGTTTCCTTGGTTTTAGCCATGAGCAGATCCAGGAAGCCAATGATTACGTATGTGGAACCATGACCGTGGAAGGTGCACCGCATCTGAAAGAGGAAGATTACGCTGTATTCGATTGCGCAAACCGATGCGGGAGAATTGGAACGCGTTTCATTTCAGCCAAAGGACATATTCGCATGATGGCTGCTGCCCAGCCATTCTTGTCCGGCGCGATTTCAAAAACCATCAACCTTCCAAACGAAGCGACTATCGAAGATATGAAGGACGCTTACATGGATTCATGGGAGATGATGCTGAAGGCTAATGCCTTGTATCGTGACGGCTCAAAATTAAGTCAGCCGCTGAATTCCATGGCCGATGTACTTGAGGAAATCGTGGATGAGGAAGATGAGGAGTCCGTAGATGCAGAAACTTCACAAGCTCAGGACAAAGTACTTGAAGTAGCCGAGCGAATCATTCACAAATATGTGGCTCGTCGTCAGCGACTTCCATTCCGTCGTGAAGGTTACACGCAAAAAGTGAAGATCGGCGGACAGAGTGTCTATCTCAGAACAGGTGAATATGAAAACGGTCAATTGGGTGAAATCTTTATTGATATGCACCGTGAAGGGGCCGCTTTCAGAAGCTTGTTGAACTGTTTTGCTATTTCAATTTCCCTTGGATTACAGCACGGCGTTCCATTGGAAGAATTTGTGGATGCCTTTGTATTCACCAAATTCGAGCCAAGCGGAATGGTAAATGGCAACCCGCATGTGAAGATGAGTACCTCAGTTATTGACTACATTTTCCGTGAGCTTGCAGTTACTTATCTCGGCCGAGAAGATTTAGCACACGTGCCGGCTGAGGAAATTGAAACTCGGAATTTACGTCCTACGGCAGAAGCCAACCCGGATGTGGACAGTGCTGAATTTGATAAAGGTAGCACTGATACTAAAACAACAGCACGTGCACCTGAACCGGAGCCTGAAGTAGCCCCGTCGATGTCAGATCCATCACAAACGGCTGCTGAATCTCAAGCCCAAACACAACAAAAAGCGGTGAAGTCAGACAGTTACGAAAGTGACTATGACAAAGCCAAACAAATGGGCTACACCGGTGAAGCCTGCCCCGAATGCGGCAGCATGACCATGGTCAGAAACGGAACCTGTATGAAGTGTATTACTTGTGGATCTACCACGGGTTGTAGTTGATTCGTTAATCGTTGGAATCGAATTAACGAATCACCATTAAACAAATATCGAATTTTGTAGAGAACATTAGAAAGCCCTGATTGGTGAGTAACTGATCGGGGTTTTTAGTTTCTATGATTTTAGGTGTAGAAAGCTATTTTGGCTTTGGCAACAACACCTCTCACAATAAATACAGGAACAATTGCATTTATTGACCTCTCCTCAAGGAGAGACTATTCGTTGAAGCATAAAAGATTTGAAGCTGAATTGTTTAACGGATATTGATTTGTCACAAGGCTAAGTCCTCCCTTGAGGGAAGTGCCTTCATTTTTAACTTGTTAAAATGAGCGGTGGGTGTTCGTACTAAGGTTTAACTATTTTTTCTGGTGTAGAAAAAACCGTATCATAAATTCTCTAAGTCATCCAAGTCCCGATGTCTTCCTGAAGCTCGTTTATTCTTTTTTAAATCATTAAGAGATATAAAATTGACGTCTATATCATCTACAACAGCTTCTTTTTTAGAAGAATAAGCTTCATCAAACTCAACTCCATCAATTTCATTAATAATATCTATGCGGTGAGGAGGATAGCCTATTTGAATTATTGAGTCAGGTTTTGAAAAATCATCAGGTGATAGATTTAAAGAACCCATTACAAAAGCCTCCAGTACTCGAACTAATTTTTGAGCATTTTTAGGTGAGGACTTAACCCAGAAATCAATGTCACCGGTGTACCGAGGGTGCCCATAAAAGGCTACAGCGTAACCACCGGTAATCAGGTATTTAACCTCGTTCTCGTTTAACAACTCTACAAACTCTTTGAAGTCGGGTGGGAAGACCTTTGAGTCGGACATATTGTTGCCTCAGGGTTTCAAGAGCGGCAAGTCGTTCTTCCGGAGACTTATTCATCCAGTAATCACGGTCACTTTTTTGCTCTTGTTTTGTTATGATTTTTATTGATTTGTCCATGGATAAATATACATTTTTATCCATAAAATTTCTGAATCTCAATCAACTGGTTCAAGCGTCTCGCTTGGACCATACATTGTCTAATTCATCACGCGGACCGGGAGGTCCTACCAGGCGTTCCCAACGGGGACGTTTGGGAACGATGAATAAGTGTTCATCCGTCGATGTTCATTGTTGGATGTTCTGATGTTCCTAAAGCATCTCTCCACCAATACTTTTACCTTTCGGATGAACTTGAATTACAGCCTATAACATCATGGCAAACTTTCCCAACCCATTCTTTCGCTGGAGACCCCATCCTTGGCACGGACTCGAAGTTGGCTCCAATCAACCCAAAAATGTAAACGCCTTTATTGAGCTTACCCCGTTTGATACCATCAAATATGAAGTAGATAAAAAAACAGGGTATATGCGGGTTGATCGCCCACAACGGAGTTCGTCACTTCCACCATCATTGTATGGATTTATACCTCGAACGTATTGTGGAGATGAAGTTGGAGCCCTCTCATCTCAAGATGTGCAGGGAGATGGAGATCCGCTGGATATTTGTGTGCTGAGTGAGCGTCCCATTGACCGCAATGAGGTAATTTTAAGTGCCAGAGTAATTGGCGGATTGCACATGGTTGATAAGGGAGAGGCCGATGATAAAATCATCTCCGTACTCGATAACGATACCTATTACGCAGATATAGAAAGCGTAAATGATTTGCCTCCGGTATTATTGGAACGATTGCGGCACTATTTTGGGACATACAAATTGATTCCGGGAAAAGAATCGAATGATGTATATGTAGAGGGTATTTTTGATGAGAACCACGCATATAAAGTGATCGAAGCAGCCATCAAAGATTACGAAACTATGTTCGGAGAGTAATAAGCCAGCATTGAATATTGAACGGACTATCGTATGACAAAGGGTAAAGAGAATATCCGGGTACAGAAATTTATTGTGGCCATTGCAGTGATTCTCTTTGCACTCAAGATGGGAGCTTGGTATTTGACCGGTTCGGTAGCAGTTCTCACAGATGGACTCGAAAGCATTGTCAATGTCATTTCGGGATTCATTGGGCTCTACAGTCTTTATCTGTCCGCAAAGCCCAAAGATGCCAATCACCCCTATGGACACGGGAAAGTTGAGTTCATTTCAGCAGGTATTGAAGGTACGCTGATAACCATAGCCGGGCTTTTTATTATTTATGAAGCTGTTCGAAGTTTCATACATCCTGAGCCGCTACAGAAACTTGACCTGGGGATCATATTGATAGCAATTTCAGCTGTTATTAACTATGGATTTGGATGGTGGGCTTATCAAACCGGGAAAGAAAATGATTCCTTGGCATTACAAGCCAGTGGCCGTCATCTTCAAACAGATACTTACACCACCATTGGTATTATAGCCGGATTGATCCTTATCAGATTTACCAATATTCTTTGGCTGGATGGGGCCGTAGCCATTGTATTTGCACTATTTATAATGAGAACAGGGTACCGGATATTAAGAGTTGCCGTGGCAGGTATTATGGATGAAACAGATGAAGATTTGCTGGAAGATTTGATCAGTTTTTTGCAGGAAAACCGAGATCCAAAATGGATTGATCTCCATAATCTCAGGATCATCAAATATGGCCGAATTCTGCATGTTGATTGCCACCTAACGTTGCCATGGTACCTCACTGTAAAAGAAGCTCATGCTGAGTTGGATAAGATCGAAGCCTTGATTACAGATAAATTTGGAGATCGCATAGAGATCTTCATTCACACCGATTATTGTATGGAGTTTTCGTGCCGAATATGTCAGGTGACAAACTGCGAAGTTCGTCAACATCAGTTTGAAGAAGAAATTACCTGGACGGTTGAAAATGTAGCCTCAGATGGGAAACATCAGCTTGGTAATTAAATTAAAAAGTTCACGAGTTTAAATATAATCACTCAAGTCAATATCTAACTTTGCAGAATATTGTCTAAGCAATTCTATTTTGTAATCAGGAACCAACTCTGTCTCACCAGCAATGATCTCTTTAGCCAGCCTTTTGGGCAGTATAAATGACTTTGCGTGTGTACCAAAATCTTCAGCAATGCTATTTTGAATGGGCTTCATGAGCTTATCTTTCATATTGTTGATGTGGCTTTGACGGTGGCGCATTGCCAGGTAATCTTCTTTACTGAGATCATATGAGGCTTTTTTAGTCTTCGATAAATTTCTGGATTCTGCCTCATTGATACTTTTTTGTAATTCTTGCTGCAACTGTTTTTGAAAACCGGAGTTTTTGATTTTGCCAAATATCCCTTTAGTATTCTGCCAAGACGAAATGTTGTTTGGATTTTTGGCAAGTTCTTCCACAAGCTCCTTCTTTATAATCTGGTAGAAGGGCTTGTTATACTTTTCTGCAATACCGTCGAAAAAGTCCATCAAATGACAATAAATATGCCATTCATACATCGTCATATTATTCTTTTCCTTTTCTTTGACCGGATTGTTATGATCAAGATCGCTGTAATCTAATTGGTCAAAGATCGAATTTTCCTGCAATATCCAATCCAGTAGATTTTGTTTTCGGGCTTGATCTTCTAAAGCATTTTTAAAATCAAGCAGGTATATAACATCATCGGCGGCATATTGTATTTGCTTGTCTGTCAATGGCCGCTTATACCAATTACTTTGTTGGGATGAGCTGTTAACCTCAATATCCAGAACCTCACTAATGAGATTTGTCAGTGAAGCCGGTTCATAATTCAACAAACTTGTGGCAATGTCCAAGTCGAAGATATTTTTTGGAAAACAATCGAGGGAATGAAAGAGTCGCAAATCCTCCCCAAATGCAAAAACGACTTTCTGAATATCTGGATTTTGGATAGGAGGGAAGATCGTCGAGATGGATAATGAATCACTGAGTGGATCCACTATATAACAATCCTCACCATCATAAATCTGCATCAGGCACATATCAAAACCGTAGCGGTATCGGTTACGGTCAAATTCCAAATCAATGGAAAATTGCTTTCTTGTATTCAATTTAGAACTCAGATTTTCTAAATCATGTTCTTCTTTAATGATATGTACTGACATTGGGTTATTTAAAATGAAAAAGTTGAGCTAAAGTATTAATAATAATGTTGAAATGTGAGATATTTAGCGGTGTTTTGAATAATGATTAGATGCTAAAACGGATGAAAGTTTCTCCAAAGTTTCCTCTGAGACCGGATCATCAAAATGTTGAATTATATCACGCAATTGCTCATTGGTTCTAATACCCAACACTGCCGAAGCCACAGCGGTATGTTGTAATACATACTGAATGGAAAGAGCAGTAGGATTCCCCATTTTCTTGATTTCACTTTGAAGTTTACCAAAGTCTGCTACACTATAATTCAGATATTCTTTGGGAGACTTATTAATCAATAAGCCTTTAGCAAGTGTACCCCTCGTTATTACACTAATGTCATTTTCAGCCAGTAGATCCAAAATTTCTTCTTCAGGTCTTTTATCCAAAAGGCTATACTGCATCATCACACAATCCATGTTAGAGCGTTTTACCCATTCACGGATTGTATTTGGTCTGATGGATGAAATGCCATATGCGCGAATTTTGCCTTGCTTCTTGAGTCGTTCAAATGCCTCGATGGTTTCATCAATAGGGTCGTCTATAGTGCCTCCATGTAGCATATATAGATCGATGTAATCAGTTTGTAATCTGCGCAGACTTTCATTTACTGCAGTGAGAATGTGTTCCTTTGACGGATTCCAATCCCAACCCGAACCATTTTCCTTCCACTCATTTCCCACTTTTGTTGAAATTAGTGTGTTCTCCCGAAAAGGGTTTAGCGCTGTACCAACCACCTTTTCATTTAATCCTTTGTCATACAAATCAGCTGTGTCAAAAAAGTTAATGCCCGATTTATATGCTTTCCGTATCAATTTGGAATTGTGGTCTAGCCCTTTGTCGATTTCAAGCGACATACAACCAAAACTGATTTCACTGACTTTAATGTTTGTACTTCCCAACTGTGTGTACTTCATAAATACCTGTCATCTTAAAATGGATTAGTATAAGTAAAAGAATTCATGAATGATTCCATTCAGCAGTTAAGCTATGAAAGCACACATCTGATAACCTTTTAATCTTAAAATGAATAAGATGTGCAAAGTTTTTGCAAGTTTTGAGATATGATCAGGACAATAATTCCCTAAAAAGTAGTATTCCGGATCAGGAACTTTCCATTGAAAGTCAATGGAGTTGCTTTTCCTTTATAAAGTAAAGAATCTGGTTTTGGGTTCTCATTTTTTGGAATCTTTACACCATGGATATGCAAGTGAGGCTCTGTGGTATTTCCTGTATTGCCAACCTCTGCGATAGGTTGATTGGCTTCAATTTTGTCCCCTTTCTCGACCTTGATACTTCCTTGTTTTAGATGAGCTAATACGATATATAAACTATCTTTTTTAATCCAGATATGATTCCCGGTAGGTTGTTCTGAAACTGTTTTGGGTGGAATTTGATCCGGTAAACTGTCTTTTGCATCTACGATAGTACCTGATAAAGGGCTGTAAACCGTTTTTCCAAAAATACTATATTTGTGTAGCTGTTTTGGAAATAGCCCTTCAGCTCGAAATCCCCAGTCATTTAGTTTAACAATATCGAGAGCATATTTTTGTTGGTCAGCAATTCCATGGTAATTCAAAGCAATTGTACTACCACCATGTATTACGTAATTAGTTTCTCCTTTTAAAGGATAAGTTAAGTCCAATTTTTTTTGCTTAGTTCCAGTCCCCAATAAACTCCAAAGTAGTATTACAACAAATAGCAGTATTTCAGAAATTTTCCCCCAACTCAACTTCATCTTTTTACTGTTATATGTGGGCAGATCTTTTACTTGGAGGAAGGAAGATAATGCTGCTATCAAGAAAAATGTATTCAGCCAATATCTCAATCCATATCCAATTACATCCCAGCGAAATACAAAAAATAGAGTAGCTAATAAAAGTAAAAAATGGACAAAGGATACTGTCCAGTTGACTTTTAATTCAAAATTAGATTTCCATAACCGGTAAATTAAATACAGAGGCATCCCAACTTGAATAATTGGTATCAAAGCAAAGAGTAGAGGAAATAGCATGTTTTTGGCACTTTTTAATTGACTAAAAAACCAGGATTAATTATTTCAAAAGAAATTAATCCTATTGGTTAAAATTAAATTCACCTTCTCACATTTGTTCTATAACCTGCAGTAATAGACCAGTTTATTCTTTTAAGTGAAATATCGCATACTCTTCAGGGTAATGTAATGTCATTTGGAAAAATTGAAATACAGACCCACCTAAAGCACCAATTATCTCTTTATCCATCATTGAAGCCATATGTTCCCTAAAAACTTGATCTGGGCGAGTTGTAAACCAAACTGGTCCAACTGTGTGACCTGCAATTCTAATTTCTGGAACTTTTATATAGTTGGCGCCGGTAAATTTTTCTCCTTTTTTTATTACTTGCCAGTTTGGATTCTCCTCATGCCATTTTTCAAATTTAGATTGCGTTATATAACTTGCCCCTCGTGTAGGGGGTAAATTATCATCCATTTTCTTATGAGCATTGTTACTTACAAAAGTGGTAGCACCTGTATCAAGTAGAAAATTTAGTCGTTCTCCATTTACATATGCTTGAATTCTTGGTAAGTGAGTTTTGTGCCTATTACGATCATCTTTTGAAAAGAAAAGATCTACCATATGTTCTTGACGTAAGTTATCTGAGTTAAATGAATTATGCAGTAAAAGCTCTTCTTCCCCATATTTAATGGTCCAAATGCGGGTAGCAAACCAATCTTGGCCAAGCATTCCCTCATCAATAACTCCCTCTTCTTGTAGCTTCTTATTCATGCCGGTTGCGGGTGGCATCACTAACATTTTGTTAGCAAATAAATCTTTTTTTCTATTTAGGACTGTCTCTTTTGCTGAATCAAAATCATAATGCATAAAAGGAATTTTATAGTTTGACTGTAATTCTGGTATATCTGCTACCATTAATTGTCTTCCTCCAGCTTTCTCTTTCTCTATTTTAAGATCCAAATTATCAGCAAGTTGTTGAGTGATAAAAATTCCACCTCCGCCCGTATCTGTAAAAAATTTAATAGTATCTTTTTCCATAGTAACCGTCTCTATATAAATTTGATTTGCTTCAAATTTAGCTGGAAGTTTCTGGTAGTTAGATTGTGAAAAAAGTAAATCAGCAGGAAAGATCAGTGCAATTATGAAAATTATAGTAGTAAATTTCATGATTTTGTTAGAATATTATGATCGATTTGTGAAAATTACGTGCGTAAAAACAATTAGTTACGCCAATAATTTCAAAGAATGTAAATCATAGATTATCATTTTATTTGACTCTGGTAATTAAAATATCAATCGCATTTTGATTCATCCTTTTCTGATTTCCATTTGATTCATTCCTGCAAATACTGCATACTAAGCGGGAAATAAAACCTATGGAGGTCAAACACAATGTCGGAAAGGGACTTAGAAGGATATTGGAAAAAAAATTTAAGCTACCTGGGGATACTACTCAGTATCTGGTTTGTAGTTTCATATGGATTTGGAATTTTATTAGCCCCTGCATTAAATGAGATTCAAATTGCCGGGTTTAAACTTGGGTTTTGGTTTGCCCAACAAGGCTCCATCTATACTTTTGTGATCCTCATCTTCGTGTACGTGTATTTAATGAATAATCTGGATAAGGAATTCAACGTGCGGGAGGACGACTAATCATGGATGTTCAAGTTTGGACCTATATTTTAGTTGGAATCACATTCGCTCTTTACATTGGAATTGCGATTTGGGCGAAAGCCGCTACCACCAGCGATTTTTATATAGCAGGTGCACATGTAAGTCCCCTGACTAACGGTATGGCCACGGCCGCAGACTGGATGTCGGCCGCTTCTTTTCTTTCCATGGCAGGGCTCATTTCTTTTATGGGCTACGACGGTTCCGTATATTTGATGGGGTGGACCGGAGGGTATGTATTGCTAGCGTTATTATTGGCTCCATATCTACGCAAGTTTGGTAAATTTACTATTCCTGATTTTATCGGGGATCGCTACTATTCAAATTTCGCCCGAACCATTGCTGTTATTTGTGCGGTGATTGTATCCTTCACCTATGTAGCAGGGCAGATGCGAGGAGTAGGCCTTGTATTCTCTAAATTCCTGGAAGTGAATATTGATATGGGAGTTCTAATTGGGATGGCTATCGTATTTTTCTATGCGGTTTTAGGGGGAATGAAAGGTATTACCTACACGCAGGTCGCCCAATATTGCGTACTTATCTTTGCTTTTATGGTACCCGCTTTTTTTATCTCCTTTCAGCTAACCGGAAATCCTGTTCCTCAACTTGGGTTCGGCTCTACTTTAGCTGATGGCTCGGGACAATTTCTACTCGAAAAGTTGGATGAGTTGCATACAGAACTTGGCTTTGCCGCCTATACCAGTGGGACTAAAAGTACTGTGGATGTCTTTTTCATTACAGCTGCTTTGATGATAGGTACGGCCGGACTCCCTCATGTGATTGTGCGATTTTTTACTGTTCCCAAAGTACGTGATGCCCGAATTTCAGTGGGATATGCACTCATTTTCATTGCGATACTATACACCACAGCACCGGCTATTGCTGCTTTCGCCAAATACAATTTAATGGAAACCGTAAGCGAGGAAGAATACACCGAAATGCCGCCTTGGTTTAATACTTGGGAAGAAACAGGACTCCTCACTTGGGTTGACAAAAATGATGATGGCATTATCACCTATGCACCTGGTGAAGCTATTGAGGGCTTACCTGATATACAGCGAACTGAAGAAGGGGAAGTTCTCCGTGGAGCATTCGGTGAAGTGCTTGTCAATAATCCTCCGGCAGAGGGTGAGAATGAACTGTATGTAGATCGGGATATTATGGTATTGGCCAATCCCGAAATAGCGAATTTACCGGCTTGGGTTGCCGGTTTGGTAGCCGCCGGTGGACTTGCTGCCGCCCTCTCAACGGCAGCCGGGTTACTCTTGGTGATATCCACAGCAGTTTCTCATGATCTAATCAAAAAGCAGATTCAGACTGATATTTCAGATAAAGCAGAATTGATGTGGGCACGAATTTCTGCTGCGGGTGCGGTATTGGTAGCCGGATATTTTGGGATTAATCCGCCCGGTTTTGTGGCAGAGGTAGTGGCCATTGCCTTTGGGCTTGCTGCGGCTTCATTTTTCCCTGCTATAATCCTTGGTATTTTCTATAAGAAGATGAACCGACAGGGAGCCATTGCGGGAATGATTGCCGGATTGTTGTTTACGTTGGCTTATGTAGTTTTCTTCAAGATTGCTTTCCCGGAATATAATACACCGGAATATTGGTGGTTTGGAATCTCTCCGGAGGGTATTGGAACACTTGGAATGCTACTGAACTTGGTAGTTTCGTATGCGGTTGGAATGATTTTTCCTGAGCCGCCTGAAGACGTACAGGAACTGGTAGAAGGTATTCGGTATCCTCAATAATAATTATGGATTAATTGAAGTAAGCCCACTTTTGTAAGGTGGGCTTTATCCTCAATATCTAATTTAAGATAGTGGCAGGATATTATTCATCAACGGCCCAGGGAAAGTATTTTTTGATGTGCTTGTCTTTCCCCTTGAACCGGATGTTCTCATTTCCCTTAATTTTGTTGGCGATATGCTCAACCGGCTTTCCAAATTCACTGTATAAATTACCAAGTGATATCGTTTTTCTCCCGCTTTTGATATTTACCAGCATCACATCAACAAAAATTTCATCTATCTCATCAATATCAAAACTGAAAGAACCAAAGAGTCCTTTTTTAGAAAGTGTATTTTCAGATATACTTATTTCGTATTGAGCGGTATAAATTATCGACAAAATCGAGGCGATAAATAAGAGACTAAAGAATATAGGAATCCAGGTTTCAACATCTTCCTTAATATTGAAGACCACAAAGTTGACTTGAAATAAGGAACCGATCACAATATCGAGTGAAACAACGGCGAGGAAAAGAGCACAGATATAGCTAATCCCTTTCCAAATTGGTTTAAGAGAAGTGCTGTAAGTGGTAGTATTCATTGGACCCATTTTATTTTATTCATTTTAACGAAACAAATAAATAATAAAATGGAACCTATATCAAGAAAGAATATTTACTTAGAACCAGCCGGTGCCTAAACCACGGAAAGGCCATGGGATGGAAGCTATCATGATTAGCAACCCAATTCCGTAGGTAATAGCAATTCGCTTGTGTTTAGATAAAGACCGATCCATTTTTTTGGCGGTGCTAAATCCAAAGGTGATGAGGCCAATGGCAATAAGCATCATGGTGATATGTTCAACGGTATAAAAGCGTAGTACAGAACTTTCCATCACACCGGATTCAAAAGAAACCTTAGGACTGATGAAATAAAGTACTAAGCCGATCAATAATTGAATATGCGTAAATATAAGAGCAAGAAGAGCGGCTAATTGATCTGATTTCTGATATTGTTTTTCCCCGGTCCAGCCGGAAATAGCTTTATATATAGCCCAAATAATTAAGACCAAAACGATCCATCGAAGTCCAGAGTGTGCGTGAATTAAGCCGGTGTACATATTTGAAATATTTAGTTCTGATTTTTAAGGAATATAGGGAAAATTGACTGATTTGGTTAATGGTGAAATTGGTATTGGTAATTTGTTTCGAATACAATTTCGGCGTATCGAAAAAACCAATAACGAATACCCTATATTTTCGACTCCAGTTTCCTGAAGATACGTTTTACCCGACGTTTATTAACACCGAGATCATAAGCTCCAAGCCGACTTGCACTGCGAATGAAAACTGTAGTTTTATCACTATCTTCATCCAGAATTACATCCACATCATCTTTAAATCCAAATAGCGGGATTCGATATACGGAATGGACTTCAAAGTGATCAGAATCAATTACTTCAAAACTGTGGGCTTCCTTTGCGAAAATATTCTTTAAAGCTTCAAAAACTACATCGGCTTTAGCTTTATAAACTTTGGAAGTCCGAATACAATTTGGAGTAACAGGGCAGGGTGGAAGTGGGTTGTTCTTAGAATTTTGAGCCATGAAGCGTGCCATTTAGGTTGTAGATCATATTGGCAATTAAATCAATCTAGCTCAAAAAATCGTTCCAGCTGCTTTAAGCAGGATTCCAGATCATCACAAACATGGAAGAGGGAAAGGCTTTCCTTGTGGATGAATTCATGCTTCACGGCATTCTCGGTGTACTTTATGAGTCCGTCAAAATACCCATCCGCATTCAGCAAAAAGATAGGCTTATTGTGGAGCCCGAGCTGACGTCAAGTCAGGATTTCAAAGAATTCATCGAGGGTGCCAAAGCCTCCGGGAAGTACAAGGAAAGCGTCTGAAAGAGATTCCATCAACGCTTTGCGGGTATGCATATCCTGGGTTTCGTGCAGATCAGTCAGCCCTTTATGAGCTACTTCAAGTTCTTTGAGGTGAGTCGGAATAACTCCAAAAACTTTACCACCTTCAGTAAGGGCGGCATTGGCTAACTCTCCCATCATCCCGATTCTACCACCGCCATAAACGATACCCCAGTCGCGGCGGGCTATTTGCCGTCCTGATTCTTTAGCTAATTCAGGAAATTTTGGGTTGTTACCTTTTTTGGAACCACAATACACACAAATATTTTTCATCAGGCTACCGTAAACATTCGGTTAAGAACTTTATTCAGTTTTTCCACAAAATAATGGACGTCTTCTTCTGTATTTTGCTTTCCAAAACTGATTCGAATGCTTGAGTTTGCTAACCCTGCTTCCATGCCGATACCATTTAGCACATGAGAAGGTTCAACTGCTCCAGAAGTACAGGCAGAGCCATTGGAAACACAAATTCCTTCAATATCTAAATTGAGTAAAAGCATTTCACCGTCAATGTAATTTTCCTGATCATCACTAAACGAAAGATTTATGATATGCGGAACTCCCTTTTCGTCAGGTCCATTGACTTGGAATTTAAAGTCAAGATTTTGATTTAGTTCCTTGAGAAGTAATGAACGTAGATTTTTATAGTGATTCAGGTTTTCATCCATTTCTTCAATAGCCAATTCCAAAGCCTTGGCAAAACCCACAATGCCGGGAACATTTAATGTTCCACCGCGGCGACGTCGTTCCTGAGATCCGCCAATCATCCAGGGAATCCAGCGTGCACCATTTTTGATATACATAATTCCGGTTCCTTTTGGGCCGTATATTTTGTGAGCACTTCCACTTAAGAAATCAATTCCAAGATCCTTCACATTCAGTGGCATTTTTCCAAGACTTTGAACCGTATCAGAATGAAAAGGGATGTCTAATTCACTACAAACTTCGGCTATTTCAGAAAGGGGATTGATGGTGCCAATTTCATTATTTACGTGCATCAAGGTGACAAGGGCAGTGTTTTCGTTGACCACTTCCCGAACAGCATCAGCGGTGATAGTTCCACAATTTTTAGCTTTAGCAAATACAGGTTTTACGCCATGCATTTTTTCCATTTCAACAGTATGTAAAACGGCATGATGTTCAAGCTCAGAAGTAACCACTTCATATTTATCTCCGGAAACAGCCAAAACTCCTTTAATAACGGCATTATCACTTTCAGTTCCCCCACTTGTAAAAACGATTTCTGAGGGTTCCGCTCCAATTAAATCAGCCACCTTTTCACGAGCGTCTTCAATTACTACTTTCGATTTTTGTCCCAGGTGATGGGGTGAATTTGCATTCCCGTAGTTGTTCTTAAGATATGGAAGCATGGCTTCCAGTACGCGATCATCCAGAGGAGTGGTTGCAGCGTGATCAAAGTAAACTGTTTTCATAAAGATTTTTTATTCAAAGTTGGCGTGCCAAAAATACTGAAATAGAGTGTGAAAGTCAGGGAGATGAGGCAGCTTTTAACACAATCTAAAACTGTATCTAAAAGATTGCTTACAGGTAGATCTATAATTAAGTTATTCTTTTGTTGTGAATTTTTTACGAATTTAATAGGATAGAGAGAGTTAATTATATCAGCTGTTCATGAAATCTACTTTCAGAATTACTAGTCTATCACTTCTGCTATCTTTTTTGGTTTCTATAACCGCACTTTCACAAGTCGCCATTACGGCGGTTCCATTCCTACAAATAAACACGGATTCAAGAAGTAGGGGCCTAGGAGAAGCGACTGTGGCAATGCTTAATAGTCCTGGAGGTATTCACCTGAATCCGGCTACGATAAGCGGAAAGAATACCATTGAGTTTTATAGTCCTGTTTCATTTAACAATGGTAGTGAAATATTTAGAAAACCTTGGCTACCCGGTTATGGTGAATTAGATTTATATTTACAGAATCCAGGGATTATATTCGGATTTGATAAGTTTTCGTTGGGATATCAGTACACCTATCTTAATCTGGGAGAACAGTTTATCACTGGAGATACCAGCCCCAAGCCTAAAGATAGCTTTAATTCTTTTGAGGAGGTACATACCTTTTCAGCCTCTTACCAAATTACCAATGATCTATTTGTTGGAGCCGGTTTAAATATTGGGAAAAGTGAATTATCGGCAGGCCAATCTATAAATGGACAGCAGATAAAATCACCCACCTTCACTACTGTGGATGTAGGAATTTATGCCGATCATACCTATAACTACAAAGAGATGTTGATTACTCCTTCGGTAGGTTGGTCACTGACCGATTTCGGTGAACCTATTAGTTATGTGAGGGGACAAGACAAAGATCCTTTGCCGATGATGATGCGGGGAGGGCTAGGATTGAAAATGGAGACGAAAGAACGTATATGGGATCGAACAGCTTTTAGCATTGGAGGTTATGCCTCGCTCAGTAAAACAATGGCTCGATATAAAACGTAAGTTGCAGCAGGTAATACCCAATTTAAACCGATGGGACCATGGGAAGCGCTATTCAAATCCTGGGGACCTTATAAAAGATTTAATGGTCAGGACTATGTAGAGTTAAGCTTACTTGATCAGCTTCAAACCCAAACCGGACTCGAACTTATTTACTTAGAAACGTTGAGTTTGAGATTCGGTCATTACTATGAGCATCCCGAAAATGGAGCTCGTTCTTATAGTACTTTTGGGATTGGGGTGCATTACAAATACTTCACAATGGATTATTCTGAAATAGATATCAACGATCCCGATCATCCGCTTTCGGGAACTTCGTCTATGCAATTCAAGGTAAATATTCCTTTTTCTCTATTTGGAGGCCTTTGATTCTAAGAAGCACTTACAAAAGTTTAAAGTGTATTACTATTCATTAAAACTTCATTTCGTGTAGAGATCTTGGTACTTTAAGCGAAATTATATTAATCAATCATTTACTCAACTCATGGCAAAACTCACTCTGAATGACGTCGAAGTAAAAGATAAAAAAGTATTGATGAGGGTAGACTTCAACGTGCCCATCGAAAATGGAAAAATCACTGATGATAATCGCATTGTTCAGGCCCTTCCATCCATTAAACATGTAATTGAAAATGGTGGGTTGTTAATACTTATGAGTCACCTTGGGAGACCGGCAGGTGTCTTCGATCCCGAACTTTCACTAAAGCCGGCTGCTGAACATCTTGCTGAATTAGTGGATACTACTGTGCACTTTGCTAAGGATTGTATCGGAGAAAAGGCAGAATCAACAATTATGAAAGCTGAGTTTGGTGAGATCGTTGTGTTGGAAAACGTTCGTTTTCATCCTGAAGAAAAGAAGAATGAGGAGGAATTCAGTAAAAAATTAGCTGCACATGGAGATCTTTTTGTGAATGATGCTTTCGGTAGTTCACACCGTACTCATGCATCGGTAGCCGGGGTAACGAGGTACCTACAACCAGCCGTTTCAGGGTTTTTGCTGGATAAGGAAATAAAGTATTTGGAAGAAAGCATCAACGATCCTGAACGACCTTTTGTAGCAATCCTGGGTGGTGCTAAAGTTTCTGATAAAATTGGCGTAATAGAGAATCTGCTGGACAAAGTCGATACTATTATCATTGGAGGAGGGATGACTTATACCTTCTACAAAGCCAAAGGCTGGCCCATTGGGAATTCGTTAGTGGAAGAAGATAAAGTTGATTTAGCCAAAGAATTGCTTAAAAATGCCGAAGAGAAAGGGATTCGATTTATGCTACCATTAGATTCAGTAGTAGCTAAAGAATTCAAAAACGATGCAGAGCATAAAGTGGTAGATAAAGATGGCATCGAAGATGGCTGGATGGGGCTTGATATCGGGCCACAATCTTCTATTGCTTTTGGAAACCAGATAAAGGCTGCTAAAACCGTACTTTGGAATGGACCCATGGGTGTTTTTGAAATGGAAAATTTTGCTGACGGAACCTATACTGTAGCTGAAGCACTGGCCGAAGCAACAAAATTTGGAGCCACTACTATTATTGGGGGAGGAGATTCAGCTTCCGCTATCAAAAAAGCAGGACTCAATGATATGGTCTCTCACGTGTCAACCGGTGGCGGAGCCAGCCTGGAATACCTCGAAGGAAAAGAGCTTCCCGGCGTTGCCTCACTTACAGATAAGTAAATCAATCCACGTAGGTCTGGCTGGTATCCCGACAATATATGAGTGGGATAAATGCTTGACTTAGGGTAAGTGTTCTAAAGCATACAGGACGGAATACCATTCCGCCCTACGTGGGTTGGAATCATTGTTACTGTTAATCCTTTTTTATAATTGGGAAAATTTCCTTCACTTGTTGTATTCTTAGTATCAAAAATACTTTATGAGTGAGTATCCGCTTTTAATTCGAAGTACAGTTCGGTTGGCTTTTGCTTTTCTGGTTATTGCCGCACTAATTCTGACACGGACTTTATTGGTTCCGCTGTTTCTAAGTGTGATGTTAGCCTACCTGCTTTTTCCTTATGCCGACTGGCTCGAAAATCATAAAGTACCACGGCTCCTGACAAATTTAGTAGTCGTTCTTGGATTCATTGCCTTTTTAAGTGGGATTGTTTTTTTAGTAGCCAATTTATCATCCAATTTCACCAATGACTTTCCTCAGATCAAGCAGCAATTTCAGGAAAATATGCAAGCTATTCTTGGGTCGGTTGTCTCGCTAACCGGTGTTTCAAATGAGGCCTTGGATACTTTTGTACGTGATTTGGCAGAAACAGGAGAGTATCTTGGCCAGTTATTTTCAGCAACAACCAATACCATTCTAAGTTAAGGCCTGCTACCGGTTTATACCTTTCTACTGCTTTTTTACCGAGATAAATTCAGAGACTTTATTTCTATGATGATTCGTAAAGATCAGGAAGAGGATGTGCAAAATATTATTGCTCAGGCTTCAGAGGTAGTCCCAAAATACTTGAAAGGATTATTTATCGTTTGCTTCATTTTGATGGGATTAAACTCTCTGGGATTCTACCTGATTGGGTTGGAATATGCTCTATTGTTTGGAATTATAGCAGCCTTATTCAACCTTATCCCTTACTTGGGTACAGTACTCGGCTATGGAGTGGTTCTGCTCTTTGTTCTTGGAACACAAAGTCCGGCATTGGCTATTCCTGTACTAATCCAGTTTCTAATCGTTCAATTCATTGAGAACAATATTCTCACACCTAACATTACGGGTTCCTATGTAGAAATTAATCCATTGGTTATCATCTTTTCTCTTATTGGGGCAGGAATGATATGGGGGTTACCGGGAATGCTGATTATTATACCATATCTTGGTTTGTTTAAAATTGTATGTGAAAACGTTGATAGCTTAAGACCCATCGGATTCTTGTTGGGTACTAAAGGTACAGAACGACATGCCATTACCATTAAGTCATTGCAACAACGGTTTGGCTGGCACGAGGAAGATTAAGTTTCAGTTACAACCATTATGCTTTTTCCACATTTGTGTATTATGACCTTTGGGAATGTTTTCACATGGATTAGAGGATGAATACCCGCGTAATTCGTTGTATTTTAGTATTTGTTCAGATGATAAAATATCCATCATTTCAAGATGAGTATTCAGATGTACAAATCTCAATTCAGCATAGAGAGAAGCACTTTCGTTAACCAAGTGTTTTAGTTGTTCAGAGGTGATTTTATTGTCGGCAAAGGCATCATCTAAAGCCTGTTCTTTTTCTATAATATTCTCACCTAAAGGAATTACAGATTGCTTCATTTCTTCGAACAAGATTTTGACCCGTTTAAGTTGATCTTCAGAAAGGTCAAATTCACCGGAATTATATGCATCCAATACATGTCTCGGGCCGGGATATCCGTTTAATTCAGCCGGTTTTGCCATTCCGTTAAAAGGAGTTCCCGCACCGGATTTCAGCCCATCAATATCATCCTGAGTTAAAGATTTGATAGGTTGATCTTCTTGTCCGGCATACTGCGATTTGATTGAATCGTGTTGATGCTGAGCAAACACCGGGTTGATGCCAATAGTAAATAAACAGAGAATAAGGATAGATTTCATTTCAAAAAAAAATTGAATTTTTTGGTGTGATTTATCTTCATCAGGTTAGATGTCAAAATAAGAGAAAAATTGCGTGTTCATTTCATTAATTTCAGAAGTCCATTTAACTAAGAACAATTATGGCAGACAACTTAAATTCGATTCGAGAAAAACTTGATCAGATAGATCGTACTATTTTAAAAGCACTGGCTCAGCGTCAGGAGTTGGTGAAGGAAGTTTCCGATTTAAAGTTGAAAAATGAACAAGGCATTCGGGATCTTGAACGGGAAGAACAGCTCCTCAACCGAATTAGAGATTTGGCTCATGAAGTAGGGTTAGACCGCTACTTTGCGGAGCACCTGTTTCGGGAAATCATTACCAATTCCGTTCGCTTTCAAACGCATTCACTGGTGGATCATCAAAATGAAGGAACAAAAGGTGACCGTATTCGGGTATCGTACCAGGGGACAGACGGTGCTTACAGTCATCTTGCTGCCTCAAGACATTTTAGCGATCGGTATGCTACGGTGGATGCCATCGGATACGACACTTTTCAGCAAGCTGCTAATGCCTTGATTGAAGAGGAAGTAGATTACGCTATTTTGCCCATCGAAAATACGACGGCCGGTTCTATAAATGACACCTACGATATAGTTGGAAAAGAAAATTTGCATATCGTGGGAGAGGAAATCCTGAAGATTGTACACTGTCTGATGTCGGTGGAGCCGGTGGAATTATCGAAGGTGAGGCGTATTTTGTCTCATCCTCAGGCCATAGCACAGTGCACGAGCTTTCTTTCCAAGCTGCCCCGGTGTAAGGTGGAATCGTATTTAGATACGGCCATGTCGGCCAAAAAGATTTTGGAGGATGGAGATATCACTCAGGCTGCCATAGCTGGTGCTCATACGGCTGATCTATACAATTTGCATGTTATTGAAAGTGATATAGCCAACCAAAATGAAAACTACACGCGCTTTGTGGTGGCAGCGAATGAGCCGGTGAAAGTTGATGCTCAAATTCCGGCTAAGACGTCTCTTATGATGGTGACGTCCAATGAGGAGGGATCACTTATCGAATGCCTGAATGTGTTGCATAAACATAAAATCAATATGGCCAAGCTGGAATCGCGCCCCAGAATGAATGAGCCTTTCCGGTATTCTTTCTACCTGGATATCCATGGAAATACCGAGGATGCTGAAGTCTCCAAAGGACTGGAAGAACTGTCAGAAAAAGCCGAGGAATTGAAAATTTTGGGATGCTATCCCAAACAGGAATCCTGAGTTTTAAGGAAAACTACGTAGGTCGGGCAGGTTGCCCGACAGTGTTTGAATAGGGCAGGAGAGCTGAAATTATTCTGGTTGGGAAAAACAGATTTATACTACGTTAGGTGTACACTGCTAACCAACATAGATCTGTAAGGGTATGTGAGTTGCTATCCGATCAAAGTCTTTATCATTATGAAGCAGCTTCATTTTATGTTCAATACACCAAGTTCCAATGAGCATATCTACTGTTTTTCGAATTGTAATGCCTTTCGATCGAAGAAATCGAAAGTTTGATGCAGCTTTTATAGCCAGTGACTTACCACCGAGATGAGCACATTCTAAAGAACTAAGAGCTTGTTTGGCCAACCTAAATTCTTTATCACTATCAAAGCCTTGCAGAATTTCGGTAAGAATGATATCTCCAATAAGAACTGTCTCTTCAGAAAGAGCTTGGTCTAAGCTGTCGGTTTGTTTTGTTGATACGCCGTTGAAATAATCAATCCATACACTTGTATCTACCAAAATCATTTCCCGTCAGACCTCATACCCTCTAAATCGCCTTCCCAGTGTAATTTTCCTCGCAAGTCTTTGATATTTTCCTGCTTTTTGCGCTGTACTAATAATTTCAAGCCCTCTTCCACAGCATCTTTCTTTGTTTTCAATCGACTGACCTTCAAGGCTTCATCCATTAAGTCGTCATCAATCACTATGTTCGTCCGCATAATTATAAAATTAATGTGTATTGGATATAAATTTATACACATATTTTGTTAAATCCTAACCTAAGGGCTTCAAAAAAAGTATTTAAAAGTGGTTGCGCACAGTGTTTGGGATAATTTGTTTCTAAAAAACCCTCGTCGTTTCAATACCGGATCATTATTTATCCACTACAACTTTTCTATCTCCCCACTCCAATTCAAAAGCATCTTCTTCTTTGCTTCAAATTAAAGTTTTGTAAGACTTACCATAGATAATATTAGGTAAAAAAAGTTCGTTTGATCAGTTAATTATTTGTTATTACTATATTGGTGCCAGATATGATAATATTTACTTTGAGTAATATAATTTACTAAATAGGTGTAGTTAGAATACCGTGCAATTTGTCGGCATTATTGCTAGAGTTAGAAAACTCTTAGATCATGCATAATAAAATTAGTTGTTTACTATTTATAACTACATGCTTTTTCCTAAGCATGAGTTGTCAATCTGATTCAGCATATGTTGAGTTTTTGGAAATCAATGATCAGGGAGTCGCCCAATTCAGAGTATATAATAACACAAGTGAGGACATTTACAGTATTCTCTTTGAGTTAACGTATGAGAACGCTGAGGGTGAAGTTCTAAAAGTAGATACCGTCAACTATGCGGTGGTCGATTCCGGTGTTTTTGTAGAAGCTGATAATGTAACCTACATTGCACAAGAAGTTCCGGATCAAGCAACTACAGCTACCGGTAAAATTATTTCAACATCTAAGTAGAAAAGAGGCTCCAGGTTTTCCAGCTTATTAATTCTCAATACCCACTTTTTGATCTTTCCACTCTAATTCAAAAGCACTGCTTTCACTAAATGAATGGGAAGTCCGGATCCATTTTCCATCCTGCCAAACGCGGGTGAATCCTTTTTCGAGGGGTTCGTTGGGGTTGTTTTTATCCAAGAGGTGATGGAGCCCGGTAAGCTGTTCTTTTCGGTTGCGGAGGAGATTTTGTACCTGATGGTTTAAGGACTGATGCAGTGCCCCAATTTTTGACTCGGCAGATTGAATCTTTTGTTTGACTACCTGGAGTGCATGAGACTTAGCGAGATTTTGAACTCGATCTTTATATAGGTCAATAGCCCCGGTAGTATGTGTCTCTAACTTTCGGGTATAATCCTCAACAAGAAAACGAATTTCATTGATGTCGGGGACAGCCATTACGGCAGCTTGGGTTGGAGTTGCAGCCCGACCGTCAGCCACAAAATCGGAGATGGAAAAATCAACTTCGTGTCCCACTGCACTGATAATGGGAACTTCACTGGCAAATACCGCCCGGGCTACCGCTTCTTCATTAAAGGGCCACAGGTCTTCCAAAGAACCACCACCGCGACCAATGATGAGTACATCCACATTTTTGGTCAAGGAAAAATATTCGATTCCTTTCACAATTTCAGGCGCTGCATTTACGCCCTGTACGGATGCATGGTACAGTTTAAAATCAGCCAGCGGCCATCGTTTTTCTAAAGTAGATCGAATATCCTGAAAGGCAGCTCCGGTTGCTGAGGTAACTACTCCAATGTGTTCAGGGAATTTGGGCAGTGGCTTTTTGTGATGATCTTCAAACAATCCTTCAGCCTTGAGCTTGGCTTTCAGCTTTTCAAAGGCTTGCTGTAATTTCCCAATTCCGGCTTGCTGTACGAGGCTCACCATCATCTGATAACGGCCATGAGGGGGATACACCTGTAAATCTCCGCCAACCACAATGTGTTGCCCATCTGTTAAATTGATATCAAGTCGTTGAGCCGTGCTTCTCCAAATAACACAGGGCAGGGAGGCATCGGCATCTTTGAGCGTGAAATAATAATGTCCGTTCCTGCTTTGTTTAACATTACTTGTTTCACCCTCCACCAGAATATCTACAAAATTTTGTTCCAGCAGGGTTTTGATCTTATCGGTAAGCTGAGAAACGGTAGGGATATCAAATAAAAATGGGATCTGTTTGTCAGACATGAATGATTGCTGAGGCGTTATAAATGAACGTCGTAAATATAGAGGTTTATAGAGAGTTTTAAAGGTGAAAGTAGTCCCAATTTTAAGTTCGAATCTGCTATTGAAGAAGTGCTTCCTTTGACTATATTTAGTTTATCTGTGATGAAGAGTAGAAACACAGGCTGACCTAAACCCACGACTATGACTAAAACACAAATAGAGCAATACCTGTACAAACACATTCCTATAACCAGAGCGCTTGGTGTAAAAGCGATTGAATTTTCAAGGAATGAAGTCAAATTTCTGGCTCCCTTGATGAACAACATCAACCACCGTTCAACAGCATTTGGGGGTAGTATCAGCAGTTTATTAATTACCACCGGCTGGTCGTATTTACGACTATTGTTTGATGATGAAGAGATCATTCCAAGAATCGTAATTGGTAAAAGTGAAACAAAATACATCAAACCCATCTCTGCCGATTTCACCTCCCAATTAGTAATACCGGATGAGGAAGAAGTTCAGCATTTTTTAGAGATGGTACATCGTTTTGGGAAAGGGAGGATAACCCTGCAAGCTCAGATTATTGAAGGCGAAGAAGTGCTTGCTGTTTTTGAAGGCGATTATGTGATTTTCAAACAAAATACTGAAACGGATGTTGCATAAGTGTGTCAAAAGTGTGTATCTTAATACACACTAAAATTCACACTACGAATAAATTACCATGTCCACAAAAAATTCAACGATATCCTTGTTCTGGGATCGTTTGGGAATCAGCTTATCGGTGCTTTGTGCCATCCACTGTCTTTTTGTTCCCATTGTTCTTGCACTCTTACCCTTAACTCCGCATGCTGCTGCTATTGAAGAGTGGCTACATCCTATTTTTATCGTGCTGATTCTCCCAACCATATTTTATGCCTCCAGCCGGAGCCACTATAATCGTACTATTGTGACTTTACTGCTTTCAGGCTTTGGATTGATCATAGCCGGCTGGCTTTTAGGTCATTATTGGCTGGGTGAAATTTTTGAAACATCGGCTACACTGCTTGGAAGCGTTATCTTGATCATCGGTCACTGGCGGAATTACAATCATCACCGAACCTGTAATAATGCCCGACACAAGCATCACCCGCTGGAAGAATCATTATTGAAGAAGGAGAAGAATGAAACGCCTTAATTTCACACTTGATAATTCAACGGTTGAATTACTTCAAAAACTGGCCGAAAAATTTTACGATGGTAATAAATCTCAAACAGTAAGAGCTGCCTTAGAAAGTCTTGCAGCTCATCAGGGCCATGATGGCTGGGTTATAACGGGATATACTTCAGTCCGAACCGACCATGAAGTCAATTGCCATTCTTGTGGCAGTGAACATGCGGAAGGAAATATTGTATTCAAGCCGGTTTTTGAGAAAGGGAACAGTCCGGCAGCCATTAGTCATATTCCCACAGAGGAGTGGATTGAATGTCACGAGTGTGTGGAAAGTCGGTAAGTCTCTAAGGCGATATTTATCTTCCCAAATGCTCTGTATTCCTTTTGTGCTTTAGCCTATAATCACGGTATATTTGCCGAAGAACTTTTAAGCCTAAATACACTTCTATGCTCCTTAAAAATGTAAAGCCCGTAAGTAATTCTCATAAAGTTACAGACACTGTTGATATACGAATCAAGAAGGGGGTCATTAAAGAAATCGGTTCATCCCTTGAAGCCGATAAAAAAGAAAAAGTTCATGACTTTAAAGGAGCCTATGTATCTCCGGGCTGGATGGATATGCACGTTCATCTTAGGGAACCCGGTTTCGAGCACAAAGAAACGATTACAACCGGCTGTGAGGCCGCTGCTTTTGGAGGCTTCACTGCTGTGGCTTGCATGCCCAATACCAAACCGGCCATTCACACCCGGGATGTGGTTGAATTCATTACCAAAAAGGCCGAATCGCTTGCTGTCGATGTTCACCCAATAGGTTGTGTAACCAAAGAACGCAAGGGAGAATCCATTGCTGAAATGGCGGATATGAAGGAGGGCGGAGCGGTTGCTTTTAGTGATGATGGAGATCCGGTGTATAATTCGCAGGTCATGCGGATAGCACTTGAATATTCATCCATGTTGGGGGTTCCGATCATCAATCATGAAGAGGATTTAGATCTTTCTCGTCCCGGACACATGAATGAGGGAAAAGTGGCCACCCGATTAGGTCTTGACGGGACTCCAGGCATTGCCGAAGAAGTTATGATTGCCCGCGATATCATGCTGGCTGAATATACCGGTGGACATATCCATGTTGCCCATATCAGTACAAAAGGTGCTGTTGATTTAGTGCGAGAGGCCAAGAAGAAAGGCATTAATGTAACAACAGAAGTATGTGCCCATCACTTTGATTTAACCGATGAGGAGATTGAGAAACAAAAATTCAACACCAACTTCAAAATGCACCCGCCGCTTAGAACACAGGAAGATGTGGATGCCATGATTGAAGGTTTAGTGGACGGGACGATAGATGCTATTTGCACTGATCACGCTCCTCACGCCATTGAAGAAAAAGAGGTGGAGTTTATTTATGCACCCAATGGAATCATAGGGTTGGAAACAGCGTGGTCAATTAGCAACAAGCGGCTGTTCCAAACCAAAAAATTGAATCTTCAGCAGTTGATGGATAAGCTGGTCTATAAACCAAGAGAAGTTCTGAATCTGGAAATTCCTGAACTCAAAGAAGGAGTCAAAGCCAATCTCACATTTTTTAATACCGATGAAGAATGGACCTTCAGCCCCCAAAATGTTCGTTCCAAGTCAAAAAATTCTCCATATCTAAATGAGAAACTTCAAGGGCGTGCGGTTGGAATTTTTAATAAAGGACAATTGGTGCTAAATGAGCTTCGATAGGTTCCAATTTTTCATATATATACAATCTAGATGAAAACATTATCCGCGTATTTGGTTCTGTTGGTATTGATGCTATTGATAGGAAATCTGAATGCACAGGATAGGCTTTCTAAGAAAGATTCGCTTAAGATTGAAGGGATATTACAGGAGGGTCCACAGAATTTTTACCTGCAGAAAGCGAAAGAGCAGCAAGAAAAAAGAACAGAATACTTGGATAGTTTAATTGCCGATGACAGCACAAACTACTACGCGCTGAATCAAAAGATAAGTCAGCTTATAGTACTCCGGGATTTAGACAATGCTAAAGCCGTACTTTCTCAATTTCATCGAAGAACAATGGACACCTCAAAATATGATTTTATAAAGGCCAATTTGTTCGAGTATTTTAAAGAATATGAAAAAGCCAACTTATTGTATGATACAGTCGAGCTTCAACTTAAAGCAGAGTTAGAAAACAGCTCTTCAGACTATAAAAAAGCAGAAGCAAATTTAGGGTTATGGTATTTGAATAAGTATTTAGGGAATGAACCTAAAGCAGATAGCTTAATGAAAATCTTGAGGGATAATTACTATCAATCAATAAATGTTGGGATAAACTGGTATTATTTCTACCGTCGTTTTGGAGAAGGAGTTTTTAATCAATAAATACATGAAGAAAGTAGCTCTTACGATTTTAGTTTTTCTATGTACAATTGGTGTTTTTGCACAAAATGCATCCAATGAATACACACTGGTTACATACAATATTGAAAACCTGTTTGATGCTGACGGAGTAGCAATCTATGACGATTATCGTACTACTGATAACGATGGCAAACCATTATATACCAAAGAAGATGTACTTACCAAGATCAAAAATGCGGTTCGTGTCTTAAAGCAATATAATCAGGGTAAAGGACCGGATGTGGTTGCCATGGTAGAACTCGAAAGTGATTTTACTCCCTGGCCGGATTTATCACCGGATGATTTTCTAAAAAAATATGCCTCTACCACTTTGGAACAGATGCTTGGTGATGATTTCACAGAAGACATTGCGGACCTTCCTTCTGAGCTGCTATTGCTGAAGGGAATGGTGGATTCGGATATGTGGAACTATGAAATGTCAGTTGGAAAAAGTAAAGTTGGTAAGGATGGTGAACCTGAGACGGTTCAAAAAACAGTAACTTATTCGCGATTTCCTATCCATCATGGGAAAACCGAAATTCATCATTTAGTACGGGCAAGACCCATCCTGGAGACCTGGATCAATGTGAAAGGAAATGAGTTAGTAATCTTCAACAATCATTGGAAATCCGGAGCGAGTTCATGGCAGATGGAGCAGGTCCGTCATCAAAATGCTAAAGTGTTACGAGCCCGATTGGATGAACTTTTAGCTGAAAACCCAAATCTTGACATAGTGTTAGCCGGCGATTTCAATAGTGATTACAATCAAAGCTATCGGTATGATTTCGAAAAAACGGCAGTTAATGATATTCTTGGTTCCATCGGCGACGAACAGAAAGTGGCTAAAGGTAATACCGATTTTGTTTATAATTTATGGTACGATTTCCCCGTGAATAAGCGTGGTTCGGATACCTATCAAGGTAAATGGGGAACGTTGATGCAAATTATGATCACTTCCGGAATGTATGACGATGAAGGAATTCAATACGTAGACAATTCTTTTGACCGGGGTGATTTTGGGTTCAATACCTTCAGCACATCCGGGGAGCCTAAGCGTTGGAGTTCTGCTTTCACAGGGAGTGGGTATTCAGATCACCTTCCCATTTCCATGAAATTTCGCTTGGCTGAGGAAAGCATCATATATAGTGGTTTTTCAGTGAATGATGATGAGGAATGGAAGCCTATTGAGGTAGCCTATTCAATACCTGAAAATTTTATATCTGAAAAAGAGTTTACGAGTGAAGATCCCCGTGAAAATCCTGAATTTTATGGAGAATATGTGTTAGCCACTGCTACGGTTACAGACGATTATGATTTTGTAGTTGAAGGCATAACCTACGATGTGTATACACCCGCTTTTCGTCTTAATCAAGTACTTTCAGATGTAGCAGGTACTGAGCAGAAAGTTAAATTTTATGGGCGGTTTTCTCAATATCGGGGCAATTGGCAGTTTATTATTGAGAGCCGGGATTTCATTACCATTCAGTGAACCTTTAACAGTAATCAGGTTAAGTATGATTTTAGCTATTGAGACTGCTACTAATATTTGTTCGATTTCTTTCCAGGATGGAGAGGGAAAATTATTTGAGAAACGGACAGAAAGAAAAGGATCGCATTCTGAGTTGCTGTTTATCTTTATCAGAGAATTGATGGAAGAACACAATTTCAAATTGGCTGATCTGGATATAATTTTGGTAAGCTCGGGACCGGGTTCCTACACCGGATTGCGAATCGCAGCAAGTGCTGTAAAAGGATTATTTTTTGGGTTGAATGTGGATATTTATGCCGGAAATACGCTTGCCGGTTTTGCTCAGGGAGCTGGTGAGGGAACAGTACATGCTGTAATTAATGCTCGCCGGAAACACCTCTATCATCAAAAATTTAAAAAAGAAGACCGGCTCATCCCAATAACAAAATCCGAGATTTTAGAGCTTGTAGAAATCACTGCACTAATGAATAAGGGAAATCAAATAATCGGTACCGGTATTGAACGGTTGGAGGAAGAGAAAAAAGATCAACTTACTGTCTTGGAAGCGTCAGATATATCAGCCACTAATTTGATTCATCTTTTTAACAGCATTTCAGGAGAAGAATTTTTCCAAAAGACGACTGCCGAGGAACTGGAATCCAATTATTTGAGCAGCAGTCAAGTCAACAATACTAAAGTGAAGTAGCGTTATATTATTCAAAACAGATTCAGATTTAAGCGTTATAATCTTTATTTTGTGCTTCTGAAAAATTCACAAAACAAAGCCTATGTCCTGGTTCAAAAGAAAAGACGAAAATATCCAAACGAGTACCAAGAAAGAAATGCCGGAAGGAGTTTGGATAAAAGTACCCACCACCGGTGAAACCATCCATAAGCGAGAATTAGAGGATAATCTTTGGGTTGATCCCCTAAGTGATTATCACTTTAGAATTGGAAGTGAGAAATATTTTGAAATTATTTTTGATGATGGAAAATTCAAAGAATTAGGTCAGGAAATTCAACCCACCGATCCGCTGGATTTCGAAGATCGAAAGAAATACAAAGACCGCCTTAATGAGTATCAAGAGAAAACCGGACTTTCTGACGCAGCACGGGTTGGCGTGGGTAAAATGAATAAACTCGACATCGTCGTTGCCTGCATGGATTTTTCTTTTATCGGGGGAAGTATGGGATCTGTAGTAGGGGAACGCTTAGGTATTGCTATAGATCATGCCCGAGATAATAAATTTCCATTGATTATTATTTCTCAAACCGGTGGTGCCCGTATGATGGAGAGTGTGCTTAGTTTGATGCAAATGGCCAAAACCTCAGCAAAACTTGCACAGCTTGAAGAAGCTAAAGTTCCATACATTTCTTATATGACTGATCCTACAACCGGAGGAGTTACGGCGAGTTATGCGATGCTCGGTGACTTTAATATTGCAGAACCGGGTGCGCTAATTGGTTTCGCAGGTCCCCGCGTGATACGTCAGACTATTGGTCGCGATTTGCCCGAAGGTTTCCAGACCTCAGAATACTTGCTGGAACACGGTTTCCTCGATTTCATCTTACCACGCACAAAAATGAAAGCGAAGCTGACTAAGTTGCTAAAGCTGGTTCAGCATAAAAAATAGTCAGTATTTCACAATTTATACCCGGCTTTTCAGGTCAAATAAAATTTCATTTCAAAGAATTATACAATGCGCTTTGCGGATTACGCTAAAATTTATGTAACGGCCGGTAGAGGTGGGGACGGTGCCCTTCACTTTAGAAGAGAGAAATATGTTCCAAAAGGAGGTCCTGATGGCGGCGATGGTGGAAAAGGAGGAGATGTAATTTTAGTTGGCAATGAGCAGCTAAATACTATTCTTGATCTTCGCTACCGAAAATACATTAAAGCCGAACATGGTGAAAATGGATCTAAACAAAGAAGTACGGGCGCTGATGGTAAATCGGAGCGATTGGAAGTTCCATTGGGTACTGTAGTATTTGATGCTGATACCAAAGAGCGTTTAGGCGAGATTACCGAGCATGAAGAAGAAATGGTGATTGCCAAAGGCGGTAAAGGTGGATTGGGAAACTGGCATTTCAGAAGTTCAACCAATCAAACTCCTCATCGTGTACAAGAAGGTAAACCGGGAGAAGAGCGTGTTGTTGAACTTGAATTGAAGCTGATGGCTGATGTTGGTTTGGTTGGCTTTCCCAATGCCGGGAAAAGCACCTTATTATCGGCATTATCTCATGCCAAACCTAAGATAGCTGATTATCCGTTTACTACCTTAGAACCTAACCTTGGAGTAGTGAAATTTGCCGACTACCGAAGTTTTGTAATGGCAGATATTCCGGGAATTATTGAAGAAGCTCATGAGGGAAAAGGGCTTGGAATACAATTTCTTCGTCATATAGAGCGGAATAATGTGCTGCTATTTATGGTCAGTGCAATGACCGATATTAAGTATGAGTATGAAGCTTTATTGAATGAGGTAAAATCGTACCGAAAAGACTTGTTAGACAAGCCCCGGATATTGGCAATTACCAAGATGGATTTAAAACAAGACTTTAAGTTGGAAGAAGAACTTCACTTTGATGATGAAATTCCCGTTATTACTATTTCGTCTGCTACCGGTCATGGTGTAGACGAACTCAAGGAGAAACTATGGGAACAAATACAACATGCTAAAGAACAAGAAGAAACTTAGGGTACTCATTGCGCTCAGCATAATACCGGGGTTTGGGTGCCGTCGCGTTTACAACCTGATAAGACACATTGATGATCCAGAAGAAATATTCAATGTAGGGAAGCGGAAATTACGAACCATCGAAGGGATTGGGGAGGCATCTGCACTGTCCTTAATCGCTTTTGATGACTGGGATAAGGTAGATGAAATTTTAGAAGCCACCGAAAAGAGCGGCTCTAACATTATAACATTGGCTGATCCGGAATATCCTCCTTTATTGAAGCAAATTTACGATCCCCCGGTTCTATTTTGGCTGAAAGGGAACCCTGAAGCACTTTCGAAACCCGGGATGGCTGTTGTTGGCACAAGAAATACGACGGCCTACGGACGGAATATGGCTAAGAAAATCACGGGTGAACTGGCAGATCAAGGACTGTGCATTTTCAGTGGACTGGCCTATGGAATTGATGCAATTGCTCATCAGGCTGCCTTAGATCATGGAGCCCCGACGGTGGCAGTATTGGGATCAGGAATAGATAATTTATATCCCAAGAAAAATGCCGGGTTAGCAAATAGCATTGTTAAAAATGGGGGAGCAGTGATTACTGAATATCCGCTTGGCACCAAACCGGACGCGGGAAATTTTCCGGTAAGAAACAGAATTGTAAGTGGAATGAGTTTAGGGGTTTTGGTTATAGAATCCGGAATAAAAGGGGGGAGTATGATTACGGCTAATGTTGGGCTTAACCAAAACCGTGAAGTTTTTGCCGTTCCGCATCCTTTGGGGAATCCATCAGGCACAGGATGTAATTATCTTATTAAAAGAGGGGCTGCAAAACTGGTGCAAACAGTAGATGATATTTTAGAAGAGCTGCTTGTAGAATATGAAACCGAAGGGGAGACTAAGATCAGGGAAGCTGAAAATGAAAATTGGAGAGATAAAGAACTGGATGAAAGCTCACAAAAAATTTGTGAGCTTTTAGAGGAAAAAGCCTACCAAATTGATGATTTAAGTGAAAAAATGAAGATAGACACCAGTCAACTATTAGTGGAGTTGCTTCAGCTGGAAATGGAAGATATTGTAAGCCAGAAAGCCGGTAAGATATTTGAGTTGAGGTAGATAAAAATAACCGGTTCCGCTGAAAATTCTCTTATAAGTGTATTTAAGGTAATTATTCAGCAGAACCGGAATGGAGAAGTTTATTTAGGATTTATACCTGTATATAGCTGCCAATCCTGAATTATTAGGAACTTCAGACTGTGGAAGTCCATAGAGGGTGCTTCCATTACGAATAGCTGAAATGGCTGCAAGATTGATTAAATCTACCGTTTCACCATTTTTCTGATCTGATATTTCAATCTCATTTTTCTCCTGATCAAAAATACCAAATTGATGAAAGCCCATTGGTACAAATAAGGTATCCACTTTTCCGTAATAGGAACCTTTGACGATCTCACTTACGTCAGTGGAAATCAATTCACTGCCACTGAGGTCGTTAAAGCGTTCAATATCACTTTTTATTTCTTCACTGAAATAGGGTTCTACGATTTGCCAGGATTCGACTTCAATTTCCTGAACGGATTTATTATCACAATTTCCTGAAATATGTTCTTCTAAAACATTGAAGTATTTGTTCGACTTCTTATAGTAAGAAACCATTTTATCAGGTCCGGCTAAGACGAGAGGTCCGTTTACCCTTTTGAGGTATTTAGTAACTTTATTCTCAATGTGTTTGAGAAACAGTTCAAGCTCTTTGTTGTCCTCATCGGAATCTGTCCCATGACCGTGAAACACCGCACGACTACCACTTGTACCGGTGTGGTACTGAATAGACCGATCGTGTACATGATATTTTAAATGGTCTTCCATATTAGTAGGAACACTTTCAAACTTAACCTGTGTTGTTTCATCCGGGGCAATTTTAAACATCTTTGTCTCGCTTTGGCTAAGCAATAACACATGGTAAATACTATGGTGATTTTGAAGTTCCAGCAGTGGAGTGACTAAAAAATTATTAGAGATATAAAAGTTTTCTTTCGGACTTACCGGAATTTTAAAGAAATCGAAATACTCTTTATTTATGTAGATGGCAAGCCCTTTGTCTTGATGCAGCCAAAATTGATTTTCTTCAGTTTTGGCAATTACCGGATCAAAAAGTTCATCAGTTTCATTTTCTTTCCATCCTTGTTCAATAAGTTCACTTTTAGCTTGTTGAATTAAATTTTTGAGACGTATTGAATCTTGTTTGCCTTCTTCTCCTTTCTTGTGTGTAGGTAAAAATATGGTAACGTTAATATCCTGAGTTTTGCTGATCAGCTTTTCAATAGTTTCTCTGTTTACTAAACTCATGTTTTCTCCTTCTTTTTGTAGATGTGTTTCATGTATTAATATCAACATATATATGCTGATAGTGTTCCATACATGTTCAATTATATAAGTAATTAATGACCTTTATGAATCAAAGTAAAGTCACTATTAAATGAAATCATTTTTCAATCTTTATTTTGAAGTGCCTCTGTCATGATTTCAATTCTTTTATCGAGGGTGGCAACGGCGGGACCATAATCTTCAGCACTCATTAAACTGGTGTTTACGCTGCAGTAGAACTTGATTTTCGGCTCCGTGCCGGAAGGGCGGACAGAGACAATGGATCCATCCTCAGTTATAAATTGAAGCACATTGCTTTGGGGCAGGTCTATCTCAAATACTTCTCCGGTGGCAATGTTTTTCTTTTTCGATGTCTGATAGTCTTTGATAATTACCACTTGTGAACCGCCTAATTTTTTCGGAGGATTAACTCTGAAATTCATCATCATTTGTTGAATTTCTTCTCCCCCTGATTTCCCTTTTTTAGTAACTGAAATAAGTTGTTCCCTAAACAATCCATATTCTAGGTACATTTCAATCATTGCTTCATACAAGCTGCTCCCCTGACTCTTGTGATAGGCTGACATCTCAGCAATAATGGCACAGGATATTACCGCATCTTTATCTCTTACATGTTCGCCAATCAAGTATCCATAACTTTCCTCACCGCCGGCGATAAATTTTTTCTTGCCTTCAAGCTTGGTCATTAGCTCACCAATGTATTTAAAGCCGGTGAGGGTATTGTAGCATTCAACGCCTTTATCTTCTGCAATTCGGTCGAGAAGGTATGAGGTTACGACAGTCTTAACAATATACTCATCCCCGGTTATTTTTCCGGATTTATCCCAGGCTGTCAACATATAATCGATAATGAGGGATCCGGTCTGATTGCCGTTAAGAAGTACAAAATTTCCTTCCTTATTCTTAATAGCAATTCCAACCCTGTCACCGTCAGGATCTGTGGCCATAACAAGGTCAGCATCCACTTCCTTGGCTTTTTGCAGAGCCATATCAAGCGCTTCTTTTTCCTCAGGGTTTGGATAAACTACAGTGGGGAAATTACCATCCGGGCTCATTTGTTCCTCAACGGTAATTACATTTTTGAAGCCCATTCGCTTAAGTACTTCAGGCACTAAGGTACCCGTGGTGCCATGAATGGGAGAGAATACTATTTTTAAATCACTTTGGTCCTCTATGGCATCTTTAGAAATAGAAAGATCAACCAAAGCATCTAAGTACTTCTCATCTATCTCATCGCCAATAGTTTCAATGAGAGCATCATTTCCTTGAAAATGTACTTCACTCATGTCAGTGATCTTTTGAACTTCTTCCATTACCATTTTGTCGTTCGGTGCTACTAATTGTCCGCCATCTGCACCGTAGGCTTTATAGCCATTGTATTCTTTAGGATTGTGAGAGGCTGTTAACATTACTCCACCTTTGCATCCAAGTTTACGGACAGCAAATGATAGTTCGGGAGTAGGACGGAGATCTTCAAAAAAGTAAACCTTTATGCTATTGGCTGAAAAAACATCTGCCACAACTTGAGCCAGCTGATCGGAGTTGTTACGAGAGTCGTGGGCCAAGGCTACTTTAATATCTTCATTAGGATAGTTCTTTTTCAAGAAATTACTAAAACCCTGTGTGGCCATCCCAAACGAATACTTGTTAACACGGTTGGTGCCAACACCCATAATTCCCCGTAAACCACCGGTGCCAAATTCAAGATCCTTATAAAAGGCTTCTGTCAGTTCATCAAAATTTTTGTCATCCAGCATTTCTTGAAGGGTTGATTTGGTTTTCTCATCATATTCCCCTTTCAGCCATTGATTGATTCTATTTTGTACAGCCGAATCTAATTCCTTCATATCTAAAAAATTTAGGTGTTTAAGTAATTGATGAACATCGTATTTATTGAACAATAAATATAATTAAATAAGCAGGTGATTTCAGCATTAATAAACCATGAAGGAAGAATACATATCATAATAAAAAAGGGACAAGCAGCAAGCTTGCCCCATAGAAAGTGCTGAAAACTATATCTTTTCTAACTCTGCCTAATCCATTTTGCCAGATCTTTAAAAGAGGGCTTTTTGCCATACATCAAAATACCAACGCGGTAAATTTTTGCGGCAAGCCACATGATTACCAAGAATGTCAGAATCATTAATAGAATAGATAAAGCAATCTGCCAAATAGGAACCGATGTAGACGCAATCCTTGAGATCATATTAATGGGAGACGTTAACGGAAATATGGACACAAAAGTAGAAAGGGAGGAGTCAGGAGCCTGCATCACTTTTGTATTCAAGAAATAGGCTATAAATATCGGCAGACCTACAATAGGCATGAACTGTTGAGAATCTTGCTCATTATCAACCGCAGCACCGATGGCTGCAAACAGGGCACTATAAATCAAAAATCCTAATAAAAAGAACAATATGAAGTACACAAAGATGTAAGGCTCAATCACAATGTTCTCCAGTACGGAAGCATCAAATGAGGAAGCCGCTTCGGCAGCATCTTCAGGTAAATTGCTCATTTGTGCATCCATAATCATTGCAGCAACGGGGGCGGCGGCCATTGAAAGCCCAATGTAGAAGAATATCCAGATTCCAAATTGGGTAAGTGCCATTGACAAAATACCAAAGAGCTTCCCAAACATCAGTTCAATGGGTTTTACAGAAGATGCTATTACTTCCATTACACGATTCGATTTTTCCTCAATAACACCTCTCATCAGCAGTGCGCCGTAAAAGAAAATCCCAAAGAAGATCATTAAGCCTAATATAAATCCTATAGCTGAGGCAAATATGGTATTGTCTTCTTGTTCACCTTCCTCAGTGAGCTTGACGGCTTCTAAACCGGTTCTTGTTTCAAAGATATCCCGCACATTCTGAGATACATTTTCCCGGGTTAATCGCTCCTCCCTTACAGCATCTCTGAGGTCTGACCTGACGGCTGATATAAAGGATAAACCGCCTGAACCACCATGCACTAAAACCGGACTTTTTGAATGAGTAATAACCGAATCTGTTAAAACAATATATCCATCCAAATCTCCATTTAGTACTTGGGCACGAAGGGTATCGATGGAAGTATCACTTACATTGTAATACCTGGTCTCATTTAACTCAACCAACCTTTCAACTAACACCTCCGTGTTATCATATATTCCAATCCGCTTTTCAACTTCGGTCTCTGAAATGTTAATAAAAACGATAATGCCTATAAAAGCGATAAAAGCTAAGGGAGTTAATGCGGTTATAAGAATAAATGATTTACTCTTTACTCGAGTCAGATATTCTCGCTTTAATACAAGCCAAATTTTATGAAAACTCATCTTATTAAATCTCCGATTTTTTGATATTGTCTTCTCCAACCGTGGAGATGAAAATTTCAGTTAGTGAAGGTTGAATACGCTCAAACTTATGGATTTCGGCATGGTTCATAGCCAATTCCAAAATATCCTGCATACTCTGGCCGTTAAGTACTCTAATTTCTGCGTAATTAGTTGAGCGGTTGTTAATGCGAACATCTTTAAGGGAGTCGAGGAATGAGCCGTCCCCTTCGAATTCAAGGTTTATAGTATTCTTACCAAAAGAAGCTTTGATTTCTCTGAGATTGCCCGTTAAAACAGCCTGACCTTGATTAAAAAGACAAATGTCATCACACATTTGTTCAACTTGTTCCATTCGATGGGTTGAGAAAAGAATGGTTTTTCCTGCATCTCGCAACTCAATGATAATTTCTTTTAGCGTTTCACTGTTGATGGGATCCAAGCCGCTAAAAGGTTCATCAAAAATATAAATATCCGGGTCGTGAGCGATGGTTGCTATAAACTGTATTTTTTGAGACATGCCTTTAGAAAGTTCACTTACTTCTTTCTTTTTCCATTCCGAGGCTCCAAAACGTTCCAGCCAATAATTGATAGCTTTATCGGCTTCACCGGAATCCATGCCTTTGAGTTGGGTTAGATACATTAACTGATCGTAAACCTTCATCTTCTTATAGAGGCCTCGTTCTTCCGGCATGTATCCAATCATGGTTTGGGTTTCGGGGCTTGCTTCAATACCGTTAATGGTAATAGAGCCTTGATCGGGGGTTAGGATGTAGTTGATCATCCGAATAGTAGTGGTTTTGCCGGCCCCATTCGGACCAAGTAGGCCAAATATTCGGCCTTTTTCCACCTGGAAACTAACATCGTTTACGGCTTTGGTCTTGCCAAACGATTTAAAAATATTTTGTACGTCAATTACCGCCATAGCTTACAATTAAGGTTAGAATTGCAATTTCATAGGATGTTCATCTGTATTGGATAAACTTCAGAAATTCAGATGTTTGTTTTTGGAAGATGCCCAAAGATTTCTTATTTCCCATATTATTAATTCTTAACGATTAAATTTGTTATAGGTTTCAAAAATAAATGAAAATTCTTCATTTGAGCGCAGAGTGTTATCCGGCCGCTAAAGTTGGTGGTCTTGCAGATGTAGTTGGTTCACTGCCAAAATATTTAAATCAACTGGACCATCAGTGCGAGGTGGTTATCCCGAAGTATGAAACCCAGTGGTTAGAAGATCAGGACTATACAAAGATCCATGAAGGATCATTAATGATGGCGGGGGAGGAAGTCGGTTTTTCAATTCTTAAAGTAAAGGATGCCAAGCTTGGTTTTCCATTGTATGTAGTAAGTATTCCGGGAAGATTTGATCGCCCGGGAATTTATATAGATCCATGGTCGGGCCACGGATATTGGGACGAACTTGAACGCTTTGTCAGTTTTCAGATTGCGGTTATGGAATGGATGAAAAACAGCCATGAACAACCTGATGTCATCCACTGTCATGATCATCATACCAGCCTGGTACCTTTTATGTTATCCGAGTGTAATCGTTACAGAAACATGTCAGGTATACCTTCGGTTATTACGGTTCATAATGCTGAATATCACGGTGAAGTGGATATTGATAACTTTAAATTATTACCTGCTTTTAATATTGATAATATAGGTTTGTTAGATTGGGATGGACAGCTAAATTCCCTGGCGGCAGGACTCAAATGCGCATGGAGAATTACTACTGTTTCAAAAAGTTATATGCGTGAACTTGCTGAGGAGAGTAATGGCTTAGAGATCTTATTTCAGCAAGAAAGATCCAAATCACAAGGAATACTAAACGGAATTGATACAGAAGTTTGGGATCCTGCTGCTGACGAACTAATTGAATATAATTTCAGCTTTCGAAATCGCAAAAAAGGTAAGAAGGAAAACAAGCATTCATTGTGTGAAAGATTTGATCTGAATCTGGAGCTTCCAATGATCTCATTTATTGGTCGGTTGGTACGGGAAAAGGGAGCAGATTTATTGCCTGATCTTTTTAATAGAATTTTAAAAGCAGATATAGAAGTGAATTTTATATTGTTGGGGACGGGCGATCCTCAGCTGCATGAAATTTTTGCACAGATGGAAGGAAAACACATGGGCTATTTTGATGCAACCCTGGAATATAACGAGCAACTGGCTCATCAGATATATGCCGGTTCAGATTTTATATTGATGCCATCCCGTGTAGAGCCCTGTGGGCTAAATCAAATGTTTGCAATGCGATATGGAACGGTTCCTATTGTTCGAGCCGTTGGAGGACTTAAAGATACGGTAGTTGATATCTCAGAAGAAGATGGATATGGAATTACTTTTAACGATTTCACACTTGAGGCTGCCGAGGAGGCAATCGTTAGAGCCGTAGATCTGTTTAGTAATGAAAAGCAGTATTCTGAAGTATTAGCTAAAATAATGAAGCTGGATTTCTCTTGGAAGAGTTCAGCCCAAGAGTATGAAAAAATGTACAAAGCACTAATATCTAAGTAAATCAATTATGAAAAGTTCATCAGTCATTGCGGTTATATTAGGAGGAGGAAGAGGTACCAGATTATTTCCATTAACGGGGCAACGATCTAAACCTGCAGTTCCGGTGGGTGGAAAGTATCGACTGGTGGATATTCCAATTTCAAATTGCCTGAATTCAAATATTCGTCGCATCTATGTGCTCACACAATTTAATTCAGCTTCGCTAAACCGGCATATCAAAAACACCTATAACTTTGATGTATTTAGCAGTGGCTTTGTAGATATTTTAGCCGCAGAGCAGACTCCCGATAATACCGGTTGGTTCCAGGGTACAGCAGATGCGGTTCGGCAGTCGCTACATCACATGGAAAATCATGCGCACGATCATGTTTTGATACTTTCCGGTGATCAACTGTATCAAATGAACTATCAAAAAATGTTGGAGCGGCATAAAGAAAATAACGCCGACCTGACGGTGGCTACCATTCCCGTGAATGCCAAGGATGCTAAAGGCTTTGGAATCATGAAAACGAATAAAGGTGGCATCATTGAAGATTTTGTGGAAAAACCCTCTTACGATGAACTCGAAAAATGGAAGTCAAAGGTGCCGCAGCGGCATAAAGAGCAGGGGAAAGATTACCTGGCTTCAATGGGAATTTATATTTTCAATCGAAGGATTCTAAAGGATCTTTTTGATGATAATCCCGGTGCCACCGATTTCGGAAAGGAACTAATCCCTAAATGTGTGTCCGGAGATCAAACGGTGTGCGGCTATGAATTTGATGGATATTGGACGGATATTGGAACCATTGAATCTTTTTTTGAAGCAAATTTAGCCCTTGCCAGTACCATACCGGAATTCAATCTCTACGACAACGAAAACTTTATTTACACTCGTGCGCGTCTGTTGCCTGCCTCAAAATTGATGGGAACTACCCTTGAGCATGCACTGATGGCTGAGGGTTGTATTATTGAAGCAAGTCGTATTGAAAGATCCGTGGTTGGAATACGATCCAGAATTGGAAAAGGCACTACTGTTGAAAATTCCATTGTAATGGGTAATGACATTTTCCAGGATCGTTCGGTTATTGAAAATGCAACACCTGAAAATCCTGCTATGGGAATTGGTCAGCGCTGTTTTATAAGCAATTGTATCATAGACAAAAATGTGGCTATTGGGAATGATGTTCGAATATCCGGGGGAAGCCATCTTGAGGACGGAGACCACGAATATCATTATGTCAGGGATGGTATCGTGATTGTTAAGAAAAATACGATCATACCTGATGGGGTTACTATTTGAGGGGGTTACAATAAGCCCTTAATGTAACATCGAGTTCGATTATTCGTGAGTTAAATTGAATATGAACCTTAAATCAATTTGATTTCATGTTATCTAAAAAGGAGATAATTTTTGCTCGATTAACCATTTTACTTACAGTTGGGCTGATTTTTCTATTTCAAGCAGACTATGTTCAGGCTCAAGAGCAAAAAACCAAAAAACCTATTCAGGTGATGGTTTTGGGGACTTTTCATTTTACAGGAGTACCAGATTTCTATCCCATTAAAGCCCCGGAGCGACAAGAAGAGATTGAAGCTGTAGTGGATAAATTAAAGCAGTTTAACCCAAGCAAAGTTGCGCTTGAATATCAAAGAAAACATCATGCGAAATTGGACAGCATGTATGAGGAATATTTGGAAGGTATTCATGAGTTAACGGTAAATGAAAGACAGCAATTGGGGTTCCGAACTGCAAAACAGCTAAATCAT
>NZ_JAVLBQ010000008.1:0-97368 GCF_031581265.1 Gracilimonas sp.
ATCTCGAGAACCCAAAATTCATCGGCTACTACGAACATGCTTCAAATTCTATTGACCACAATCTATACATCCTTGGAAACTATGTTTTTGAGACCAACTATAATGCCGGTTTGCAAATTTTAGATCTTTCAGATATTGAAAATGCCAATCTTCAGCGTGTAGCTTATTTCGACACTCAACCCCAAAATGATGCTGCAGAATTTCAGGGTACGTGGAGCAACTATCCATACTTTGAAAGTGGATTAGTTATTCTTAGTGATATGAACTCAGGCCTTTTCATAGTAAAACCAAACTTAGATTAATTATATATTTTATGCTTTCTTAATATGCAGTGTTAAGACTCTGCTTAAACTAAGCCAATATACTTTATGCGTTTGGAGAGAGTTTTTCACTGCCTCCCCATAACATCCCTTCCTTTTGAGATAAAACGATATTTGCGTACATTAAGCACGTTTAAAAAGGGCATTAATTCTCTTTCTAATCTCAACTAATTAGCTATAATTACAGCACATCTTTATGGATTTATTTGACAAGCTTGAAAGCCGGCCAAGTCCTCTTGGTCCGTTTACTTCCGATGGTTACGGGTATTATACATTTCCAAAACTTGAAGGCCCATTAGGACCTGAAATGGAATTTAATGGCAAAGACATGGTCGTGTGGAGTATCAACGACTACCTCGGCGTTGGAAGTAACCCCGAAATTAAAAAAGTAGATATAGAAGCTACTGAAAAGTATAGCCTCAGTGCTCCTATGGGTGCCCGACTTATGACCGGTAACTCTACCGAACATGAAAAACTGGAAGAGGAATTAGCCGAATTCGTCCATAAAGATGAAGCCCAATTACTTAACTATGGATATCAGGGTATCATGAGTGCCATCCATGCTTTAGTAGATCGTAATGATATTCTTATTTATGATGAACTTAGTCACGCTTGCATCGTTGATGGAAAACAACTTGCGATGGCAGAAAAATTTGTGTTCAAACACAATGATATTGAAAGCTTCAAAAAGCAGCTATTTCGTGCCAAAAAGAAAATGAAAGAAAACACATCCATCCTCGTGGTTACAGAAGGTGTTTTTGGAATGACCGGCGATCTTGGAATTCTTGAAGAAATAATTGAACTCAAAAAAGAAGTTCCTTTCCGCTTGATGGTAGATGATGCCCACGGTATTGGAACCATGGGTGAAGATGGGTCCGGAACCGGAACTCATTTAGGGGTTCAGGATGGAATTGATATTTACTTCGGTACTTTTGCTAAATCTTTTGCACTTATAGGAGCCTTTATTGCTTCCGATTCGCGTGTTATTGAATTCCTGAAAGCAAATTCAAGGAGCCAGGTTTTTGCCAAATCATTGCCATTGCCTATGGTTGTCACAGCTCGCAAACGCCTGCAGATGATTAAGGATAATCCGCAGTGGAGAGAAACACTTTGGAACAACACGCTTAAACTTCGGGAAGGATTACGTGAAATCGGTTATACGGTACTTCCATCTGAGAGTCCTGTAACCCCGGTTCTTACAAAAGGCAGCACGGATCTTTGTCAGGATATTATGCGCAAGCTTCGTGAAGAGCACGGTGTATTTGTAAGTGGAGTAGCATATCCGGTAGTACCAAGAGGCACCGTATTAATCCGCCTCATCCCAACTGCAGCCCACACAGATGCTCACATCGAGAAAACATTAAATGCCTTTGAAGCCATAAAAGATTATGTATTTGAGGCTGCTGAAAAATTGAGTGCTTAATTTTATAGCAACTCTAATAATTTATTTAAGCTCGTTTGGTAAATACTGAACGAGCTTTTTTTATAGATGTTCAATAACCCGAACTTGTTCATAGGAATATTTCCGGACATCCAGGTTTTCATCCATGGCTAACAATTCACCGGACTCATTCACCCCTAAAAACTTATACTTTTCTTTTAGAACTTCATCATTTACCTGAAGAGAACACCATTTTCCAACGCCCCTTATTGATTGATTAATTTCTCTAACCAGTTCCTGATTTTGTTGCACCCATTGCCGATATCGAAACTCAATTCGCTGTAATAATTTTGCAAGTAACTCTTCCCTCTCAGTCTCCTCACCAGATTCTATACTAACGGAGGTAGCATTGTGTTTTATTTCATCTGAAAACCGCAGCTGATTTATATTCAATCCAATTCCTGCCACAATTCGATCTAATTGGTTACCAATAAAAACGGTTTCCGTTAAGATGCCACAAATCTTTTTTTCCTTTACGAGCACATCATTAGGCCATTTTAGTATACCGTTGATGCCAGCCTCATTTTCAAGCACCTCTTTGATAGCCAAAGCACAGGTGAGCGTCAACAAATTTAACCGATTCGCTTTAGCTGGCTCAAATACCAGAGAAAAGGTGAGATTTTGTTCCGGCTCAACTACCCATTTTCGATTATGCTGTCCCCTCCCACCACTCTGAAAGTCCGTCAATACCAAAACCCCGTGCAAAGATGATTTTCTTTCCATTTTTTTTGCATGGGAATTTGTGGAAGGCAATTCCTCAAAAAAATAAAAGCTACGCCCTAACCAAGACGTAGCTAAATGCTTTTCAAAAAGCGATGTACTAAACAAAACAGCTGATTTAATTAATGCTCAATAGCTTCAACATTAATTTCAGCAAATAATTACTTACCTACAACTACCACCGAATTCTCCGTTCCAAAACTATTGGATACATATTTATCAGCGGCATCGTCATTTTCCCAACGCTTTCTATCCACGAAATATTTAAAATTATACTCGTTTTCGGGTTTCAGGCGAAGCGTTGTTGTCCAGCTGCCTTCCTTTTTTTCCAGCTTTTCTGATTCAACATCCCAATCGTTGAAATCTCCGGCTACGGCTACTTCCTTTTCTGCCCATTCTGCAGGCAGGCTTAAAGTAACTTTACATACCGTTCTTTTTGGAGTGAATTCTTTTGAAATCATAATGATCAAATTTTATTTCGATGAGTGAGTGAGATCAAAAGTATTTATTATTTTCGTTCAAAACAATTTATTAAATAACTAATTACAGTATATAATGCTTATTTATTAAATATTTTATTTAGAATTAATATTCACCTAATAATATAATAATTGGAAGCGTTTTTCGGGCTAACATTTCTCTATTTTATCCTACGGATATTAATAAATTAAAATCCATCCTTTTTTGAACTGTTAAAAAATAGAGCCATTTAGTCTATTTCGAAGTATATACGTCAACATTATACGATCTATGCCTTTATTACAGGCAGACAAGCTGTCTTTATTTATGTCAATTTTCTGTCATATTAATTTATGGCAGGATATTTGTAAACATTAACCTCCAAACAGTTGAACCGCCCTTTATATAAGGTTAACTTCAACCTTCACAAAAAATATTCTCAGAGCACGATAACCCATTATGGATATATTAGATAGCGTTGGTAAGGCCATTACCAAGATATTTGGTTCCAAAAGCGAAAAGGACATCAAAAAAATTCAGCCTATCATAGATGAGATCAAGAGCTATGAAGATGAAATGAAGCAACTCAGTGATGAGGAGCTAAAGGCCAAGACCCAAGAGTTTAAGAAAAAAATAAAAGACGCTACGTCAGAAACAGTTGCCGAAATTAAAGAGATCAAAGAGCAACTTGACGATATTGAGGGACTCTCTCCTGCCGAGCACCGTGAAATGGCCGAATACCTGGAAGAACTTGAACAGAAGGAACTCGACATTATTGAAGACGTGCTCAACGAAATCCTGCCTGAAGCTTTTGCCGTACTCAAAGATACCTGTCGTCGTTTTGTAGGCAAGACCTGGAAAGTTGGTGGTAATGAAACGACCTGGGAAATGATTCCCTACGACGTTCAGCTAATTGGAGCCGTTGTGCTGCATCAAGGTAAAGTAGCTGAAATGAAAACCGGGGAAGGTAAAACACTGGTTGCCATATTCCCCGCATACTTAAATGCCCTTGCCGGAAAAGGAGTTCACATTATTACCGTAAACGACTACCTGGCTAAACGTGACGCCGAATGGAACGAACCGATTTTCAACTTTCATGACATGCACGTTGACTGTATTGATCATTACAAGCCAAGTACTGAAGAGAGAAGAAAAGCATACAAAGCCGATATTACCTACGGTACAAATAATGAATTTGGCTTCGATTATCTTCGTGACAATATGGTGGTTGAACAAGAACAGCTCGTCCAGCGAGATCATCATTATACCATTATTGATGAGGTTGACTCTATTTTAATTGATGAGGCACGAACCCCGCTCATTATATCCGGTCCCGTTCCCCAGGATAATAAATCAGATAAGTATGTAGAAATGAAGCCCCGGGTAGAGTCTCTGGTGAATGCCCAGAAAAAATTAGTGGCAAATCTGGTAAAAGAAGGGAAACAACTGCTGGAAGAGGGCAATGAGGAAGATGCCGGATTGGCCCTGTTCCGTGCCGTTCGCGGATTCCCCAAAAACACACAGCTGCGCAAGCTTCTGCAAGATCCTAAAGTTCAGAAACTGATTCAAAGAACTGAATCATTCTACCTGCAAGATAATGCCAAGAATATGCCGGTGGTAGATGAATACCTCTATTATGCTGTAGATCCTAAAATGAATTCCATTGAAATGACCGAACAGGGACGGGAATTCATTACCAAAAAGGGGGAAGATGAAGAGTTTTTCGTAATTCCAGATTTGGGTGAGGAAACAGCCATTATTGAGAAAGAAATTGAAGAACTCGAGAAGCAAAAGATCGAGGAAATCAAAAATAATGACGATTTCAGTGAGGAGTACAAAGAGCGAAAAATTAAAGAAGCTAATCAGGAAATAAGCCAAGAGAGGGAGCGCAAGTTTAATGAGTTGCACCGTCTTTTTGCTGAGCGGGGCGATCGAATTCATACCGTTAATCAGCTGCTGAAGGCATATACCAATTTTGAGCGTGAAGAAGAGTACATTGTTCAGGATGGAAAAGTAAACATTGTGGATGAGCATACCGGACGTGTACTTTCCGGGCGCCGTTATTCTGATGGACTCCATCAGGCTATTGAAGCTAAAGAGGAAGTAAAAGTAGAAGCTTCAACGCAGACTTACGCTACCATCACTTTGCAAAATTACTTCCGTATGTACAACAAACTGGCCGGTATGACCGGTACCGCTGAGACGGAAGAGGGTGAATTCAACGAAATTTATGAACTCGATGTAGTGGTTATCCCAACCAATAAACCAATTGCCCGGGATGACAAAGAGGATCTCGTATTTAAAACCAAGCGCGAGAAATTCAATGCTGCAATCCAGAAAATTCAGGAATACCATGATAAAGGTCAGCCGGTATTAGTAGGTACCACCAGTGTAGATGTGTCTGAAACTATGAGCCGAATGCTGAAGCGCGCCGGCATACCACACAACGTATTGAATGCCAAGAAGCACGCCCGCGAAAGTGAAATTGTAAAACAAGCCGGTGAAATTGGAGCCGTAACGGTTGCAACCAACATGGCTGGTCGTGGTACCGATATTAAATTAGCTAAAGGCGTTAAAGAAAAAGGCGGATTGGCCATTCTTGGTACGGAGCGACACGAATCCCGCCGAATTGACTTACAGCTTCGTGGTCGTGCAGGTCGTCAGGGTGATCCCGGTGAATCCCAATTTTACGTATCACTTGAGGATGACTTAATGGCCATGTTCATGAGTGATCGAGTGGCTAATGTAATGGATAAACTGAGCTTTGAAGAAGGAGAAGTTATTACCCACTCATGGATTACCAAATCCCTTGAACGTGCCCAATCTAAAGTAGAGCAAAACAACTTCAGTATTCGAAAAAAACAGCTTGAATATGATGATGTGCTCAACAATCAGCGTAATGTAATTTACGCACGACGTAAACATGCTCTCTCCGGAGAACAACTGCGTACCGATATTCTCGATATGCTTGATGACCTTGTTGAGTCCTTGGTGGTAGATCATGTGGCCGCCGGAGATTATGAAGGCCTGCATAAAGAAATTCTTCGCTACCTCGCTGTTGATGTGGAATATGATCGTGAAGAATGGGCTAAAAAGGATGAAGATGAGCTGGTTGAGTTTATTATTAAGCGAGCACTTGAGGTATATCGCCAAAAAGAAGAGCGCATGGCCAAACCACTGTACCAGGTTATGCAGCGTATTAATGAAGCGAATCCCGATAACCGGCCAGATAAAGTACAGGTAATTTTTACGGATGGAATTCGACGAATGCGCATTGTTGTTGATGTAGAAGCGGCCTTAGAAAATGAAGGTAAAGAAGTCGCCCGTTCACTCGAAAAAAGTGCCATCCTTTCCATCATCGATCAAAAATGGATGGAGCATCTCCGAGAGCTTGATTCTGTTAAAGAAGGAATTGGCTTGCGGTCATTCGCACAGAAAGATCCATTACTTGAGTATAAGCGCGAAGCATTTGATATGTTTAAGATGTTGCTCGATGATATTAATAAAGAAGCTATATCGCTGATCTGGAAAGCCGTTCCTGAAGTGCAGGCAGAAGATTCCAAACTTCAGAAAGCTCAAAAACAAAAATCCAGGTTTGATACTTCGGCCATGGAAACACAACATGCCGATTCAACCGGGATGGGCCTACAAGCACCGGCTCCTCAGCAACAAGGTGGACAAAAACCACAAGGCGGTAATGCTAAACCACAACCGGTAGAAGTGGCTGACGAACCCGGGCGTAACGATTATGTAACCATTCAGAATATGAATACGGGCGAAAACAAAGAGATAAAATGGAAGTACGCCAAAAGAATGGTTGATGAAGAAGGCTGGATATTGGTTGAGAAATAATCAGTTGCGGTATTTTACCCCCATTTCCTTTTTTCTGTCTAATCCTAAATGTAGATTTTTTTCACTATGTTTAGCCCGAATTAATTAAATACGACCATGGAAGTTTTAGGGATCGACATAGGAAGTTATGGGATTAAAGGAGCTATCGTAGATACGGAGAAGGGAGAAATTGTATCCAAAAAGAAAACGACTGACAAAATTGAGGATACCCGTCCCCATAAGCTCATTTCAAAACTTCATAAAGTTGTAAAAAAGTTTGACTGGGAAGGCCCAATAGGGTGTGCTTTCCCTGCAGCAACCAGCAAAGGAGTAGTGCTTTCCACTACCCGCATTGACCAAGGCTGGGTTGATGCTGACGCTGATCATCTTTTCTCCGAAATTACAGGCTGTAATGTCAGTACCATCAATGATACCGATGCAACAGGATTGGCTGAAATGAAATTTGGGGTAGGTAAAGGTCAGCGCGGAACGATCATCGTGCTAACCGTTGGAACCGGAATTGGTTCATCGGTTTTTATAGACGGCATTTTGGTTCCAAACACTGAACTGGGACAAATAGAGATAAAGGGTATTAGTATTGAAGAGCGGGCATCAAATAAGGTTAGAAAAGAAGAAGGTATCCGAAAAAAAACCTGGGGAAAAAGACTTCAATTGGTATTAGAACAATACGAAAAGCTTTTCCATCCTGATCTGTTTATTTTGGGAGGACAACTCAGTAAAAAAGCAGATAAGACCTTTCCGTACATCAAAATTAAAACCAAGTTTAAAGCTGCAAGCCTTCTTAATAATGCCAGCATTGTGGGAGCTGCCTATTATGCGGCATCCGTACAAATTAAAAACAAAGAATTTTACCGTTAACCCCTTTCACTATTGATTAGAGTGTAGGGCAACCCTGTTTCCTTCGCTATCTGTAATAACGGCCATGTAGCCATTGTCTTCTGTAATTAAACGCTTCGGAATTTTAATTAACCCACCCGACTCTTCTACTCTGTCTAAAACTTCCTGCACATCCGGATTGGCATTCAGATAAAGCAACGGGCCTTCAGTATCACTTGGCCTATACCAGTCTTCATTTTCTATTAACGCCCCTCCAACAGTACCACTTTCAGCGGGAAATAAAACCATTTTTAAGCCATCCCCGATGTCTAATTCATGCATTTCAATGTTAAAAATATGCTCATAAAATGTTTTTGCCCGAGCGATATTTTTGACGGGAATTTCAAACCAATTAATTGCATTTATCATCAGCCATCCTCTATTTATTCAAAGAAGAAAATAGTACTTGGATGCAATTTAAAATGCAACCGATTTTTTAGTCCTGATTAATAAGGCAAAACCGTATAGAGGGTATCAAGCCCGGGCTTTTTCAAGAAGCATATTAAGCTGCTCAGCCTCTTCTTCACCAAGTAAAGTAAACTGCCGGTCAAGCTCATCCATTCGATCTTCAATTTGAGCTATCAATCGCAGCCCCTCATACTTTATAAAAACCTGAATAAGCCTTCCATCATCCGGATCTTTTCTTTTTCGCACGTATCCTTTATCTATGAGCCGATCTACGAGCCTTGATGTATCGGAACTCTTATCAACCATTTTTGCCAGTATTTGCTTAGTTGACATCGGCTCATTTTTAGCTTCTTTAAGGATCTTTAAAATAGATAACTGTTTCTGAGTAATATCAAATTCGCTCAGAAATTCTTTTATAGTAGTCCTCAGCCATACCTCCGTTTCGTAAATGTTATTTCGGAGTTCTTCCCAAACACTCACACTTTCGACTGCTTCCTGTATTTCAGAAATACTCATAATTCGCCTATTTTGTAGATGATTTAATTGTCCCAAATATAATGTCTAAACATTAATGTTCAAACAGAAAGATTCCAAACCCTTATAACCAACCCATCCAGGGTATTTAACCGCTGGATGGGTTTACCGGTTTCCCTATTTTCTTACTTTTTTATTCTACGCATTCAGGAAACTCTTCCAGCGGTTGCACACCCTGGAAGAGTTGAATTTAAGCATCCCCATTTACTCCAATCCGAATATATCCTGACCCGAAGCCTCAAATTCATCATGTGCTGCCAAAAAATTCTCCTTTCCCCCAAATAAATCGAGTGTCTTTTCCATATTCAAAAAATCATGAGACTCCTTTTTTCCGATATAACAGGGATAAGATGAGAAGGGATATTGCTTATAGGAAATTGAATACCCATGCTTATCCGGATTTTGATGAACATAAATTATCACCCGTCTAAAATATTCTTCGCTTTCAACAATCTTTCGTTTGAAGTTCTTTTGGAAGAGACTTCCAACCCTATCCTCTTGATGGTTTATTGCCTGTGCATATCCATTAAATAAATGAGAAAGCTGTTTTGATGGAGATAGCGGGAATTTAAAATCTAATTGTTGAGATATGATAATTTCCTGCTGTTGGGACTCAGGCCTGACACTTATAATCATATGAAAGTGATTATTTAAAAGGCAAAACGCATAGGTCTCAAATACCGGGTAACAGTAGTAAAAATATTTTTGAAGAAAGTAATCGTAGTTTTCTTCCTTGTAAAAAAGACTCTCCCTGTTGTTTCCCCTATTATAAATGTGATAATATCTATTTGATAATAGCGACACTGACATACAATAATCTACTTTTATTGTATTAGACCTGCAATATTGATGTTGTGAGAACGGAATTTTACTTCTACTTCTTTCCTAAAGCCAACCCATCCAGAGTATTTAACCGCTGGATGAGTTTACCAATTTTCCTATTTCCTCACTTTTTATTCTATACACATTCAGGAAACTCTTCCAGCGGTTGCAATCCCTGGAAGAGTTGGATTTAAGCATTGGGTTTAGCGTGAGCTATTAAGAAGTTTCCATTCTATCCCACACATATTACACAACGAGTAGTATGCGGCATATATTCAAGCCGACCAAAAGGGATCACATCCCCGCATTTTGTACAGATCCCAAACTTGTCAGACTCAGAGTTTTCGAGGGCTCGCTCCAGTTTTTTCAGCTCTTTCTTTTTTTCTCTCAGGGAAGATTCATTGATCGATTTATTATTGATGGCATCCATTCGTGATACACGACCTATGGAGGCATCCAAAGGAATGGGTTTTACAAGCTCAGTTAGTTCCTCAATATCTGCTTTTGTACTCTCAATCCTCGTATGTATGATTTCGATCAGCTTTTCTTTTTCTGATTGTGTCATCTTTTGATACTTTTAAACGTTAAACCAATGCCAACGTATTTTATCGATAAATGCGCTTAATTAATTCGAAGATATCATACCAAGGGCTTCTTCCATACCCAATAATGATCTTCTTCGATCCGGTGTGCGGGCCAATTGTTTTTCATATGCATCATGAGCTTCGTGGTATTGGCCTAAATCCAAAAGCACATCTCCGAGTAATTCGTGTGATGGCTTCACAATTGTAGGTGGTCCGAAATCTACCGGAAGTGCAGATTCTGCCGCTACTGCTTCCTCAAGCAGCGCTAATCCTTCTTCCTCATTTCCTTCCTCAATAAGCAACAAACTTTTAATTTGATTCATCTGGATATTACGTTCCTCGCTTTCGGGAATATCCATTATTGCATTAAGACTTTCACGGGCTTGCTCCGTTTCACCCTGCTGAACCGCAGAATAGGCCGAAGTAAATAAATAATTTAAATTGGTCGGATTACTTTCAAGTGACCATTCTTCTGATGCATCCCAATTTTCAGTATCTACGATATAATGCCCTCTCATAATTGAAAAATGCCATATTTCGCTCCCCGTTGGATTTCCTTCAACTCTTTCCATGCATGTGCTTAGTACTTCCTCGGCTTCATTATATTCTCCGGTTTGAAGGTAACCGTATTCCAGCCACCAGGTATAGTGCCCACATACAGTCGGCGGCTCCCCCAATTCCTGTTGTCGATTTTGTTGTACGTCACGGGCTACAATATTGGCATCGATGGTTTCTTCCCACATGCCCAAGGCCAAAAATATATGAGAAGTCATATGTTGAGCATGAGCAGCAGAGGGTGCAATTTCTGAATACGCTTTCCCCATAGGCAGTCCCAAGGGAGCATGCACGGGATCATCAAAGGAATGGATTAGATAATGTGCTGCACCGGGGTGGTCATCGTTTTCATTCCACACATCAAATAACTCAGCTGCTGCTTTCATGTACGTGCCGTAGTCGCGACCTTCGTGGGCACTTCCTAAAATTGACAAGCCATAAAACGCCGTAATTTCGTGATCATCCGGGTATTTCTCGTGAAGTTCAGCCATGAATTCTCTATATAAATCATCTCTTTCCTTCTTTTTTTTCCCTTCACTTTCAGCTGTATTTCCATATAGTATTTCGAGAGACATCAATAAATCTTTTTCCCGCTGTGTAGCAGCTTTAGCCTGTCGTTCTTCAACAGTGTCGCCTAAATTTGTCAGCACTTCCATAGCGGCGTCTCGATCTTGCTGAAACCAAATGGGATGATTATGTGATTTTGCCTCACCATAATGCGCCATCACAAAGTCCGGATCAATTTCCCTTGCCCGTTGAAAGGCACGAGCGGCGTCTTCATATTCGAAATTGTGAAGAAACTTCATTCCTTCAATGAAATCAGCTTGCGCTGCTTCATCACCGGAATTTGGGAAATCGATAGTTCCGAGTAGATTATCCTGAGCGAATACCTGACTGGAAAAAACTAATCCAATAGAGATAAATAGAGAGACGAAGGTAACAGAAAGTAATTTCATAAGACTGAAATTTATTGGTTTTTGGCTACTCTAATGATATACAAAATTGATGAGTAAAATTGAAGTGGAATAAGGATTGGAATTCATTGCACTGCCCCAAAATAAACCCTTCCAGGGTTTTGAGTATCCAGCTTGATTCAACCTTTATTGCCTTAACCCTGGAAGGGTTGGATTTAGCTTTCCAAACTATTCCCCAACTTCCATCATCTCCCCTTTTATCATGACGTGGGTAAGGCTTCGCATATTAGAAATATCTTCGGAGGGATTTTCGTCCATCATAATCAGGTTCCCAAATTTACCGCGTTCAAGCGTACCAAAATCATCTAAGCGGCGCATGGCCATGGCTCCATTTTTAGTCGCCATAACAATCAGATCTTCGGGAGTAATACCCACTTTCTGCATCATTTCCATTTCATCAAAAATCGATATTCCGTGAAGTGTACCCGGATTCCCTGCATCGGTTCCAACCACAATAGGAATTCCCGCTTCATATAAAGTCTTCAAATTTTGAAGCATTAAATCAGATGTCATATCGGTCTCAGGATCAAAATCCCGGAGCCTTTCCTTAAAACCATCAGTTATCCTTGGATGATCCTGAAACTGAGAGGAGGTAGTTATCAATTCTCTCGTTTTCTGATCCACACATCCATTAGGGTCGTCAATGGGAATAGGGGCAATATCAGCAGCGCCTCTATAGGCAACCATATATCCGGCTCCCACAATTAGCGTAGGATTGTAAATTGTCCCCTCCTCTTTCGCCAATTCAATAAATTCTTCATCAACTTCCTGATCCTCCACGCTGTGTACTAATAATTTGGCTCCATTTCTTATAGCCGCCTTAGCCTGCTCAAGGGTTGTGGCATGTGCAATCATCTGGTTTCCATGTTTTTCAATTTCCCGGGCAGCTGTCTCAACACGATTCATATATTCCTCGCTATCTGCACGCAGCATCCAAAACTTTATACCTGTGCTTCCCAAAGCAGACATATACTGAACCATTTCCACCCCGGTCTCTTCGGAATCGAGCTGAACTAAAACACGGTCTGATGGAAGGTCAAAAGGAGCGCCGGGAACGGGAGTAAGCAATGGTCCTGCCGCTGCAACATGGGGAGCTTTTGGGTTTTGCTCGGCTTCTTCCTGAAGCCCTACCGACCAACTCATTCCCCCTACATCGTAAACGCCAGTCACACCGGAACAAAGATACGTATCGTAATAGCGTTGTGGATTCTTCTCTTGATAAGCTGCGACTTGAGGAAACGGGTAGGTTTCATTTAAATCCATGGCATCGGGACGGCTATCAAAAAAGCCGGTTTGGAAAAAGTGCATATGTGCGTCTATCATACCCGGTGTGATAAATTTCCCGGAGGCATCAATTACTTCACTGCCCATTGGGATAGAACAGTCTCCTGCAGAACCTATACAATCAATTTTATCATTTCGGATAATGATTTCACTGTTTTCAATTGGAGCATCCCCGGTACCGTCATACACCGTAGCTCCTTTGATGACCGTATATTCAGTTTCGCCTTCATTTCCGGAACAGGAGAATAGAAGTGATGATAATCCCAGGATTAGAATCAAATATCGCATAACATTATTTTGGGTTGGATTGAGTTCAGAATAAAGCCATAATACCTATCATTTCAAACTCACTGATGTTTATTTAATCCTTGTTTTTTTAAGTTCATATTGAATTCACATAATATTCGGTGATTACTTTCAGTTTATTTTCAGGATTTTGCACAAAAACTATCAATTTCAGTTAAGGAGGAATCTATGATTCTATCAAATAGAGTACTTTCAAAAGTGGCTATGGTTTTCTTTGTTGCCATTTTTGCGGGATTCGGATCGATGTGTTATGCACAAAATGGCTTGACACCTGAACAGGTTGCCAAAATGAAAAGTGTAGGCTCGGTGTATCTGTCTCCGGATGGTTCTACTGCTGCATACACCGTATCGGTACCGGCTGACCCTTTCAAAAATAATGCACCGGCCAGCTCTCATCTTTACTTAATGGATGTTGAAACAGGAGACACAAAACCATTTATCACAGGTAGAAGTGTAAGTGGAATTGCCTTTCGCCCAAATCATAACAGCATAACCTATTTAGATCGTCAGGACGGAGACAATACTCGTTCCATCTACGAAATTTCGCTGAATGGCGGTGAAGCACAAAAACTTTACTCCTTCAAAACTAATATTGTAGGATATGAATGGGCACCGGATGGAAATCATATTGTTTTCAGGGCTACAGAACCTAAAGAGAGTAAAGACTCTCCGCTACCATATCAGCCCGAAATATATGAGGAAAACCTCACCAACACCTGGGCCTATATTCAAAATGTATCGCGAGATGGCCATATGCCACACCGCATCCCATTAGAAGGCAGCGTTTATACCGCGCACTGGAGCCCGGATCAATCAAAACTGGCGGTGGCGGTTGCACCAACCCCGTTAGTGGATGATTTCTATATGGCGCAGAAGGTGTTCGTCATCGATCATATGAGTCGTGATGTTTTAGCAGAAGTGGATCATACCGGGAAACTCGGACAGTTTACATGGAGTCCCGATGGAAGTAAAATTGCTATGATTGCAGCAGCAAATATCAACGATCCCATTGACGGCCGACTCAAAATAGTGAACCCGGAAGACGGCTCAACTACGCTACTCAGAGAAGATTTCAAAGGGAAGTTTGAGCAAATTGAGTGGGCTGACAATAACACATTGCATTACCTGGCAAGTAAAGGGGTTTGGTCAGAATTTGGAAGTATCCGAAGTGACGGAAGCCAAATGGATGCCATTGTCCCTACCGGCGGACCTATTATAAATGGATTTGCTCATTCGACTGATGGAACACATGTTTTTGATGTAAACACCCCCTCACACCCTGATGAGTTGTACTTGATGAAACAAGGTGATGACAGTCCTCAACGCATCACAAACAGCAATCCATGGTTGGATGATATTGAAATGGGTGAACAGGAAGCCATCACTTATACCACAGACGATGGTTTTGAAATCGAAGGCGTCCTTATCTATCCGCTTGATTATCAGGAAAACAGTCGATATCCGGTAATCACGATCGTGCACGGTGGACCTGAAGCTCATTATGACAATGGCTGGCTAACTGATTATTCTGATGCCGGTCAGGTTGGAGCCGCTCAGGGCTATGTCGTCTTCTATCCCAATTACCGGGGAAGTACCGGGCGCGGAATTGATTTTGCTATGAGCAGTCAAGGTGATTTAGCCGGAGCTGAATTCGATGATATTGTAGAAGGCGTTGACTACCTGATTGACCAAGGTGTTGCTGATGAAGACAAAGTTGGTGTAACCGGAGGTTCTTACGGAGGATATGCCACGGCCTGGATGAGCACAAAATACAGCGATCGATTTGCTGCCGGTGTGATGTTTGTGGGAATCAGTAACAACCTCTCAAAATGGGGAACTTCTGATATCCCGGAAGAGCTCTATCACGTGCATGCCCGCAAACGCATTTGGGAAGACTACCAAGATTACCTGGAGCGAAGCCCAATTTATCATGTTGATAATGCGGAAACCCCTTTGCTTATAATGCATGGGAAAGAAGATACGCGGGTTGATCCCGGCCAATCGTATGAACTCTATCGGCATATTAAAACCAGAACAGATACTCCGGTTCGTTTAGTTCTTTATCCGGGTGAAGGTCATGGTAACAGAAATGCCACTGCTCAGTATGATTATAACCTAAGGTCTATGCGATGGTTTAACCAGTATCTAAAAGGTGAGAAAGAACGACCTGATACTGAGTTGGATATTGAAGAGGTACGCATAGAAAACTAAATAACAATAGGATTTAATACTAAGCCCCGATGGGTTAAATCCATCGGGGCTTTTTGTTCTTCTACTTCAAATAAAAGTGTATCAGATATTTGTAAAGTAATACCAGCCCATCATTCCTGCAGCAACAACTTTTAATCCGGTTGCAACCATAAATCCAACAAAAGTGCCCAAGGCTGACTTCAATGCGCGATCAGATTTCTGCCCCGCTATAATTTCACCGACAAACGCTCCTAAAAGTGGTCCAACAACAAACCCAATGGGTGGAAAAAATAATCCTACAATCAAACCAACAACACTTCCCGTAACTGCAAAAGGCGAGCCCCCTGATTTTTTAGTGGCCCAAGCCGGTATCACATTATCCAGCACAAAACCGAAAAGAATAACCAAGCCCAACCATATCAGCATAAAAGATACTGTGAAGGGAGCGTATAAAAGTTGAAGTATGAGCAGACCTGTATAGCTTATGGGGAGCCCCGGTAAAACAGGCAAAAATGCTCCAATAAAACCTGCAATAATGCACAAAGCGCCAAGTATGAGAAGTATTGTTTCCATGTTTACCTACACGATTTAAGTGATGAAAATGTTACGTTAAAACTTTTTTATCAAATCTGTTGAGGGTTATCAAACCAAACAAGGGGCCAAACAGCAACATCCAGAATACATATGGGTTTTCTACGCTTACCCACGATAAAGTTACCAATTGAATACTTAAAATTGTGATTGCAAAGCCAATGCTATTTACGATAGTCAAACCAGTAGCTACATAGGAACGGTCTGCAGAACCGGCTACTAATGCCGAAAATTGAGGAGAATCAGAGACCACAAAAAATCCCCACATTACTAAAAAGAGAATAAATAACCATGTGGCAGATTCAAATAAGAAGGGAATCAACAAACAGGATAACCCTGACATGGACAAGGAGAAAAATGCCACTTTTTTACTTCCTACTTTAATGGAAAAATGTCCGCCAATGGCACAACTGACTCCGCCAATCCCAATTATGATAAAGGACCATAAAGGCACATTCAAAGACCCGGAAGTTATATTATTATGATAAGCCAGCATCACCGGGACGAAAGCCCAGAAAGCATAGAGCTCCCACATATGGCCAAAATACCCAAAAGCTGCTGATCTGAAATTTTTATCCCTGAACAGAGTAAATAAAGCCGAAGGTTTAAATGCCCCTGCCTTTCCTTTAAAAGGTCCATCTTCTACCATCAAGTAAAGTAACAATCCCCCTGAAAAACTGAGAATTGAAGTACTAATCAATACAAAACGCCAAGGCAAATCTCCCCCGGCATATTTCAGAAAATGAGGAAATGCGGTCCCTACAACCAAGGCTCCAACCAGGTATCCCAGTGCTTTTCCTAATCCTTTTTTGTGCCAGTCTGAAGCTATTTTCATTCCTACCGGATAAATCCCGGCCAAGAAAAATCCTGTCAATATTCGAGCTGAAAGTACCTCAAAAAAACTATCCCCATAAATTATAAGAATATTGAAAAGGGCTCCCAAAAAAGAACAAGCTAAGAAGACTTTTACGGGAGAAATGCGATCGGCAACATTCAGTATAGCAAAGATAAGCGTACCAATAATAAAACCGGCTTGTACGGCCATAGTGATATGGCCCACGGCCGACTCTCCCAAACCCAATTCAAAAATAAGATCGGGGACAACCGCATTGCCGGCAAACCAAAGTGAAGTTCCCGCAAATTGAGAGAATACAATTACAGGGAGAATATATTTTGGAATCGTTGGTTTATTTAAGGGCATGTCAGTTACTTCAAAGGTAATTCGCTTATCAAATCAAACTCGTTAAGTAACCTAACTGCCATATTAATTTCATCCTTGAAATAATGATCTTCCCGGGCATGAGGAATTTGTTCCCTGATATACCGATGAGCTTCCTCAACTCCCTTTCCGGGTTTAAGTGGCTTTCTGAAATCTAAAGCTTGTGCAGCCGTAAACATTTCGATGGCCAATACTTGCTCCACATTCTTTAATACATTTAGCAATTTCAAAGCGCCGATACTTCCCATGCTTACGTGATCTTCCTGCCCCAAACTGGTTGGTATGGAATCTACTGAAGCCGGGTGGCAGAGTACCTTATTTTCCGAAACCAGGGCGGCAGCTGTGTACTGAGGAATCATAAACCCGGAATTAATGCCGGTTTCTTCCATGAGCAATTGGGGTAATCCGTCGTGCCCTTCCAACATTAAGTAAGTACGTCGCTCTGAAATACTCGCCAATTCTGCCAGTGCAATGGCAGCATAGTCTAAAACAAGTGCCAGCGGCTGGCCATGGAAATTTCCACCTGAAATTATATCTCCATTGGGAAATACGAGAGGATTATCCGTTACAGAATTAATCTCCGTTTCTGCGGTATTCACACAGTGAGCAATCGCATCGCGACTGGCTCCGTGAACTTGAGGAATGCATCGCAGAGAATACGGATCTTGCACCTTACCACAATTTCGATGCGATTCCAGAATCTCACTTTCCACCAGTAAATTTCTCACATTCTCAGCAACTGTTTGCTGTCCCGAATGCGGCCGAATTTCATGGATCCGTTTATCAAAAGGTTTTATGCTTCCCTGTAATGCTTCCAAACTCATGGCCCCCAAAAGATCTGCTACTTTTAGCAGGTGTAATGTCTTTTCCAACACGTACGCCTCGTACGAACTCATTAGCTGTGTTCCATTGATCAGGGAAAGACCGTCTTTGGGCTGAAGCTCAATAGGCTCCAGGTTATGCTTTTTCAATACTTCTTCGGCAGGGATGGTATCTGTTCCGTCCTCATTCCAAAATGATCCAAATCCCAACAAGGGCAACGACATGTGGGCAAGCGGAGCTAAATCTCCGGAAGCTCCAACACTTCCCTTTTCGGGAACTGCAGGTACCAAATCATGTTCTTCGAAATATATAAGCCGCTCAAAAGTCTCTTTTGAAATTCCTGAATAGCCAATTCCCAGTGCATGAATTTTCAGCTGCAACATTAGACGGGAGATTTCTTTGGGAATCAAATCCCCGGTTCCCACAGCATGTGATAAAATTAAATTCCGCTGCAATTGTTTAAGTTGATCTTCGCTCACCCTTTTATTGGCTAAAACCCCAAAACCGGTGTTTATTCCATAAAAGGCTTCATTTTTAGTAAGCGCATCCTCTACCACGGCTCTTGACTTCAAAACAGGCGACGGATCTTTCTTTAGTTGTGTTATCGATTTCTCGATATCCTCGTATAAGTTGCTGATCTTTATTTTATGCATATCTCCCAATTTATTTCAGCTATCATCTCGTTATTTATATCAATTTTTGATGATAATTTACCAATCCTTTGATGGCCTAAGGTCGTCAGAACATCCATTGAATTCAATCCCTTCTTGCAACCGACGGTCTGTTTAGGTATCATCGAACAATTTGCAGATTTCATCTTAACCAAAACTTCGATTTTATGGCAGAGAATACAAAAGATTCAAGCACCTCCTTTTTTGGCCACCCCAGGGGATTGGCTACCTTATTTTTCACTGAAATGTGGGAGCGTTTCAGTTATTACGGGATGCGCGGCATCCTCGTTCTTTTTATGGTTGATGCTATAAACACCGGCGGATTAGGCCTCGATGATAAAACTGCCACCGCCATTTACGGTCTTTACACCATGTTTGTGTACCTGTTGGCCCTGCCCGGCGGCTGGCTTGCTGATAAATTTATGGGTTTACGAAACGCCATTTGGTACGGTGGAATCATCATTGCTGCCGGACACTTTTCCATGGCAATCCCCACCGATCAAACATTTTACCTTGGATTAGTACTTATTGTTATTGGAACCGGATTTTTGAAACCGAACATTAGCAGTATTGTTGGTGGCTTGTATTCTGACGATGAACCGGCTCGTCGTGATGCCGGTTTTTCCATTTTTTATATGGGGATTAACATCGGAGCATTTATTGCCCCTATTGCTACCGGGTGGTTAGGTGAAGGGATTAACTGGCATTATGGATTCGGGCTTGCCGGAGTCGGAATGGTACTTGGTTTGATTCAATACAAACTCACCGAACACTATCTTGGCGATATTGGAGCAGAACCGGAACAGCTCGATGATCCTATAAAACAAACTAAGCGGCATGAACGGATTAAAAATGCACTTTGGGGAATTGGTGCTGCGCTTACCATTTTTGTAGGATTGGTTATGGGTGGTGTTATTACCATAGATCCTGTTGCTATTGCTGATGCTTCCGGAGTTATTATTTTTGGATTGGTGATCGCTTATTTCGTCTATGTATTTATAGCCGAAGAGCTCACTACTGATCAGAAAAAGAAAATTGGTGTTATCGCTGCTTTATTTGTTTTTTCAGCCATCTTTTGGTCAGGTTTTGAGCAAGCCGGTTCATCCTTGAATCTCTTCGCAGAAAGGTATACCGACCGCGAAATGTTTGGCTGGTTGATGCCGGCAAGTTGGCTTCAATCCGTTAATGCCTTTTTCATTATTACCCTTGCACCTGTTTTTGGATGGTTGTGGGTATGGTTGGCAAAAAGAAGTCTTGAACCTTCTACACCTGTAAAATTTGCATTGGGTTTGATTTTTCTCGGAGTCGGTTTCTTAGTGATGATGTTTGCTTCCTATTATGTAGTGGATGGAAATGAGGTGTTACCAACATGGTTGATCATGACCTATTTGTTCCACACCATCGGGGAACTTTGCTTGAGTCCGGTTGGATTAAGTGCGGTAACCAAACTTGCACCAAAAAAACTGGTGGGACAAATGATGGGAATCTGGTTTATGTCAATAGCTTTCGGAAACTTGATTGCCGGACGTGTTGCCGGTCAGTTTGATCAAGAGTCCATAGCAAATGATCCCGGTTTATTGCCTGATCTGTTCTGGATCATTGTACTTACAACTGTTGGAGGTGGTATTGTGATGCTGCTATTCAGTAAGCCCATTCGCAAGTTGATGGGTAACGTGAGGTAATATCTTAATCCGATAATTTTGAGGATAATTATCGTAGGTCGGACAGATTTGTCCGGCCTTTTTTATGATTAAAAGCTATTCCGGAGCATTTGCCATAACCCCATCCATCACCCCGCTCTCATTGAATTAACTCATTTCATCTTATTCACAGCGAGCGGAAAGATGGATTCCTAATATCCCAAACTCCCATTAATAAAATTTATCTTCCTTCGGCCTTAAAAAAAATTAAAAGTGAAGGCGTATAAAGGTGAGCACTTAGCTGCTTAATTTCGAATCCCAATATCGTTCAAGATCAAAATTGTGATGCTTCAGTGCATTCTTTAGCAAGTCATTACTTTTCATGATTACTGCCTTACGTGGTAGGGTTTCAAGCATTGGATGTTCTTCGTTATTCAGCTCCACATAAACAGTACCCGTGGTATTATGCTCCATAATACGGCTTACCACATGCAGAGTCTTTAAGTCCGGATCGGAAAATCTAATATTAGCAAATACAAAAACATCGGATGCTTCCGAAATATTTGTCCTTAATAACACCTGCGGACTGATGGGTACACCATAAATAAAATCATACTGGGAATAAGGAGCACGCTCTACCAACGCGCCGGCAATAACGAGTTTCCGTTCAACAAAATCGGGATGCTTTTGAATTTCTTTTATCAATTCATCCGCAAAGGCTGTGTATTCGCATATAACGATATGATTTTTATAATCCACCTCACCGAGACCCCGCTCTTCTTCTTCAAACTTAGCCTGAAGGTAGTTAAGGATTACTGATATAATATGGGTGTATCCAAAAATACCAATCACTATTGCCAGTACACCGGCTATCCGGCCCGGAGTGGTAACAGGAACAAGATCCCCATATCCTACTGTAGATGAGGTAACAAACCACCACCAAACGGCATCGGCATAATTTTGAATATCCCCATGACCGGGCTCCCAAACCCAAACTATAGACGTAGTAAATACAAAACTGAATGTAAAAAGAGCGGACAGAAAAAATATTTGTTTTCTTACCTGTGAGGAGTGAATTTGCGGCGTTTTTGCAGGTTTACTCTACATATAATCTAGCTAAAGAATACTTTTCTAATTAAGAGCTTTTAAAGTAGCAATTATAATAACATATGTTAAAATGGTTTTTTGATAAAGGCACAATGGAGAGAAAACAATCAAGGCAAAAACTCATTTCATCCTATTCACACCGAGTGGAAAGATGGATTAACTGTTTCCCAAATCTACCAAAGCGTCTTCTCCCTTATTTATAGGGGAGAAACAAGGAGGGATGCCGAATTCAAGCAACCAATCATTATTCAACCTCTTGGAAGCGGAACTTCCGGTAGGCATTGCACAGCGGAGCTGAGCAACGAGGGGCTCGGGTGCGAGTGCAAATTCCATCGGCCTTAGAAAAAAGAGCGTATAAAAGATGACGAAATGAAGCGTTAATAAAGAAATCATACCGCTGATAAATTAAGAAGCGAACCATGAACGTTAAGGAGCATTGATTTCTTTTAGCGCAATGCAGTTAGCTTTAGCTCTTTTTTCGAGCCGGGCGCTTTTGTTTCTTTTGTCAGCACAAAAGAAAAAGAAACCCATTAAAAGCAATTAACCTTTAAAGGCCAACAAGTTATCAACGCCAATACCCATCCATCACCCCGCTCTCATCGAGTTTATTATCATCCCTTAAAAACGAGCGGAAAGATGGATTCGTAGCGAACATATTTTAAACGAACTAAAAAAACTACTTCAACTTCCCTGCAATAAATCCCGTCGTCCATGCTGCCTGAAAGTTAAAGCCTCCAGTTACTCCATCTATATCCAAGACCTCTCCTGCAAAATAGAGTCCGGGTGATTTCCGGCTTTCCATCGTTTTCATATCCACATCCTGTAAAATGATGCCCCCACAAGTCACAAACTCTTCCTTGAACGTCGTCTTCCCTTCAACCTGATACTCATCATTGGTCAACAGATGCACCAGACGATTTATGTTCTTCTTTCCCATATTCTGCCATATCATATCATCACCTAATGCCAGCTTATCGATCAGAAAATCCCATAACCTCCCGGCAAGCCCAAATGGATTTACATTCGTAATTTTCTTTTTACCGTGATCGTCTTCAATAGATTTCAAAATATCACGGACCTCCTGCTCAGTGTGATCTCCGGTCCAGTTTACCAGCACTTTAAAATTATAATCCATCTCGTGTAACTCACGCGCACCAAATGCTGAAAGCTTTAAAATAGCCGGTCCGCTCATACCCCAATGTGTGATCAATAATGGCCCACTGCTTTGCAGTTTTGAGCCCATAATCTTTACCGAAACAGGATCAGCTACCACGCCCATTAGTTTTTTAATCGGTTCATCCGGCATATTAAAAGTGAAGAGTGAAGGCACCGGTTCTTCTGCATCATGGCCTAATTCTCGGAGCCAGTCGAAGCCACTTGGCCGCGGACTTCCTCCTGTAGCGACAATCACTTTATCAGCCTTAATCCTTCCGCCTCGATGTAAACCCATTTCATAGCCGGAATCTTTTTTATGCAGGGATTTTATATTCACCTTCATCTGGATGCCAATTCCAAGCTTACGAATTTCATCCATCAGGCAGTTGATGATTGTTTCAGAATCATCGGTGACGGGGAACATGCGTCCATCCGATTCGGTTTTCAACTTTACGCCACGACTTTCAAACCATTCTACCGTATCCGTCGGGGAAAATATCCCGAATGCTTTCTTCAGTGGCCGTTCACCTCTGGGATAATATTTTACTAACTCCCGTATATCAAAACAATGGTGTGTTACATTGCATCGCCCACCGCCGGATATGCGTACTTTGGAAAGCAGCTTATTTGATTTTTCGTAGATTGTGACTTTAGCTTCGGGATAATGTTTTTTAGCAGAAATGGCCGCAAAAAATCCCGCTGCCCCACCACCTATAACTGCTACTTGTAGATCTTCTTTTTTCATAACTAAAAGATACCCTTTCTTTGGGTGAGTGTCTTATGGGGTCATGAATTTTTCTAACAGATATGCTTTGATCTCGTCTATTCTAATTGCGCTCCAGAGATAAGGTAAATTCAATTCCCAAACCACCGATTTTGTATCTGCCGATATGTGCCATCTTCCACCAACTTCAGGTATCCCAAGTTAATATCTTTACGCAGACCACTTCCTTTTGGCATCGCGAATCCATAAGACTGTTGCTGAAATATGCTTCCGGTTACATCAACTTCCCCATATCCCTCTTGCGAGGCAAAATGCTGTAACACAGGAGCATCATAAACTACAGCATCTGTTTCACCTTCCATTAATTGGGCTATGGCTTCATCAATGGTATTAAAGGTATTCGCATTAAGACCGTTATCTTCTAAATAAAATTCGGCTGCACTGTTACTAACGGTAGCTACTTCTTTTCCGTAAAGATCATCCATGTTGGTGATACTGCTTTCAATTTCTTGCAAAGTAACGGTACTTGTGACGGTAGCAGTGAAGTATGAAAAGGCAAAATATCCTGCAAAAATCCATATCAAGCCAAACACCCGGCCGGGGACACCTTTAGGGGTTTTATCACCGTAACCAACAGTGGTCACCGTCACCGCGGCCCACCATATCGCTACGCCAATTCCAGTCCAATAGTTCTCCGGGAAATCTTCATTCTCTTTGCGCTCCGTAAACCAGATAATGTGAGCAGACATCAATAACACTCCAAAGAAAAACAAAAATATAAATAGCACTTCTTTTGAGAATATAATGGATAGTATGGCTCTTGGAATCGTACTGATTGTACTTTCCTTTTTGGGAATCATAATCTGCAAACCCGTTTCGTAATAGGGATGGGAAAAATCGAGATTTTCTTCTCTATCCGACGTTATACCCAAGGCTGCTGTGGCAATATCGGCCTCCCCTCGTTTCAAGTCATCCAGCATTTTGGCGATGCTATTTACGCTGTAAATTGTATAATCTATCCCTATTTCTTCAGCCACCGCATCAAATACTTCAATGCTGAATCCACTGTACTCCCTGTTTTGATAACTCACTAACGGCTCTACTTGTTGCGTCACCACCCTTATAGTTTGATCCGCATAATCACTACCAACCTGTAGTTCTGAATGGGGTGAACTACCAGAAGGCGTTCCCTCTGAGAATGGATTTTCAACTCCCGCTTCCATTAGAATATCAGTAACACGGCTTTTATTATCCGCTATCCACTCCCTGGCATGATTACGTATATCACTCAAACTGCCTTCGCCTCCGGCCATTCTCGCATTTTGTTCCTGGATATCAGCCAGTGGAATTTGTAATTCTTCAAATAAAATCCTGAGGTCAGGGTATTTGTTAAGAAACATCCGGTTCGATACTACCCTGATGTCATTCAAATCGTACCCAAGTTTAATTTCATCTTTAGTTGAGCCTGCAAGACCGCTTATAGCTTCCTGATCTTCAACCGGCACATGTAGCCAAAAAACATCTTCTCCCGGGGTGATTTGTCCCAACGTCCAATTTGGTGTCCATGTATATAACAGTAATGGCTGATCTCGCCCAAGTGCCTCAATAGCTTCACGGGCTAAAGGATTATAATCACCGCTTATCTGTTCCACCGTCTCGGTAAGTTCAAGAGCTTGCAGATGTTCATCAATCCGGTCGTGACAACTCCAGTCCGTATTACATCCTATCAGGTCAGCTTTGCCATTTCCATCCGTATCAAAATGCTCTGCCACCGCCGGGTCTTGAAGCTGATCGAGGGATTGCAGATTATATCTTTGAGCCGATACTGCATCCACCAAATACCCTTGTAAAGCCCCACTCTCCACTTCATATCCTACCGGTATTATGTTTTTATTTTGGTTATAACGTTGAATTACAGGCTCATGCAGAGGAAACCATCCATTGACCCACAAATCCATATTACCATTTGCCAGGGCCTTATAAAACTCATCGGCAGTCATTGTTTCGGCAGGGGCTACCGTGTATCCCATTTCCTCAATTAATAACCGAAAAACCTCTGTTTGAAACCACCCGGTATCCCACGTTGATCGTGCTATGTAGATAGTGTCTTCATTAGAATCGGGCTGCTGTACAGCTTGAGCATTAATATCCGATTGAACTAAAAAAGCACATAACAAAAGACCAAAAATCTTGAAAAGATATTTCATGATTCAGCAATAATTTGCACTAAATATTTATCTAAAATACTTGATATTGCTGTAATTACACAACGTATATTTAAAGCTGATCTCTGACTAATTCAAATATCGCTTTTCAAATTCTTAGGTACTCTTATCGGTACCCGCCAAGATCACTTCATCCCCTTTCTTAAACTCAAATTCCTCCGGATCTACGTTTAGTATTTTTTCACCATCACGAACAACAACTAAAACAGTACAACCTGTTTCAGCTCTTACATCACTTCGGGCTAATGTTGATCCGGCTAACGAACCAACAGGAAGCTGAATAAGATTAATTTGCTTGCTGGCTGCAATGGAAGTTTCATCCTCAAAGATACAGGAGGCCAGCATACGCCCGCTTACCGTAGCCAAAGATTGCACATAATCTGCCCCGGCCTGGTACAGCTTTTGAACATCATCCACATCATTGGCTCTTACAATTATGTTAGCTCTGTTATTCATATTTCGTGACATCAGCGTAGCAAACAGGGCAGCTGTGTCATCCCGGATAGTGATAATGATAGCCGAAGCTTCTTCTATCCCGATTTCATTAAGCGTCTCCGGATCCCTCACATCTCCTACTATATCAACCCCTTCTTTATCTTCGATATCCACAACTTTCACTGAAACACTCGTATCTCTAAGCACTTCAGCCACTGCTTTCCCAGACTGCCCGTATCCCAAAATTAATACCTTGTTTCGGATGAAGTCTCTTGTCTTCGCTTCTGCTTTTTTGGTCAAATTCTCGAGATCTTCCGAAATACCGGCTACCAAAAGACGGGTGTCTGAGCTTAACTCCAAATCTACATGTACAGGACTTTGAAAATCTCCTTTCACCCATGCCCCGATGATATTTATGTTATATTCCTGTAACAGATTTGTTCTGCCTATAATCTGATTACACAACTCACTTCCTTCCTCAATATCGATCTCTACAATCTCAATATTGTTGTCAATTTCCACACTGTCGTTTATAGAAACTGCCGGAACCTGAGCTGCCAAGCTCTGTCCTACCAACTGCCGGGGTGCAATGGACATGTCAGCTCCTGCAAGATCGTAATATACCTGCATATTTTCGTCCCTTAAAATGGCAATCACCTTCGCCTCAGTGTCAATATTTTTGACCGTAAAAATGGTACTTATGTTTTTATAGATATCTGTATGAATGACAACTGCTGTCGCCTCTTTAATACGAGCTGCTTCTAAAACTTCTTTTTGTTCGGGATCTCCAAGCATCACTTTAAACCCGGTTTCCATCAATTCTTTTGCCTTTTCCTCTTCATCTTCGATGATCACATAATCCTTATTTCTTGAATCTAACTCACGAATAAGAGCTTCAGTGTATGAGGAGTAATCGCAAATAATAACATGATTGGTTTTGGTAATATTTCTGGGAACAACCTTTCCCATCACATCTTTAAGTGCGGGAATAAAAAAGACCGGAAAAGCTATAAAAAGCAAAGCGAGTCCCGTAAAATTCATCCATAAAATGAAGTAATTCATGAAATCACTTTGCCAGGGAGCAAAGCCTCCATACCCGCTTGTAGTCAAAGATTCTACCACTACTTGAATGGATTGGGCTAACGTAACTTGCTGTCCTTCAAAATACAGCATTGACCAACGAAATATTTCAGCATATGTCAATATTATAGCAACTACTGCTGCTATAAATAAGACTATTTTGTTTTGCCAGCTTACTTTTATCATCAATGAATTATGCTAAAATATTTTCGTTACCTGAATCGGATACAAACACACAAGCCGAGGATGTCAACTCTACATAGGAGCGCAATCGGTCAAGATCGGGTTCTTCGGGTAGGCCAAAGAAATCGACGTCGGCTTGGGGAGCAGTTTTTAATGTTTCCTCAAAAGCCCCAATTTCTACATGTGCTTCTACATCTTTAAGGCGGGCCAGGTCAAGCAGGGTTTCCAGGTATTTATACGCATCTTCAACTTCATCTTCATTTACCACAACAATAACCCTCATTTTGGCATCCCAATTTTTCTTCAATTTGTATGCCGATAACAAAGCCAGATCCACATTTCCCAGATCCATGCTCACATCCCAGTGCGGACTTTTTTCCCGCAACCACACATTGATGGAAGCACTACGGCCAAGCTGTGCAACATTATCTTCCACATATAACTGAACTCCCATGTTATTGATTTGTGCTGCCTTGATCATTGACTTCATTTCTTCATCATAACGACTGTCATGGAGCAGTCTCAAAAATAAAATATTTGGGGTGAAAAATGTTCCCTGCAAAGTTTGAAGTGAACTGATAAGGGCATTTTTAAAGTTGTCTGACTCTATCATCGACCAGCGAGTATACACATTTTCACGGCTGAAAGCGGAAGCCATTTCAAACAAATCATCTCTCATGTTTTCCAATTGAGAGCGGTCTGTAATCCCAATCAGTTTAATAGAACCTTTAGGGTAAACAAGGTTTCTAATCAGACTAAAACTACCCCTAAGTTCCCTGGTGTTTCGAACCGGCACTAATAAATTGGCTTTCCATGCCCGCTCATTTTCTTTTGGAAGCTGGGAAACACGCTTGGCCGCCCACTCTGCCACCGATACAAATAGGCCACTTCTCATATCCCCGTAAGGCACTTTTAGTTTTCGATTTGTTAGATAGAGATAAGCAGCCACCACAAACACAATGGAGATCAACCCAAAGGTGGCGTTGATAATAAACATCGTAAACAAACACCCGACCGTTCCTATAAATGGTACATACTTGGGGATCGCAAAAGTGGGCCTGAAGCTGACCATATCCATCCTTTGTACTATAAGCACCACCAGGTTGATCATCATATAGGTGATGAGGAAAAACATGGTTATTAATGGAGCAATGGTATTTAGGTCTCGGAGTAAAAGTGTAAATATTACGATACCACCGGTAAGTAAAATAGCGTTACGGGGCTCGCCATTGGTTGATAATTTTGAAAATAATTCGCCTCCGGGAAAAATTCTATGGTCTCCGAGCGCCTGTAATATTCGTGGTGCCCCTACAATGGAAGCCAAGGCCGATGAAAATGTAGCCCCTAACAAACCACCAAGCACGGCCGGTGGCCATAGCGCTTTGTCAATCATGATATTGTAGTTGGAAACAAGCTCCTCCGGTGTAGCCACTCTCGATAACCAATAAGCTGCCAGCATATAGATTACAAAACTGATCAGTATAGCAGAAATAGTTCCTACGGGGATACTTTTTTTAGGATTTTTCAGTTCTCCCGACATATTTGCCCCTGCCATGATCCCCGTGGCAGCTGGAAAAAATACAGCAAATACAACCCAGAAACTCACCCCCTCAAAATCATTTTCAGGAGCGCCGGGAAATTCACCTATCCATTGTACATCGTACTGCATTACATCGGTAAACGCACTTCCGGCCACCGAGAGCAGAGCTCCAATTATTACCGCTAAAATCAAGTATTGAATCCTAAACGCGAGACTCGCACTTAAAAAAGCAACTATAAATAAAATCGCGAACACAGATGCGTCAACCAAAAGGGCAGAGTGCTCCGGAAAGATATACAGCCAACCTTCCCTGAAACCAAAAATGTACATGGTGATAGCAAAAGTCTGTGCAAGGTACAGCGGAATGCCAACACTTCCGCCCACCTCCAGTCCCAGCGATTGTGAAATAATTGAATATGCCCCTCCTGCTTTAATACGGATATTCGTTGTGATACAGGACATTGAAAGTGCAGTAAAAGTCACGATAACAAAGGCGAGCGTAACAATTCCCATACCGCCAAGGAGCCCGGCATTACCAACTACCCAGCCGTGCCGAACAAATAGAATAACTCCCAAAATAGTCAATAGTGTTGGCACAAAAACGCCGGCAAACGTTCCGTACTTAGTTTGTACGGTAGAATCCCTTTGATCAACCTTCTCTTGTAAAGTCTCTTCCGTTTTATCTTTCATGAAGGGTCATCTTTTTGCTTTAATCTATATATAGTCTGTTACCTAATTAACATTCCAAAAACAATAAAGCATAAGACAACGAATAGAACAAATTTTATGTGAATATTACTCCTTCACACCTCCCATATTCGTCCGAATAAAACAGACAATTAGAATGCTGATGTCCCGGATCAGACGGATGGTCTCAGAAAAAGATATAAAACAAGCCCCAAATACATCCTTCACCCCGCTCTCATCAAATCAATTTATTTAGTCCTATTCACACCGAGCGGAAAGATGGATTCCAGCCTTTCTTTTTTCAAAGCTTTATACCACTGTTTGACATAGAATCTTACCTTCGGCCTTAGAAAAAAGAGCGTATAGAAGATGACGGAATGGAGCGTTAAGAAAGAAATCAAACCGCATGACGCTTCGATTTCATGCATGCCCCGCGATGGAGCATTGATTTCTTTTAGCGGAGTGGAGGCAGCTTTAGCGCTTTTTTCGTAGCCGGGCGCTTTTGTTTCTTTTGTCAGCACAAAAGAAAGGGAAAACCCTTGAACACAATTAATTATTTACTGCCCAACAAAATATATCAACACCAATACCCATCCATCACCCCGCTCTCATCAAATAATTCAATTTTGTCCTATTCACACTGTGCGGAAAGATGGATTCCCGATTTCCCAAATCTACTAAAGCGTCTTCTCCCCTATTTATAGGGTAGAAACAAAGAGGGGTGCCGAATTCGAGCAACCAAGCTTTTTTCAACATGGGCGGATTAACAATCCGCCCAACGTTTATCTCAAAGCAATAAATACGTTAATCCGGCTAAAACGGCCCCGGTAGATGGACCGACTATAGGCACCCAGGAATAGGCCCAATCACTGCTTCCTTTATTTGAAAATGGGAGAACGGCATGGGCTATCCTCGGATCCAAATCCCGAGCCGGGTTAATAGCATAACCGGTAGGCCCACCTAAAGCCAATCCAATTCCAAAAACAAGCAAGGCTACCGGCAGCGCAGCCAATGATCCTAATCCCAGACCAACTTCTTTCCCGTCAATAATTACAGAAGATAAAAGCTCTCCATCAATATCAATAAAACCCGGTTCGTTCAAATAGAGCACGCCAAAAATAAGAATAAAAGTACCAATGGTTTCCGTGACAAAATTTGAAGTATAATTTCGAATTTCAGGGGCAGTTGAAAATACCGCCAATTTAGTCGGACCGTCATCGGTGGCCTCAAAGTGATCTTTATAAGTAAGCCAAGTCAAAAACCCACCAAAAAAGCCTCCCAAAATTTGTGCCAGGATATAAGGAACCACCATTACCCATTCAAATAATCCGGCTGTTGCCAAACCTAACGTGACCGCGGGGTTGATATGAGCTCCACTGAATTGCCCCATCGTATAAACGGCAATAAAAACCCCCATGCCCCATCCCCAGGTAATGACAATCCAACCGCTGCCATTGCCTTTGGTTTTATTTAGAATAACGTTTGCTACCACACCACAGCCGAACAAGAGAAGTATTGCCGTTCCAATAAACTCAGCTAATAAAGGACTCATAAAATTGAATTTTTAAGTGATGTGTTATTTATCAGCGATCATCCGCCCAGGTGATGGCTGCATTAACGGCTCTCTGCCATCCTTTGGTTAGTTTTTGAACTTTTTGCGGCTCCATGTTTTGCTCAAAAATTTTGTCGGTTTTCCAAAGCTTTTTAAGCTCTTCAATATCATCCCAATACCCTACGGCCAACCCTGCAAGATAGGCCGCACCCAAAGCGGTGGTTTCGGTTACAACAGGACGAATAACCGGCACTTCTCCAAGCAAATCACTTTGAAACTGCATAAGTGTATTATTTACGGTTGCACCGCCATCAACCCGTAATTCTTTTACTTCAATACCCGCATCGGCTTTCATTGCATTGAGTAAATCCATCACTTGGTAGGCGATTGAATCTTGGGCGGCTCGTGCTAAATGAGCCCGATTTGTTCCCCGCGTAATTCCAACCATAATACCACGAGCATGCTGCCTCCAATGTGGGGCACCAAGACCTGCAAAAGCCGGCACCAAATACACTCCATCAGAGTCTTCTACTTTATTGGCAAAGTATTCAATGTCTTTTGATTCCTGGATAATACTCATTTCATCTCGCAGCCATTGCACCACGGCTCCACCGATAAAAACTGATCCTTCTAAAGCATATTTAGTTTCACCATTCACTTTCCAGGCAACGGTTGTCAATAAATTGTTTTCTGATTTAACCGGCTCATCCCCAACATTCATTAACATGAAGCATCCGGTTCCATAGGTATTTTTGACCATTCCAGGCTCGGTACACATCTGCCCAAATAAAGCTGCCTGCTGATCTCCGGCAATTCCCGCTATAGGCACCTTACTTGCAAATAATGTGGTTTTAGTCCGTCCGTATTTTTCACTTGATTGCTTTACTTCCGGGAGCATGCTTTTGGGAATATCCATCAGTTCCAACAACTCTTCATCCCACTCCATCTTGTTAATGTTAAAAAGCATGGTTCGAGAGGCGTTGGTGACATCGGTAATATGCAGCTCCCCTTGTGTGAAATTCCAAATGATCCATGTGTCTATGGTTCCAAAAGCAAGTTCACCCTTTTCGGCTTTTTCTCGGGCACCTTCTACATTATCAAGAATCCATTTTATTTTTGTTCCCGAAAAATAAGAGTCAACCATCAAGCCTGTTTTCTGTTTGATGGTTTCGGCATGACCTTCTTCTTTCAACTGATCACAATAATCTGAAGTGCGCCGGTCTTGCCACACAATAGCATTATAAATTGGCTTCCCGGATTTTCGATCCCACACCACGGTTGTTTCCCGCTGATTGGTGATACCGATTCCCGCCAACGCCTTCCCGTTAATACCTGCAGATGCTACCGCTTCAGCCGCAACCCCGGCCTGCGACGACCATATTTCCTGCGCATCATGTTCAACCCAACCCGGCTCAGGATAGATCTGCCTAAATTCTTTTTGAGCTACCGAAACAATCCCCCCTTTTTTATTGAAGAGCATAGCTCGTGAACTCGTGGTGCCCTGATCTAATGCTAAAATAAACTGTTCCATAGCTGCTTTTTGTCTGTTGCAGATTTAGAATTATTACTATTGAGATTACTGTCAACTACTATGATGATTATTCTTTATAAACTTCATAACAGCCCTTAAATACACTTTTTAGACCTATAAAAAAAGGGACGAGATAAAAATCGTCCCTTCAATATTGTTACTCATGAATTTTAACTTCTAAAACCCTTTAGCAAATCCGGCCCCTATAAAGAAGACTTCGCCCTCGGTATCATACCCTAAATTAAAATCTAATTGTGCTCCACTATCAAGATTATATGCTAAACCACCTTCAATCCAGTGTTCATTAAAGCCACTTCCGTAGTACATTCCTGCATATCCGAAGTACCCGCCAAGGTTTTCGCTGTTGGGAAATGAAAATCCCGGGGTAAGTGTAAATAACCAACTATCCAGATTATTCCCGGATTCAAAACTATATCCCAAATTCGATGAAATGCCCCAAGTCTCATTCAAGCTATGATCTGCAAGCAAGCCCACACTCGGGATGGCATCATCATTAGTAAACGCATCTGATCCTACCGGTAAACTCAGTTCTGCCAAGGCGGATAATCGTGGTTTATCATTTTCTTAAATCAAGTTGTACTTAGCACCAATAGACATATCCTGAAATCCGGAATTAGAACCGGCCTGACCATCAAAAGTTACCGATGTATACGAATTCAGAAGAGCGCGAAGTTCCAACTTTTCAGCCAACCCATATCGCAAAACAAGCTGACCAATATCTATTTGATCACTGAAATCATTTGTGGAGTATTGAGCTCCTAATTCCACTCCCAGCATACTTTTGGGTGTTATATAAGAGCCATTTCCTATCCCCGGCCGATCAGGTGAAAAAGATTGGGCGTGTATTAAGTTTATTCCAAATAGTAATAGTGTGGCAACAGATAGTAGTCTTTTCATAGGATATATGATTTATAATGATATGTTTTAATTATTCCGTACGGGCATTTTAGCTGGATTTACAACTACGTATTTCAGAGCAATCTGGTTATCTTTGTTGCATGACAGAAATTACTCAGAAGTCACCCATTGCTGCAATTGCTACTCCCGTTGGGGAAGGTGGTATTGCTGTAATCCGTGTTTCCGGAAAAGAGTCTATTTCAATCGTTAATAACTCATTTACCGGCAAAGACTTAACCAAAGAATCATCGCACACCGTTCACTTTGGGAAGATAGTAAACAAAGACGGCTTTCCGGTGGATGAAGTTTTGGTTACTCTTTTTCATTCTCCCAGATCTTATACCGGGGAGGAAACAGTGGAGATTTCATGCCATGGCGGAGTGTTAGTTACTCAATCAGTACTGGAAACTATATTGGCTCTTGGGGTGAAATCAGCCGAGCCCGGAGAATTTACGCAACGTGCTTTCTTGAATGGCAAACTGGATTTGGATCAAGCCGAAGCCGTAGCTGACCTCATTCACGCCAAAAGCTCGAAAGCCGTAGATGCGGCCCATCAACAATTGGAAGGTCGCTTGGGAGAACACATCAAAGACTTTCGGCAACAGATCATTGATGCAACAGCCATGGTAGAATTGGAACTCGATTTCATTGAAGAGGATGTGGAGTTCGCCAACAAGGAACAGCTTCAGAAATTGTTGGAAAACCTGGATTCGGAGATCACTGAGTTGTTGGAAACCTATGAAACGGGCCGTTTGGTTAAGGATGGGGTAAAAACGGTACTTATCGGCCGGCCAAACGCAGGGAAATCAACCTTATTGAATACCTTGGTTGGAAGCGATCGTGCCATAGTAACAGAAATTGCCGGAACCACCCGCGATACTATTGATGCCGACTGGAGCTATGATGGTTTGCTTTTTAAACTAATAGATACAGCCGGACTTCGAGAGACGGAAGATATTGTGGAAGCGGAAGGCGTAAAACGATCTCAAAAAGCTTTTGAACAAGCTGACTTGGTTATTTATCTAAAAGATCTGTCCCAGCCTTTTATAGAAGAAGAGCGTAAGGAAATTGCGGATTTTCAATCACGAGCCAAAGACACGCCGTTTATTTTGATTGGCACCAAAGCGGATATTGAACTGGATCAGGAATGGAGAACGGAGTTTGACCTGAAAATTTCTGCACTGGAAGGTGAAAAGATCAAAGAATTAAAAAAGCTCCTCAAAGATCGTGCGTTGGAGAATAAGCATTATGATGCCTCCAGCCTGCTCGTCACTTCAACCCGCCACCGTGATGCCCTTCAAAAAACCCAAGAGCATGTCCGGTCTGCCCTCCGTGCCCTGGGCCAAAATATGACCGGCGATTTTTTGTCTATTGATCTCCGTGCCGCATTAAATGAGTTGGGAACTATTACCGGGGAGATTACGAATGAGGATGTATTGGATAGCATATTCTCCCGGTTTTGTATTGGGAAGTGAAGTATATCCGTTCAACACAAAAACCCAACCAAATAAAAAAGCCCACATGCGCTAACATGCAGGCCCTGACCTTAATTATTAGTTTGTACTACGTCTTTTGAGTTTGGTTCCCATATAATTTCAATTTTTTTATAGTCCACTTTTCAGTAATTACTGTAATATTCCTCGGGTTTTATATATTCTATGCGAATCACTGTCAACCAGACGAATTACTCTGCTTATGAAATTTATTTACGTACTCCCTCTGATCTTTCTTCCTTTTCTGGTACAGTTACAAGCCCAACCAAACTTAGATTCGCTACAACAAGATTGGGTTCAATCTTTAAAGGAAGGAGCACCTAAGGCCAATTATTATTGGAATGAAAACCAACTCATCTTTTCTAAAATCAATACATCTGATGCTGAAAGTGTGATACAGATGCTGACCTCAAAACCCATAGCCGGGCTGACTTCTTACAAACACATCCAATCTTTCAGGCATGACCGTTTTCGCTTCCTGACTGCGGGCACCTTACGCACTGATACCGATTCACTTTTGGTAATTTCTCCCTGGCGTGATGTTGAAGGTGAATGGAAAAAGGAAATGGATGTCATCCTATCACAGCAGCTCCCTTCAATGAAAGTACGTTCCGGTGTGCTTGACAAGCTTAATGAGGAACGTGAAAAATGGGTGGAACTGGCCAATCAGCATAACCCGGAAGCACACATTACGGCGACCTATTTGGAAGACGCCAGCTATATTTCCAACGGCCAAAAGTCTGATGGACATCAGGAAATCATAGATCGATATGTGTACATGGAAAACCCGAATTACCAAGTTGACCTGGAATCAGAGCAGCTTTGGCAGGTTTCGGAGGAATAAGTTCTTGAGGTAGGCCGGTATTTTACGGGGACTGAAAGAAGAGGCCCGGGTGGGTTATATGTCATCGTTTGGAACCTGCAGGAAAATGGGCGGTGGCTCATTGAAATGGATTTTAATTTCTAAGTACCATCCATTTTCTCAGGAGTTATTCATACCTAAGCGATTCTACCGGATCTACTTTAGCTGCTTTTATGGCCGGGAATATTCCTGCTATCAATCCAATCAAGCCCAATACACCCACAGTTACGGCAACAGCCACTTGTGATATTTCCGGGTTCCCTAAAAAGTCAGCTGCCCCACCTTGCAAGTTCATCGCCTGTACTCCATAAACTATACCTGAGGAAATCAGTATTCCCAATCCTCCCCCCAAAAATGAAATGAACAGTGATTCAAAAATAAATTGTGTGATTATGTGAATTCTTCTGGCTCCCACAGCAATTTTCAGCCCAATTTCACGAGTACGTTCTTTCACTACAACAAACATAATATTGGCTACTCCTACACCTGCAATCATCAGCGTGAAAAAGCCTACGGTGAATAAAAATATTTCCAAACCGAGAGAAACTTTTCGGTTCATTTCTTCCTGCTCTATGAAGTCCCACATAGGCATGGCTTGTTCATCGGCAGGGTCAAAATTGTATTTTGAAGACATGATGTTTGTTATACCGGCTTTAATATCCTCCTGAAGGGAAGGGTCTTCCGGCCGAATGAGCATAGAACCGATATTTCTATTTCCATACATATTCCGAAATGTAGTGTAGGGAATGATGGCCCGGTTGGCGTCCGGACCGTTATTCATAGATGTTTGCATTTTGGGCTTCATCACCCCAACCACAGTAAATGGTGTGTTGTCCAACATCACTTGTTGGCCTATTGGGTTTTCCTGCCCAAACAGTTGCACGGCTATTTCATCTCCCAAAAATAACACCCTCCGCATTTCGTCCACATCCCGCTCGTTTATAAAACGTCCACCTGCTGCGGGATACATGGTACGCATAATCTCAAAATCGGGGTTTACTCCTTCCATGTAGGTATTGGTCGTCACGTCGTCCGTTTTAAGCTGTGCTCCCCACCGACCATATTGTGGACTGGAGTACTGAATGCTGGGCACCGCTTTTTGAAGTAATTCCACATCTTCTTCCGTGAAAGAAATTCTGCGACCTACTCCAAGCCCTTCATAATTCATACTTGTCTGGCCACCATATACCATAATCACCTGGTTCCCCGCTCCAAGCATTCCCTTCATCATGCTGGTGCCAAGTCCTCGCCCAAATGCTAACAGTAGTACTACTGACAATGTGCCCCATGCGATGGCAGTCAACGTTAGAAATGAACGCAGCTTTTGCTTGCGTAAATCGTTGAAAAATTCAGTGAATAATGTGCGCCACATACGTTCTAATTAGATAATTTCTGTTATTTTCTTAAACACTCAACTACATCCAGTCGAGAAGCACGCCAGGCCGGCAGAAATCCTGAAGCCAATCCTACGATACCAAGTACAGCAAAGGCAATGAGCCCAACTTCGGGAGAGAAATACGGAGTGCCTACAAATTCTTTAATGGGAATGTTTTGCATAGACAGAACTAAACCCCAGCCAATTAAATACCCGGCGGCAGCGCCTATTCCTACAATCATAAACGTTTCCAGGAAAAACTGAATCATAATATGATGTCGGCGTGCACCGGCAGCCCTTCGGATTCCAATTTCTTTCATGCGCTCCTGAACCACTACAAACATAATGTTTGCCACTCCAATGCCTCCCACAGCCAGAGTAAAGAAGCCTATCAAGCCTAAAAACCCATTGATACCTAAAAACATAATATTGATAAAAGACCAAAACTCGTTGGTATCCCAAATACCAATGGCATCTTTATCAGCCGGATCAAAGCGATGTTTTTTTCCCATCACTTTATACACTTCATCCTGAATTGAGGGAGCAATATCAGGGTTCTTGGGGACGTACAGAATATTATTGACGATATCCTTACCCATCATGGCAGAGAAAGTAGTGGCAGGTATAAAGGCCCGGTCTTCATCCCGTTGGTTATAGGATGAATTCTGAACCTTTTCCTGCATCACTCCGATTACAACGAAAGGCGTATTTGAAACCATTACTCTTTTTCCCACCGGATCTTCTTCTCCAAATAGATTTGCAGCCAGGTTATTTCCCAAGAAAATTACCCGTCTTCGTTCGTCGAGGTCGCGCTGGTTGAGCCATCTTCCTCCCTTTTGTTCAAAGGTATTTCTTAGTTCTTGATATACTGGATATACGCCACCAATTGATGAATTTCGGCGCTTTTCACCGTTCTTAACAACAAGGCTTCTCATGTATTCAGGGGTTGCTACATCAATAGCCGGGATTTGATCTTCCAGTACCTGGGCATCAGCTTCTCGGTATCTAATGGGGCGCCCGATTCCGTAGCCTTCAAAGGGTTTGGTTGTTTGGCCTCCGAACATAATGGCCAACTGATCTCCCATACCTCTCATATTAAGAACCGTTTGATCCCGGAATCCCATCCCAAAAGCCAGCAGTAAAATCAGGGTAGCGGTTCCCCACATAATTCCAAAAATAGTAAGGAAACTTCGCAGCCGTTGCTGGTTCAGGTTTTGAAATAGTTCTTTAAATAAAGCCGATACTGACATCTTCAGTCCTTTCTAATAGCTTCTGTTATCTTACAGTAAGTGTCTTAACAGATCGTTCCAGCACTTTATCGCCCTCACGAAGTCCTTCTAAAACGGCCACGGTAATTGCATCACTCATCCCAATCTTAATTTCCATTTCTTTGCGGCTGCCGGGCTCAGTTCCCGGTACATCTACGAATGCCTTACCGTCTCTCATTTCTACTACCCGCTCCGGAATAGTGATGGTGTTTTCCATTTTCTCAATGATGATATCTGCATTGGCTGAGTAACCGGCTCTAAGTACAGCACCTTTTGTGTCAGTAATTTTAATCTCTACAGGAAATACAGTGGCATTATCCTGCTCTTGTGCTTTTAGTGATATATGAGCTACTTCACCCCGAATAGTGTCGGAAGGCAAGGCACCGATTTTAATATCTACCGGCATCCCCAATTCAACTTTTCCAATGTCAATTTCATCTACCGTACCTTTGAAAAGCAGGTTTTCCATGGCAGCGATAGTCATCAAAGGAGTCCCTGCCTGGTAAGATGTCAAAGGAACCACAGGCTCTCCAACATCTACTAATTCTTCTAAAATATATCCATCTATGGGAGCTCGTATTACCGATTCAATTAAAACATCCCCCATCATAATTCGCCCTGATTCGAGCAATTGCAAACGCTCTTGGGCTATTTGCTTTCGCACTAATACATCACTGTGACGTTCTTTAAGCTGATCGTATTCCTGCTCTGCCACTAAGTTTTGCTTCATCAGCTGATCCATTCGGTTCAGCTCTTTCTTGATATTTTTTTCCTCGATCTCTATTCGCTCAAGGCTTCTTTTGGCTTCTGCCAGCTCAAGGGGTGTAGGATCAGGACTTACTTCAATCAGCGGATCTCCTTTTTTCACATAATCACCGGCTTCAGCATATAGCTTACTTACCACACCGGAGAGTTTTGATTTAACTGCAATTTCATTTTCAGGCTCAATGGTGCCCACTGCCAACGCCTTCTCAACTATTGTTCCTATTTCTGCAGTTACATGTGGCTGCTCTTGGCCTGTTCCTTCTTCCGAATTATTACTGTAACTGTAGTAAAACCCACCTCCGCCTAATACCACGATGAGTAAGGTTACTATCCAAATCAGTTTTTTTCTCTTTTGCTTTGCCATAATATTTTTAATGAAAGTGAATTGATTTTGACAGCCTTTACGAGGGTCCCCCCACTATTGTTTCTAATTCTTTTTCAATTTTTTTCAACTGATTGAAATTCTTTACCTAACACGTATTAAGTGATATTTAGAGGTCGATTTTATGAACTGATATACCTACCATAGATGTTAGATAAGGAAATGAAATTCAAAATTTAGTCTATTGAAAAACCTGAAATTATTTATCGGTGAATTGGCCAAAGCACACCGGGAGGTTTCAAAGTGTCCTCCGCCGGAAATGGTTATTACCTTTTTTGAGGATTTGGTTAGTATGCTCTTTCCTGAATTCTCCAGTGAAAGAGAATCTGAAGAGTCCGGAATCCGGGAAATGCTTGAAAATTGCAAAGCCGAACTCAGGCATATCCTCGACCAAAACGAAGAATGTGTGCAAAGCAGCCGGATTGGACTTGAAGATGCTTTTTTTGAACAACTTCCTGCTATTAGAAAAGCCCTACTGCAGGATGTTGAAGCCATCTACGCCGGTGACCCAGCCGCAAAAAGTAAAGGCGAAATTATTCGCACGTATCCCGGCTTTTTTGCAATGGCAGCTCATCGAATTGCACATGAGTTATTGAAACTTGGGGTGAATTTAATCCCTCGTATCATCTCAGAATACGCCCACCGGCAAACCGGAATTGACATCCATCCCGGAGCTGAAATTGGGGATCATTTTTGTATTGACCATGGTACCGGAGTTGTAATCGGTGAGACCACCAAGATTGGCTCAAATGTCAAAATATACCAGGGTGTTACCTTGGGAGGATTAAGCGTTAAAAAGGAAGATGCTCGCAAAAAGCGCCATCCAACGATTGAGGATAATGTAGTGATATATGCCGGAGCTACTATTTTAGGTGGAGATACAGTAGTGGGCAACGGAAGTATTATCGGTGGAAATGTTTGGCTGACTAAGAGTGTCCCACCAAATTCTAAAATTTACTACCAAGCCAAAATGACGAACTCCGAAGGTGAGACGGATACCATCACCTATAAATAGAATTTCAATTTATAAGCCACAAATCTCAGAAAATAACTCCCGTAGGTCGGGCAGATTGCCCGACTGGCAGCTAAACGGACAAGCTGTCCGTCCTACGTTTTACTAATACTGTTTTGGAGATTGCGAGGCAAAATAAAAAAACCATGAAAATCGAAGAACTTATCGGCAATACACCGCTTATTGAATTACAGAATATACCAACCAATAAAAATGTAACCATCTACTGTAAACTGGAGGGGCAAAATCCCGGTGGCAGCGTAAAAGATAGGGCAGCCTTGGGCATGATAAATGGTGCCCTGGAGCGTGGAAACATAAAGCCCGGCGATACCTTGGTTGAGGCAACCAGCGGAAACACCGGCATTGCTCTGGCAATGATTGCGGCAATGAAAGGCCTCAACATCAAACTGCTTATGCCGGAAAGTGCTAACGAAGAGCGCATCAAATCTATGAAGGCCTATGGAGCTGAAGTTATTTTAACTCCCGCCGATAAAACCATTGAGTACTCACGAGAGCTCGCCGAAGAAATGGCAGAGGAACACGGATACTTTCAACTCAATCAATTCGCCAACCCTGATAATTACAAAATGCACGAAAAAACTACCGGACCAGAAATTTGGCGGGATACTGAAGGAAAGATCACACATTTTGTCTCCGCTATGGGAACTACCGGTACCATTATGGGGGTATCGCGATATTTGAAAAGCAAAAATCCAGATATTCAAATTGTTGGTACACAACCCACTGAAGGTTCTTCAATTCCGGGAATTCGAAGATGGTCACCGGAGTTTCTTCCAAAGATTTTTGAGGCTGAGCGGGTAGATCAAACTGTTGATGTGAGTCAAGATGAGGCCACCGAAATGGCACGACGCATGGCCAAAGAAGAAGGCATATTTGCCGGAATGAGCAGTGGCGGAGCTTTAGCAGCAGCACTTAAGGTTGCGGATAATTTAGAGAAGGGGACCATCGTCTGTATCACTTGTGACCGTGGTGACCGGTATTTAAGCTCTCCGCTCTTTGAGGGATAACTAAATAGTGATCAACAAAAAAAGCTCAGCACCGGTTGATGCTGAGCTTACAATCTTACTTTGAAGTTCTTATATAAACTTAGTTGTCGCTGTCTGAATCTTCTTCAGAACCACCTTGATCTTGCTGACCTTGAGTTTGAGGAATAGCAGGCTGCGATTCAGAAGGATTCTCAATCGGTGTTTCTAAACCGGGTGCTCCTTCCTGCAGAATACTTCGACTTGCACCTTCTCTTTCAATAGCAAAGTTCGCCAATACGCACAATGATAAAAATAAAGCGGCAAGTATTGAGGTTGATTTTGAGAGTAAATCAGCTGTCCTTCGGGCTCCAAGTCCACCGCCACCACCGATGGCACCGGCTCCACCCATTCCGGAAATTCCCTGTCCTTGTCCCGGTTGCAGTAAAACAACCACGATTAGCAGGAAGCAAATGACAGCAATAACTCCAACAATTATATTATAAAGCATGTAATTAGATTCTTATCTTTTCAAAGGGCAAAAAGATACCCAATTTTGTATACTATCCCAAGCACCTGACCATCAAAAAAATAAATAGTAAGATGGAAGAACTTATCAACCGTATTGAGCAGTTTATAGCTGATTCTCCAACTATAGCTGTACAAATTACAGAGACGCTCATCATTTTATTTTTACTGTGGATCGTACGAATTTTTGCTGTCCGCATATTGCAGAAGAATGTTGAGAACAAGAAAGCAGTCTATAAGTGGAAGAAAAATATTACCTACATCACTTTCCTGATTGCGGTGATGGTATTGGTACAAGTTTGGTTTGCGGCGCTTGGGCAATTGGGTACGTTCCTTGGATTGTTGTCAGCCGGTATTGCCATTGCACTAAAGGACCCGGTTACAGATTTAGCCGGTTGGTTATTCCTGATATGGAGAAAACCATTTGATATTGGAGACCGCATTCAGGTGGGAAATGTGAAGGGAGATGTTATTGACATCCGGGTTTTTAAATTTACTTTACTTGAAATCGGGAACTGGGTCGATGCTGATCAAAGTACGGGACGGGTTATACACATCCCAAACCATAAAATTTTTACCGATGATATCGGCAATTACACCAGCGATTTTGAATTTGTTTGGAATGAAATGGGTGTTTTAGTCACTTTTGAAAGTGACTGGAAAAAGGCTAAAACGATCCTTCAGAATATAGCAGATAAGGTGTGCAAAGAATTTGTAGAACAAGCGAGGGAAGAGGTTAAAAAAGCAGAAAAGTCTTACTTAATTCAGTATCGATATCTTACCCCGATTGTTTACACCAATGTAAAAGACAGTGGAATTAACCTAACCATACGCTACCTCTCAAATCCCAGAACCCGGCGGAGTATCTCTCAAAACCTCTGGGAAAACATTCTCGAACGTTTTGCAGAGCACGACGATATTGACTTCGCCTACCCAACCATTCGCTACTACGATAATCCTGCCGAAGGAAAGCCCGGCACCACTCCCTCAGGGAATTAAAAATTAAATTCAGACCATTTTAAATTTTGAATTTTTAATTCACTCATCCTCTTCCGCCCCATCATAGTTTCTTAGTTTTGGAATAGGTTGAATGAGTTCTTTTGAATTGTTTGACGGATCATTCACCAACTCTGGAACTCTAAATACCGACATTTCAGGGAGCAGCATATCCCCTGAAAATCCTTTCTTCAACAGCTTCTCACCGTCTCCATTTAGCCAGACATCATATTCTTTTTCTTGTAAAATGACAGGCATTCGGTCATCTAACGGTTCTACTAACGCATTGGCTTTCATAGTTAAAACTGCAAAAGCGTGAATCGGCTTACCCTCATCATCTTCATATTCAGTATAGATCCCGGCAAATCCTGCCACTTCGTTTGTAAGTACACGTAAGTAAAAAGGCAACGGATCTTTCACCGTTTCTTTCCATTTATAAAATCCTGAAGCCGGAATAATACATGGACCGGATTTAACGAATCCTGCCAATAAATCGTCCTCCAAAACATCCTCTTGGGGGATCTCAACTAACTCCTCATCTTGACTTTTCGGTTTCAGCCCCCAAATTGACTTAACCAAATTTCGATTATCTCCTTCCTGTAAAATAATGGGCATCGTGTGACCGGGCATCACATTATAGTTTGGTTGATACATGGCCTCCGAATCCGAACTGACCCCAAAAGCATCTTCGATTATATATTTATCGGCCTCTAAAACATATCTTTCCATAGTAACTCCGTTCCGTTATTTCCTTTCTTGTATTAACGAGATGTAAGGTTATTATTGTTCCTTTTATATGAAAGCTATTTGTATAATAAACTTATACAGCAGATTTTTTACCTTCTCATCAAAAAAAAATATTCTATGCAAAACCTATTTTATAATGCTGAAGAAAACAGAATGCGAGCCTTGTTCAGGGTTCTTTTGTTTATCATTCTATTCTTTCTTGCTTCAGGTTTACCCCTCCTAATCCCAATTGAACCAATCAGCTACCTTTTACAATCGGTTTTAAGTTTCGGTGTTTTCTACCTGATGATACGGTTCACGGATAAACGCCCCTGGCAATTTTCGGGGCTTCAGCTAAACTCAACCTGGGCAAAAGAATGTATTGCCGGAATTGCAATTGCAGCATTTGTCATGGGATTGATTTTTTTGGGAGTTTGGGGCACCGGGGGACTTGAAATAACGGGTTTTGGATGGGAGCGTAATACAGAGAGAAGCTGGCTTATCCCCCTTCTGATATTTTTAGTACAAATGATGTCGGTTGGTTTTTACGAAGAAGTGATGGCACGCGGATATTTGATCCCAAATATTACTGAAGGATTTACCTTCGATAACTTTAGTGCGCGGAAAGCCACTGTGTTTGCCATTTTAATCAGTTCTTCTTTTTTTGGAATTTTGCATGCCGGCAATCCCAATGCGACTTTAACAGCAGTTTCAAACATTATTCTGGCCGGAGTTATGCTCGCCATTCCCTTTGTAGTCACAGGCAGATTGGCCTTATCAATAGGACTTCATTTCTCATGGAATTTCTTCCAGGGAGGAGTCTTTGGGTTTCGGGTAAGCGGGATGGAAATTCGAAGTTCAATCATCCAAGTACAGCAGGGCGGGCCCGACTGGTGGACCGGAGGCGCCTTTGGCCCTGAAGCCGGCGTCATTGGCATTCTTGGGATTCTACTCATAATCATCATGAGTGTGGGCTACCTTAAGTTCACCGGCGTTCAACTCAATCTGAACAAAGTATTCTCATCACCTTATAAAAAACTAAAAAATGCTGATCAGGAAGTTCAAAAGACGAACGTTGATAATTGAAATGGTTGTTCAACAAAAAAGGCATCTCAAAAGTGAGATGCCTTTATAGATTCAAGAATTGTTTGGCAGATTAAACCAAAATTAGTTGTTAAACAATTTTTTGATCCACCCAAAAGCCCCATCGGAACTGCTTGGAGAGGGACGCTTACCATCTTTCTTACCTTTCTTACCGCCGGTTAATCCGTCATAAGTAGGTCTTGGCAATCCATTCGATTTCTTCTCTTTTTTAGGCTTACGTCGTTTTCTATCCTGCTTGCTCTTCTCTTTGTCAGATTTTTTATCTGATTTTTTACCGCGGCTTTTCTTCTCTTTCACTTCTTCGGGAAGAGGAATTTCGGTAGGAGCATATCCAACTTTCTTAACAATCTCATCAATATCATCTTTATCCATTTTAGACACCAATGAAACCATACGAGCGGCTTTCCCCCTCCCAATCAATTCAGCACGGTATTTATACTCTTCTACTTCATTAGGAACATCATAATTAATGACCTGCTTCACTTCATCCAGCTCTACTTCAGTCGCAGACAATCCGCCTACCAACAAAATTTTCATATCGCCGGAAACAAATTTCCCGAAGCGCTCATCGTAATATTCCTGCTTCAACCCTTTGTTGATGCTTACCACACCCCATCCTTTTTTGCGAATAATGCGGAATAATCGATCTGTAGTGCGTTTAGAAGCAGCAAACACTACGATCTTATCAGTCAGTGTATCTTCCAGGTGAGCAAGTAAGGTTGAAATTTTAGCCCGGGGCGGAACATAAATATATGCCTGGGTAAGATCTTCCGGAACCGTTGGTTCTTCTTCGGGGCTACCGTTAGAAGAATGACTCTGCTGTTGTGGTTCTTCCTCTTTTTCTTCAGGATTCAGCACCACGTCCACACTTGCTTCAGCAAGCTTACGTTCTACTTCCTCCTGATCGAGCACAAATTCCTCTTGCTCATCCTTACTTTCTTCCGTTGAGCTTTGCTCACTTTCAGAAGAATTGTCAGCTATAGCAGTATCATCAAAACCAACAACAACCGGATCTTTTAATAACATCTCCGATAATTGCTGCGTGGCTTTGTTATTTGATTTAGAAAAAATGAGCACTTGTGGATCACTTTCCACATTCTGCATGATGTCCTTAACCCGGCTCACCAAGTTATAGTTCTCCATGCCGTGAGCCTCGTCTACAATAACGAGATCCACGTTAGAAAGCGTTAGCTCATGATTATCCAGTATTTCAATTAGCCGGCCGGGATTAGCTACCACAACCGGTGCGCCATCTTTTATCGCTTGTTCTTGCTCAGTGCGAATTCCTTTCATTGAAAGCGCAGCACTGCTGATTTGTGCATGGTAGCCCATAGCCCAAACCGTTTCGTCTATTTCCTTAACTCGCTCAATAGATGGTGTTAATATTAAAACTCGTGTGCCAGAAACCTCTCCGTTACTTATCAACTTCTGCAATGCAGGGATCAAAAATACTCCATCATCATCGGCTTCATGTTGTACAAGCATATATTTGCCTTGCAGTGCCGATGGGATAACTTCATTTTGGAGAGGTGTTGGTTTTTCAATTCGTACGTCGGCCAGTCCACTTATTAAGTCAGGACTCAGGCCAAATTCTTCAAAAGACAATGGTTACACCTCTTTCATTTTTGGCGTTATAGTTCAATTTTCAAAGATCTTGTCTTTGTAACAAAGACTTTTAAATATACAAAAAATGTTAACTAAGCTCAGATTTATTGCTTTTACCATCTCGCAGTTTATATTCCCACCAGTAACTTGTCATTAAAGCGTTCAATTGCTACCATCCAACCGCCAAGCCTTAACCAATTGATTACATTATGAGTAACGACTTTGCAGGTACTACACAAAAATGGAAAGACCCCAAAACCCGCCGGCGAATTGGAGTGGGAGTTGTACTCGCTTTAGTTATTGCCGGAGTTTATGCGGGAGTTAATGAAGTTTTTCCTGAGCAAGACGGTCACTATGGCATTTGGTCCATTATGCCGCCACTTGTAGCTATTGTTTTGGCTTTTTATACGCGTGAAGTTGTCAGCTCTCTTTTTATCGGGGTGGCTTTGGGAGGTGTTATTTCCGGAAAGATTAATATCGTACAGGATTTTTTGATCCCCTCCGTGGGAACCGAAAGTTTTGCTTTGATAATCATTGTGTACCTCTGGGCTTTAGGTGGTTTGATAGGAATCTGGACCCGAACCGGAGGAGCTGAAAAGTTTGCAATTTGGGCCAGTGAGAAAATGGTTCGGGGCCCTCAAACTGCCAAATTCTTCACCTGGATGATGGGACTCATCTTTCACCAGGGAGGAACCATCAGTACCGTGCTTACCGGAGCTACCGTTCGTCCCATTGCCGACAAACACAAAGTGTCTCATGAAGAACTGGCTTACATGGTAGATTCCACGGCATCGCCCGCAGCTACACTTATTCCTTTCAATGTTTGGCCTTTTTATGTAGGCGGATTGATTATTGGCACCCTTCCCCTTTTTGAAACCACCCAGGAAAGTATTGCCTTTTTCTTTACGGCTTTGCCTTATAATTTTTATGCCATTTTCGCGATTCTGCTCACGTTACTTTTTGCATGGGATAAATTTCCTTTTGTGCCTGGTAAAAAAATGAGATTAGCGATTAAAAGAGCACGTGCCGGTCAGGGACTTGATCGGGAAGGTGCGACCCCCATGGCTGCAGATGAACTCACCAAAAGGGAAATTCCCAAAGATTATAATCCGGGTTTAATTGACTTTTTTGGGCCTATTGGCACGTTGTTGGGAGTCGCCATCATCCCTTATATAGTTACCCGGTTTTTTATGGACATGGGTGAAAATGCTATCCTGCTGATTGCCGAAGCTTTCATCCTGGCTGTGTTGGTTGGCTTTGGAATTGCGCTTGCCAAAGGAATGAAACTACAGGTAGCCATCGACGGATTTATTGATGGATGTAAAGGCGTAACCATTGGGGCCATAATTTTGGCCCTGGCCGTTACCCTCAAAGAAGTTGCTGATGCAGTTGGAACAGCACCTTATGTAGTTGACTTAGTTGGAGACGTGATTCCCCCATTCTTGCTGCCGGGTCTATTAATGGTGCTTTGCATGCTAATTGCCTTTTCAACGGGAACTTCCTGGGGAACTTATGCGGTGGTATTTCCTGTAGCAATTCCATTGGCCTGGGCTGTGGTACCGGATCCGTTTTTCCTTACTCTTTGCTTCTCAGCTGTAATTGGAGGATCTGTATTTGGTGATCAGTGCTCCCCCATTTCCGATACCACCATACTTTCCTCGCTGGCTACCGGTTGTGACTTAATGGATCACGTACAAACTCAGTTTCCTTTAGCTATTTTAGCCGGAACACTTGCGGCTATAACATATGCCGGGATGGTTATCTTTTTTGTTTAAAAAAACTTACGCATTAATTGCAAAAATTGAATGCTTCAACATTTTGAGTATCAGAAGGTAATGAGATGCTTTGTTGTACTTTCCTGCTTTTTTTAAGTCTCAAATGAACCTGTGAATCAAAACAATTGTCACAATCATCAATAATTTGAATTCTGCCCCACATTTTATGATCTATCAAAAAATCTGATACTTCCTTGTAATCACCCTCATCAGCCTTAAAGAACCAGCTATCTTCTTTTACATAAATATTGACAGGAATCAGTTTTTGCTTCGCTTGTTCATAGAAATCCATCATTCCGCTTTCACAAGACTCACAAATATCCTCTATCGATGAGAGATAGACATCTAAGCTATAATCAGAACATTTCCCTATTGAATTAATTGGGGCTTTTAAAATTTCATTATTTGAATAATAGAAGATAGACCCCTTATTCACTCCTATCACCTCCCCCAAACTAAAATTCCCTATCTGTTCGAACTCTTGATGCTCATAATTGTATTCTAATAGTGCACTCCCTTTTTTATATGACTTGATCTGAATTAAAAACGTGTTTGGTTGGTTCCCTTTAACAATTGATTGTACCAATTTATAAGCAGGCGTAAACTTATATTTTAACACATTATCTACTATTTCATTGGGCATTTCATTCTCAATCTTCTTTCCCAATGATTTAGTTTCAATACCAGGTATTTCAATTGAATAAAGGGAGTCACGATAAAAAACATAAAAGTTGTTTTTATTTGGGTAATAAATCACTGAAGCTTGATTTGCCCGTTTAGCTATTTTTTTATCATAAAAAGGGTTCAGCCTTATTTCTTCTTCGATTTGGAAAAATAATCCCCTCTCATCATTTTCTTTACCAAATACGTCTTCACCCGTATAGTATACATCAAATAAACTTTTCTCTCCATCTGGTGATATTGTTTTTGGCTTGATTCTTAATCCCAAAAGCTTATTGTTATATCCAAATAGATTCATAGGGTTTCCTTCTAATACCGTCTCCGTTTTAAAGGAAAAATCATCCTTGTTGATTTCAACAATCTTATACCCTCTTTTATCCAAAACGTAGAGGATGTCATCAGATAAAGTTATAGAAATGAATGATGATGAAAATTCTCCCGGCCCTCTTCCTTGTGCCTCAAACTCTGCAACAATAGATCCCAAAGAATCAATTTTGACAACTTTACTTTCTCCATCTACTGTTGCGTAGAAAAAGGTATTGTCAAATAGAATGTTTTCTAATTTCGGTAAATTACCTTGGGCTTTAGCATCATTGCAGAGGCATGGGAATATTGAGATAAGAGCGATGAACCATATTGTTTTTTTCATATCTATTTAAGTACAAACTGAATGGTAATGTTAGCTATTCAGGTTTCATTAAAAATTTTACACTACTTCATAAGTTGAAATATTAATTCAGCAGGATGATAACTCTTATGATCCACCCCATCTTTAATCTGGTGCCGGCATGAAAATCCCGGAGCACATACCAATGTCTCTTTATTTTTTCTAAGCGCCGGGAACAGCACGAGTTCTCCAATATCCTGCGAGACTTCATAATGGTCTTTCTCATACCCAAAGCTACCGGCCATTCCACAACAGCCCGTTTCCAGCACTTCTACTTTATATCCGGCAGCTTCAAGGGCTTCCACCGTCGGCTCATTCCCAATTAATGCTTTTGCATGACAATGTCCGTGCAGCAAGACTTTCTGATTTGAGCTCTTGGCCTTAAGCCGATCTTTATTTTTAGCAATAAATTCTTCAAACGTGAAGGATAAGGAGGCAACCTTTTGGGCAAGCTCCAGCTCATCTTCATCACAAAGTTCAAGAAATTCATCTCTCATAGTTAAAATTTCCGACGGTTCTAAGCCAACAACCGGAATACCGGCCTCCACTGTTTCCTTAAGTTCAGCAATCACTTTCTTTGTAATCACTTTCGCTTCCTCCAAAAACCCTTTCGATAATTGTGGGCGTCCGGTTTCCATGCTTTTTGAGATCATGACTTCATACCCCATCTTCTCCAACACTTTCACCGCATCCATCCCTATTTCCGGCTCGTTGTAATTCGTAAACAGATCCGGAAACAACAACACTTTATCAGCAGATGATAGAGCTCCATTTTGTTTATGCATCCTGAATAGATTTCTAAATGTCTCTGGCGCAAACTCCGGTAAATCCCGACGAGCATCAATCCCAAATACATTCTCAAACAACCATTTTCCCGGTTTAGATGCAGCTACTTTATTTGCCAAGTTCGGAGTCAGAGAAGCCAGTGGAAATACTTTTCCCGCCTCCGCAAAAAACCGCTCTTTTAACTTGGAGCCCTTCTTCTTGTGCCAGCCGGACATAAACTCCGCCTTCATCTTGCCCATATCGACATTGGCAGGACATTCACTTTTACACGCCTTACAGCTCAAACATAGATCCAATGCCTCTTTCAACTCTTCAGATTCATATGCTTTGGGATCATCCCCTGCAAATACCTGCCGGAATACATTTGCTCGTCCCCGGGTTGAGTCTTTTTCATCTTTGGTTGCCATGTACGAAGGACACATCGTCCCACCACTTTCTGCCAATTTTCTACAGACACCGGCTCCGTTGCAGAGCTCCATGGCACTGCCGAAATCTCCTTCTTTTCTCCATGAGAAAACAGTCTCCGGTTCCGGTTTTTTATAAGAAGGAGAGAATCGAAGATCAGCATCTACCGGCTTTGGTTTTACGATTTTTCCTGGATTAAAAATATATTCGGGATCCCAGATTTCTTTAACCAGCTGCAAGACGGGAATCATCTCTTCCCCTAAAATTTTTGGGATATAGGGAGCCCGCACCCTTCCGTCACCATGTTCCCCGGAAAGGGACCCGTTATATTTCTTCACCAGGTCAGCTATTTCCTCAGCCATTGTTTTCATCTTGGCTAAACCGGCTTCAGTGCTGATATCAATTTGTGGACGAAGATGGAGTTCGCCTACTGAAGCATGCGCATAAAACACACAATTGGTATCATGTTTTTCCAGGATAGCTCGAAATTCTTTCACATACTCGGGAAGGTCCTGAACTCTCACGGCTGTGTCTTCACAAAAGGAAGGCGAGCGGCCATCTTCTCCCAATCCCATTAGCAAACCTAATCCGGCTTTTCGAAGATCCCAAACCCGTTTCATTTTATCTGACTCTTTAATCACGGGAAAAGCATATCCCAAATTCTTTTCTTTTAAACGGGCGGTCAGTTTTGCTGCTTTTTCTTGAAGGACATCTTTCTCGTTTCCTTCAAACTGTGTGATCAGGATAAAACCGGGCTCACCTTCTATGAAAAATCTATTTCTTCGCTGTTCAATATTTCCTTTTGTGGCATCCAAAATGATATGATCAACCAGCTCAACAGCCGCAGGATCAAATTCCACGATTTCTACAGCAGCCCTCATCGTCTCTTCGAGTGTTTTGAACTGGGGAACTACTATCAGCTGATGTTCATCTTTTGCAACCAGGTTTACTTTTGCGGAGGCCGTCATGGCCAATGTGCCTTCACTACCACAAAGTAATTCACACATATTAAACTTTCTGCCATCGGGATTAAAGGGCTGCATTTCCAGCATTTTATCAAGTGCATAGCCGGTATTTCTGCGAATGATATCCGGATGCGGATAGCTCTTTTCAATAAGCGCTCGATTTCGTTCAAGCAACTTCAGCATGGTACGGTAAATATGTCCTTCGAGATTATCCAGACTCTTTTTGCTCTCGAGTTCTTCGGTAGTAAGTGGCTTAAATATTGCTTTGGAACCATCACTTAAAATGGCTTCAACTTCCAGGGTATGCTCGCGCGTGGTTTTGTATTTGATAGAAAAAGAACCCGAAGAATTATTTCCAATCATTCCTCCAATCATACAGCGGTTGGTAGTAGCTGTATCAGGGCCAAAAAGGAGCTGAAATTTACCGGCCTCACGATTCAAAGTATCTCTAATGACTCCCGGTTGAACATGAGCTACCCTTCTTTCCGAATCAATACTGAGAATACGGTTCATGTGGCGAGACACATCCATGATGACTCCCCCGCCTGTGGTTTGTCCGGCTAAGCTTGTGCCTGCGCTGCGTGCAGTAATCGTTAAATTTTCTCGATTGGCTTTTTTAACGAGCGATTGTATTTCGCTGATGTTTTTGGGAAAGGCTACTCCCTGGGGCAGTTCCTCATACAGGGATGCATCCTGTGCATATAATTGACGGGTAAGAAGGTCTTGTTGAATCAAATAAACTCCTGCTGAATTAGGTCAGTAGTTTGAGGTTAATTCAGGATAAATTCAACGTAGAATTTTACTTCCTTTATACTCATTAATTGTCCACATTTTTTGAAACCCAACCGGCGATAGAATCCAAAAATCCATCAACAAATTCTTTTTCTAACATAGAATATTCAGCTACTTGTCCACTTTCTGCTTTCTGAAACAGGTGATTGGCTTCCGGAAAAGCCTCGACCTCAAACTCTGTATCTGCTTCCGTGAGTGCCTTTTCGATAGGTGCACTATTTTGCTCTATTGTAACCTGCGTATCCTTTCCTCCAAATAAAACAAGTACCGGGATGTCCAACTCTCTTAAATCATCTTTAGGGTCGTAAAACAATAACGATTTTGTCTGGGGAGAACCATAAACGGCCGCCAATTGGTCTGCCTGCCGGTTCACAAAAGCATCAATATCGGCGATGCCAGCTTTTTGGCTTGCCGGTAAAGCTTCAATCATACTATAGTAGTGATCAACATAATTTTGTTTCGCCGCTTCAATATCTCCATCATCCCGAATTGCCATCATTAATTCTTCTCGCAGTGATATCTCTTTTTCAACATCTTCTTCTGAATGAATTTCCTCTCCATATGCCTGCTCAACCTGGAAACTCAAAATTTCTTTCAAGCTTACCCCTGTTGATGCCATCAGAATCAACTGATCTACCTCGGGATTTTCATCGGCAACCTTTCCCGCCACAACACCTCCCTGACTATGCCCTAAAAGAATGATTTCTGAAAAATATTCGTCTTCAAGATTGTTGAGGTATTCAATAATTCTATTGACATCACCGGCCAACATATCAAGTGTTGCCTCAGAAAAGGTGCCCGTTGATTCTCCAATCTGTCGATCATCATATCTGAAGCTGGATATGCCCTGCTGTTCAAGATATTCGGCTATTTCCGCAAACACCTTGAAGCCAAATATATTTGAATTACGGTCCTGAGCTCCGCTCCCTGAGATCATAATTACAAGTGGAGAGTACTCACTATTTTCCGGAGTAACTAAAGTGCCTCCGATGTTCACTGTTTCCGTGGATATAATTAATTCCCGCCCTTCACCTAAAACCTCTTCTGGTTCAACTACTGATTTTTGTTTTTTGATTTCAAAAGGAAAAGAGGACATACCCTGATGATACATTCCGGTAATTAAGCTATCTGTTTCCAATACCCCTTTAAATTCTCCATTGCCCTGCCCGGTAAAAAAAGTAAAAAATACAGAATCTGATTTCTGTTCAACTCTTGTCAGATTTAACTCCATTGCGCCCTGCTGAGGGATATCCAGGGTTCCGGAATAATTTTGGGGCTCTCCCTCTATATCAAATATTACTTTAAGCTGTTGTCCCTGAATGTTGATCGCTCCTTCCCAATCACCCGAAATCGAGGTTTGGGCACTCACTGAAATACAGCAAAAAAATGATAAAAGTATAATAATTAGTGGTCGCATGGCTTTATCCTCAAAAATTGAAATGTTCTAAATCACATGTTGAGATTACAAAAAATATCATGTCCGTTTTTTAAAAGTAATTTTCAGGAAGTTGGTTCAAAATACTCTTCAATATTTTCTTTCAGTTTGGCTGCCAATTCTTTGCGGTCGGAAGATTGCTCGGTACGCTCCCCAAACTTGATTTTACAATAAATTTTATGGGTTTGGGATGACTTCATCAAATGCTCGAGAAACCCGTGGCGAGCACCAAAAAAACAAACGCTGTCCCGGGCCGGTTCATCTCCCTCAGCTGTTGCATATGAAATGGATGCGGTGTGAACCGGAAGTTCTTTATCGGCCGGAAACTGGAGTAAAGAAGCATGAAAAGGTAAAATACCTTCTCCTCCTGATGAAGTGGCCTCCGGGAAAAAAATCAATCCCTGGTATTCGTTCATGGAAGTAGAAAGCAGCTCGTTTACCCTTTTTACATCGGTCTTCCGTTTTCGATCCACAAAAATAACCCCAACTGCGTAAACCATATACCCTATAAGAGGCCAGCTCCGAACAGCCTTTTTGGCCACAAAAGTACATTTTAGGCTTAAATAGAGCGGAACTATATCAAGGTAGCTTAAGTGATTAGAAACTAAGAAAAAAGGGGCTTCGGGAGGTCTTCCCTCCACCTCAACTTCCATATTAAAAATAAAAGCCACACCCTCTGCCCATGTTTGCATAAAAAGATTTCGCCATGGTTCATAGGGCCGGCTTAATAATTTAGGAATCAATAATCCAACCCAATAAATACCAAATGTGGTAAGGGTATAGACCAACAGAAGGACAAGCTTAAAATATCCGCGGATCTTACTCATACCTTAAGAATTTAATTTATCTGAACGACTTAACCGAAAAACATTTTACGGGTACGATCAGAAATTTTCTCCGTATCCATGAATATCATCACATAGAGCAACTCTAACTCATTATGATAGGCCGGCTTGCTGATGAGACTGCAACCGACACTTAAATAGTTTTGAAGAAGGCCCGGAGCATCAAAATTTTCTTTTTTGGCGATCTCATAATCATCAACATTTTTTTTGTACGGCTCCTTCCCTGATACCTGATATTCACTGTGAATGACTCCCCGATCTTTGAGTTCTTTATAAATAGCCAATGCATCTTTATCATTACTGGCAGGAATACCTAAACTTCCCAATAAATATCTTTTATCCAAAGCTTTAAGATATCCGGCAAATCCTTTCCACAATAAGAATAACACTCGTCCACTTCGGTGTTCTTCTTTAATACAAGCACGGCCTACTTCAAAACTTTTTGAAAGCACCTCCTGCGGTAATTCTTGTAAGTTAAAAAGGCTATCCGAATAGAAACCTTCTCCACTTACAGCCTGTTCATAGGTTTGAAGTCGATAGGTACCTATTACTCTGTCTTTTTTAATTTCCTTAACAATTAAATGATGACACTGTGCATCGTACTTGTCTTCATCTATAGTTTTTGACGAATCAAATTCTCGTTCCAGTTCTTTATAAAATACTTCGTACCTGAGTTTTAAAGCCTGTTCAATTTCTTTGTCCGTTCGTGCAATACTCACACGATAGCGATGATTTGAAATATCCGGTAAAATCTGTTTTTCAGCTTTCAATGTTTACTTCACATTTATTTAGGTTAACTGTGTTAAGTTACAGAATTCACAACGTCTTTTACATATGTAAAAATTCCCAATTGGCAACCCAACCGATTTCAAAATAGTGAGAGTGCTTTAATTACAGATCAGATCATAATTTTTCTTGACCTCATCCAATTACCGCCCAGCGTCCTTTGAAATTTAACGTTGAAAATATCATTAAATCCGATCATCATTTCAAAAAAATATCTTTGGTGTTTAAAAGTGGTACTCCCTTTTAAATATCAGTATCATTGGCGTGACTTGATCTGCATGGTTTAAAACCTTCTTACTGCTAACAAATCCATATTTTGAGCACTCCCGTTAAAAAAGCTAATAACTCTCTACTCAGTGATGTTAACCTCTACATCATTTTTGGAATTACCTTAACGGCTGTTATGGGAGTCTCATCCATCGCTCCAGCTTTTCCCGTTATCTCTGATGCCCTGGATGTTTCAGCGCAGAGAATTGGCCTCTTAATTACTTTCTTCACCCTTCCCGGCATTTTTATAACCCCTATACTTGGGCTTTTGGCCGACCGATATGGCCGTAAAATTGTATTGGTTCCATCTCTATTTCTCTTTGGAATTGCCGGAACGGCTTGTGCTTTTACTACCGACTTCGAAACCATGCTTTTCTTTCGTGCATTACAGGGGATGGGCAGTGCCTCACTGGGAGCGCTAAATCTAACCCTGATCGGGGATCTGTATTCGGGAAATGACCGTGCTACTGCTATGGGATATAATGGCAGTGTGTTGAGTATAGGAACAGCTTTTTATCCTGCTGTGGGTGGAGCGGTTGCTCTGTTGGGTTGGCATTATCCATTTTTCCTGAGCTTGTTGGCTATTCCGGTCGGACTTTTTGTATTAACCTCGCTTGAAAAAACAGGTTCCTCCGGCGGACTTAACATTTCAGAAATTTTTTCTAGTGTTGCCTCCTCGCTCGTCTCCAAAAAAGTGATTCCATTATTTGTTGGTATTTTTCTCACCTTTATTATGCTATATGGAGGATATATCACCTACTTCACCATTTTACTGGATGAAAAATTCAGTCAGAACTCGTTTTGGATTGGCATCATCCTTTCGGGCTCTTCTTTTATGACCGCCTATGCTTCTTCACAGCTTGGCAAACTGACACAGCGTTTTTCTGAAGTTAATTTAATCCGAACGGCCGCTGTTCTTTACCTCTCCATATTCTTATTCATTCCCCAAATTGAAAACATCTGGTGGTTTGCCCTGCCCGTCGCCGTTTTTGGAGCTGCACAAGGAATAAATATCCCCAGCATTCTAAACTTACTTACCGGCTACGCCGATAAAGAATATCGAGCGGCTTTTCTCTCCGTGAACTGGGTGGTAATGAGAACGGGGCAGGCCCTCGGTCCATACTTGTTGGGCTTGGTCTACGCCTTCATCAGTCTTGATGCTACTTTTTATGCCTCAGCCATAGCTGCAGGAATATTTGTCCTATGCTCCTTCTTTTTTATGAAAAAGGACTGGTATTCGGCTGAAGATGTAAGCACCATTGAACCTCTTTGATTACAACATTTTTTCCTCAATTCTGTACATCCGTCTCATAGGGTATATCAAATAATCTCCCCGAACCCATCCTCTTGCAGACTTGTTGTACACTCAGAATAAGTAATCATAAAATAAATTATTTCATAACATGAGTGAACAAATGAAAGCCACTTATATTGAAGAATATGGTGATCTGGCAAACATTAAAACAGGAGAACTTGATAAACCGGAAGCTAAAGAAGGAGAGGTTTTAATTCGGGTAAGATCAGCCGGTGTAAATCCTGTTGATGCTGCCATAGCTCGAGGAATGCTAAAAGATGCCATCCTCGGAAAGTTTCCTTTAATACCCGGATGGGATGTAGCAGGTGTAGTGGAAGAAGTCGGCCATTCCGTTAGTCGTTTTAGCCCTGGTGACGAGGTTTATGCCTATGCTCGCCGCCCAAAAATTCAACACGGAACTTTTGCTGAATATGTGAGCTTACCGGAATCTTATATAGCTGAACGGCCAACCAATATTTCTATGGAAGAATCAGGGGGAATTCCATTAGTAGGATTAACAGCCTATCAATCCATTTTTGATTTTGGAGGACTCAAAAATGATCAAACTTTATTGATTTTAGGGGCCTCAGGAGGAGTTGGCACGTTAGCTATTCAATTGGCAAAATCTGTGGGAGCCAACGTAATTGGTGTAGCGAGTGAAGCGAATCACGAGTATATGAAAGAGCTCGGAGCTGATATCACTATTGATTACAAAGATAATCACTTGGGAGAGGCCGTTAAAAATGCTCATCCTGAAGGAGTTGATCTTATCTTTCATTGTTCACGAGGAGATTCTTTTGCACAAGTAATGGAAACCAGCGTACTTAAAGACGGCGGGAGAGTGGCCTCCATCACTAATAGCAATCCTGATATCAATGAGGATATTGATTTCAAATATGTGTTTGTAGAACCAAATGCGGAACAGTTAGAGCATATAGCTGCCCTTGCCGATAACAGTAAAATTAAAGTCCCGGTCTCGGAAACTTATTCCCTGAAAGAAGTTGGGCAGGCTCTTCAAGAAATCGAAAAGCTTCACACAAGAGGGAAGCTGATCATCACTCCTTAAAAAATCATCAACAGAAATTACAGAGCCAGTCCTGCGGACTGGCTCTTTTTTTATACCTGTCATAAAGCCAAAGCTATGCAATGAGGATTAAAAAGTCCTTAAACCAAATGCTTTCTCCCTTTTTGTAATACCCCTTTCAGCATCGTATAATCTGATGATCTATTAATTTTATTGAACTACCCATGAGACGATTACTAACTTCCCTTACATTTACATTTGTTCTATTTCTGCTAATCCCCACCGAACAGTTACAAGCCCAAATTGACCGCGAAGCCGGCAATCAAATCTCAACCCGATCCGAGGTTATTGCTGAGCGTGGGATGGTAGCTACCAGTCAGCCGCTTGCTACCCAAGTAGGCTTGCAAATTCTTCGAAACGGAGGAAATGCCATTGATGCAGCCATCGGAGCAAATGCAGCTATGGGGCTCATGGAACCCACCGGAAATGGCATCGGCGGTGACCTCTTTGCTATAATTTGGCATGAGGAAAGTGGTCAGTTATATGCACTCAATGCCAGTGGTCGTTCTCCGCGCGGACTGTCCTACGACCGACTTATGGAGATCTTAGATGAAAAAGGAGCGAACAGTATTCCGGCTTATGATCTGCTATCGGTTTCCGTACCAGGAGCTGTAGATGGATGGTTTGAAATGCACGAACGATTTGGCTCTGCCGATATGAGTGATATATTATCGGAACCCATCTGGTATGCCGAAAATGGATTTCCGGTCAGTGAAGCTATCTCTGCTTCATGGAGAGGAAGTGCCCGCTTTTTGAGCAATCAACCCGGAGCTTTTGAAGAAACTTTTACTATTGACGGGCGCGGACCTGAAAAGGGAGAAATCTTTCGCAATCCTGATCTTGGAAATACCTTTCGCTTACTGGCCGAACAGGGCCGTGATGCTTTTTATCGTGGTGAAATAGCCGAAAAAATTGATGCCTGGATGCGAGAAAATGACGGCTACCTGCGGTACGAAGATTTTGACCAACATCGCTCTGAATGGGTAGAACCAAAAACGGTGAACTACCGTGGGTATGATGTGTACCAAGTGGGCGGAAATGTGCAGGGAACAGCCGTTTTGCAAATGCTGAATATTTTGGAAGGATTTGATCTCGCCGAAACCGGCTTTGGAACCGCTGAAACGCTACACCTTATGATCGAAGCCAAGAAAATTGCTTTTGAAGACCGCGCCAAGCATTATGCCGATCCCGATTTCCAGGATGTTCCATATGAGGTTTTGCTTTCCAAAGAATATGCCGCCGAACGACGTGAACTAATTGGGGAAAGAGCCCGGCGAGACCTCACCACCGGAGTTGATGTTTTAGAAGATGGCGATACTATTTATTTAACTACAGCCGATTCGGAAGGAAATATGGTTTCTTTAATTCAAAGTAATTTCCGGGGAATGGGAACCGGGTTTGTAGTTCCCGGAACGGGATTCAGCTTTCAAAATCGTGGCGAATTATTTTCACTTGATCCAAATCATCCTAATGTCTATGCGCCGGGTAAGCGACCATTTCATACCATAATTCCCGGTTTTGTGATGAAAGACGGTGAGCCCATTATGAGTTTTGGAAACATGGGTGGCGCCTATCAACCCATAGGGCACGTAAGTATTCTCACCAATGTCATCGATTTTGGAATGAACATCCAACAAGCCGGCGATGCCTTTCGCTGGGAACACTCCGGCTCCACCCAACCCACGGACGACCTCGATGACAAACTCACCAATTCCGGTTTAGTAAGTATTGAATCCGGTGTGGATTTTGGAGTTGTTCGAAAACTGCGTCAAATGGGCCATAACATACAAATCGGAGGCAGCTTCTTCGGCCGCTTCCAGGCCATCATGCGCGACCACGAGCACGGTGTTTATTTTGGTGCTTCGGAGTCGAGAGTGGATGGTCAGGCTGCGGGGTATTGAGGTTGCTTTTTTCATGAAAAGCCGAAGCTTAGCAGCAAGTGTAAAGCCTTAACCGAATAGATAACCCTCCAAGTATTTAGACTTTTTGGAGGGTTAATCAACAGAGATATTAAAATGCTAATGGTGTTAGATATTATATGGTCACAATTACTTCACCGCAAGATCAATCCATTACTTGATCAACATTAGCTTTCTCGTTTCTGTGAAATCACCGGCTTCAATGCGGTAAATATAAGTGCCGGAGGATAATGAAGAAGCATCAAACGAGACAGTATGAACACCGGCGGACTGCCGTTCCTTTACCAATGCTGTTACCTCTCGACCTAATAAATCATACACAGCTAAACGAACTTCGGCAACCTCCGGTATAGCATATTTTGTGGTAGTAGAAGGATTAAAAGGATTAGGATAATTCTGCTCAAGTGCAAAATGTTCCGGAATGGCATCGTTTTTGTTTTCGGTATTTGTGGCAGTGGTTTTTCCGCCATCAGTAATCGTCCAACCAAATTCATCAATTATTTTTTGACGAGCTTCTTCGGCTGCTTCGGTATATTCGCTATTTCCGGCATGAAAATTTGCATCTCGCGTTAGGTCCATTCCACTCCACCCAATTAGCAAAGCATCATAATTTTCAGTTGAAAGTTTAGCTCCTTCGAGAAAACCTTCCAAGCCGGCTCCACTATAATGCAGGAGATTAGTGATATACCAATTGCTAAGATCAGCGTCAAATGATTCTGCTCCCGCAAACATCCTTTCCATATTTCTCACTTTGCTTACACTCCAGCTGCTAAGGTCAGCATTAAACAATTCGGCACCAAAAAACATCTTTTCCATTCTTGTTACTTTACTTACATCCCAAATGCTCAAATCTCCTTTGAAAGATTTTGCACTGTGAAACATATTGGCCATAGTTGTTACATTGCTCACATCCCAATTACTCAGATCTGCGTTAAAAGAGCTAGCGCCATAAAACGTTCTTTCCATATTAGTAACACTACTCACATCCCAATTGCTCAAATCTCTATTAAATGATTCAGCTAAATTGAACATACCTCCGAGATCTTCTACACTGCTTACATCCCAAGTACTTATGTTTCCATTGAAGGAACTAGCACCGGAAAAAGCTCCTCTCATAGTTGTTACGTTGCTCACATCCCAGTTACTCAAGTCCCCATTGAAAGATTTAGCACCGGTAAACATTCCTTCCATATTTGTTACTTGACTCAAATTGGGCACATCGGTAGCATTGTATATCATATTTTCAGCACTCCAAAAAGCACCTCTCATACTTTCCCAAACTACATCCCCCCACTGGTCAATACTTTGTAGCTTGACAGCGTTTTCCTTTTCATATTCAGATGCACTATAAGATTCTACAATTTGAAAATGCGGGAAAACTCCACTTATTCGTACAGTATAAGTGCCAGCCTCAATATACAAATGTGATCGGTCGGGGTCGTCTCCGGTAACCGTTTCTTCATTGCCATCGCCCCAATCAACGCGAAAATTAAAATCAGTAATTTCGTCTCCACCACCGGTAGGAATAAATATATACTCATTGGCAGTAGTTGTTTGCCAAGTTGTAATGAATTGATCATCCTGAGCTCGAACGCTATCAACCCCGCAATACATGATCATAAAAAGTAATAGAAAAGTGGCGCGTAAATGAAGTCTACTTATCAGGGTTTTCATAGCAGTTCTATTTAAGTTTATATTTTAATTCATTATCGTCCGATTATTTTTAAAAATATAATTATACCTGTGCTCATAGACATCTAAAGAGGGTTTTCCCTTTAATCTTTAACTCTCTTATTCTACTATTAAAATACAAAATTTCGCCCTGATTTACCACGTTTCACCCCATTATTTTATCCTTTAAACGAAGCTCCAAATTAGCAATAAGAAGCAAAAAAGCCCTGACATCATTAGTGATGAGCAGGGCTTATACATGACTACAAAAAGAGAAAAATTATTCCTTTTCCTCAGGCGGACTACCTAACTCGATTTCCTCCTCAATATAACCGCCACGAGTGGACAGGATTTTCACAGTACCCCTCGCGCCTTCAATACCATTCAACTCAACTTCGAAATACACTTCCTGCGATTCTCCGGCATCCGTATACCCGGCACGGATTGTTTTATCATACAATTCAGGAGTGATGATCTTGAGTTTGGCATCTTCATGTCCCTTTGTAAGCTCGGAGTCAAAGTCGAGTTCAACCCGGTCTTCCCGAACAATTTTGACCAGCTGTGCCTGCTTTAAAGCAACCGGCAAGTTCCCTGTGTTCGTCCAGCTCACAGATATTTTATAGATGTTGTCCTCGTTTTGCTCGATGTTTATATCATCAAGAGTTATTTGAGGAAGTTCCTTCGCCATCATTAAATTGAAAAGGGCTTGTTTCTCAGCCCAGCGTTCAAGCTGCCATGGCGGACCGTTTTGGCTGAAGAATTTGGGGTGAAAACCACCGATTTCAACTTCACCCAGTTCAGGGTGCTCAAATTTAGTCCATGCTTTAAAGCCTCGCCCTTCATTTTCCCGAAGATCCCATTGCAGGGCATCATAGTCGTCATAGATCCCATCATCATTATAATCTTCCATCGCCCCGTTATTCCATAGCTCATCGCCATACCAGATGGAGCCGAAATAGAAATACCCAAAATCAGGTCCGTGCCCAAACAAAGGGCTTGGCCGGGAAGGATCTCCGGTTACGCGATTGGTGGGATAGCGGGTCATATAGGTCTCATAAACATCTCCGGCCCACGGATAGTCGGTAATCTCGAGGCCAAGGCGATCGTACTTTTCATAAAGTGCGAGATCTTCAGGATACATTCGTTCTTCACTTTTCGAAGTGGATGGCGGACGTAAATGCATGGGAACACGGGTATCCATAGAATTCACTACGGAAATATTCGGATGAGTCAGCATCCACATAACCACTGATTTTGATTCGGGTTCACTTAACGGATAGTCTCCTGCTCCATATTGAGTGTAACCACGTCCGGTGAGGTCACGCCCTACATCAGGCCGCCAGTTTTCGGCATAGTTTCGGTGGAGGTCTAATCCACCAACACCGTCTTCATTAATGTCTCCGTCACCGTCATTATCGATGCCTTCAGAATAAACCAACCATTCACCTTTTCCGTCCAGCACTCGTTTCATCAATCGACCTTCCGGATCTCTAGGGTCAATGATGTAGTTAGCTTCATCCATTTCGTCGGAATCCGCTTTCTTTCGCATCGAATAAATGATGCCGTCGCCATCAAGATCTTCGGGAGAATCTTCATCCAAAAGGCCATCCCTGTCATTATCGTGCGGCCGGACAGAACTGCGATTTGCCTGGGCGGTATGGAGGTAAAGGTTCGAGCCGTCGGGATTATTCTGCGGGCGAAGATAAATGGCTTTGGTGTCTATCAATTCGGTGATCTCAGGATCTTTCCCGTAGTTCTCGAGTAGGTGTTGGGTAAGCCATAAAATAGATTCACTGCTTGTAATCTCCCCACTATGCCGCCCCCCTTCAAAATAAGCAGCGGGTTTGTCGGTATGCTTTCCTTTTTCTTTATTGGTGATGGTCATCTGAAGAATGGGCCGCCCTTCAAAACTTTTAGCAACCTCGTATAAATCCACGATATCAGGATATTCCTCCGCCCAGCGCTCATACCATTCATACATTACATTAACCGTATGATAGGTATCAAAAGTCAGCTCATCTCCGGCTTCATATTCAACTTCCGGGAACCGGTGCTGTTCAAAAAAACTGATTCCATGCCTTTCACCGTCAACAGTGTACATGGTAGTATCTGATTCCGGCCATTCCGGGGTATTTAATGGCGTATAGTTTTGTGCAAAAGCCTGGCCAAACATAATGACAGCCAAAAGTATCGGTAGCCCTATTCTTTTCATATCAAATGGAGATTAGTTAGCATTTCCTGATTGCATGGAATGTAATGCATTCGAGTTAAAAATATTTAGGGTGTTTTTGGTGTGTGGGCTGAAGATATAGAAATGAGGGTGTGAAGAGTAGTTACTTGTTAAATACATATCCACTGTTCTAGATATTGAACCTTGAATTTGAAGAGGAGGCTTTATTTGGCCTCACGAAACTGAACTCCCGGAGGAGAGTTAAGGTAATGGCACTCCCCTTTTTCTCTATCCCCTATTCCTCTTAAAATTCTCCGCCTGCTCAAAGATCTCCTTATAGACCTCATCCCGGTCAATAGGTGGGTAATCATGTTCGGCCAATAGGACAATCAAGTCTGCTTTTAATTCTGCTTTGATGTCGGCACGTTTATTCCAATCAGTGTATTTGGCTTTGTCATCGACTACCTTTTTAACCTCTTTGGAAAGATGAATGAGCTTCTCTTCAGGATAATTGAAATCATATTTTCTTGTAAGCTCTTTCAGGATATCGTAGAAGGCTTTTTCTTCAAAATCGATTCCCATGTCTTTAAATGACTCTCTTTCCTTTTTCATTTGATGATAGAGGTCGATGATCTCATCGGTAAAATCATCCAGCACTTCGCTTCGTAGGGTATCGTCTTCCTTGCGTTCATTGTATCGATCTACCAACGACTTAAACTTCTTCGAGAAATCAATTCCTTTGACTTTGTTTACTTTCTTGAAGTCTTCTATGGCTTTAGCGAGCAGCTTTTGGAGGAGCTTAATTTTGGTGTTGGGGAGCTTGATTTTATCGATCTTGGCCAGGTATTCTTCATCAAAGATGTCGATCTCTTTGGTATCTTCATTGCCCAGCTTCGTTATTTCAGTGACTCCCTCACTTTCAAGAGCTTCCTGAATCATTTCACGGACTTTCGCATTCATCTGAGCTACGTCCGGGGCAGTGCCTTTGGTAAGCTTAAAGACTATGGACCGAACAGCAATGTAGAAGTGAATATAGTCCCGCTCTTTATCGGAAAACTCTTCGCTTCCACAGCAAATATCGTAAGCCGTTTTCATTCGCTTGACCAAAAACATGAATCGTTTCTCTAAATCCTCAGTAGCCTGAACAAATTCGGCTGCCATGTTTAGGGTGTGGAGCTGCTCAAGCGGAGCACCACTGAAGTAGGGTTTTTCATCAAACTTATGGAAGATTTTGGCCAACAGTTCAAGGTGATCTTTTACTACGATAATCGACTGTTGAATGTCCTCGAAGTTTTTAGCATCGGATTTATTGTAATGGGCGAGGGCCTTATTCATCTGTGATTTTATACCGATGTAATCAACAATGAGTCCTTTGTCTTTGCCTTCAAACTTTCGGTTTACCCTTGAGATGGTCTGAATAAGGTTATGGCGCTTGATAGGCTTGTCGATATACATGGTATCGAGGAAAGGAACGTCGAAGCCGGTGAGCCACATATCAACTACAATGGCAATCTTGAAATTGGACTTCGGATTCTTGAACTGGCGATCTAATTCTTTGCGGTCGTCTTTAGTACCTAACAAATTATAGAGCTTCTTCACATCGTCTTTATTGCGGGTCATAACCATTTTGATCCGCTCGATGGGCTTAATTTCCCGAAGCTCGCTTTCAGTGAGTTCTTCATCGGGAGCTGCTGCTCTCACTTCATTCCACTCAGGACGAAGTTCAATGATGTTTTTGTACATTTCGTAGGCAATCTCGCGGTTGCTGCACACAAACATTGCTTTGCCTTTAATGGTCGCGCCTTCTTCAATGCGTTTTTCATAGTGATTCACAAAATCCAGGGCTACAGCCTTTAAGCGATCCGGGTCGCCAATAATGGCATTCATCTGAGCATTCGCCTTCTTGCTCTCTTCAATCTGATATTCATTGGTCCCTTCATCGGCGCATTTCTCATAATACTCTTCGATCTCCTGAAGCTTCTTGTTATCCAGCAATACTTTTGCGGCCCGACCTTCATATACAATCCGTACGGTGATATCATCCACCACCGATTCGGTCATGGTGTATTCATCGACTACCTCACCAAACACATCCAGAGTTGCATCAATCGGAGTTCCGGTAAAGCCGACGTAGGTAGCATTGGGAAGGGAATCGTGGAGATACTTAGCAAATCCGTAAGTTTTGGTGACTCCCTCTGAGGTGATCTTCACTTTCTGATCCAGGTTGGTCTGACTTCGGTGTGCTTCATCTGAAATACAAATCACATTGGCACGATCTGTGAGGAGCTTGGTGTCTTCCGTAAATTTGTGAATAGTAGTCAGGAATATCCCACCGCTTTTTCTGCCCTGAAGTTTGGTTCTCAAATCTTCCCGGCTTTCTACCGTCTTAACATTGTCATCTCCGAGATAATCTTTAGCATTGGTAAACTGGGCAGAAAGCTGATCGTCTAAATCTGTTCGGTCGGTGATGAGAACAATGGTAGGACTGGAGAAATATGGGCTCTTCATCAACAATCTTGAGAGGAATAGCATGGTAAAGCTCTTTCCTGACCCGGTAGCGCCAAAATAGGTACCGCCCTTTCCATCACCATCCGGTTTTTGATGCTCAATGATGTTGTGGAACAGTTTATTGGCCGCATAGAACTGGGGATACCGACAAACGATCTTCTCATCCTTTTTCGAGCTGTCGGGGATATAAATGAAGTTTCGAATGATGTTCCGCAGTCGCTTCCGGTTAAACATACCCTCAATTAGGGTAAATAGTGAATCGATGCCATCCACATCTTTGATCAGACCTTCAATACGTCTCCAGGAATAGTAGTATTCATAGGGAGCAAAGAAAGAACCTGCCCGACTATTCACACCGTCACTGATCACACAAAAAGCATTGTACTTGAATAGCTCGGGAATGTCCCGTTTATAGCGTACGGTTAATTGAATATAGGCATCATGAATGGTGGCTTCTTCACGAATGGCACTTTTAAATTCAAACACCACCAGCGGAATTCCATTGATATAGAGAATCCCATCCGGAATGCGCTTTTCGGTGCCCATGATCTCAAGCTGATTCACAAACTTGTAGATGTTAGTATCGGGCTGGTAGCCTTCTCCTTCTGAAGCCGCTTTGCCGTACTTGGGATTGAACTCACTGTTTTCCATTCCAACCTGAACAGCGGCCAGAATTCCGCTGTAATCAATTAGTTGAATGTAGAGATCCTTTTTACTCCGATCGTCTCTTTTGAACAGAAAGCCATCCTGAATTTTTTTGAAGATCGCCTTATTGCTTTCATACAGGTTTAGTGTAGGAGGACTTTCCAAATCCATAATAATGCGATTCACCTCAGCAGGAGTGATTTCGTCCTCTTTATATCGCTCCATCAAAAACTGCCGAAGGTCTTCCTTGATCAACACCTCATCCATGGATGGCCTTGAAATCTGATCTCCCGTCAGGTGCGGAATGCCGTCCTGCTCCAGGAGTTCAGTGATGGCGTTTTCAAGTTGTGCTTCGGTGAATTTCATAATTACTAGTTTGCGAAGGTCAGAACTTCTTAGGCTTCTTTATCCGGCTCAATATCCCAATCAATCTCATGTAGTCGGGTTTTAATCTTGGTCAGTGATCCGTGAATATCTTCTTGTTTTGGCAGTTCCCCAAAAACAAGGTATTGAAAATCCTGTTCATACATATTTTTCAGCTGTCCCCATACCTTATCAAGGTTACGAAATATAATGGCCTCAACCGGATGAATGGCCAACCACTCAACATCACTTCGGTAGCTTGCAACATCGTCGCGGGCCACGGTTTTCAGGAGCCGGTCAAAATCATCAGACTCGAAAAAGGTCTGAACGTCTTTATCCTTTAGCATAAGATGAAGGTCATAGGTATGCCGTATTTTGTTACGAAGATCGGTAATGGGCTCTTCTGTATGGGAAAATCGGACCAGGCTCATGATCTTTTCACACAGGGTTCTTCGTACTGCCAACACTTTTAACTCAAAGGGGAGTAGGTCGTATTTTTCAGCCATATCAGACTGCCCTTTGGCTTTCATCATTTCATAGATATAAGTGGACAGGTGCTGTTCGGTATTAGGTTCTGAACTCCCCAGCCAGCTTGCTTCTACAATGATGGTATTCCGTACCTGACCAAATTCTCCGCTGAATTCTTTGGAATAGGTGTGAGCCGTTTTTCGGTTATTACCTCTTTTTCTGGTGATCCCCTCAATTTCAACTTCCGGTAGTACCGATTCCACGGCTTTGCTGACGTCCCGTATTTTGTTTTTAAGGGCGTTGTCTGAATCACCTTCCCGCCGGATCACAACTAAGTCAATATCTTCGGAGAACCGTTCAATGAGATTGAAGCATTTGGATAAAGCCGTTCCGCCTTTAAAGATGGTGTCTTTACCCACCGGGTCAGAAAAAATAGTCTTTAGTGCGAACGTTACCCAGTAGTCTTTTTCAATATAGACTTCCCGAATGTCTTTGAATTCAGAGGTTGCCCGTACCGCATCCTGAAATAACTTTTTGTCTTCGTGTAGCTTCATTTGATGTTCCAGTTTTCGGCGGTGGACAATGCCTTGGATGCGCCCGGCAGATTATAGGTTGTAATGGGATTTAAGGAGTTTTTCAGTTTCTCGGTGTATGCAGAATCGCCCAACTCTTCCAGTATAGCCCCCAGTAAAGCCCGTGTGGAAGGCGGGTATTTTTTGGCCAGCCGAACCATGGACTGCTTGTCTTCACCTGAAAGCTCGGCAATGATGTTCTTCAATCGCTCGGTGGACTTTTGAATGGTGGTGTCCGGTATTTTCTTGATGTAGCGTAGGCTGTCTAAAATTTGAAGGAGCGGGATGTTTTCTTTGGTGATGGTATTCTTTTGCCGAACAAACCTTATGGTGTATTTGCCCCGCTTTAGTTTGGGCCGTACTACATTCTTCCCGATTTGTATGGTGTTGCTGACCTGCGTGGTTAAACCCAGTTCGTTGTAGATACTGTAGCCGGTGAGATAGCCCGTCACTTTCCCGTCCTCTTCCATCAGGTCTTTAACCACCTGGTATTGATTGGGCTCCAACTCTCCGAAGGGAGTCTCTTCGGGCTTGTAATATTTGCCTTTGCTCAGCTTGGCTATTTTACCCGAATCGGCCATGCGGTTCAGGGCTTTTATGATGGCTTCCTTCTTTTTCACCTCATCATAAAAATCCTCATAGGTGAATACATATCCCTTCGGGAATCGATCTATCGTAAATGCTATGTATTCAGTGATTTTCATATAATTTGAAGGTCGGTCAAAAAAGCCAAAATGTCCAGTTTTTTAGTTAATAAACTGGACAAATCATATTTATTTTTAATTGCCACACAATAAACATACGCTATAGGGAGTTTTGAACAACGTTCGATGTTGTTCAAAACTCCCTATAGCACGTTAACTATTCGTATATCAATCTTGCAAAGCAAACTCTCTCATCTTTTCAATTGAACTTGCAAGCTCATCAATATCCGGCGCTCCATTATCAGCCCTGTGGTGAATTTGGTTCCTTAAAAAAGTGTGAATTGAAACTTCATTTGGGTTACCCATCCATGGATGGGATTTGCTTTCACCTTTTATTTTCTGAAAATACTCTTGGTCAAATTTTTTAATCCCTTTATCAGGTACAAACTGATTCTTTAGGTGCTCGTAAATCTCATTGTGGTATTCCTCAGTTGGAAGTTTGAAAGCAACATAATTAACCTCATTAGATGAAACATATGGTAGAACAGACAACTTGGGGCTCGCAATCGCTTTAGCAAGTGGTCTTTTAACCCATCTATTACAAGGGGTACCTAATATTCAAGTACCCAAATTTCACACAAGCTTCAAAAAATATTTAAAATAAAAAAGCCCTGAAAGCTCATATCTCTATGTCTCACAAGGCTTTTACTTGAGTGTGGGACCGGGCGGATTTGAACCGCCGACACACGGATTTTCAGTCCGTTGCTCTACCTACTGAGCTACAGTCCCTTTCACAAGGACGGCAAAGATACAGGGTTTGCAATCTTTATACAATAATAAATTTCTGGAAATAGGTTTTAGGTACAAGGTGTTAGGTGTTAGACTTGAACCTAACACCTTGTACCTAAAACCTCATTTACCCGGGATGTGAATATCCTTTAGGCGAAGCTGTAGAGTACGGCGGCCGTTCCAGTTATTTTCTTCCAAAACATAGGCAATGCTAAATAGCTTACCGTCACGAACGGAGGGCAGATATTCGTGCATATTAAATCCGATGGTGTCAAAAATGCCGGAATCCTGTTGTTTCACCCTCATCTTCAAGTGCCCGTTCCCGACAATGGTAGGTTCTCCCACCACCTTCACTGCCTCACTCACAAAAATGGGTCGAAGGTTAGCCGGACCAAAAGGCTCAAACTGACTCAGCAGTTTCCAAAATTTCATATCTACTTCAGACAGATTCAGCTTTGCATCTATGGTCAATTCGGGCTCAAAAGAGTTATCAGATAAATCGGTGTAAGCCAGGTCGTTCATGCGGCGACGAAAGTCTGATAACTTCCCTTCTTTTAAGGTGAGCCCGGCTGCAAACTCGTGACCACCAAACTGCTCCAGCAAATCATCACACTTTTTAATCGCATCGTAGATGTTAAACCCTTTTATACTCCGGGCCGAACCTTTAATCTTTCCCTCCACATTACTGAGCATTATAGCCGGTCGGTGATACAAATCCACCAATCGCGATGCCACAATACCGATCACCCCCAAGTGCCAATCTTCAGAATACAGCACAATGGTAGAGATTTCTTCCATATCAAAATCCTGATCGATCTGCTCCATCGCTTCTTTCATGGTTTTGGAGTCGGTATCGCGCCGGCGCAAGTTAATGGATTCCAACTCATAGGCATGAGATTTCGCCTTACCCATCGTTTCGGAAATCATGAGCTTGACGGCGGTACTGGCATCACCCATTCTTCCGGCAGCATTTATACGTGGCCCAATCGAAAATACTATTTTGGAAGTTTTAACATCATCTTTTGATACATTAATGATATCGAGAAGGGCTTTTATTCCTACCCTCGGACTCTTCTGAATCATCTGCAGTCCCGCTTTCATCAAAACACGATTTTCATCAATGATGGGCACGATATCAGATGCAATGGATATAGCCACCAGGTCCAGGAATTTGTAGGAAATGGATTGGGGTAATCCTAATTTTTCGATGGTGCCTTGTATCAGCTTAAATCCAACTCCGGCCCCGGATAATCCATCAAAAGGATAATTACAGTCAGGACGTTTTGGATCGAGAACAGCTTCGGCATCAGGAATGGAATCTCCTACCGTATGGTGATCACAAATAATAAGGTCTATCCCTTTCTCTTTAGCCGTTTTAGCTTCTTCGATAGCCGTGATACCACAATCTACAGAAACGATCAGGGATGCATTAATTTTTTTCGCATACCGTATTCCATCAGGATTAATACCATATCCTTCTTTAAAGCGATGAGGGATATAGTAATCAGCATCAACCCCAAATTCTTTCAGGAAAGTATATAAGCAGGAGGTTGCCGTAGTGCCGTCTACGTCGTAATCGCCGTAAACGAGTACTTTTTCACTCTTGCGGATAGCCAGGGCTAAACGTTCTGCACCTTTTTCCATGTCCTTCATTAAAAAAGGATCATGGAGGTTTTCTATCTTCGGCCTGAAAAAGTATTCTGCATCATCGTATGTTTTTATGCCGCGGATAGCCAATAATGAGGCTATTTTGGCCGAAACTCCGAGTTGTTCCTTTAACTTGGAAACATACTCTTCCTGTTCCGGCTGCGCGTATACCCAGCGGAATGACATGATTATTTTTTGCTTTATTTTTATTCATAGAGGCTATGCGGCGGTCAAGCCGGTACGCCAACGCCAAAGGCGTTTTCATTAGGTATAAAATACTATTTAACCGGAGAAATTCAGCATCTTGTTTTAAAAGATATAAAGTTTACAAACCAAGCTGTATTCTTAATATTAACTAAAATTAAATCCCTTCAGCTTGAGAACTTTTAAATAAATGCAGACCTTTGGAAGCGTTTCCATGGAATCATCTCCATAATATTTTAGCTATATTTATAATCTACAGAAGCACCCCAAACCGAATCTAATATTTTGACTGATACTAACATAAAATTCTCCCTATTTAATGAACTGGCTGACAAAGAACATGAGCAAGTCGTAATTTGCTCCGATCCTGAAAGTGGGTTGAAGGCCATTATTGCTATTCACAACACAACGTTGGGGCCAGCCCTTGGTGGAACCCGGATGTGGAATTACGAATCTGAAGCTGCTGCTATGAAAGATGTTCTACGTCTTTCACGTGGTATGACCTATAAATCAGCTATCTCCGGGTTAAATTTAGGCGGCGGAAAAGCGGTCATCATCGGCGATGCTCAAAAAGAAAAAACAGAAGTGCTGTTCAGAGCTTTTGGTCGTTTTGTGGACGGACTCGGCGGTCGATATATCACCGCAGAAGATGTGGGCATGACGGAAAAAGAAATGGAATGGATTTATTCTGAAACTAAATATGTAACCGGTATCCCTAAAGAATTGGGGGGCAGCGGGAATCCATCTCCCGTTACGGCTTACGGTGTTTATATGGGCATGAAGGCTTGTGTAAAAAAAGCATACGGTAGTGATTCATTAGAGGGTAAGCGAATTGCTTTACAAGGTGCCGGAAATGTAGCTTCCCATTTTGCACGTCATGCAGCCAAAGAGGGAGCAAAATTATTTATAAGTGATATTTACGAGGATAAAGCCAAATCACTGGCTGAAGAAGTGGGTGGTGAATTGGTTGCACCTGAAGATATTTACGGTTTAGATGTAGATATTTTTAACCCATGCGCTTTAGGTGGCGTTATTAACGACGAAACCTTGGATCAATTCAAGTGCGACATCATTGCCGGTGGAGCCAACAACGTACTTGATCAAGAAGACAAGCACGGTCAAATGTTGTTGGATAAAGGCATTATCTACGCTCCCGATTATGTAATAAATGCCGGTGGAGTCATCAACATCGCAAGCGAGCTGGAAGGGTATAACCAAGAACGCGCCCTGCAGAATGCCGGTAATATTTACAACACCATCACCGATATTTTAACGTATTCGGAAGAGCAAGGCATTCCTGCGCATCAAGCTTCCAATACATTAGCAGAAAAAAGAATTGAAGCAGTGGGTAAGATTCAAAACAAATATTCTTCCAATGCTGAAATTTCTGGTCGGCTTGGGAGTGTTTATAAGCGATTCGTCGACTGATCACTAAGTAGCAAAACTAATTATTACCAAAAGGCACTTCAGAAATCCCGAAGTGCCTTTTTTTATAGTTATAGTTCTCACTCTTATAGATGTTAGATAATTCGAGGACAAAAAAGGTTTTTAATCGAACCAACATAATCTTCTAATGGAAACAGGTGCCGGGCTGAACGGATGTGAAGTCTGGCGGAGGATTTTGGCGCCAAGGGTATTTCGAATTTTCGTTAAATAGACCAATCTTATACCTCAGATAGATTAATACATTCATCTTTTGGTATTGATTCGTATAAAATAGCGGTATTTTTCAGCGTTTTATTAAAATTATAAATCCGAGTCCCGTTATTCATTGAGTTATCTCACCTTTGTTCTAAAAGAGAGAAAAGTTCTCAGCTTTGGTCTGTCGTTTACCTTTTTCTCAAGCTTTGGGCAAACTAGACGAGATGTTGTTATACGAAGAATTGAAAATTCTGGAAGTAATGAAACTCATTATTTGTTCCATTTTTCCTCACAGATTTTGACTTATCTAATGCTGCCTTCGGTTCTATCTATTCTGCTGCAACCCTGGCAAGTGCATCCATTCTTCCATATCTGGGGAAATGGATCGATGTATTACCTATTGGAAAGTACAGTTTATTTGTGGCCGGCGGATTGCTCACTGCTGCTCTTATAATGGCTTTTTCATGGCATATCGGATTTCTTTTTGTTGGAATTTTGATGCTGCGACTTGCCGGCCAAGGTCTAAGCGGGCACACCGCAGAAACAGCTATAGCCCGATACTTTACCCTTCAGCGTGGTAAGGCGTTAAGTATTTCAAGCCTGGGATATCCGGTAGGTGAAGGGATTCTTCCGGTGGCTATCGCTGCCTTACTTACCATTACCAGCTGGCGAACAACGTGGGGTATCATTGCTGCCGTCATTGCCCTGATATTTATCCCATTCATATTCTATCTTCTGAACAAATCAGATATCGAAGAGTCCAATCAGGATGTCAAAAAAACAAGAGAAAATTCTAAATCATCCTCCGGTTCTTATTTTCAAATAATCAATGATCGCAGGTTTTGGCTAATATTGCCGGCAGTATTGGTCCCTCCTTTCTGGGCCACAGCTTTATTCCTGTATCAAGTATCCATCGCGGAGCAACTTGGGTGGACGGCTGCTATTATTGCGTCAGCTTTTATCTTTTTTGCTGCAGCTCGAATTGTAAGCTCCCTTGGAATTGGTCCAGTCATCGACAGGCTAAGTGCCAAAACTATTTTCCCATTTTACATCATTCCTCTGGGTGCGGGTTTGGTGGTCGCTTTCTACCATCCCGGGATCTGGTCGGCATTTCTGTATATGACTTTAGTCGGTATAACTTTAGGTTTTGGGAGCACTACAAAATCGGCTCTTTATGCGGAGTTATATGGTGAAGAATTTATTGGAACCGTACGTTCTCTTTTTGCATCCATTATGGTATTTAGTACGGCATTAAGCCCCTTTCTTATGGGATGGATGCTCGATAATAATATACCTATGGAAAGCATCTTACTGATGGCTGTTTCCACTGTTGTAGTTGGTGTGATTTTAGCCTATTTCGGCTTAAAGACTTCCACAACTCAGGTAGCGGAATAACTTCGACTTCTACCCGAAGAATCATTTTTTCTTTTAAGGTGCTTCCAATAAAATCTAATATTCTACGTATCTTTAAGGCTAAATATTTTTTATAAAAAAGAGATTTTCCACTCACTCCTATGAATATCGAAGAATTTAATTTCAAAGACCGGCTCATCAAGGGAATGACAACAGATGGCCATTTTAAAATATCGGTTGTTAAAACCACTGATGTGGTAAAAACTGCAAAACAGAACCACTCTCTTTCATTACTGAATACCGTCATTTTAGGCAAGGCTTTAACAGCTACTATGCTGTTGGCTTCAGAGCTCAAAGGAGAAGAACGAATACAGCTCCGCATGGACGGCGACGGACCCATTGGGTTTTTAGTAGCTGAGGCAAACCAGGTTGGTGAAATTCGCGGATATGTTAAAAATCCGGCAGCTGAATTAGATTATTCCGCAGATGATGTACAATTAGGAGATGGCATCGGACTTGGCGTACTTACTTTTTCAAAGGTTCTGTATAATGAAGCTGAGCCTCGTTCAAGCAGCATCCAAATTGTAAATGGAGATGTAACCAGTGATGTGGCTCATTACCTGGCACAATCCGAACAAATTCCTTCTGCCTTGCTCATTGATGTAGGCATTGATGAAGACGGGAAAGTAACTCAAGCCGGGGGACTCATGATACAACGCCTACCGGATGCCCCTGATGGTCAAATTGATATGCTGCAGGAACGACTGGGGTCCTTCCCTCCCATTGATGAATTACTGAGTGATGATCAGTACATTGACGAAATCATGACCAAAGCAGTATCTCCGTTAAAAGTAAAAGAACTGAACCGCCAGCCGGTTGACTTTTTCTGCCGTTGTACTCGTAAAAGGTTCAAAAATGCGTTATCTATGCTCACTCTCGATGACCTGAAAGACATGGAAGGGGAAGGACAGGAAGTAGTTTGTCATTATTGCAACAGCAAGAAAAAATTTACGAAAGAAGAGATGGAGAAAATCATAACCGATGCACAAGCTAAAATGAATTAGGGAATATTATGGGCAAACTCACTGAAGATGAAATTCGGGCAATAGTTCAAAAAGCCACTCTTTTACAGAAATTTGGTGAGTCAGGTTCTTCGGTAAATCGAACACAATCAAACCAAGAGTTAAAGTCGCTCTATGAGATCACGGATAACCTGGATATTCCTCGTGAATATGTCCATGAGGCCTACCTGGAACAGACGGGAATACCCATTTCAGAAGCATTTGTAGTTGATAACAATGATTTCAGCAGTACCGAAATTGTAGGTTTTGCAAAGGGAGATATCGACAAGAATCTTTTAAAAGAATTAAGAAATCAGATTGAATTTCACTTTAATACCGTTGGTGAAATCTCATATCGAAAGAATAAAATTGTTTGGAAGGCTAAAGCTGTTGGTCCCTCAAAATTTATAGCTACCGTGAATTCGCCCGAAGTAGAATTCAAAAAGGTGGATGGAAACGTAAAAATAAAAGTTACTCAAAGTCTTAAGACAGTTAATAAACTTTATTTGCCTGCAATAGCCGGTGGTATTGGAGGTTTTATGTTCCTTACAGCAATCATGTTTGGGGTTATCGACAATGATATAGGTCCCGCCTTACTTATGTCCGCGTTGATCCTGACTGCTTCTTTTTTCTTTGCTCGCTTTATCAATGGCCGAAAACAAAAGCGTAAGAAAAATCTTCTCGAGCTTTCCGAAACTTTGCAGGGTAAGATTGAACGCCACCTCAAAGCCACAACAAAGAACAAAGACATAGAAGAAAAATCCCCTGAAATTGAGATCCCCGAAAATGAATATGATGAAGAACGTGTTGATTCAGTAATCAATGCCAAAAAGCAAAAAGAATAACACACTTCATCCTGTAACCTTATGGCTAAAAATCTTGTAATCATAGGTGGTGGTTTTGCCGGAATTTCAGTAGCTAAAAAGCTATCCTCTTCCGGTTTCAATATCACGATCATCGACAAAACCAACCATCATCTTTTTCAGCCACTGCTATATCAGGTGGCTACAGCTGCCCTTTCTCCCGGTGACATTGCAATGCCAATTCGAGCCATTTTCAGTAAACAAAAGAATGTTGAAGTTGTTTTAGGGGAAGTCACCGAAGTTAACAAAGACTCTAATCGTGTTATCCTGAAAAATGGATCTTCATTCCCTTTTCATTATTTGATTGTAGCTGTGGGTGCACAGTACAATTACTTTGGCAACGATGAGTGGAAAGAACATGCACCGGGACTTAAATCCCTCTCTGATGCCCTTGAGATCCGGGAGCGTATTTTACTTTCCCTCGAAAAAGCCGAACAGATTATTGATCCCCAAAAAAGAGAGAAATTCCTGACTTATGTGGTAATTGGCGGAGGCCCAACCGGGGTTGAGATGGCTGGCTCAATAGCCGAAATCGCCAAGCGAAGCATGATGCGTGATTTCAGAAATATAAAACCGGATGAAACCAAAATTTACCTGGTTGAAGCCGCTGATGGTATCTTAAATGGTTTTGATGAACCGCTTCCTGAAAAAGGATTGAAAACTTTAGAAGAAATGGGTGTTGAGGTCATTCTAAATTCACCTGTTCAGGACATCAAAGAAAACGGGGTTCAAATTGAAGGGCGGTTTATAGAAACACCGAATATTATTTGGGGAGCCGGAGTAGCAGCTTCACCACTTATCAAATCATTGGGCGTTAAGACCGACCGTATGGGACGAGCTATAGTTGAACCAGACCTCTCAATCGCCGGTCATCCAAATATCTTTGTAGCCGGAGATGCCGCCCACGTGAAAGACAAAGATGGAAATCCACTGCCCGGCTTAGCCCCGGTTGCACTTCAACAAGGTAAGTACCTGGGAGATCTTCTGAGAAAAGAAGAAAAAAATCGAGAACCCTTTAAATATATTGATAAGGGGACCATGGCTACTATTGGGCGTGCTAAAGCCGTAGCTGACATCCGCGGGTTCAAATTCAGCGGATTTTTTGCTTGGTTGCTATGGGGACTGATCCACATATTTTTTCTCATCGGCTTCCGGAATCGCTTTCGGGTATTTGCAGAGTGGACCTGGCACTATATTACTTTTAAAAGGGGTGTTCGGCTCATTGCAAAAAAAGACGAAGCTTAATTTTACTTTTCTGAAATAGATGGTAATTTTATTTTTCTAACGGAAGAAATTTATATGGCAGATTTAAAAAGAGAACTGGGCTTTTGGGACGCCCTCACTATAGGAGCCGGCACTATGATTGGAGCCGGTATTTTTTTACTGGCAGGTGTAGCTCTGGAAATGTCGGGCCCGGCTGCTATTTTTGCTTACCTGATAGCCGGTGTTGTTTGCATGATAACCGCTTCAAGTGCCGCTGAGCTAGCCACGGGTATGCCTACTTCCGGAGGTGACTACTTTTTCGTATCTCGATCTTTAGGGCCGGCAATGGGTGCTATATCGGGTGTGGGCATTTGGTTAAGTCTTACCTTTGCCATTGCCTTCTATTTGTTTGGGCTTGGAGAATATCTTTCTCAATTCCTTCCAATATCCGCTTTCTGGGGAGCTGTAGCAGGGGGTATTTTGCTCACTATTTTAAATGTGGTTGGCGCTAAAGAATCGGGTCGAACACAGGTGGTCATTGTTCTTATTCTTTTTGCCATTTTAGGTACATTTAGTGTGATGGGCGTCTTCCATATTGATGCTTCCAACTATGATCCTTTCATGCCTTATGGCTTTGATTCTATCTCCGCAACTACCGCTCTCGTCTTTGTATCCTTTTTGGGATTTGTAAAAATCGCTGCTGTAGCTGAGGAAATTAAAAACCCTTCTAAGAATTTGCCTCGGGCACTTATTGGCTCCGTTGCATTAGTTACCGTTTTATATGTAGTCATTGTTTTAGTGATTGGAGGGATGTTTGAGCAATCTACCATTGCTGATGTTCGTGATCCATTAACTACCGCAGCTCGTACTATTTTGGGAAGCCCCGGTGCTGTAGCGGTTATTATTGCGGGATTGTTGGCTACATTGTCATCAGCAAATGCCAGTATTATGGCCTCTTCCAGAATAAACCTTGCAATGGCACGAGACCGGATGGTTCCCAACTGGCTGGCCGACATTCACCAAAAATTACTTACTCCTTACCGTGCCATCATCCTTACAGGAATACTGGCATTATTGTTTTTACTGCTCGAAAGCCTGGAAGATCTGGCTAAAATTGCGAGTGTGCTTCAGCTCTATAGCTATGCTGCTCTGAATATAGGGTGCGTTGTTCTCAGAGTATCTCATCCCGATTGGTACAAACCAACATACCGAACTCCGGGAACTCCCTGGTTGCAAATTCTTGCTGCCATTGGGTGTCTCTCCATCATAGTCTATTCAGGTACTTTTGCTCAGATAGCAGTTGTCGTTCTCATAATAGGAAGCCTATTGTGGTACCTGGCATGGGGACGTTCACGAGTAGAAATTGAACATGCCCTGCCGGAACTCAAAGAGAACTGGAAAGAATTAGGTTTTGGTATATTTACCGCTCCTGTTGAACTTCATGAATCTGAATTTGAAGAATGGGCACCTGCGATAAGAGCTTTAAATATTAATGAAGGGCGAAATGTAGTGACCGCATTAGCCAACCCAAAACATGAAAAAAAACTCTTAAAAATCTCACAGTTAATTGCAACAGGTAAAGAAGAAGGTGGAAAGGTTACCGGACTCAACATGTTGAAAGTACCCTTTCAAACTCCCGTTACCACTATAAATCGAATGCTTGAGGAGCAAGAACCGGTTCGCGAAAGTATTGAAGAAATCAGCCGAAAATCCCAGGCTGAAACCGTTGATAAGAAAGGAAGCAAAACACTCGCTTCCACATCCTTTGAGTCTGCAACGGCTGCAGCTCATGATATTTTTAAAGGACTTATTTCTGAAACGGAAGACCGACAAGCAGATATGTTGGTTATGGGGTGGCAAGGAGGTTTTAGTTTAGGTCGAATTTATAACACCCCTGTTCAAAAAATTATTAAGAGTTTAAAGGCCGATCTATCCGTATTGAAGGATCGAGAGTTAGATGAAATAAACTCCGTAGTAGTTCCTTGGGGTGGTGGCCTTCATGCTCGTTTAGGTATGGAGATTGGCCTCAGAATAGCTAAATCAGTAGGTGCGGAACTACGAGTACTTCGGTTGGTGAAACCCGGTATTGATCTTAAAGAAGAGGAAGATGAATTACGTCAGCGCATCAAACCACTCGCCGGCAATTTCGAGAACATGTCAATCACGGTCAAAGAATCCACGGATGTGACCGGCGGAATCTTAGAAGAACTTGAAGAGCATCAGGATGATTTGCTGATCATTGGAGCCTCTCATGATTGGGGAATCCGCAATGTTCTGTTTGGAACCATCCCCGATATTATCGCAGACAGAGCTCCTTGCTCCGTACTAATGGTTCGCCGATATGTAACCGAAGACTGGAAACTGAAGGCCGCTGAAGGAGTTAAGAGGGTTAAAGAGCAGTTGGGTATGACTTCCTCTCCCGAGAATAATAATTAGCGGAAATATCCTTTTAGACTCTTTGTGCTTACTTAACCGATGTTCAATTTGAGCGACATCTACAAACGATGTATATTATATACATCATATTTGAATGGAGAGCACTATGAAACGAACACAAATCTATCTTACCGAAGAAGAGAAAAAAGCCATAGAAAAGCTTTCTGATGAACGAGGTACGACCCAAAGCAATATTATCAGGGAAGCAATTGATGAGTATGTGGCGAAGGAGGAAACCAAGTCTAAGAAAAAATCTATTATGGATTTTGCAGGCATTTGGAAGGATAAAGAAGACATACCTGATGTGCGTGAAATGAGAGAAGGCTGGGGAAGAAGAATGAAAAGATTAGGCTTAGATCCAGATGATAGTTGACACAAACATTATTATTGATTTTTTAAAGGGTCATGAAAAAGCAAATCATTTCATTGAAGCTCATAAACCAATCTCAACGTCAGTTGTTGTAGTTTCTGAATTATTTTCAGGAGTTAAAAGTAAAAATGAATTGAGAGAGATAAGAGAATTCTTAACTTTTGTAGAGTTGGTTGATGTAACCGAAATAATCGCCAAAAATGCCGGTTTACTAAGACGAAAATATTTGAAAAGCCATGGAATAGAAATTCCTGATGCAATTATCGCAGCAACAGCCAATTATTTAAAAGTCCCCGTAGCCTCTCTCGATAAGAAACATTTTTCCATCTTGACTGATGATTTAGTTGTACCCTATTAACTCACACAAATATTAAATCAGCGAAGACCTGAAGCATCTGTGTCATCCATGCCTGTCCCGTACACGCCTCCGGGGTTCCATTCCTAAACTTGAAAAGCCTCTAAATCAAATAGCGAAAGACGTTCCACAGCCACAATTCTCAACGGCATTCGGATTATCAAAAGTAAAACCGCGTGCATCTAACCCATCGGGATAGTCGATCTGCATTCCTTCTAAGTACATCAAATGTTTGGGGGCGACAATAATTTCTACGCCATGGCTTTCATATACGTTGTCTTCATCAGTGCGATGGTCCAGGCCAAGTTTATAGCTGAGGCCGGAGCATCCGCCGCCATCTACGGCCACACGTAAATACAAATTGCTATCCAGATCTTCTTCATTCTTGATCTTTTCAACTTGCCTGGCAGCCCGCTCTGTAAGGATAACCGGCTCACCGGTCAGTTCCTCTTTTTGATAATCGTTTTCTGTAATTGGTTGCGGAGATACAGATTCTTCTTCCTCATTAACATCGATCAATGAGGAAATGACATCATCTAAATTTTCTTCTTGAACACTCATGGTCTCTTTTCGCTCCTTTATTTAGAACGAGTCAAAATTACGAAGTTTTTTGGGAAAATGTATAATGCGTTACCCCATCTTTTTCAAACAGGTCAAGTACTCCGGCACTTACCAAATTCACCAATATTTTAGCTGCCCGATAAGTTGTTACACTTATCAGCAGGGAGAATCTTTTAACGGTGATGTCTCCGTATTCATTCAAAAAACGGAAGAGTTGCTGTTCATTTTCGCCATATTCAAAAGTAACTCCCTCATCAGAATAGTTCCGCTTTAGTACTTCGATGTATTCATCACTTGCCACCACACTCTCATCATCAACTCGCACATAAACCTGCCGCACCTTTTTTCCTTTTACATATATGGGCTTTACTTCAGCTTCCGGAACTTTAACTAACAACACATCTCTTTCTCCCGTATTTACCAATTCCATTTGAATGGGCACTTCCGGTATGCATTCGTCTTTGGCCGCTTGGTTGAGCCAAAACTCTTCCTCGTAATAACTGTCAACGCCAATAATTTCTCCATTATCTTCAACGCCGATAAGAATAGTTCCGCCTTTAGAGTTGGCAAGTGCAGCAATTTCACGTGCAATTTTTTCCGGTGATGCTACACTGTGCTTGAATTCAAGGAACTTACTCTCTCCCGTTTGAATCAAACTTTTCAGATCGTTCTTGGTAAGCTCAGATACTTTAACCGTATCTGAATACTGCATGTAGAATTCAAACTCGTCTTTCATCGTTATAGGGGTTTCGAGTTCCGGGTTTCATGTCGCGGTTTCTTCAGTTGTCAGCGACATGAAACCCACAACCCGATTCACATGACAATTTCATCTTTTGGGTCGCGCGTCATCAACTTATACAACGCATCTTTCGGGTCCATATTTTCAAAAAGAACACTGTAAACGGCGTTGGTAATGGGCATTTCAACATTGTGTTTTTCAGACCAATCACGAACTGATTTTGTGGTCTTTACACCTTCTGCCACCATATTCATGCTATCAATGATATCATCCAGTTTCTCTCCTTTACCAATGCGAAATCCAACCGAACGGTTCCTGCTGTGCGCACTTGTACAGGTAACAATCAAATCTCCCATTCCGGTCAATCCCGAAAAAGTATCGGAATGAGTACCCATTTTTGCTCCCATCCGCTTCATCTCGTGCAGGCCGCGCGTGATAAGTGCTGCTTTTGCATTATCACCCAATTCAGCTCCATCCACAATACCAGCGGCAATAGCCATGATGTTTTTAACTGAGCCGCCTATCTCAACCCCAATTACATCATTATTAATGTAAACTCTGAACATTGGTGTTAAAAAAGCTTCCTGTATGATACGGGCTGTTCGTGTTGAATAGGCCGCCGCAACTACTGTTGTTGGTTTTAACTTTCCAACTTCTTCGGCATGACTCGGCCCGTACAATACCCCAATATTATCTTCCAACGTAGTTCCATCCATCACTTCTACCAAAACCTGAGACATGGTTTTGAAGGTATCGTTCTCAATGCCTTTTGCTACCGTCACTAAAATTTCATGGCCATCGAGGCATGGTTTTAGCTTATTACCAACCTCACGAAGTGCATGTGAAGGAGTCGCAAAAACCACCATATCCTGAGACTGCATACATTGCTCAAGATTATTATAAGCTTTAATTGTTTTAGGCAGCTCTATGTCATTGAGGTAAGAGGGATTGACATGTTCTTCATTGATGCGATCAGCAATTTCAGCTTCTCTGGCCCATATTTGCACCTCATTTCCGGCTTGATCTAATACCATAGCCAAGGCAGTGCCAAAACTACCTGCTCCAATCACTGTTACATTAAGTCCACTCATGCTCCTGATTCCACTTTAGCTTCAACTGAATCTTCACCTTTACTGCCATAAATATTTACCCGGCTTTCTTCGCCTTTTAAAAGCCGATCGATATTGGATTTGTGCTTGTAAATTATTCCAATGGCTATAAAAGTTGCAAATATGATAATGCTTCCGTCCACATAATATCCAAATCCGTACCGCATCACCAATAAGCTAATGGGATAAATAAAACTACTGACAATTGAAGCTAATGATACATATCGGGTGGTTAAAACTATTATCACAAATACCCCGGAAGAAATTCCTATAGATATAGGTTCAATTCCAAATAACATTCCACATGCTGTGGCAGCACCCTTTCCTCCTTTAAAATTAGCAAATAAAGGGAACATGTGACCAATAACTGCGAAAAGGCCGCATGTGATTTTTAAAAAAGCATCTGCTTCCCATCCTGGTGGGGCCAAAGGTCCATTGCTTATTTCGAATGCATACATAGCCACCCAGTATGTAGCAACAAATCCTTTCATGAAATCCAAAACCAGTACTGACACTCCTGATTGCCACCCTAAATTTCGAAAGGCATTGGTAGTGCCAAGATTCCCGCTTCCAAAATTCCGGATGTCCGTTTTGTGAAAGATTTGCCCCACCCACAGCGAGGATGGAATAGATCCCAGCACATAACTGATCAATAAAACCGTAAATAGTGAAACCATAAGCTTTTTTATTTGGCAGAAGTTAATCTATTAAGGGCAAATTAGTTAATGATTTTGGTTAAATGTTATTCACGGTTCCATTAACCAATATGCCCGAGACGATTAACTATACATGTCGCTCAGCATGATAGGAGGATCGCACCAAAGGGCCACTCTCCACATGTTCGATACCAAGATTTTCGCCAATTTCTTTATACTCGGCAAACTGATCGGGGTGAACCCAGTCAATCACGGGATGGTGCATTTTAGTGGGTTGCATATATTGGCCAATCGTTAATACATCAACGCCATGCTCTACACAATCCTGCATCAGTTCGATTACTTCTTCTCGTTCTTCACCTAAACCAACCATAATTCCGGTTTTAGTTCGAAGTCCGGCGTTTTTGGTACGCTGAAGGAGTTCAAGAGAACGTTCATATCTTGCTTGTGGGCGAACTCTGCGATATTTGCTCGGTACGGTTTCCAGGTTATGGCTAAGCACATCTGGCGGGGTATCAAAAACGATTTGAAGGGCCGCGTCCCATTCACCGCGGAAATCAGGAATGAGAGATTCTATGGTTACGCCGGGGATAGCTTCACGCAATGCTTTGTGGCATTCAGCAAAGATTGGGGCTCCGCCATCTTTTCGTTCATCGCGGTTTACGGAAGTAAGCACTACGTGCTTGAGTTTCATTTTAGCCGCAGCATCGGCTACCCGCGCCGGCTCATCCCAGTCAAGATCCTCAGGTGGCCGTCCGGTTTTGATGGCACAAAAAGCACAAGAACGAGTACATACATCACCTAAAATCATAAATGTCGCCGTTCCGGCTCCCCAACATTCACCCATGTTCGGACAACGGGCTTCGGAACAAACGGTATTCAAATTATTTTCACGGATGGTTTCCGAAACCTCTTTGAATTTCTCTCCTGAGGGAAGTTTTACCCGCAGCCAGTCGGGCCGGCGGTTTTTGGTTTTGGTATTTTCTACAACCTGAAGTTCTTTAATCATGGTGCTTCTTTAGTGATTTTTAATCTCATCATTGCGAGGGATTCAGCCCTTCGTCTTATATTTTATCAATAAATTTCAACCAGTCCTGTTTCAAGCGTCTCGCTTGGAACAACCAATGTTTACACAAGCGTGACGCTTGCGCAAGGCAGGGGAAATAATCACTGATTTACAAACTACAATTCCATTTAAAATTATTAATTAAACTTACGAAATTATCTGCTCCACTTCTTGCAGTGAACCTTTGTTTGATACGGAGACCTCAAAAACATTTTCAAAGTTAAAAACAATCCGCTCCTTAACTTCCTCTGCGTCAATTTCTTTGCCGGAAAGTTTCTGTAAACTGGTGACGGATTTATCATCTATACCACAGGGCACAATGTTATTAAAATACCTCAAATCGGTGTTTACATTGAACGCAAAACCATGCATGGTAACCCATCGCGAGCAGCGAATGCCCATAGCACAGATTTTTGCTTCATCCACCCAAACGCCGGTAGCTCCTTCAATTCGATGACCCTCAAATCCATAATCGGAACAAACCCGAATCATCACTTCTTCAAGAAATCGCAGATATTTGTGGACATCGGTGAAGTGGCGGTCTAAATCTAAAATGGGATAGCCAACAATTTGCCCGGGTCCGTGATAGGTAATGTCTCCACCTCTATCGATCTTGAGGAATTCTGCATCAAGCTGCTGTAATTCCAACATGGAGCGCAATAGATGTTCTTCTTGCCCGCTTTTACCCAGGGTATAGATATGTGGATGCTCTACAAAAAAGAAGATGTCATCCAGTCGCTTTCCTTCAAACATCCCTTTTTGTTCGGCTCTTTTTTCATCTATGAGCCGCTGCTGCACAGACTTCTGCAAATCCCATATCGGCTGATATGCGGCGTGACCCAAATCGTACAGGTCAATGTTTTTTTGTGGCATTTTTTAATTCTTAGTCAAAAATATCCAAGGAAATAAAGTCTCTCCTTGAGGAGAGATCAACAAATCAGCTGTTCCTGATTTGTTGTGAGAGGTGTTGTTGCCAAGGATTACCAAGCTTAATAACAACTTCCTTGCCCTTAGCTGACATCCTCCGCCAGACTTCACATTCGTTCAGTCCGACACCTCCCTCAAGAGAGGACTAACTTTTCTAATTAAAATTCGAAACTCGTGCAAGCGTCTCGCTTGTACGAACTATGGCTGGTCCAAGTGAAAGACTTGAACCAGTTCATTATTGGACTCGATCTACCGAAAATCAGTCTGATCGATTTTAAAGGCTTCAAAACTTTAATCAACCATCGGTCAGACGGACTTAGAGCCGTCAGACCGAAAAGCGATAAATACCAAGACAAAAATGGCTCCCGAAGGAGCCAAATTCTCTATCACAAATCCGTGCTAATCATACAATCAGCTCAATCCGTGATCCTATTTTTTCTTAACGGGAGTTCCTAAGTGAACACCTTCGTTATAAGCTTCAGCAACAGCTTCCATCACAGCCTCAGAGAGGGTTGGGTGTGGGTGAACTGCGCTGATAATTTCGTGTCCGGTAGTTTCAAGGTCACGGGCTACAACTGCTTCGGCGATCATTTCTGTCACGCCAAAACCAATCATATGGCAACCGAGCCACTCACCGTATTTGTCATCAAATACAACCTTAACGAAGCCCTCTTCGTGCCCGAGCGCAGTAGCTTTACCGGATGCCGATAGCGGGAATTTTCCAACTTTCACATCGTAGCCTTCATCTTTGGCTTGCTGCTCGGTATATCCAACAGAAGCAATTTGTGGCTCGCAATAAGTACAGCCGGGGATATTGTTGTAATTGATAGGGTGTGGGTTTTGTCCGGCTAACTGCTCGGCCAATACCACGGCTTCATGGGAAGCTTTGTGCGCTAACCAAGGAGCTCCAATAATATCCCCAATCGCATAAATGCCGTCCACGTTGGTTTTATAGGTTTTCTTATCAACTACAATAGAACCTTTCTCAGTTTTCACACCGGCTTTATCTAACCCAAGACCTTCGATGTTTCCGGTCACGCCAACAGCAGAAAGAACCACATCGGCTTCCACTTTTTCTTCGCCTTTCTTGGTCTTGATGGTTACTTCAACACCTTTTCCTTTCTTCTTCACGTTTTCGACCGTACTGCCGGTCATAACGTTCATGCCTTTTTTCTTGTAAATCTTACCGAGTTCTTTTCCTACATCTTTGTCTTCTACAGGAACAAGGCTATCCTGAAGCTCAACTAAAGTCACTTCGGTTCCGATGGTGTTATAGAAATAGGCAAACTCAACGCCGATAGCACCGGCTCCAACAATTACCATTTTCTTGGGTTGCTTTTCCATCTTCATGGCTTTTTCGGAATCGATGATCATTTCGCCATCAATTTCCAAGTTTGGAAGCTCACGCGGACGAGCACCTGTTGCCACAATAAAATGCTTGGCTTTAATACTTTCCTCTTCTTTGCCTTTGTCGTTATTGACAGCCAGCTCAGACTTTGATTTGAAAACACCGGTTCCCATGAATACTTCAATCTTATTCGCTTTCATGAGGAACTGAACGCCTTTACTCATCTTGTTGGCAACGCCACGGCTTCTTTTCACCATACCACCGAAATCAGCTGAGTAATCTTTAACATTAATTCCATAGTCAGAAGCGTGCTCAATCGACTCATATACTTCTGCCGAACGCAACAAAGCTTTGGTGGGAATACATCCGATATTCAAACAAACACCACCGAGATGTCTTTTTTCTACAATTGCCGTTTTAAAGCCAAGCTGAGAAGCGCGAATGGCGGCTACATATCCGCCGGGGCCTGACCCAATTACACATACATCAAATTCTTTTGCCATGGTACTTTTTGATAATAGTTTTGAAGTTCATCGCTGCGCAAAACTTAATTCGCCACAGCGTACTTTTAAAAGCCCTAAAAGGTAAGGTTTTTTGGATTGAACATCGAATATTGAACAAGGAATATTGAATATTGATGTACCATTTTAATTAGCACTCATATTTTGAGTCTTAATTTTATGACTTTCAATTCTTACTACTCATTTTGTAAATAATTCAAAAGTGTATAAAGCAGTGTTCTTAAATCCATTCAGTTTTATTATAATGAGCATGTAAAAGGGAGACGAACTTCACCCAGATTATTTATTATGAAAAAGACGATCACAACCATCCTGTTATTATTAGTAACTACCCTCTCAATCCATGCCTATACCTCAGATCCTGATCCAGAGGAAATGAAAAAGAATATTGAGGAGTTGGTGGAGTATTTTGAAGGCCAAGGATATGACATTCAAAAATATTTAGATGATTCCCGTTTTGAGCTGGTTGAACGCATTACTCAAAAATTCACCCGATCTGCTGAAGTCAAAATTGAAAGCAACGAAGATTACAAAAAAGCCGTCGGTTTTGACCGGAAGACAAAGCTTATCGCTGAATTCATTGAGGAAAATTTAACCTACCTCCAGGAAGCTGAAGAAGAATATGGCATACCAACCCATGTGATAGCTGCTATCATTGGGATAGAATCAGAATTCGGTAAGTACTATGGAACCTACAACCCTTTCAATGTTTATATATCGATGTACGCCGAAGGACACCGAAGCAATTTTGCCAAGTCGCAGCTGGAAGAACTCCTCATTTTTGTCAATAAAAATGATATCGATATCCTTGAACTTAAATCCAGTTATGCCGGGGCGATGTCTTATGCCCAGTTTATCCCCTCTTCCCTAAATCGCTGGTGGGTAGGCAGTGATCTTTATGACATGCCCAACAACATCAAGTCGGTGGCTAATTATTTGGCTCACTTTAAAGAAATCACCGGCTCACTTGAAAAGTCTATTTACCGATATAATCCAAGTGATCTATATACCCAGGCCGTACTTTCTTTAGCAGAAGAAGCTAAAGCCGTTATTGAAAAAACCGACTAATACCTTTCTTACATCACTTTTTAGTATCTAGACAGCCTGATTATTCTATTTTCACGCAAGTGGTTTTGCTTTTTTGATTTCTATTCTACATTTGTAGAAACAATTCTAACTTTATAGAATGAAAATGTCCTTATCACAATCCGAAGAAGAACTGATGCAGCATTTGTGGGAGCTTGAAAAAGCCTTCATGAAAGATTTGCTGGAAGAATACCCTGACCCTAAACCGGCTCCAACCACAGTTGCCACCTTACTCAAACGCATGACTGAAAAGGGTTTTGTGGGATATGAACAAATGGGGCGCTCCCGACAATATTATCCCTTGGTCAAGAAATCTGATTATTTCTCGAAGCATGTAAATGGGTTGATCACCAAGTTTTTTGATAACTCGGCCTCGCAGTTTGCTTCTTTTTTTACTTCTGAAACCGACTTGTCTGAAGAAGAGCTAAAGGAGCTGAAGTCTTTAATAGATGATGAACTTGAAAAGAAAAAGTCATGATTGCTTATCTAATCAAATCCGGTTTATGTATTGCTCTGTTATTGGTGATTTATCACTTGTTTTTGGAACGGGAGAAAATGCATCAGTTCAACCGATTCTTTCTACTTTTTGCCCTTTGTTTTGGATTGATCACTCCATTTTTGACTATTGATTTTGGATTTCAAACTTCTATCCCTGTCACAAGTTTTCAGTTTACTGACACTGCCTCTCTTCCAACTGTTACAGAAGCACCTGCTGTTACCAATCCTGAAAAGGAATGGCCTGTTCAAAAAATCCTGATGGCCATTTACGGCACCGGGGTCCTGTTATTTCTTATTCGACTATTCAGCGGACTCTTTTCCATTTTCCACCGAATAAACCGATCCGATTGTGAGCATCTTGGAACTTCTGAATTGGTGTTAGTTACTCAAAACATCGTTCCCCATTCTTTCCTGAAATATATTTTTGTGAATAAAAAAGCCTATGAATCTGGCAATATCGAAAACGAAATACTGGTGCATGAACAAATTCATGTCTCCCACAAGCATTCACTTGACATCCTTTTTGTAGAAGTTTTAAAAATCATATTCTGGTTCAACCCGGTTTTCTATTTCTACAAAAAAGCCATTCAGCTTAATCATGAGTTTATTGCCGATGAACTAATTTCCCGCCAAACCAAAAACATTTCCGGCTATCAACGCATTTTGCTGCACCATGCGAATTCGAACCAACCCTTTCAGCTTGTCAGCAGCTTCAATTTCTCACTAACAAAGAAGAGGTTTATTATGATGATGAAGAATAAAGACCCAAAGAGAACCCTTATCAAACAATTATTTTTGATACCCATTATCGGATTAGCTGTAGTTGCTTTCAGCAATCATGCCACAGCCCAGGATTCAACAACGGCTGCCAAAGCAGATACTATTCAAACTCCGGCCCCGCCTGAGCCTCTTCAACCTCCCGAAATGAGTACTGAAGAGAAGAAGTTATTTGATGAGGCTGGATCACTTTACCAAAAAGTGTATCAGGAATACATGAGTCTTGATCCAAAAACGACCAGCCTTAAAGAATTAGAAGCAGCCTATAAAAAAGTTAAGGAAGCGGCTGGAAACGTTCACAAGGTATTCCAAGAGATAGCAGGGGAAGATGAGATTCCCCCTCCCATCAAAATTGGGCTGGAACCTGAAATGAGAAAATTACTAAGCAGTGAAAAAGTGCGCAAACTTAAATCAACCATGGAGAGTTTGAGAGAAAAGAGAAGCCGTGCCTATAAGGAGTTTACGGAGCTGAACCCGCATGAAATTTCTGAGGAAAAACTACAACAGGCTTATTCTAAATTACAGGAGATCAATAAGAAATCTCATGATGCTGTGGCAGCATATTATCAGGTAGTCGGACAAATAGTGCCACCACCCCCTATACCGCCAATGCCTCCAAAACCTGATCAATCCAAATAGCAAAACTGAAGCACATTTTCTATGAAAATCAAGCCTTTTGCCCTTATTACACTATTAGCCTTTGGGTTGGTTCATTGTACTTCCAATGAGATGGAGTCTCAAGAAATATCCATACAGGAAATCACTGAATATGAAACCCTCATCTCCGTAGATGATGAAATCCTTGCTACCCCGGTAATAATGAAATTTGAAAAAGGACTTGGGTTTTTTATTTATGATGAGGCGTTAGGCAAGGTGCTATGGCTCAGTGAAGCCGGTGAAAAAATTCAAGAATTCGGGCAGAAAGGACGCGGACCCGGAGAATTTCAGCGGGTTAATAATATCTTCATTCGGGATAGCTTGCTGTATGTAACCGATCCCGTAAAGTTTTCCATTCATCGGTTTGAATTATCAGGGGAACTGGAGTCGACGCTTATTTATGGAGAAAAGGAAAATCAGAGAGGAGCTCCTCCTCCACCGCCTATGGGATTGTCTGTTCAGACTAAAGACATCAATAATCAACCCGCCATAACATATAATGGAGATGTACTTTTATCGGCCATTCAGTTAACAGATTCAACGGAAGCTGTTTTTAATAGAACGAATTGGGAAAGTGAGCAGCTTTCTTCTATTGGGGAAATTCCCCAGGGAAGTACGTTTATCCTTGATAATGAAAAAATCCGCGACGATGTGAACAACCGGGTGGTTCCATCTTATTATCGTTCCAATGCATTCCCGGTGAATGATCAATCCAATAAGGAACACGTATTTTTAGTGTACAGCTCTTTACCCAAAATTATGAAGTACAGTACCTCGGGAGAAAAAATATGGGAACGCAATCTTCCATCCGTTGCTGAAATGGACTCCATCACCAACCGCTTCTGTCCCATCATGGAAAGAATGCAACAAGCTGATATCAGAAGTAGAATCGGACTCGAATATTATGCCTCCGGTGTCAGTGGCCCGAATGGACATTTATTCCTGGTTGTGAACCGAAACCCTCTTTGGATTCATGAATTCAATCCGGATGGAGACCTAATTAAACGGTATACATTCAGTTCACCCACCGTTTCACTTGCTCCTATTTTTGATATAGATTTTGAAAACCGTCGGTTTTTGGTGGTTACGGAGGATGGGGAGGTTCGGGCGTAGTAGGTGGAAGCTGGAGCTTCCGGGTAGGCGTGCCCAAGCAGGAGCTTGGGCACGAGATACCGAGAAAATAAGGGAACAACCCTTCAAGGGTTTTTTGCTTGCACCAAACTCACGGCAATAAAAAAAGCCTCTTCCGCTAAGAAGAGGCTTTCACTTCAATATTGAATGTTAAATATTCTCTATTCAGTTCACGCCAGGTCTTTGGTCATGAAATACCATTTCGGGTCTCCATATTCAAAACCCTGTTTTTCATAAAGGTTTCTGGCCGGATTGTCTTCCCGGACTTCCAGGGTAATTTTGGCGCATCCCATTTCTTCAGCTTCTTCCTCGATGGTTTCCAGCATCATGGTACCAATTCCCATTCCGCGGGCATCGGGGTGAACTGCTACATCATGGATCTTAAATACTTTACTTGCTGTGAAGGTGGAAAATCCTACAAAACAAGTAACAATTCCCAGTGCCTCTTCGCCGGCATAGGCCATGTAGGTCATGGTGGTGGGAACTTTTTTCATTTCTGCGATCATATCAACGCGGACTTCTTCGTCCAGCGGCTGATCCTGCCCCATAGGATCTCTCGCAAAAAGGTCTACAATCTTGACTATATCTGAGGCATGTTTAGGGTTGTTTAAATCGGCTTTTAAAATTTTGACATCGGTTGCGACGTCTGCTTCTGCAATCACTCTTTCTTGATTTTTGAGTTTATTTTATTGTTGAGACTAAAGTTAAAACATTTAGGCGTCGGCTTAAAACATATAAGCTATTTCTAACTTTTCTTAGCAATTTGATAATTTGGCTTTAATTAGTTTAAAGCAGTATACATTTTTGGACATAAAAAACGTGCCGACACAGAGCGTCGGCACGAGTCATATCAGATTAGGGGAATTAATTTAGATTATGCGGATGAATAAATTTGACTTGTTACGATCGCTCTGCGTCGTAACAAATGGTTCATAGTTCATCAGCTACTGCTTGAACTTCATCCAATACTCTTAACAGGTTTCCACTCCAAAGCATTTCAATCTGCTCTTCGGTATATCCGCGTTTAACCAGCTCATGGGTCACATTAAAGGTTTCAGAAGCATCCATCCAATTATAGACTCCGCCGCCGCCGTCAAAATCAGAACTTATTCCTACGTGCTCAATGCCGATCAAATCTACCATGTAATCGATATGATCCACAAAGTCTGATACACTTACCGGTGGAGTGTTTATGTTTACTTCGTTTTCAATTCGAGGCTCAGCATTATCCTGAGCGGTGCGATAGAGTTCCATATATTCTTCACGTTCTTCCTCACTCATGTCTCGGATATCGCCCCAACCGACTAATTCTAAACCAATTTTTTCGGCTTCTTCTTCCAGAACTGTGCGCGAAGCTTCCTGCCAGGCCGCATGTTTTTCGCCATCTACATATCCACGGAAGGCAACTGTTTGAACTACTCCGCCATTTTCTTTGAGCATCATTAATTCTTCATCACTAAGATTTCTACTATGATCATACATTCCGCGCGCCGATGAATGAGAGGCCATTACCGGTGCTTCCGATAGCTCCATGGTTTGCATATTGGTTGTTTTAGCCGGGTGAGAAATATCAATCATAATACCCAATCGATTCATCTCAGCGATAGCCTCCCGGCCCAAATCGCCCAAACCGTTGTGCATCCATTCGTCATCTCTTTCGCCGGTATTGGAATCCCCAAACTGATTATGTCCGTTGTGGGTAAGCGACATATATCGCGCTCCGCGATTATAAAACTCTTCTATACGGGAAAGATCTTCACCCACCGGGTATGCATTTTCAACCCCGATCATCACCACTTTTTTACCTTCAGCTGCTATTCGTCTGACATCATCTGATGTGGTAGCCAATTCAATTCGGTCCGGGGCAATTTCTTCCGTCAGGCGATGAATGGCATTAAATTTGGCATCTGCATTTTCATACGCAGCAGCATACCCCTCTTCGGTCAGTTCTCCTTGTCCGGTGTAAACCACCAACCAAGCCACATCCAAGCCTCCTTCTTCCATTTTGGGGAGATCAACTTGGGTGTCAAGTCGTTGGGTGTAATTCGTTTCTTCGATAAAGTTGCTAACGCTGATATCAACATGAGTATCTGCGGTAATGACGCGCTCATGGATATCCATAGCTTTATTAAAAATTTCTTGTTCTGATGTTGTGCAACCGATCAACATCAACACGATCAGCAGAGAAGTAGTTAGTAGTTTTTTCATTGTGTTTATAGTTTTTTCGTTAATTTAATTCAGATAATCTATGCTAATTTTATCAAAGTTGGGAGTACTGAAGGAACGGAATCCCTTTTTATCCCATTAATTTAATAGATATTAACAAACAAAAGGGATCTATGACATTAATGAATATTTTAGCATATATCATTATAGGATTATTTATTGGATGGTTGTTTAGAATTATTTCTAAAGATCGGGAAGTAGCGATGTTACCAAGCTTGGCTTTTGGAGTTCTGGGAGCTCTTGCCGGCACTTTAATCGTTCATTTTTTAGGTTTGGCAGGAGCCGCTTTCTATGCCGTGGTGGGGGCCGTTGGTGTTTTATTCACCGTTAACGTTTTTCGTCAAAAAGACCCCATCTTTGTGGAAACCGACAAAATTTCATGATTCCGGAATACTCAGTTCTTCCGTTCAGTTACTGTGTTTACATTATGGTCGGTTTTGAAAATTAGCTACCTTTCTCACCTATTTATCAACAAAACCTGCTTCTGTGATCATAGAAAAATCTGAATTCCCGAAACGTCAAATGGCTAAACTTGTAAAGGGAACGGTTGTGCCGCGCCCCATAGCATGGATTTCATCTGTTGGAAAAAGTGGTGTCTTTAATCTTGCACCTTACAGCTATTTTAATGTGATTTCCCACAACCCTATCATGTTTATCATTTCCATTGGGAAAGGTAGTAATGTGGGAAAAGACGGCGATAAAGACACGCTCGCCAACATCAAAGAAACGGGTGATTTCGTGATTAATATGGTCTCTGCATCTTTAGCTGAACAAATGCAGATTTCCAGTGGTGTTTATACGAGAGAAGAAAGCGAATTTGAAAAATCCGGGCTAACTCCCATTGAGAGCAACCTCGTAACTGCCCCAAGGGTAAAGGAGGCTCTCATCAACATGGAGTGTAAACTGAATCGAGTGATGGAGTTGGGAGATTTCAACCAGGTAATTGGAGAACTCGAGTGTTTCCATATTAATGATGAAGTGTATATGGAAAATGACAAAGTGAATTATGAGGTTTACGATCCCATTGGCAGAATGGCAGCTAATTATACTTTTGTGAGAGATTTATTTTTTCCTGGTGGGGAATAGTTTGAGGTGAAGAGGCGAAGCGGAGGTTCTTTTTTCTGCATTTTCTTCTCCCGACAGAAGTCAGGAGCTATATTCTGTCATCCCTAACGGGATTTATTGAACCAGCTTAAGCTATGAACTTCGACTACTATTTATCATAGCTGACGCTATTTCCCAGCAAATATCCGTACGGTTTCATACCGGGAATTTGGTCAAATACTACTTTTAGGATACCTATAAGCGGCACAAAAAGAATCATCCCGGAGATTCCCCAGACCTCTCCTCCAATAATCAAAGCCAGCATAGCTACAAAGGGATTAATGGACACTTTGGAGCCTACAATTCTGGGAGTAATGAAATTTCCTTCTAAAAATTGTACCGTCCCGAAAACTGCTACAACTAAAACTGGTGTCAATAAGGAATCGGTTAAAAGCAGGGCAAATAATAGCGGGGGCAAAGCTCCAATAATGATGCCTATATAGGGAATAATAGCCAACAAGGAGGCAAAAACTCCAAAAAATATAGCATGATCTAAGCCCACCAGCAGTAGTCCTGTGGTGTTGAGGATTGCCAAAATTCCAATTACCGTTAACATCCCCACAAGATAATCTTGTGTTACGCCCTGCACCCGGTCCAAAAGCTGGTCCACCTCATTACTCTCCCCTTTCCTGTTCCGAAATAATTTCTGAAAGAAAGTTCTATACATTTCCTGATAATACAACATGAAGAAAATGAATATCGGCATAAGGGTAACCACCGTGAATATATTGGTGGTGGCACTGACGATGGAACTTACATAATTCCCACTTTGATCAATCACATTGTTGATGCCTTGTTGCAGATACTCGCTTTGCTCTTCCTGGGAAATTCCAACCGTCTCATCCAAATACTCTATAGCATTGCCGGATACTGATTTTAGTTTTTCAGTAACCTCAGGAACTCGCTCAGCAAATTGAGTAAATTGAACTGAAATAAGTGAAACTACACCGGCTAAAACAATGATCAACCCAAGCATGGTTAAAATTATACTTAAGGCTCTGCCCAGTTTCCATTTTTCAAACTGCCGAACAATGGGGTTCAGCAACATGGCAAAAAAAGCTGAAAATGCTAACGGCATCAAAATAAACTTACCGTAACTCAATACCATGAATAATAAAGTCAGCCCTATTAATATGAGCGTTGACTTCAACCAGAATGGATATTTTTGTTGAGATGATGTCTTATGATGTGTCATACTTTAAAATTATTTACTATCCCGATTTGAACTTGTATTAGTATAATTAATTGAAGCCAATATATCTTTAAAATACTTTTTGATTAAATGGGTAAAATTCTTGTACTCTTAATCTTATTGGAAAAGCTTTAAGATACATTCACTTTCAGAAATATATCCAGTACACTCAACACTAAAATCTTATTTCATTATGCGTATTGACCATATCGGCATTGCCGTCAAAGATCTCAAATCTGCCACTGAAGTTTATTCCAAGATTCTAAACACCTCCCCTACTAAAACCGAAACCGTTGAAAGTGAAAAAGTAGAAACGGTATTTTTTGAAACGGGGGAATCGAAAGTGGAACTGCTTGGCCCAACCTCGGATGATTCAGTTATTGCCAAGTATGTTGCCAAAAAGGGAGAAGGAATGCATCACGTAGCTTTTGAAGTTGATGACATCCACGCTGAACTTGATCGCCTGCGTACTGAAGGCTTCACTATCCTAAATGAACAACCCAAAGATGGAGCTGATAATAAACTGGTTGCCTTTGTTCATCCGAAGGATAATCATGGGGTTTTGGTGGAGCTTTGTCAGAGTAAGAAATGATTGAGTTTTG
>NZ_JAVLBQ010000009.1:0-94091 GCF_031581265.1 Gracilimonas sp.
GTCGTGTAAAGCCCCGAAGTATATTAGTTTTTCAGCAAGCGACGTTGAAGAAAAATCCTTGGAGAAACATTAACATTGTTATCCCATTGCATTTTGAGTGTTTAATCAGGAATGTAGAATCGTTTTTTATTTATAGTTTTTATAAAGGTGAGCACAATTATTTAAAAAAAGATGAGGAAAAAGGTATATTTAAGATGTGCATTTAGGGCATAGAGGAATGTATTTCATTCCCCCGAGACTCCCCCGAAGGTTTTTTTAAACAAAAAAAGAGGGTCAATTAAGACCCTCTAAGTTGTTGTAAAAACAGGTAAGTACACCCGGGGGGATTCGAACCTCCAACCGCCTGATTCGTAGTCAGGTACTCTATCCAGTTGAGCTACGGGTGCAAAAAAATTGAGAGCATCAAAGATAAGAACTTATGTGTCGCAGGGCAATTATTTTTACCGGCTAAATTACCCGACATAAAACAAAGGATGCTTTTAAATTTCCGTTATAGCTCACCGAGAGAATGGTAATATCATCCGATTGGTCCGCTTTGCCCATAAATTTCAGTACATCCACAATCAGGCTTCGGATCAGTTTATCGAGCTCATTATTAGAATGCTTCGCGAGGAATCTTTCAAGGAGATTATTTTCGTGCCACAAAGCTTACATGGTATGTAACGGTAGATACGGAACATTAACTTTATACATATAGACTAGTAGATCGAATATAGCTAAAAAGCACAATGCTTGATATCAACATCCGAGTTATCACCTGAGGGTATTTCAGTTTTATAAGTCCATAAAACGTCTTTAAAATCTCATTTTATTTACTACTTTAAGGGTCAATTTTAATTGAGTTCTTGCCATGCGTCATCATAAAACACCGTATTTACTTTCATTCTTTGCTCTCTTTCTATTTCTGACCGTTGATGTTTTAGGTCAAACTGATATAAACACCTTCAAAAAAGCCGTAAGCAATTTAGAATTGCGAAGTATTGGTCCTGCCGTTATGGGTGGGCGAATTGCAGATATTGCGGTTAATCCTGAAGACAAAAGTGAGTGGTATGTAGCGGTAGGCTCGGGAAACCTCTGGAAAACGAACAACAGTGGGACTACATGGAATACCGTTTTTGATGATCAGGTATCCTATTCAATAGGAACGGTTACCTTAGATCCCAACAATCCAAGTGTGGTTTGGGTGGGTACCGGTGAAAATGTGAGTGGTCGCCATGTAGCCTGGGGCGATGGGGTGTATAAAAGTTTGGATGCCGGGAACAGCTGGCAACATATGGGATTGGAAGGGTCAGAGCATATCGGGAAGATACTGGTGAACCCGGAGAACAGTGATATGATTTTTGTGGCAGCTGAGGGACCGCTCTGGTCTGAAGGTGGACAAAGGGGATTGTATAAATCCATGGATGGCGGAGAAAGTTGGGAAGCAGTACTTACCATCGATGAACATACGGGGGTGACGGATGTCGTATTTGATCCTTCGAATCCGGAAGTGCTTTATGCCGCTACATATGAAAGAAGAAGGAAAACGTGGTCTTTCATGGCGGGCGGACCCGGTTCAGGTATTTACAAATCGGTTGATCATGGCGAAACATGGAAAGAAGTGACGAATGGACTACCGAGCGGCGACATGGGTAAGATTGGGCTGGCTGTGACTGCCGCAGATCCACAGATCGTGTACGCAACTATTGAAGCCGGTGTCGGGGAAAGAGGCTTTTATCGTTCAGCCGATAAAGGGGAGAGCTGGGAAAAACGAAACAGTTATTTATCGGGAGGTACCGGCCCTCATTATTATCAGGAAATTGTAGCTTCTCAAACAGATCCGAATTTGGTATATCAGAATGATGTTTTCATCCATGTAACCCGAAATGGCGGAGCTACTTTCGATTACCTGGGTAACGGGCGGGAAAAGCACAGCGATAACCATGCACTTTGGATTGATCCGGAAAATGGGAAACATCTTATCGCCGGTTCCGATGGCGGTCTGTACGAATCTTTTGATGAAGGGACTACTTGGAAGTTTTTCCCAAATCTACCTATTGCTCAATTCTACAAAATCGCCATCGATAATGCGGAGCCCTTCTATAATGTAGTGGCCGGAGCCCAGGATTTAGGAACACTTATCGGCCCGTCAAGAACGACAAATACGGCGGGAGTGCGAAATCAGGATTGGTACGTTCCCTTAGGAGCAGATGGCTATGATGCTGCTTTTGATCCTGAAAACCCAGATATCGTATATATGGAAATTCAGGGCGGTGAATTGTATCGACTTGATCGCAAAACAGAAGAAATTATAAGCATCAAACCTCGTCCCGAACCCAACGATCCACCGGAACGATATAACTGGGACAGTCCGGTTATAATAAGTCCGCACGATAACCATACGCTATATTTTGGATCACAGCGACTTTGGAAAAGCACGGATCAGGGTGATTCTTGGGAAGCTATAAGTGAAGATCTTACCACCAACACCAATCGCTATACCCTGGAAATGATAGACCGTGTGCCAAGTGTGGACGCGCTTTATGATAATGGGGCCATGTCATTATATGCTACGTTAACAGCCATTTCTGAGTCGCCAATTCAAGCGGGTTTGCTGTACACCGGTTCGGATGATGGATTAATTCACGTAAGTAAAGATGATGGGGAAAGCTGGAATCAAGCCGATGCCCTGCCGGGTGTGCCGGAGCGTTCTTTTATTAACGATGTAGAAGCCTCGAAGTTCAATGAAGAAACCGTTTTTGCTGTAGCGGATGCCCATAAACTGGGAGACTATTCTCCATATATTTTTATGAGCACCAATGCCGGTAATTCATGGAAATCCATTTCCGGTGATTTACCTGACGGCGTAATCGTCTGGTCTATTAAGCAAGATCATATCGATGAAAACCTGTTGTTCATTGGGGCAGAAAACGGGATGTATGTCTCTCCAAATAAGGGCGAAAATTGGATCAAGTTTACGAGGGGAGTACCAACTATCGCTTTTCGGGATATTGAACTTCATGAACGAGATCATGATTTAGTAGGAGGCACCTTTGGTCGTGGGATTTACATTTTGGATGACTATTCTTCATTGAGAGGTATGCGGGACAACCTGGATTCGAATACTATTTTCCAGGTAAGGGATGCTTGGTGGTATGTGCCCAATATTCCTATGCAGGCGAAGGGAATGCCATCTCAGGGTTCAATGAATTTCCATACTCCCAATCCTGAATTCGGGGCGATGATAACCTATTATATTGACGATGTTCCTCAAACAGCGAAACAACAACGCCGTGAAACGGAACAAGCCCTTGAAGCTGAGGGAGAAGATATTCCATTTCCGGGCTGGGATACATTGTCGGAAGAATCCGAAGAAAATGCCCCAAGCGTACTATTGCTTATCAGGGATGATGAAAATAATGCGGTTAGATGGCTGCAGGGTAATACTGCAACAGGCTTGCACCGTATAACATGGGACCTGAGATATCCGGCGCCTAATGCTATTTCACTGTCAACGCCCGACTTTCAGCCCCCTTGGGCCGGTTCACCGGAAGGTCCTATGGCTGCACCTGGCACTTATTCCGTAGAACTGTTTATTCTGGATAATGGAGACCTCCAATCACAAGGAGCAGTACAGGAATTCGTAGTAAAGCCCACACCCGCAGTGGAAGGAAATGCCAATTTCGAAGCTGTGGCAGCATTTAATAAAACCACCAGTGATATATATCGACAAATGATTGTAGAGAGCAGAAAGTTGGGCGAAGTCAGTAACAAACTTAGTTATATGAGGGAGGCAATAAAGCAAGCCAGTTCTGCTGAACCTGCGCTATTTGAAGGTTTGAAAGAACTTGAAAGTGAACTTGCTGATATACAAGAAGCCTTGTCAGGAGACCGAACCCGAGGAGCATGGAATGAAGCTTCGGCACCGTCAATGATGTCAAGAATATGGATGGCGAGAAGTGGATGGTCCACTACACAAGCACCCACAGAAACCAGCCGAAGACAATTGGAAATTGCCAAGGCTCAATTTGATGAATACTTAACTACTACGGAATCATTTTTTGATATGGTATCCGCGTTTGAAGAAGAGCTGGCTGCTGCAGGAGCCCCATATACGCCGGGAAGGAATAACTAATAACTGAAAGCAATTACCTCAGCCCAAACACCATTAAGGAAATGTTCGGTGTTGGAACTGCGGATTATTGGGATTAAAGGATCTCGCTGATTTCAGCAATACCTGAATCCGTGTTAATCCGAAAATCCGGTTAATCTGTGGTTCAAATAGCATATTTCGGAAGAAGCGGAGCATAGAAATTTTAGGTTATTTAAAAGGTTGGAAGAGGGACAAATAAAAGTTCATGTGATTAACTGTTTAGTTTCAAATTGATGCAAACCAATCCGCAAAAGATTGCCACCAGTTTAAGCCCGTAAGATCAAAATAAATGGGGATTTCAATAATTAAATAAAGCAGTAGTAAGCTGGGATATACCCATTTGGCTTTTCTATTATTACGGTCAATAATGGATAAAGCTATCAGGATCACATTGATAAACCCGAACGTTATCCACTGATTGCTAATTTGAAGCTCGGGTGCAATCATCCCGATAAACCGGGCCAGGATCGGGTCGATGAAGGTAAATGAAGTAGCTATCATCAATCGGGCATGAACGGTTTTTTTTTGCGATAATAGATGGCAAACCCGTAGGTGAAAGCAAAAACAAAAGCGAGAGAGAGTTGCAAGTAAAGCACATAGGTGCGCAGTGAAAATAAAGATTCTGATGCTGTTGAGATCTTATTATGTGCCAACAGTAAGATACTGATAATAACCAAGCCGGCTATGGAATATGAAATTTTCCCCAAGGTGCGATGCAGGTCCAACAGACGTTTTTTTATGAGATACGGCTGCACAATCAGTAGAGCAAACCAAAAAATGGCCGTAAAGGCGTGAAAGTGGACATAAAATGAACTCTCAAAAAATAAGAGGTAATAGCTTTGCCAAAAAGCCACAATAGATAATAACAGAAGTCCAATAATCAGTGTGCTTGAATTTGTGTAATCCAGCTTAGCTGTTTTCATAGGCCTCAAGTATTCTACACCGAATAATCCGATATCAGATGTAATTAACTATACAATTTTGATTAAGGGAGAAAATCTGTAAAACAATGATTGCCTGAATATTACATCAAACCAGAAATACAGTACCCGTTAATTAGTTATTAAAGTTAGTATGGCTTTTCATTAGAAGAGAAATCACTAAAGACAAATCAAACCCATAACTTTTAATAAATATCTTAAACTAACACAATATTTTTCATATCAAAATACGATAGGACTGGATTTTAAAGCAGAAAATTGTATTAATGGAACACCCTTTTTAACCAAACAGCTATTATTATGAACTACAATGTTTCGGAACGGTACAATTGTGTAATTATCAGTCTTAAAGGTAATGTTATGGGAGGTCCTGATGCGGAAGAATTCAGAGACCAGCTCCACAAATTTATTGATGAAGGAAAGAAAGAGGTAATTGTAGATCTCGGAAAAGTAAAGTTCATGAACTCATCCGGACTTGGAATTTTAATTGGCGGGATGACAACCATGAAAAATGCAGGTGGTGAAATGGTTATTTGCCAGGCTGACAAAAAAATCGAAAGCTTGTTGATGGTAACACAGCTTATTAAAGTTTTCAATCACTTCCGCACACTGGATGAAGCCGTGGAACATTTTAGCGATGACGAAGAGTAATAAAAAATCCCGCACTAACTGAATAATGCGGGATCAACATTTTTCACAAGCCATCCGGTGATTTATTTCACCGGACGGTTTTTTTACACTTGTAAATTAATACTATCCACTAATTGTCATCCTTGTAGATGTTAGATCATTCGATGACAGCTACTAGTTTTTTTTAAAATAAAACGGAAATGTCCTCCCTTGAGGGAGGTGCCGGGCTGAGCGGATGCGAAGTCTGGCGGTGGGTGTTGGTGCTAAGGGCAACACCTCTCTTACTATTCCCAATACCTTAGATTCTGAGTTGTATCACTCTACACTTTCCTTGACACCAACACCCCTCAAAATCAGTCAGGAACAACTGACTGATTTATCTCCCCTCAAGGGGAGACTTCACTTACTTAACATCTACAGGTGTGAAAACCTTAATTGTTTAAATTTTATTAATACCGGTACTGATCAGATTTATAAGGCCCTTTAATCGGTACACCGATATATTCGGCTTGCTCTTTTGTAAGAGTTTCCAATTCAACACCAATCTTTGAAAGGTGCAGACGAGCCACTTTCTCATCCAGTGATTTTGGCAGTACATGCACACCCGGCTCAAATTCTTCCGGACGATTCCAAAGTGCAATTTGTGCCAGCGTTTGGTTGGTGAAGCTGTTGCTCATTACAAAAGATGGATGTCCGGTTGCATTACCGAGGTTCATCAATCTTCCTTGTGAAAGCAGTACTACTTGTCTGCCCGTTTCTTCAATGGTAAACAAATCAACCTGTGGCTTAATGTTTTCTTCTTCAGAATGCTCTTTCAGCCAGGCTACATCAATCTCATTATCAAAGTGACCAATATTTCCAACGATGGCTTTGTCTTTCATCTTCAGGAAGTGGCGGTCTTTGATGATGTCTTTGTTACCGGTTGCGGTTACAAAGATATCTCCTTCCTCAACGGCGCTGTCCATAGTTTTAACTTCATAGCCATCCATTGCGGCCTGTAGTGCACAAATAGGGTCAATCTCGGTGACAATAATCCGGGCTCCTGCACCACTTAATGAAGCGGCTGTTCCTTTTCCTACATCTCCGTATCCGGCTACAACAGCTACTTTGCCTGCCATCATTACATCGGTGGCACGACGAATAGCATCGGCTGCAGATTCACGGCAACCATATTTATTATCAAACTTTGATTTGGTAACAGAATCGTTCACGTTGATAGCGGGGAGGGTCAACGTACCTTTACGCTCACGTTCAATCAGGCGAAGTACACCGGTGGTGGTTTCTTCAGAAATGCCGTTGATGCCATCAATGAGCTCTGGATATTCGTCAAGTACCATATTGGTGAGGTCGCCACCGTCATCTAAAATCATATTTAGTGGCTGTCCGTCAGGGAAGAATAGGGTTTGCTCAATGGCCCAGTTAAATTCTTCTTCGTTCATTCCCTTCCAGGCATACACCGGAACGCCGGCTTCAGCCATAGCAGCTGCGGCATGATCTTGGGTGGAATAAATATTACAAGACGACCAGGTTACATCGGCTCCAAGCTCGATCAGCGTTTCAATAAGTACCGCAGTTTGGATGGTCATGTGCAAACATCCGGCAATACGGGCACCTTTAAGCGGCTGCTCGTCTTTGTATTCTTCTCGGATGGCCATCAAGCCGGGCATCTCGGCTTCAGCTAAGTCGATTTCCTGCCGACCATAATGGGCCAACGAAATATCTTTTACTTTATAAGGTAGTTTCTCTTCTTTTACTTCAGGCATAATGAATTATGATGTTTTGTTTTGTTCTATAATTTCTTTGGTGTCTTGATAGTCATTTCCGGTTAAACCGAGCTCCGCTTTAATCAAATAACCTTGTGGGTCTAAAAATACTTTAAAAGGAATTCCGAGAGTAATGACTTCATCTCCAACTTTATTTGTGTCCAATACATACTCAAAATCGTAATCTTGATTATTCATGAAATTTTGGACGTCTTCACGGGTATCAGAATTATTTAAATTTACGGCAACTACAACAAAGTCGTCCGGGTATTCATTCTGAAGTGAATCCATGGCCGGAAAGACTTGTAAACAAGGACCACACCAGGTTTCCCAAAAATCAACAAGTACGACTTTACCCTCGAGGTCTTCAACTTTTAAAGTTTCTCCATCCAAGGTTTCAAACTCAGCATTCCAGATAGCTTGGTCAATATTCTGTTCAGTTTCGGTGAGCTCCCTGGGATTTTGACGTTCAGAAGAACAGGCTGTAACTGCCATAATTATTATTACTGATACGACAAAAAAGGCATGTTTCATAAAAAGGTGTATAGTTGAAATTAACTTGGTCAAAAAATAACACTCAAAGATACAATATAGTTCTGATAATGTAGAGCCCAGATTCCTGATGAATATTTTTTCTTGATGCAAAATAGAGTCATTAAAAAATGGAATGCTCTTGGAATAGTTTGTTAAATAATTTTTTTGTTTATTAATATTGGATTAATGTTTAGAACAGGTGAATCTGTGATAAATTAAATTCTTATTAAAATTAAAGATTAACCAAAATCATAATACTATGAGAAAAAGCTACTATTCGAAATTGCTGGCTGTTTTTTCTGTGATATTTTTTAGTACACAGATTGCAATAGCTCAGTACACAGTAACCGGTACGGTGACAGAAGCCTCGACCGGAGATGTATTAGTAGGTGTTACCATTTTTGATGCTGAAACTAACAGCGGTACATCTACGGGAATTGATGGCGAGTATTCACTGGAGCTACCTGCAGGGACAACCACCTTGCGGTTTTCTTCAGTTGGATTCGTCACCAAAAATATTGAAGTATCAGGGTCAAACGGAGAAGAAGTTACCTTAGATGTGGAGCTTCGAACCGACTTGGCAAACCTTGAAGAGATCGTTGTTTCAGGTCTTGCTTCCAATATAAAACGAAGTAACCTTGCTAACGCCGTAGGTACGGTATCAGCTGAGGAGCTGGCAGGCATTTCCGTAACTCAATCTGTTGACGGTGCTCTTTCAGGTAAATTATCTGGAGTGAATATTGTATCAAGTAGTGGTGCTCCCGGTGGTGGTAGTAATGTTCAGCTACGCGGTATATCTACACTTGGTGCCGGTTCTTCACAGCCACTTTATGTAATTGATGGTATATATGTTGATAACTCTGTTATATCAACTGGTAGGTCATCAGTAAGTGGCGCAGGTGGCTCAAGTCAGGATGGGGTTGCTAGTCGTGTATCTGACCTTAACCCTGAGGATATAGAATCGATTGAAGTTCTAAAAGGACCTTCTGCCGCTGCTATCTATGGTAGTCGTGCGAATGCAGGTGTAATTATTATCACTACCAAAAGAGGGCAGGCCGGTGAAACTCGTGTAAGTATCAAACAAGATGTCGGGTTTGCTAAAGTCAGAAATCTGTTGGGCTTTGATAAATGGACAGAAGAAAAAATAAACCTTCTTTATAGTGGTAACAGGTTAGATACCGAGTTGGCATTATTTCGCCAAAATGGAAATCTTTTAGATTATGAGGAAGAAATGTATGGTGAAACTGGGTTGCTCACGAATACCCAAATTAGTGCATCAGGTGGTAATGAGCGTACTCAATTTTACTTAAGTGCTGGTATTCAGAGTGAAGAAGGCATTATCAAGAGAACTGGATTTGATAGAAATAATATTCGTTTGAATATTGATCATTCAATTAATAATAATATATCAATTTCATCTTCCTCGAATTATATTAGAACTGATTCTGACAGAGGGTTTACCGGTAACCAGAATGGAACCGGTGGTAGTATTGGGTATAATATTGCTTATGTGCCTAGTTACTATGACCTAAGACCTGATGAAAATGGTAATTACCCTAACAACCCATATTTTGCAGAAAACCCTTACGCAATTGTGGACCATGCTGTGAACAACCAGTTAGTAAACAGGTTTCTGCAAAACTTAAATCTTGAAGCACAGTTATATTCTGATGAGAATAGCTTCCTGACATTCAATACTCAAGTTGGTTTTGATTATTTGAATGCAAACTCTGAAGTTTATTTTCCTGAATGGTTTCAATCACAACAGGCAAGTGCAACTCCTGGTGATGTGATTCATGGTAAGCAAGATAACTTCAACTTGAACCTTCAAGCTTTTCTTGTTCACAATATTGACTTGGCCGGATTCAATTTTAATACCCAGTTAGGATACACTCGTATTTATGAGGAATCTAACCGCCTGTTGAATAGAGGTAGAGGTTTAGCTCCAGGGCAGACAAACTTGAATCAGGCTCAGGTACAGTCCGTATTTGGGCAAAGATTTCAAGAAGTGTCTGAAATTGGGCTGGTTGCTCAGGAAGAGATCAACTGGGAAGACAAGTTGATCGGTACTGTAGGTGTTCGTTTTGATAAATCAACGCTAAATGCTAATCAAAACGAATTTTATGCATTTCCAAAAGCTTCATTAGCAGCAAACCTGACCAACTTTGATTTTTGGAGTATCGATCAAATCGATCAGTTTAAGCTGAGGACAGCTTACGGTGAAACCGGTGGAAAAGCATCCTTCGGTTCAACTTTTGAAGCACTTGGAGGTGTAAATATAGGTGGGAATCTTGGTTCTGTTATCTCAACAAGAGCAATTGATCCCAACCTAAAGCCAGAGACCGCAAGTGAGATAGAGTTTGGTGCAGATATTAGTGCTTTTGAAGGTAAAATTGGATTAGAGGCAACATATTATATAAAAGAAGTGCGTGATCTGATCCTTGATCAAAGTCCACCAGCTTCTACTGGTATAAGTGCTATAGCTACGAATGCAGCAGACTTAGAAAATAAGGGATGGGAACTTACGCTTACTTCCTCACCTGTAAGGTCATCAAATTTATCCTGGATGACGAAATTGATGTATTGGAAAAATGATTCAGAGATCACTCGCTTGGATATTCCTTCTTTTGAGACAGGTGGATTTGGTCTTTCATTAGGTCAATATCTGATCCGTGAAGGTTTTTCACCGACAACCATCGTTGGAAACCCGCAAGATCCAGGGCTGACTTTTTATGGCAATGCGCAACCGGATTACCAAATGTCATGGTATAATGAACTTAACTTTATGAGCAACTTCGACTTGAGTTTCTTATTCCAATACAGTAAGGGCGCAGATAATATTAATTTAACAAGCTTCTTGCTTGATGGTGGAGGAAATACTCCTGACTGGAGTGATGATGATGACGGCGATGGCACACCTAATGGTCTCGATAGAGGGCCATTCAACCCAAGTCGTTTTGTAGAAGACGCAACGTTTCTAAAACTTAGAGAAGTTGGTTTATACTATACAGTACCAGCTGATGTAGTGGATGGTCTTCTAAATGTGGAGAGAATCAGATTGGGTGTTTCTGGTAGTAACTTGTTTGTAATAACCGATTACACCAGTTACGATCCTGAAGTGTCAAACTTTGGTGCACAACCAATAGCACAATCGGTAGAGGTTACCCCTTACCCTAACTCCAGAAGAGTATTCTTCCATATAAATCTCGACTTTTAAGAATGATTATCATGAATAAGATTAAAATATATTTACATAGTACAGTATTTGTACTGTTATCAGTTTTTATGGTAACAGGATGTAATTTGACAGAGGTAGATGAGGTTGTAGACCCCAATAATCCTTCTGTAGCCGGTGTATTGCAAGATGCCTCCAGAGGTGAATTGCAAAACATGATCACGGGACTGGAATCACGCCATCGAGGGTATGTGTCTAATGCTACTCTACTCTATGGTTCATTTGGTCGCGAGGTTTGGGCATTTTTTGAATCAGACCCACGATTTACTATTGACTGGTTGGGACAGGAAGGCATAACTCCTTATCCTAACTTTTTTGCATCAGGGGGTGTTTATAACACGCCTTATCAGGCAATAAAACAAGCCAATTTACTTATTGGTGCAACAGAAAATACATCCAGTATTACTGAAGCAGAAAAGAGTGCAATACTTGGATTTGCAAAAACTATCAAAGCATTCCAATACTTGATTCCACTTCATGGTCAGTACCAAAATGGAATACGTTTTGATGTTGATGAACCCTTGAATCCAGGTCCTTTCCTCAGTTATGATGATGCTCTAACAGAGATCCTTGCTTTATTAGATGAAGCACACAGTGATTTGAATAATGCTTCTTCCACTCTCCCATTCAGTTTAACGGATGGGTTTGGTGAGTATGGCTTTGATTCAGTTGACGGCCTTATTGAAGTAAATCGAGCTATCAAAGCCCGTACTTCTATTTATGCTGAAGACTGGGACGGTGCATTAGATGCCTTGAATAATTCCTTTATGGAATTAACTGCAGGTGAGGCCAGCATGAATACAGGAGTTTACCATGTTTACGGTAATCCCCCTGATGCATTCAACCCGCTTTATGAGCCGCTTGATGCCAATACAAATCAGATTATGGTTGTACATCCATCTATGATTGATGATGCTGAAGCCGGTGATCAGCGTGTTGCAAATAAATTCTACGAGCGTGCTGTACCGGTTTCAAATGCAAATGTTCCGGAAGATGCTTCATACCAAGATGCTCGATGGGCGACAAACACATCGTCAATTCCATATTTAAGAAATGAAGAGTTAATTCTTATATATGCAGAGGCGTTGGCTCAAAGAAATCAAGGAACAGATATAGCTGATGCAGAAGCAGCTGTTAACCTGATTAGAAATACATGGGGTTTGCCTTCTGTAAGTCTAAATAATACCCAAGAAGTTATTGATCAGGTGTTATTTGAGCGGCGTTATTCCCTCTGGGCAGAAGGAGGACATCGTTGGATAGATGCCAGAAGGTATGATCGACTGGACGAGATTGATGCGAGATACGGTACAGTATTTACTCAATTAGAACGTCCGACAAGTGAAACCAACTTCGAGAATAATAACTGATGAACATCAGTTAAATATTAATTTTAAAGAGCCCCTGATTAATCAGGGGCTCTTTTTTTATTGTTATAAATCATATCTTTGCCCTCATGATGTACGATTTCACTATTATTGGGGCTGGTATCGTTGGCCTCTCAACAGCTTATAAATTATCTCTCAAATATCCGGAAGCAAAGATCCTTATTCTTGAAAAAGAAGACCGGGTAGCCGCTCATCAAACAGGGAAAAACTCAGGTGTTATTCATTCGGGTATTTACTACAAACCCGGCAGCTACAAAGCCAAAAACTGTGTGGATGGCCGTCACCAACTCGTCGATTTTTGCAAAAAGCACGATGTAGCCATGGAAGTTTGCGGCAAAGTAATCGTGGCTTCCGATGAATCTGAAGTTCCAAAACTCAAAGAAATATTTGAAAGGGGTTTACAAAATAAAATCGAAGGAATCGAACTAATTGGACACGAACGACTGAAAGAGTTAGAACCCCACGTTGATGGTGTTGCCGCTATCCATGTGCCGTGCTCCGGTATTGTAGATTATGTAGGTATGTGCCGTGTAATGATGCATTTACTGGAACAAGGCAATGGCACCGTCCAATTTAACAGTGAGGTGAATAACATCAGTAACAAAGGAGAATATTTACAGATTGAAGCCGGTTCAGGCAAAGTTAAATCTCAATATTTAGTGAATTGTGCAGGCCTGTATTCTGATCATGTAGCTAAATTTGCCGGTGTATATTCCCCGGTTAAAATTGTGCCCTTCAAAGGAGAGTACTATCAGCTTAAGCCGGAAGCCGAGTATTTAGTGAATGATCTGATCTATCCCTTGCCCAATCCTGAATTTCCATTTTTGGGCGTGCATTTTACCCGCATGGCGTTGGGGGGAATTGAATGCGGGCCCAATGCCGTTTTTGCCTTTAAGCGAGAAGGCTATAAAAAGGTGTCGTTTAATTTGAAGGAAACTACAGAGACCTTCAATTTCCCAGGATTCTGGAAAATGGCCAGAGAACACTGGCGCATGGGACTGGATGAATACCGACGCTCCTTTTCTAAAAAAGCGTTTGTTAAAGGACTTCAAAAACTGATCCCTGAAATTCGTGAAGAACATCTTGAGGTATCTCCATCCGGCATTCGGGCAATGGCACTGCAACCTAACGGTGAAATCCTGGATGACTTTTATTTTGAAGTGGCTGATCGTCAGATTCATGTGTTGAATGCTCCGAGTCCTGCAGCCACAGCCGGGCTTGCCATCGGTGATGAAATAGTGAATAAAGTAGATGAGAATTTCACACCTTCAGTTGCCATCTAAAGCTAATTGGCAGCATCGAGCTTGAATATATTGGCTACAACCCAGCGTTCGCCATTGTGTTTTAAAAGATATAGTTGGCTGGCCTCAAAGCTCTTTTGAAATTCTTGGTCCTTAAATTTATTCCAAATATCGTAGAACGTACTTTTATCCAAGTCTTTGAAAGCTAGCGTTAAATGAGGATGATATGGCCGTTCATCATAATTGTAATTGAAAATATCGGGATTGGAGCGCGCTACTTTTTCAAGTTTGGATTGTATTTCTGTGAGCTCCGGTGATTTCACTACATCAATAAAAACGACTTTTGGCGGGAAGGTAGAAAAATCATCAAAAGTAACTTCGAGCGGTTCCAACTTTTGTACGAAATTTTTAAGCAGTGAATTCAACGTATCTCTGTTTTTCTTTTCACAACGAAAGGGACTTAGCAGAGTGATGTGAGGTGGAGCATTCAGCGAGTGTTTACTGCCAAATTTATTCCTGATTTCCAGTTTTAATTCCTGAATATTATCTTTCAGAGGTGCAGGAGGGATGAGGGCGGTGAAGTAAAGTTGATTCATTTGTTCTTAGTGAAATATTGGTTAAAATATTTATATTCAGTGTATGAAAACCAAAGAATCAATACAAAATGCATTAAGAGAAGCACTTCCTGAATTGAAGAAAAAATATCCAATTCAGACTCTTTCTTTGTTTGGTTCCTATAGCCGTGAAGAATATAATTCAGATAGTGATATTGATATTTTGGTTGAATTTAGCAATCCGGTAGGAATTGAATTCATAGATTTGGCTGACGAGCTTGAAGAGCTTTTAACGGCAAAAGTGGATCTGGTTTCCAAGCATGGAGTTAAGCAAAAATATCTTAAAGAAATTGAAAATGAATTAGTGCATGTCTAAACGGAACATAAAACTGTTGTTAACAGACATGATTGAAGCTATTGACAAGATTGAGGCCTACACAAAAAATTTAGATCTTCCCGCCTTTCTTGAAGATTCAAAAACTTTGGATGCAGTAGTTCGAAATTTTGAAATTCTTGGCGAAGCTGCTAATCAATTACCTCAAGATTTTAGAGATAAAAATGAAGCTGTTCCATGGCACAAAATAATTTCAGTTAGAAACAGAGTAATCCACGGCTATTTTGGTGTAGATTATCAAATACTATGGAAGGTTATACAAGAAAATTTAAAAGAGCTTAAAGTTGAAATAGAGAAACTTTTAGAAGCGTGAGAAATCTTTTTCTAATTTTGAAATACGTATTTCAATTCTTTCCTGAATCCCCTCAGCCCCTAAATTTTACCGGCTCCATATCGGTGATAAGGAGACATTATTTTCTTACCAGTTAAAAATAACAGTGCTTCAGCTAGATATTAAGTGAAAAAAAGTTTTGATCTCAAATTCACTGTAAATAAATAATGAATTGAGAAAAAATGACACTTTCCTGTTATACTTAGCGTTGTGATAAATCCCATGAAATATTTCAAACACATATTATTTACAATTGCTCTGCTATCGGTTGGATTGTCAGCAGTTGCCCAGGTACAGTCCGATGAAGAGCTAACCGGAAAATCAGCGTATATCCAAGGGCTTGAAGCTTTTGAAAGCGGAGAATACGAACGAGCGGAAGAGCTTTTATTACAGGCAAAAAATAATCTGCCTGATGCGGCCGGCGTTAATTTTGCTCTTGCAGATACGTATTTGGAGATGAATAATCTACCCAGTGCTGCACTCTATGGGAAACAAGCAGTGGATAAAGATCCCGAAAATAAATGGTATCGGCTAAAACTGGCACACATCTACAGGCAAGCCGGGCGAAATGAGGCAACTTTAGATGAGCTGAATACCTTGCTTGAATATCACCCCAACGATTTTGACGTGTTATACATGCTGGCGGATACCTACAAAAGTTATGGTGAATTTGTGAGATCGAATGAGATCCTCGACAAAATTCTCAGGCTTAGAGGAGGAGATTCGGCTGTATTGATGCAAAAATTCAGAAATTATGAAGCGTTAAATCTCCCCGATTCAGCCATCGTTCAGCTTGAAAGAATTCGTGAAATAGACCCTGATAATTTGGAAATGCTGAATTTACTGGGACAGTATTATGCTCGCTCGGGGAAAACGGCTGAGGCCAAAGAAACGCTAAATGATGCCTTGGAAAGAAATGCCCGGGATCCACAGTCGCTGATTAACCTCGCTGGTATTTACCTGGATGAACAAAAATGGGACAGTGCCGGAACGTTACTAACCGATTTTGTTTCTGATCCTCTTAATGCAGCTGAGGAAAAAATGAATATTGCACGGTTCTTGTATTCTCGTGTTCAGGAGCAGGATCAAAACATACACCTCAAAGTTGAAACGGAAAGAGTCCTTGATGCTTTTACTGCCACCGAGCAGGATTTTGGCCCCGCTTTTACGTTAGCAGGACAATATTATTCCCAAACGGCTCAACCCGAAAAAGCCCTTGAAAACCTGGAGCAGGCCAATCAATTACTGCCTCAGGATGAAATGGCCTGGCGACAACGACTCCAGCTTTTATTACAGCAAGAGAGATATGAGGAAGTAACTGAGGTAGGAAGTCAAGCGCATGAGCGGGTTCCTGATGATGCCTTTATACAGTTTTTTGTAGGCAGCGCATATATGCTTTTGGAGAACAATCAGGAGGCTGAAAGATGGCTTGAAAATGCGAGTCGAGCTCCGGCGCGTCGACCGTTTAAATCAGCCATATATAGCACACTCGGAGATGTCCGTTCAAATCTGGGTGAGCACCAAAGCTCAGATGAATCCTATGAACTTGCGCTTCGGTATGATCCTGACAATGACAATGCAATGAATAATTATGCATACAATCTGTCAGTAAGGGGCGAAAATTTGGAAAGGGCTAAGGAGCTTGCTTTAAAAGCCATTGAAGTTGCGCCTGAAAACGCATCTTACTTAGATACCGTCGGTTGGGTGTATTTTAAATTGGGTGATTACGACCGGGCGCAACGCTTCATAAAGGCATCCATCGATACAGGAGTTGCAAGTGCAGAAGTGCTGGAGCATATGGGGGATGTGTATGAACAACTTGGGGATATGGAACAAGCCCGGGAATGGTGGCAACAGGCATTAGAAAAAGATCCGGACCGAACTCATCTACAAGAAAAAATTAATTAGTGTGAATTTAAGATCCCGTTTATTTCTCTGTTTAATTACAGGTGCCGCGATGTTGGTATCCGCTTGTAGCACTACACGCACGGCATCCATAGAGGGAGATTTCAGTAAAAGTAATTCTGATATAGAAACCTTTATAAATTCAGTTCCAAATTATAAGGACCAACTGAATACTTTATCTGGAAAGGGACGGGCATTGGTTAGCGAGCCGGGCAACAGCGACCGTGTCACTATCGATTTTAAAGCAAACAAAGAGCTGAGTTTACTCACCATTCAGAATAGAATTGGTATTGAAGGCGGGCAAATGTTGGTTGAGGAAGACTCTATCCTGATATATAATCGCATGGATAAAGAGGCACAAAAAATTTCTATCTATGACGGGCGAATGACCAGATTGAATGAATTAGCCTCTATCAATATTCTTGATTTGGTTAATTATAAAATTGAGGCAGCTGATGTGTCAGAGTTGTATGAAAGCAATAATTTATATCAGTTTCGTTTGAAAAACGGAGCCCGGGTTTATACAGATAAGTCCGAGGGCACAGTGAGACAGGTAATTCAATCATCTTCCGGTGAGGCTCCTTACTCAAAAATAGTATATGAAAGCTATGGTGAACTGGAAGGATTCACATTGCCCCGAAAAATAACGATATTCAGTGCAGATGAACGGTCAAGGGTGGTATTTTTGGTTCGTAGTTTAGAAATTAATCCCTCCCTCGGTTCATTCTCAATAGATATTCCGGATAACATTAAAATTCAGCGGTTATGAGCTTTAGCAATTTTATGAAGGCAAGTATCGGTTTTCTCCTCATTTTGTTGATGAGTGTAGATGTTACGGCTCAAAGCTATGAGCAAAAAAGGGAAGAGCTCTTAAAGCGGCAAGAAAATACCCGGGCAGAAATCAACGTGCTTGAAGCCAGAATTCGGAATTACCAAGAGCGAATTAATAATGCTGAGAAACGCTTTGATAATTCTTTTCAGCAACTACAGTCTTTTAATAATCTCATTGCCCTTCAGGATGATAAAATTCAAAACCTGGAAGATGAACAACAACAAATTCAGGCTGAAATAGAGCTCACCGAAAAAGAGATTGAATTACGGGAATTAGAACTTGAGCAGCTTATCGAGAATTATCGGAATATTATATTGTATGCCTATAAAAATGGGAGAAAAGGGAATCTTGAATTACTGCTGACTTCTGAATCCATCAACCAGATGTTGGTACGAGCCAATTATCTCCGCCGGTTTGAAGAACAAAAAAATAAACAAGCTGAAATTATCCGTCGTGCCAAGAAAGACCTTGACCAGGTTAAAGCCAACTTGGAAAACAGTTATCAGCGAAATCGGGAGCTGCTCTCTGAAATTCGGGATGAAAAACAGGAGCTGGGCGATCAGCGGCAACAACAGGAGCAAACGGTAGAACAAATTAAACAGGAACGAAGCGAATACCTGGAAGAACTTCGAAAAACCCGCGAGCAAAGAGAAAATCTTGAAAGCAGTTTTGCAGAACTGATTGAGGAGGAAGAAAGACTCCGGGCCGAAGAAAACGCCAGTCCGGTGACGCGCGAAAATTTTGTAAGTGATGAGGTTTTGCTCACCTATGAAGAAGCATTTTCACAGTCTAAGGGATTGCTTCCCTGGCCGGTTAACAGCACAACGGTAGCTAAGCAGTTCGGCCGGGTTCGAAATCCGCTGTATGGCACCAATACCGAACATCCCGGAATTGATATTGTGGCAGATGCAGAAGCCCCTGTAAGAGCTATTTCACCGGGATATGTGATCAGAATTTTACCTATCCTCGGCTATGGAAATGTAGTGGTAGTAAGACATGGAGCTTACTACACATTGTATGGCAACCTGAGCAGCATCAATGTGGAAATGGGTACTGTGTTGCAAGAAGGCGATATAGTTGGAAATTCCGGAACGCCTCAATCAGAATTGGGTGAAGTGTTGTTTTTTGCAGTTAGGGAAGGGGATGAGTTTGTAAACCCGGAAGTATGGCTGAGAAATCAATAGAAATTGCTTGAACCGGTATTGGAAATTTTCTGCATCTGTAATCATCTTCAAAAAAAGAAGATTAAAAGATGTGTTGTATTGGAATTTGGAGTTTGTTTTTAGGAATTTCTGCCCATCTTACTAAAACCGTTAATTATTAAACGAAATCGATTTGGATAATCTCCCAAGGTTTATTTTTTATGCATCCGGTGTATTTATAGTCTCAGCAGCATTCACACTTTTTTCTTCAGAGTTTTTGAAAAAAGTAGCTGACCCTACCTATGTAGGAACGCTTTTCTTATTGGGATTTGGTTTGGTTTACCTGAATATCGTATTTGTTTCAGGCCGACGATTTATGAGGAGGCTTCAGGGGGTGAACCCGGCGCCTTACATTTTTGGATTATTGGTAGTTGCACCTCCACTGGCTTGGGTAAATATATACGACGCAGGATTGGGTGATTTTGAACTCACTTTTATGTTTACGGTTATTTTAGCCTGTGGACTTGGAGCACTATTAGGACATCGGGCAGGATTGAAGGCACAAGTTAAATTTCGCCAAAATCTTGAAGAGTTTATTAAGCAAGATCAGGAATTAAACGAGAATGACAATCAAAACTAACTTTATGAAAACAATGAAAGCTACTGTACTCTCTGTCTTTTTGGGCCTTCTTTTTATGGGAACCGGGTGGGCGCAAACCTCCCAAATGGAAATTCTTCGTGATATTGGAGAAGCACCATCAGCAGAACGAATAGAAGCGGATATAACAGAATTGGTAAATTTTGAAACCCGCCATACCCTGTCTGATACAACGTCAGATACAGAAGGTATCGGAGCAGCACGCCGTTGGCTCAAAGCTGAATTTGAACGTATTTCTGAAGCCTGCGGAGGATGCCTGGAAGTATTTTACGTTCGAGATTATGTTGGAGGTGAAAACCGAATTCCGGAACCGGTAGAAATTGTAAATGTAATTGCTATTCAGCGCGGAACAGCCGACCCAAATCGGTTTGTGATGATGAGTGGTGATATCGATTCCCGTGTAAGCAATGTGATGGACGGTGAGTCCGTTTCCCCGGGTGCTAATGACAATGCATCGGGAGTTGCTGGTGTTTTAGAGGCGGCGCGTGTTTTAACACAGTATGAATTTGAAGGTTCCATTATGTACGCCCAGCTTTCCGGGGAAGAACAAGGATTGTTTGGTGGTCAGATTCTGGCAGAATATGCCAAAGAGCAAGAATGGGATATCAAAGGGGTTTTGAATAATGACATGATTGGAAATATACAGGGTATCAATGGGGTAATTGACAACACTATAGCCCGTGTATTTTCAGAAGGAACCCGGGCAGTTGAAACTGAAAGAGAAGCCCGAATGCGAAGATTTACCGGGGGAGAGGTTGATTCTCCGTCTCGCAACTTAGCTCGTTATATCGATAAAATGGCTGATGATTACATCCGGAATTTGGATGTGATGATGATCTACCGCTTAGACCGTTTTGGTCGTGGGGGACACCATCGTCCATTTAATGCGGAAGGGTATCCGGCAGTGAGAATCATGGAAACGAATGAAGATTATGTACGCCAACATCAGGATATCAGAACCGAAGATGGCGTTGAGTATGGAGATGTACTCAGTGAAGTAGAATTTAATTTTGCTGCTAAACTCACCGGATTGAATGCGGTAACAATGGCTGCTATGAGTTGGGCTCCAAGTCCACCGGCCGAAGTGGAAATTTCAGGAGCTGTTCGACCCAGTACAACCTTGAGCTGGAAAGCACTCGACCCTGACGAAAATCCCCAACTGGCCGGCTACAAAATCTACTGGCGACTAACGGATTCAAATCAATGGGAGAAAAGCGTATTTGTTCCTGCCGATAAGACCGAGCATACCTTAGAAAATGTAGTTATTGATAACTATTACTTTGGTGTTGCAAGTGTTTCTGAAGATGGCTTTGAAAGCCCGGTAGTATTTCCCGGTCCGGCAGGTAGTTTTGGGGAATAAATACCCGGAATAAACGCAACTTTGCCATAACTGATTATACCATAACTAATTCCCCCACACCTGATTCAAGCGTCTCGCTTGGATCAGAATTGGTTCTAAAGAATTATAGAAAAATTAATTGCTCCGGTCGTTTAAGATCGGAGCTTTTTTATTGAAGGGAAATAATTCGTACATCTTACCCACATAACACCCACCGCCTCCCATTCGGTCGGCACCTCCCTCAAGGGAGGACTATCCGAAATTGAATTCGAATTTTATAACTCAATTAAGACACTTGAGTAGAAACAAACTGGGTTAAGTCTCCCATTGAGGGGAGATCAATTCAAAAAGCTGTTCCTTTTTGAATTGTGAGGGGTGTTGGTGCAAAGGGCAGAGTATTTCTTGTTCTATATCACCTACGAAGAATAAGCCGGATCAAGCACCCGTTCAATCTTGAGTTTTTTACCCGTCACTTGTTTAAAGAGTTCAGACTTCCGTTCCGCTCCCCATATTTCAAGATAGGGTTCTCCTTCCGTGCGAATGTAGATTTTGATTTCATCTTCACCAGAATGTATCTGTAGATCTTTTACATTTTGATAGTGACTTCGATCCAGTCCATCAGCAACCCTGAGAATGCCTGATAGTTTTTTGATACGCTTTCGAATATCAGGACTCATTTTCCAATACTCCCCATGCCGTTTTTTGGGGGTGGATCGACGGTGATAGCGGGCCACATTTGCTATAATTTCAATTTCATCTTCCTTAAATCCCTTCAGGTCAGAATGCCTGATGATATAAAGCGCATGCTTATGATGTTTGGAGTGAGAAATGTAGTAGCCAATATCATGAAGGTAGGCGGCATATTCCAAGAGCTCCCGGTCATTATCAGATAAACCCAGTTCTTCCTGCAGTGTGTCGAAGATGGTGAGCGCCATATCAGCTACATTACGAGAATGGGTTTCGTGCCAATCGGTTTTTCGAAGCAACTCAAACACACTGCGACGGCGCGGATCAGCAAAAGCCCCGGTCCAGGGAAGCCCGATCATTTCCTTCTTGAGATATCGAATTACAATTCCTTCCCGAAGAGCTTGCGAAGAAATTCTCACCTTTTTAATACTGAACTTCCGAATCAGGAAATCGAGTAACACGACCCCGGTATTAATAAAGCCAACACGCTTTGTATCTAATCCGGAAACTTTTCTGCATTCTTTCTTCGAGAGCTTGATGAAGTCTTTATAAAACTCCTTGAACTCCTGAGCAGAAAACTCCATTTCATTTAGAGTTACATCAGTTGATTTATTTTTGCGGTTGGCAATCATCTGGGCGATGTTTTCCATGGTTCCGGAAGAACCAATGATGGTATCTGTTCGATGTTGGGCAAAGGCCTGGGCTACATCCCGAAGCTTTTCTTCATAATGGGTTTCCAGCGTTTGTATGTCATCTTCTGAAATTGGATCACTGGGTTTGAATATTTCGGTCATTCGGGAAACCCCGATTTTCTTACTGGCTGTGTAGAAAAACTCCTTTTCATTCCCCAGAATAAATTCAACACTTCCTCCCCCAACGTCAGCCATCAGCACCGGTTTCTCCGTCAATTTCACCCCGTGACGTACTGCCAGTCCAATTAACTCCGCTTCCACCCGACCCGGAATAGCCAGCATTTTAATACCGGCCTCATCAATACTTTTTTGGATGAATTCCCCGCCATTTTCAGCCTCACGAATAGCACTGGTGGCATAGGCGAGGATTTTCTCACATTCATAACTATCAGCCAGCCGTTTGATATTTTTCAGAGCAGACAAGCCTCGCTTAAAAGCTCCGTCAGAAAGACGTTTCCCCATTCCGCCCTTCGCTAATTCTACCATCTCCTTCAGTTTATCGAGCGTGCGGAAGCTGCCATCGGAATAAATATCCACAATGATGGCATGAAAAGAGTTGGTACCGATATCGATGGCAGCAATACGTTTTATGGGGGCGATCTGTCCGGAGCTGTTACTGTTTATGATCAAAATGGAAAGTAGTTTTTTAGGATGTGATTAGAGCATAACCAAAAGTACGGAGTTTTTACAGGGGAAAGGTGGGTATATTTTATGGTGAAGGTTATTCGAATTTATCTTGGTAACATTACTCAGGTTAAGTGCGAAAACATATGAACGGTTATTAATATAATGATTATTACCGTCACAGCAGTAATTATAGACCTTATTAAGATATATCCTTTGGAATGTTTGTAGAAAATGATGGTTTACTGCTGTGACAGTATAATTAATTATTTTCTGTTGGATTATTATTAATAAAAATTTATAATATTACTATTAACTGTTAAAAAAGTAATTATTGCAATTATGAAAGATATTGGACTAATTATTAAATGTCATCGAAAGAAAAGTAATCTCACCCAAATACAATTAGCGGACTTGGCAGGGGTGGGTAAGACGGCTGTATTCGATATTGAACATGGCAAGGAAACGGTTCAATTTGAAACACTTCAAAAAGTATGTAAGGCTCTAAATATTTCTATCGAACTGGATAGTCCTATTATGGAAATCTGTAAATAAGAGGTAAAACATGCGAAAAGCTGAAATATTTATGCAAAAAGATCTGGCCGGATTTCTGGTTGAAGAGGAAATGAATAAAAGCTATCAATTTAGATACCATGATAATTATGATGGAGCTCCAATTTCCGTGACTATGCCAGTTGAGCAGGAAGAATTTGAGTTCAATGAATTCCCTCCTTTTTTTGACGGATTGCTGCCTGAAGGAATAAATCTGGAGGCTCTTTTGAGAACTAATAAAATAGATCGAAATGATCGGTTTTCACAACTAATAGCTGTGGGTGAAGACATGGTGGGTGCAGTTTCAGTTAGAGAGGTTGAGGAATGAAACGTTGCCCTATTACTTATGAGTCTATTTCAGAAGGAAGTTACAGTAAAACAGGATTGCACAAACTAAATCCGGCATTGAATGAATTGAATCCTTTGCCCTACAATCAAAAAGAACAGATTCAGGAAGCCCAGCGCAGAATGACAAAAATGTCGATAGCTGGAGTTCAACCAAAACTTAGTGCGCAGCTAAGTATAAAAGATCGCACATTTAAAATCGTGGATAAGCATGGTAGTTTTATATTAAAACCACCATTGCCAAATTATGATCAGGTTCCCGAAAATGAAGATTTGACTATGCGGATGGCTAAAGCAGTTGGAATTGAAGTCCCGCTACACGGAATGGTGTACGCAAAAGACCGGTCACTTTTATATTTCATCAGGCGGTTTGACCGGGTAGGGAGATCCGGGAAAATTCATGTTGAAGATTTTGCTCAAGTTGCGGGAATGAGTCGAGAAACCAAGTACAATTACTCTATGGAAAAGGTAATATCACTGATTGACGAATACTGCACTTTCCCCATGGTAGAAAAAATGAAGCTATTTAAAAGAACCTTATTCAGTTGGCTCACTGGAAATGAAGATATGCACCTAAAGAATTTTTCACTGATTCACAGAGATCAAAAGATCCAGCTATCTCCCGCTTACGATTTGCTGAATACGACCATAATTCTTTCAAATCCTAAAGAAGAAATGGCACTTCCGTTGAAGGGAAAGAAATCTAACTTTACGCGGTCTATGTTTTTTTCATATTTAGGAAAGGAGAGGATGGGGTTAAATGAAAAAGTGCTATCAAAAATAGAAAAAGAAATAAGCACAAACATTCCTGAATGGGAAAAATTGATAGAGATCAGCTTTTTGAGTGATGATAAAAAGGAAGCCTACCACAATATCCTGAATGAGCGGTTTGAAATATTGAAAGGAGCATGAAGTATATTGTTATATTAAAACTAATTGATTAGTATGATTAGGTAAAAGGGGCCTGTAATTCGCTACGAAGCAGAGCGATTTTAGCGAGGTTGAAGTCGGGAACAGGTTTCAATCCCGATAGGGATGCCGGATGCATAGCCGCCGACAAAGCCAAGCGAAAGCGAGCGTTGTCGGGGTAGAAAGATGAGCACGAATCAAAACCTCCGCCCGGAATTTTTTAGAGTATTGATGGTTATCGGAGGTTGGGTAATTAAGTTGCTATGCGAAGTAGCAGCTTCACATTTGCGTTCCACAAGCATGAATGTGGAGATGAGAAAAAAAATTAAAATAAATTGTAACAATACATGGGGTTATTACTCTTGAAGTAAATAACTGAAAATACAGTTGAAGTTAAATCGTTTTGGGGTGAGGGGAACTCATCCATTGGAAGGATATAAATAACGGAAGATACCGAAAGGCACTTTTGGGCATCTAAATTATAAATTTAAATACATTTAATTTATGAAAAAACCAATGGAACAGGCATTGCAAATTCTAAAAGGAGATTTAAAGAAATTTTAACAGTTACAGAATGGGCAGATGAGATGAATTATAACTCCTTAACCTATTTTTCCCGAAATTCCGAAATCATTACGGTATAAGGCCTAAAGCTAAAATGATAGAACTGCGCATAGAAAAATTCTTCGATTTGATAAACAAAGATCATGAGCTCAGTTGCTATGAAATTGCTCTTGAACTTGGTTTACGGGATGAGATTGCCCTTAGTAAGTTTATCAATAATCATACAGAAAAATCACCACGAGAGTGGAAAAAGGGATAGTAAAATCAGTAAGTGAATTATCTTGATACATTATTAATAATTAAATTTATTTACCCTCATTCCTAATTAGATGCTAGGAACGTAACATGAGATTACCCAATCTCAATATAAATTTTGAACTAAAAGTTGATAAAATGGAAATAAAAAAGATACTAACAAGTTTTTTAATGACAGTAACACTATTTACCGGTGTAATGGCTTTCGTTGTTACCGATTGTGCCGCTTTTAGGATAGATGTAGAATATTATAATCCAGATACACAGCAAATAGATACAAGAGAAGAATGTGGTGTCTATTGTGATGATGGATTTAGTAGGAATATGCCATGTGATTCAGATTTTATACAAGACGTTAAATGAAGTTTTGTAAAAACATTAATTGTTAATTAAAGGCATAATACAAGTAGAACTTCTACTTGTATTTTTTTTATATGAGATTATTAATACTTACGCTAATTATTATTACTAGCAATTGTTTTGCTCAAGATAAATCAGAAATGACCGAGCTGGGGTATTTTGGCTCAATTGTTAATATTCATCAGATGAATAACGATTCTATTCTGGTGGTTAGTAATGGACTTGATAAGCATGTTCAGTTATATAGTCTATCACAGGGTGAGATTTTAAACCGAATAATAAGAGATGGAAAAGGGCCTAAAGAAGCAAAAGGAGTTGTAGCATCTGTACTGGAAAATGAAGGGAAGGAAAGTTACTTATATATAAATAGCCTGGGAGGAAAGTTCATCAAATACAATATGAAAGATTCGACAGCTGAAGAGACTTTAACTAAGGTTGTAAATGTCTCTTTCATGCAGGTCTTTCAAGATGATTTGATTATATCTAAAAATCTGGTGGTATTTCCTGATCAAATCAAAAATCGAGATTCAATTTCAATTGGCTATGTGCTTGACAAAAACAGTTTTAAAATAAATAAAGAATTAAAAGTATCTGTTGATTTATTTGATATAGAGAATATTAAAGGATTAGAGAGATTGGATTTTTTACAAAAAATAGATTTCAAAACACATGTGGTATATCTTGAAAAAAACGAGTTTCTTTTACTTGTAAGAGGAATGAATAAAGCTTTTTATTTAGATGATTCAGGAGATGTAATCAAAGTTTTGGATTTGGGTGATGTATTGCCTTACGAAATGGAAGTGGTAAATCATGAAATTTATGGATATGGGGTAAAAACACCAGGTATCATTAATAACATTTCCTATGTTAATTCTGATAGTAATGAAATTATCATCAGTTTTGGTCAAATTGGGGCAAATATAAGATCTGGCTATTTAAAAATAATCAAAACTGGTAGCGAGTTTATTATTTCAAAAGAAGTTTTAAGCGAACATAATGAAGTGAACTTTTTTGATACAAATATATATATGACAGGTAAACGTGTTTATATATATGGGAAAGCAAAAACCCGTACTTCCGAATTATACTTACTTGATACTAATTGATTTTTTCTCTAAATAAAAATTAATTGAAAGAGAGAGAAGTATTATAGTATTAAAGATTAAATGTGAGATGTGAGTTGGCAAAGTAAATATTTCTCCAAAACACCCACAATCAACAGGTAAATTATATAGGTATGCAAATAAGGACACAAACCAAATAGGAATAAACAGTATTAATGATACTAAGCTTTTTTTCCAGACCAAATTTGCTATAATATTTATTATCAATAGTAATGCAATAAAATAAATTAACTTTGCAATAAACTGTGTAACTGCAAACTGGAATAGTTCAAAAGTAAAAGCTATAATAAACGATAAAATAATTTCGGGCGACAAAATTTTACCAATAAGAGCTAATACAAATACTATTATAAGAAATATAACATTGGTAGTATATATATTAAGAATTCATAAAAATAATGTAATAAATGTTTATATAAGTTGCCGTGTTCAACTCACTACTTTAACAAAGTAATGTTTTAGGATTTATCAAATTTTTGAATGGGTTTAAATTTCAGGTTTTTAACGTTTTGCCTGATCAGCTACGAAACGACTGATAGAAGTTCTGTTTCAAAGCCGATTTATTGCAGTTACAATATTGGTTGAAATACACTTTTTCATTATCAGGGGTATTCCATTCGCTAAAATTTTTCACACCCGTAAATAAACCAGCCAAGGGCCTTCAGGCCTGCTTACTTACCTCCAAAATCTCTCCTTGCCCTAACTGCTTGGATTGGCTACCATAGGATAACTTATTGAACAAAGAAGTTTGTTTTCTCTCTGAGCGCTTGGCATTCTGATAAGACTGGTTAAGTTGTCGCGAATAATCTGAAAATTTGCACCATTTAAGATGTGTTAAACTTTGAGATCCTTCGCGTTAAAGTATGGACTCGAATGCACATTCTTGGGCGCTCTGGATGACAAAATCTAACCAATGAATACGCCAAAAAACTATTATGAGATTATTAACGCTACTATTTTTTATTCCTGCAATAGTGTTTGCAGCCTGCCAACCCAAAGAAACTCAAATCTCGCCATCCCCGGAAGCCGTAAATACCGTTCTCGACGACTGGCACGCTGCTGCCGCCGAAGGAGATTTTGAACGTTACTTCAATCACTTTGAAAACGATTCGTCTATTTTTATGGGCACCGACGCCACAGAGCGGTGGACGATTGCAGAATTCAAACCCTGGTCCAAACCCTATTTTGAAGATGACGGGGTAGCGTGGACTTTCACCCCAACCTTTCGCAAAATCTATTTTTCAGATAACGGCAAAGTTGCCTGGTTCGATGAAGAACTGGACACCCCGAATTTAGGTCCCGCCAGAGGGAGCGGAGTTTTGGTAAAAAATGAAAACGACTGGAAAATTGCCCATTACAACCTTACCATTCCTATTCCGAATTCCATCGTGGATGATGTAGTACAACAAATTGAAAATGAACTAAACAAAACGGAAGAACAATGAAAAAAGGGATACTTACCTTCGTATTACTAAGTTTTATAATCCCCCTGCAGGCACTGGCGCAGTTACAGTCGCCGGCTGAATTTTTAGGATATGAATTGGGCGAGCAATGGACGCCCCACTATAAAGTGATGAACTACTTCCGGCATGTGGCGGATGAATCAGCTATGGTTACGCTCTCCGAATATGGAAAAACCAATGAAGGTCGCGAGCTGGTGTATGCTGTGGTGACTTCCGTTCAAAACCAAACTAATATTGAAGAGATCCGGTTAAACAACTTGAAGCTTACCGGACTTGAAGAAGGAGAGCCTACGGAAAACCAAAAGGCGATTGTTTGGCTAAGCTATAATGTCCACGGGAACGAGACTTCATCCAGTGAAGCTGCGCTGAATACAATATATAAGTTGGTCACAGAAAATTCAGATTGGCTGCAAAATTCTGTGGTGATTATGGATCCGATGGTAAATCCCGATGGTCGCGACCGATATGTGAATTGGTTTAAGAGTGTGGTTGGAGAAGAAATTAATGTTCACCCGGAATCGCGGGAGCATAGTGAGCCGTGGCCCGGAGGTCGTACCAATCATTACTATTTCGATCTGAACCGCGATTGGGCCTGGCAAACACAGGTTGAAAGTCAGCAGCGCATAGCCGTTTACAACCAATGGATGCCCCATGTACACGTTGATTTCCATGAGCAGGGTGTAAACTCTCCCTATTATTTTGCTCCCGCTGCCGAACCGTTTCACCTTGCCATCACCGACTGGCAACGAGATTTCCAGACCATGATCGGAAAAAATCACACAAAATATTTTGATGAAGAAAACTGGCTCTATTTCACACGCGAAGTGTTTGACCTGTTTTACCCCAGCTATGGTGATACCTGGCCAACCTTCAACGGAGCCATTGGTATGACTTATGAGCAAGCAGGACACAGTTCTGCCGGTCTCGGAGTGATAACCGCCGAAGGAGATACGCTGACCTTAAATGACCGACTGACACATCATTCCACAACAGGACTTTCAACCGTAGAGATTACAGCTCAAAACCATGAAAGAGTTATTGAAGAGTTTTCAAATTATTTCTCAAATACCATCGAGAATGGGGATGGGGAATACAAAACGTTTGTAGTCAAGAAAAGCAGTAATCCCGATAAAGTGACCGGTCTGCTGCAATACCTGGATAAGCAAGAGATCGAATTTGGAATGGCTACCGAATCTTCCCGAACGGAAGGATATGATTATGCGACCGGCGAAACCGGCAGAGTGAATATTGAAGAAGGAGATTATGTGATAAGCACCTATCAGCCCAAAGGAACATTGGTCCGTGTACTATTTGAGCCAAAACCGGAACTGGTGGATTCGCTGACTTATGACATCACCGCATGGGAAATGCACTATGCTTTTGGAGTGGATGGTTACGCCATTCCAGGACAAGTAGAGGCAGGCCCGGTTGCTTCAACATCAGAAGATGACCTCACTCGGGTTATCGACAAGCCTTATGCATATTTAGCAAAATGGAATTCCCTGGATGATTTGAAGTTTTTAGCACAGATTTTGAAAAAAGGAGTGAAGGCACGATACGCACAGGAGGGTTTTGTGCTGAATGAAGAAGAGTATGCTCCGGGAACGCTAATCATCACCCGAAATGGGAATGAGCACCTTGGAGATGAATTCGATACGATTGTGAAAGATGAGGCAGGATTGCTGAACCGGGTATTGACACCTGTAGCCACCGGTTTTGTGGATTCCGGAAAAGATTTTGGTTCATCTGGAGTGCGATACATTGAAACTCCTAAAGTAGCACTTCTATCAGGAAGCGGAACAAGTTCTAATACCGTAGGACACATTTGGAACTACTTCGATCAGCAAATAGATTATCCCGTAAGCCTGATTAATGTAGATGATGTGAGTTCTGTGGATTGGGATGATTATCACGTGCTGATATTACCGAGTGTATATGGTAGTGCATTTGGAGATAGTGAAATGGACACCATCACAAGCTGGGTGCGTAGCGGAGGCACGTTAATTGCCGTTGATGGTGCCAATAATATGCTGGCCGGAAAGGATGGTTTTGATTTAGGCCGTAAAGAAAGCGAGGAAGCTGAAGAGGATGAAGACCCTGAAGATAAGCTGGTTAAGTACGGGGAAGCTTCCCGCGAACGAGCAAAGTACATGAATGCCGGTTCCATCTTCGAAACGACCATGGATAATACTCATCCTTTAGCTTTTGGATATGGAGAGGAGTACATGTCGCTAAAGCTCGGCTCCACAGCATTCGCTTACCTGGATAACGGCTGGAATGTAGGTGTAGCCAAAGAAGAAGCACACCGAAGCGGTTTTGTGGGCAGTGAAGCTAAGAAAGATCTCGAAAACACTCTGTCGTTTGGCGTTCAAAACATGGGCCGAGGGCAGGTGGTTTATATGATCGATAATCCATTATTCCGTGGTTTCTGGCATAATGGGAAGCTTTTGTTTGGTAATGCGGTATTCTTTGTTGGGAATTGATTTAAGGTGTTAAAGTGTTACGGTATAAAAATCAATCGTAACACGTTAACACTGTAACACTAAAACACACACTTTAAATTCTGCGAAATACTTCAAATGCTAACCACCAGTTGAGTTCGCCGGCAAGCTTGGTGTTTTCTTCATCGTAAAACCCCCGGATCAAGTTGGTGATCTTCTTTTGATCATAGGGGGAATAATTTCGGACAGAACTTGAGTTGTGAAGGTCTCTGACATACGGCTCCAGCCGGTTCAAGAAATGGACCTGAAGCGTACTTTCATAAGATAACCCTGCTTTTTGTTTAAGTCGCATCCATAGTGCAGCGGGCACGTCCTTTAGCCAATATGGATAGGAGGTAGTGCCTTTTACTAAATTTACTTGCTGGAGTACCGGTGCATTTTTTTTGATAATTGCTCTAAGCAATTGCGCATTTTTGCGTTGTTTGATCGGAAGGTTCAACACTTGCTGAATGAGCTCGGGCTGTAGAAACGGCATATAATTAAAAAGCTCGGCATCAGATCGGGATTGTTCCGGCCCGGCCCCGTTTGGTACCCGCGTGCGAATGGTAAAAAGATCCAACCAGTTTTCAACGCCTATATCTTTGGCTTCCGGCATAGCCTCAATTTCATGGGTGAGCTCTTCTTCGAATCCCTGAAGCATATGCTGATGTACTTCATCAGTGAAAATATCAGCCCGGTGTAAAAAGAGGTGAGGCATTATGCGAGATATATTTTTTTCAAGGATAGCCTTTTTTTCCTTTAGCAATAAAGACACCATAAACCGTCGGCGTGCGATCTCTCCAAAACCACCATCTACAACTGAAAGGGTTTCATTCCTGATATCATTATAAGCCTGAAGGGTGACCAAATGGGAAGGCGCAGCAGTAAATAAAACCTGCCCGACAAATTCCGGTAATTGATGTTCTAAATCGGGAAGTTCAGGAATTGATTGTTCGAGAATTCGGTGCTTGCGATTAAAATGTGTATTTAGCTGTTGGACTGTATGTAGGTCGGGGTGCTGTTCTTCGGCAAAGGTATGAAGCCCCCAGTTGGCCTCCGGTTTTTTGAGGAGAGTGGCAAACAGTACCCGGGAATCCAGTCCGCCGGAAAGACCCAACGATAATTCCCGATCCTGTTCTAAGGGAAGAGAAGTAAAGTGAAAAAGCCCATCTTCAAACTCTTGGGCAGAGGTTTGCTTCTTAGCGTATGTCCACCGCCGGTTACTAATTTTATTGTTATTAGGGGTGATGGAGGCATATCCACCCTGCGATAATCGATTCACCCCGTGTAAAAAACTATCATTCGAAAACTGATTAATTGCTAACCACCGGCTCCCAAATTTTTCCCAGTCAATATCAACTTCCGAAATCAGCTTTTTGATCCAGTCCAGGCGTGTTGAAAATAGTGTGTAGCCATTACCTTCATAAATAAAAATATTCCGCAATCCCAATTGATCGGTGAAGAGCTCTAGCCGGTCATCATTCCATTTGGCAACAGCAAAATGTCCATTCATTGCAGATAAGTTTCGGGGATCTGTACTTTCTTCCTCAAGGATACGTTCCCAGTCATTATGCTGAAAAATACTCGTTGCACTCTGTTGGCGACCAATACCAATTCCGCATGTAACCCATCCTTTTGAGTCCTCCAACTCAGACTGAAAAAATGATGTAGAAGAATGTCCCCCGGCAGTTATAAATAAGTTCTCGTTTTCAACTGAAAAGGAAGAATTGCTGCAAAGATTCCGGAGTTGTTTTCGCAGTGGGGGATTAACTCCATGAATGCCTGCAAACCATCCCATTAATTTCGGGCAAGTTCAGCTTCACTGGCAATGTATCCAAAAGCAGCCCAGTTGTCTCCCTCATAAACCTGAGACCAAATTTCCCGGGCCCGGTCATCTCGCCCGTTGATATCATGCCAAAAGCCAAGTCCATAGCCAAGGGTGGCATTATCCAGTTCTGAGTTTTCTTCTGATAGCAAATCTTCGGGGGTAAAGACTCCTTTAAAAACCATCAGAAGTTCATGGTAGCTGGTGTTTTCGATTAATTCTAAATTTGGGCTGACGGTTTCCAATAAATTACCGGCTTCCATATCGCGGCCCAGTTTACGGAGTGTCATGTATTTCCAATAGAGAAAAGCCACCCGCATATCATCATTATCAGCAATTTGAAGGCCATTATCGTAGGCGAGATTAGCCTGATCAAATTCGCCTTTCAAATAATGAGCTAAGCCCAAATGATACCAAGTGTTGGTTTGTAGTGAACTCAGCGGTTGGTTCTGTGCATTGGGTAGTCCGTCTTGCTCTACGACATCATCGGTTCCTTCAAAAAGTTGGGCAGCCTTTTGAAAATCATTGATGGCAAGATCAAATGCTCTGAGTGTAATATATCGATGTCCCCGGTGGCGATATAATCTCGGTTCTTCGGGAAATTCAATAATAGCCGATGAAAGCTGAATGATGGCCTCACGATAATCCCCAAAATAAGCTGTTTTTCTTGCTTCCCAAATGTAGCTGTCCACCGGGCGATTTTCTTCAAGAGCCAAAGCACTCAGTGAATCAATTCGGTTGACCATAGGTTCGGGAAGCGAGTCAATTTCAGTGTACAGGGTATCTTCCAGCAATGAAATTGTTTGAGTATGTTGAGGAAGATCCTCGAAGCGGGTCGTTTCATCTTGCGGCTGACAAGCCAGCATGAGTAGTGAAAGAGCTAAAAAAGAAAGTAATAGATTTTTCATGAATATCGGAGGCTAATTTGTGTAATGAACATCTTTTGGAATATATAGTTTTTAGAAGCTCATTTCTTATTGTCTTTATTCTCGGTGTGTAGCTCACCTTCGGGGAGGTTGAGTAATGGTCTGGTTGCTCGAATTCATCGACCCCTTTCTGTCTTTCCCCTTCAACAAGGGGAAAGGACGCTTTTGTGTGTATGGGATGCCTGAAATTAAAATGTCAAAAATCCATCTTTCCGCTCGGTGTGAATAGGATAAAATAAATTGATTTGATGAGAGCGGGGTGATGGATGGGTTTGGGGGCAAGAGGAGTTTTATGAGAGTTGGATTAGGTATGATGACGGTATAACTTATGTTTCCGTGGTCATCCGCCTGATCCGTGTCATCCGCGTTCTATTCGGTGGGTTTATCAGGATCAAACAACTTTTATCTGATATCGAACTTGTTCATTTTTTCTTGATAAAAAACGAACCAAAAAAATCAAGGCGGTCGAAAAAAGTGCTAAAGTTGACTGCATTCCGCTAAAATAAACTGAAGCTCCATCACCAATTGTTATCGCTTCTTAGTTTATCAGCGGAACAGTATATTTTTTAACGCTTCATTTCGTCATCTTTTATACGCTCTTTTTTCTAAGGCCGAAGGAGGGGCTGACTTTTTCTAAGTTATAAGATGATAGATATAGTTTACATCTTGAACTTCTCAGCGATGATCCGCTTGATCTGTGTAATCCGCGTTTCAATACGTTGGTGTTAATGGATAGAGTATAAATGAAGGAGTGCCAATAACGAACTTTAAATTGGATATTGAATATTCATCTGTTCGATATTCAATATTCTATAACACGTCTTCTACTTCATCTAATTTCACCCCAACAAGGCGCGAAATTCCGGTTTCCGGCATCGTTACCCCATACATCATCTCCGCCTTGCTCATAGTCTTTTTGTTGTGCGTGATGATGATAAACTGCGTGTCTTCACTGAAATTTTTAATCATCTTGGCGAAGCGCTCGATGTTGGCATCATCAAGCGGGGCGTCTACCTCATCCAATACACAAAACGGGGAAGGTTTGACCAGGTAGATAGCAAAAAGGAGTGCAATGGCCGTTAGCGTTTTTTCTCCCCCGGAAAGCTGTGAAATGCCGGAAGGACGTTTACCCCGTGGCTGAGCTTTAATCTCAATTCGAGCCTCCAGCGGATCTTCAACATCCTGCTCAATCAGCAAGTCGCAGTAGTCATCTTCTTCAAAAAGGGTTTTAAATACCTGCTGAAAGTTAACACGGATTTTCTCGAACGTTTCATTGAAGCGCTTCGTAGCCGTTTCATTAATCTCATCAATCGTTTCGAGGAGTTGCTCTTCAGATTCCGTCAAATCCTGAATCTGCTCTTCATAAAAATCGAGTCGTTCTTTTTCCTCTTTATACTCTTCGATGGCCAGCGGATTCACTTCCCCGATGCTATTCATCTTTTGCTTGAGCCAGCTGATACGTTCTTTCGCTTCTTCCGGCGTTTTGTCTTCGGGAAGTTCACCGGTTACTTGCTTCATCAGGATGCCATAGGTTTCCCAAATGTGATCGGATAATGCCTGACTCTGCATCTCCATTTTTTCACTAGCCATATCGAGATGGTGAACCAATTCCATATTCACCTCTTTGCGGCGGCGGACTTCCTTCAGTTCTTTTTCAATTTCATTGATCTTACCGCGCTGTTTGGCTGCGGCCTCTTCGGCTTTTTCGAGGGCTTCATCAGCTTCTTTTTTAGCCTTTTTATTGGTGGTTACGTTTTCCTCCAATTCCTCAATTCTGCCATTCAGCGTTTCGATGCGTTCTTTACTTTCTTTAGTCGAAGTTTTTCGGTTTTCAATGCGCGACTTTACATTCTCAATACCCGTCTCAGCCCGCTGCACATCTCGCTCCAGGTTTTCGACTTTATTTTTGAGATCCTGGTGTTTGAGCTGTGTGTCGTTGTACCGGCTTTGGGCTATGGACCGTTCATCTTCCAGCGTTTCGAGAAGCTCTTTTTTCTCCTGCTGCTTTTCATCCAGCCCCAGCATTTTTTGCTGCAATTCTTTTTGTTTGGGCTGAATGGAGTCAAGCTCTTCCTGGGCGGTTCCCTCGCTGCTTTTGAGGTTATCTTTACGATTAACCAATTCGCCAATGTTCTTTTGATATACCTGAATTTTAGAGCTCAAGCTGTGCTGTTGTTGCTCCAGTCGGCGGACTTCCTGCTCTTTCTCTTTCAGGGTCTGACTGAGTTTGCCGATATCCAGTTTCTCATATTTCTCAACGATTTGCTGAAGGTAGTTTTCCAGTTTGGATATTTCTTTGGAAGTTTTAGCCTCTTCCTTTTCCAGTTTCTCAATTTTATCCTTTAGTCCAACCCGGATGCCCGCATTCTTTTTCTTACTTCCACTTTGAAAAAACTTGGTTTTAGTGACTACTTCGCCATCATAAGTAACCCCTACGATACCATCCTTTTTCTTGGTTTCAGCATAGGCATCTTCGACTGAATCAAAAACCATAACATTGCCAAGTAGCAATTGCTTCAGCGCAGAATATTCGCGTTTCGACTTCACCGCGTCAAACAAACCCCCATCCTTTACCGGATACGTAGCAGCTAACTGATCGAGCGGGATAAAAGTAGCTCGCCCTTTTTTATTTTCTTTGAGGATCTTTGCTGCACGTTGGGCTTCATCCAGAGATTTTACGACTACAAAATTAAGGACATCTCCCAGTACAGCTTCCAGCGCCACGGCATGCTTTTGATCGGTATCAAAGATCTCTGACACCGTAGTCATATCTTTGAAATCAAAGCGATGATTTTCGATCAGGTATTTGACACTTCCGGGAAAGGCTTCATTGGAACTTGCCAAGTCATTCATTAATCGTATTTCAGACTCCAGAGATTCTTTCTTGCTCTGAAGCGTACGAAGTTCATCCTTAATCTCATTCTGCTTATCGGCAAACTGCTCCCGTTTTTCACGGGCGGTTTCAAGTTCTTCTTCCAGCTCATCGCGCTCTATAACCAGATTATCGAGCTTTTTTTCAATCAGGCCCTGCTCCCCGTTCATGTTGTCGATCTCGTCATTCAGATCTACAATTTCATCATTGATACGTGCGAGGTCACCCTCAGTATTCTCAAGCCGACTCTCAATTTTAATTCGCTTGGTTTGAAGCTGATTCAGTTCATTATTGGTAGCACTCAACTCAACTTCAATTTCATACAATTCACTGCGTTCGCGATTATACTGCTGCTGAATTTGTCCGTATTTCTTCTTCGAATCTTCGAGCGCTTTCTCCGATTTAGCCAGTTCATCATCAAAGCCTTCCAGTTTGGCTCGGCTCGAATCCAATAACTCCGTAAGCTCTTCTAAATCCTTTTCACCCTGCTCAATATCCTTAGCATATCCTTTGATGACCTTCTTCTCATTCTCAATTTTTTCCTTGGTGATACGAAGATTGGTATCGGCTTCCCGAATGGCGTTATGGAGCTGACTTACCCGGCGCTGAGCTTCTGCCTGCTGACGTTCTTTTTCAACCAGTTCGGCGCGTGCTTTTTCATCATTTTCTTCAAGCTCTTCAATGCTTTTGGTAATTTCTTTCTTCTCTTTGTCGGCATTGGTGATCCGCTCTTTCAGTGGCTCCAGCTCGTCCTTAATTTTATTGAACTCGTGGAGGGTGAGCGCTTTATCAAGGATTTCAAGCTCATCTTTAAAAACCTTGGCCTTTTCAGCTTTCTCGGCTTGTCGTTCCAGCGAACGGGCTTTTTTACGAAGTTCTACCAGTAAATCATCAACGCGTTGTAAGTCTTTTCTTGTGTACTCCAGTTTTCGCAGGGTTTTTTTGCGCTGTTCTTTGTATTTGGTGACCCCTGCCGCTTCTTCAAACAATCGTCGTCGATCGTTGTTTTTATCATTTAGAATTTCCTCTACCATTTTGAGCTCAATCACCGAATAGGCATCTGAGCCCATCCCGGTATCCATAAACAGCTCCATGATATCCTTCAACCTGCAAGTAGTTCCGTTTATAAGATATTCACTGTCGCCGGAGCGATAGAGTCGGCGAGAAATGGTTACTTCGCTGTATTCAATAGGGAGAATGCCTTGGTCATTTACAAAAGTGAGCGACACCTCAGCCATACCCAGCGCTTTTTTCTGAGCCGTGCCGTTGAAGATGACGTTGCTCATTGCGGAAGATCGAAGTAAGGAAGGACGCTGCTCCCCCAAAACCCAACGCAGTGCATCCACAATATTAGATTTACCACACCCATTCGGCCCCACAATAGAAGTAATGCCGCTATCAAACTTTACCTTCGTTTTATGAGCAAAGCTTTTAAACCCTTGTAATTCAAGTTCGGATATATACATGGATGGTGTTACGGTGTTTGAAGTGCTAAAGTGCTAAAGTGCTAAAGTGTTACGGTGTTAAGGTGATGCAAGGAAAAACCTTAACACCGTAACACCTAAACACGGTAATACCTACACCGTCATTATTTCTTTTTCTTTTTTCTCGAGGAGTTCATCAACTCTGGCCGTGTACTTATCCGTTAATTCCTGAATAAGATCTTCGGCTTCGAACTTAGAGTCCTCAGAGAGGGATTCTTTTTCGACTGTTTTTTTGATGGCGTCGTTGGCATCCCTTCGAGAGTTACGGATACTGATCTTGGCGTTTTCTGCAATGTCTTTGGAGTGTTTGACGAGTTCCTTACGTCGCTCTTCCGTTAATACAGGCAGAGGGATTAAAATGCGTTCCCCATCATTATTTGGGTTGAGACCAAGACCGGCAGACATTATTGCCTTTTCGATATCCTCCATTCCGGAGCGATCATAGGGCTGAACGATCAGGAGTCGTGCTTCGGGGGCACTCACATTGGCCAGTTGCTGAAGGGGCGTTTGTGAACCGTAATATTCCACTTTAATACCCTCTAAAAGGGCAGGATTTGCTTTTCCCGCACGAACGTGAGACAACTCCTTTTTAAAATACTTGGTGGCTTCATCCATATGAAGCTCAGCTTCGTCGATAATTTCCTGTAATTCTTCCGATATCATAATGCCAAGGATTTGTTAAATGTATGCTAAATGACTAAAAGACGAAGTTAATAAAAACAACAATGAGGACAAACCGATAGAATATCGAATATTGAAGTGGTTTTAGATGATAATTAAAAGAGAATAATCTAACTGTAGAAGAATGTATGGTAGTATTATGAAGAAACTTTCAACAAAATATCACCTAAAAAACCAATCCAACAAAAAAGCGCTTTCTATTTTTCAAAGGAACGATACTTATTTTGAACTAATTGGAATTATCCTGAACTTTAGGGTCCGTTGAAAATTCCTTTAAACCGCCTTTAAGGCACAAAAGAATACAATTTTATGGCGAAGGTAGAAGTGGTCATGCCCCAAATGGGCGAATCAGTGATGGAAGGTACAGTAATTGAGTGGGCCAAGCAGGTTGGCGATACCGTTGAGGTTGACGAAACCTTGCTCGAAGTAGCCACCGATAAAGTGGATACCGAAGTACCATCACCTGAAGCCGGTGTTCTCGTAGAAATTTTAGCTGAAGAAGATGAAGTGGTTGAGGTTGGAAAACCTATTGCCATCATTGAAACGGATGCGGATGCTGCCGGTGATGTATCTTCCGGCGGGGCTGATGAAGCGGAAGCAGATGAGGAAACACAAGAAGAAAGTGCGGAAGCCGAAGCTGATACTGAAGTTGAAGAAGAGCCTGAGCCGGAAGAAGAAGCTCCAGCAGCTTCAGGTGGCGGAGACGAAGGAGAGCGCATTGAAGTACAAATGCCACAGATGGGTGAGTCCGTAGTTGAGGCCACCGTGATAGGCTGGAATAAACAAGTGGGCGATGAAGTTGAAGAAGACGAAACGCTCCTCGAGATTTCTACTGATAAAGTGGACAGTGAAGTTCCTTCCCCTGCATCTGGAACACTAGTAGAAATTTTAGCCGAAGAGGAAGAGACTATTGAAGTGGGGCAAACCATCGCTGTTATTGCAACGGGTAAAGGTGCTGCTGCTTCAGGCGGATCTTCCAAGCCGGCTCCAAAAAAAGAAGAAAAAACAGAAAGCACCTCTTCTGCTTCTGCTCCAAAAGAAACTGAGACCGTAGCAGCTACTACCACTTCAAACGGAACGGAGCCTCAGCGAGTAGGAAGCGACGGACGATTCTATTCTCCGCTGGTACGATCGATTGCTAAAGAAGAAGGTATTAGTCAGGAAGAACTTGAGTCTATTGAAGGCTCCGGTCAAAACAATCGCGTATCCAAGAAAGATATTTTAGCTTACGTTGAGGATCGTAAAGCAGGTAAAGTTTCTGCTCCTTCGCAGCAAAAACAAGCAGCTTCAGCGGGTGGCGGATTAAGCAAGCCTACTTCAAAATCAAAATCTTCAGGCGACTCAATTTCTGCCGGACAGCTCGATGTAAAACATTCACCTTCCGGAGATGTCGAAGTCATCAAGATGGATCGTATGCGTAAGATGATTGCCGAGCATATGGTGAAGTCTAAGCAAACATCAGCTCACGTTACTACTTTTGCTGAAGTGGATGTAACGAATATGGTGAAATGGAGAAATGCCAACAAAGCGAAGTTCCAGGAAAAAACAGGAACCAAGCTCACATTCACCCCACTATTTGTAGAAGCTATTATTACAGCTATGTTGGAATATCCGCTTATCAACAGTTCAGTGGTTGAAGATGAAATCCACTTGAAGAAAGATATTAACTTCGGTCTGGCAGTAGCTTTAGGTGAAGGCGGCGAAGGCGGACTTATTGTTCCGGTTATTAAGAAAGCGCAGGAGAAGAACCTGGTGGGCTTAGCTAATTCTGTACATGATGTAGCCCAGAAAGCACGAAGCAAGAAATTGAGTCCTGACGACTTAGTGGGTGGAACTATCACTTTAACCAACTATGGAAGTGTCGGTAACCTAATGGGAACCCCGATTATAAATCAGCCGCAGGTTGCTATTATCGGAACCGGTGCTATTGAGAAGCGCCCGGTAGTGCGCGAAGTTGATGGACAAGATGTGATTGCGATCCGACAGATGATGTTCCTGTCTATGAGCTACGATCACAGAATTATTGACGGAGCCCACGGTGGAGCATTCCTGAATCGCATTAAAGAGATTCTGGAGAATTTCGATATCGACCGCTCGGTATAAGTAACAACCATAGCTAACAATTTTGGAGGCGCCCTCAAAACGGCGTCTCTTTTTATTTGAGCATGAAGCAATTTTCAGAAATCAGCGACATTCGAAAAGAAATTAAAGCCCTGAAAAGCACGGGGCAAAGTATTGCTTTTGTGCCAACTATGGGTGCTTTGCACGAGGGACACTTATCGCTGATTCGAACTGCACGTGAACATGCTGATGAAGTGGTGGTATCCATTTATGTGAACCCGGAGCAGTTTGGCCCCAATGAAGATTTTGAAGATTATCCACGCCAGATGGAAGATGACCTCAAAGCTTGTGAAGAGGAAGGAGTTGCCCTTGTTTTCACCCCGAATGATGAAATTATGTACGGTTCCGGGGAGAAGTATTTCGCCATCAATATCGAAGAGCTGAATGAGCATATGGATGGAGCCAGTCGACCCGGGTTTTTTGAGGGCATAGTACTGGTGGTAAATAAGTTGTTCAATATAATAGAGCCTGATATTGCTGTTTTTGGGCAAAAAGATATTCAGCAGTTTTTGATTCTCTCGCAGATGGTGAAGGAATTTAATCACGATATTGAATTGATTGCTGCCCCCATTGCTCGCGCCAATGACGGACTGGCACTCAGCAGCCGAAATGCCTACCTGAGTGATCAGGAACGAAAAATAGCTCCCGGCTTATACAGAGCATTGCAATATGTTGAAAAGCAAATTCGGGGGGGAGTGATGGAGCCTAAATTATTGTTGAATCACCAGCAGGATGAGCTGGAAGCGAAAGGCTTCAAAAATGATTATCTTAATGTGTTTTCAATGGAAACAATGCAGCCGGTTCAAGAACTCGAGGAAGGAAAGCAATACATTTTGGCCGGCGCAGTTTACTTAGGGAAAACACGATTAATCGACAATATAATTTTAGATCTCTGAACGAACGATGAAAATCACGATGTTTAAATCAAAGCTGCACCAGATGGCAGTGACGGAAGCAAACCTGATGTATGAAGGCAGCATTACTATTGATCAGGATTTGCTGGATGCCGCTAACCTTTTGCCGTATGAAAAGGTGCAGGTCTTAAATATCACAAACGGCTCTCGCATTGAAACCTATACGATTCCAGGAGAACGCGGAAGTAAAGTGTGTTGCCTGAACGGGGCCGCTGCCAGACTTACCCAGGTTGGAGATCGAATTATTGTGATCAGCTATGCGGAGATGACACCCGAAGAAGCAAGGGAACATAAGCCGCGCGTGGTGGTTGTGGATGAAAACAATGAACCCACCAAAATTTTAGATAATTCACAACCGGGTACTAAATACGACTTAGAAAAAGGATTGGTAGATAACACGCTTATTGACTAAATACAGGATTTTGATTTCAGGTCTGAAATAATAGTTGGGTTTTTCGGAGAAAGCTTATTGGGTGGCAAAATTTTAATTTGTAAAAGGGTGAAAACCAACGAACCCTGAAGCTTAAAAGTCAGTACAAAAACAATAATTTACAAGAAATGTAAAACTATTTTCGTAGTATATACGTCCTAATAATAAAGGGGTATATTTAAGTGCATTTTTAAAAATACAGACCAATGAAAAAAAGATATTTAATACCAATAATTGTAATAGGATTGTCATTTGTAGCTTGGCTTATGTTTGGCGGAAATGCCAATGACAATGTTCAGCTTACCACCACACCCAAAAAAGGTGAATTTGTTGTTGATGTTACGACTACCGGTGAGTTGAGAGCAAAAAATTCCGTCGAAATTTTAGGCCCGCAGGGAGGCCGTGATATTCGATTATTTAACCTGACTATTCAGCGACTGATTCCAGAAGGTACGGTTGTACAAAAAGGAGATTTTGTGGCTGAGCTGGATCGTTCGGAGATCACCGGTCGGTTGCAAGATGCCATGCTTGAGCTTCAACAGGCACAATCTCAGGTAACGCAGGTTTCTTTAGACAGCTCTTTAACTCTTTCTCAAGCTCGGGACAACTTGATTAACCTGGAATATGCGTTGGAAGAGCGACAAATCGCAGTTGATCAATCACAATATGAATCGCCTGCTGTTCAGCGACAGGCAGAAATTGACTTGGATAAAGCCCGACGTCAACTTGCCCAGGAACGGAAGAATTATCAAACCAGGGTGCAACAGGCAGAAGCTCAAATGTTTGAGGTTGAGACCGACCTTAAGGAGGAACAAAGCGAAGTTGAAAAGGTCCGATCTTTAATGCAAGAATTTACCGTGTATGCCCCTGCCAATGGTATGGTTATCTACAGGCGACAAAGAAATGGGACTAAAATTGCTCAAGGCAGTGAAATTAGTGCATGGGATCCCGTTGTAGCGGAATTACCGGATTTTTCAGTGATGGAGTCAGTAACCTATGTTAATGAGGTAGATGTTCAAAAAGTAAACCGGGATCAGGAAGTGGAAATAGAATTGGATGCCATTAAAGGTAAAAGCATGACCGGGATGGTAACCAGTGTGGCAAATATTGGTGAACAACGTTCAGGTTCTAACTCAAAAGTTTACGAAGTGATTGTGGAAATAGCTGAGTCTGACTCTGTGTTACGCCCGGCTATGACAACCAGTAACCGAATTATTGTAGATCGCCTGCCCGATGCCATGTACATTCCACTTGAAACGATTCATGTCCAGGATTCAACCAGCTTTGTATTTAAGCAGTCCGGATTATCGACCGAAATGCAAGAAGTGGAATTGGGACTTATGAATCAAAATGAGGCAGTAGTTCACCGAGGTCTCACTCTTGATGATGTTATTTATATGTCTTTACCTGATGATACCGCGGGCATTGAGCGCATCTATCTTGAAGAAGAAATAACCTCTAACTAAAGATAGCTGTGCTTCAAAAAATACTTTATAACTTCGACATTGCGCTCGAAGCCATCCAGCGAAACAAACTAAGAGCTTTTTTAACCTCATTGGGAATCATATTTGGTGTTTCATCCGTGATTGCCATGCTTGCTATTGGTACCGGTGCTCAGCAGGAAGTGTTATCACAAATGCAGCTATTGGGTACGAATAACGTGATCGTGCAGCCGGTGGTTGAACAGCGCCAGGGTAACGTAAATGAAGAGGGCCAACAGCAAGAGAGTACGAAATTTTCTCCCGGTCTAACTTTAAAGGATTTAGAAAGTATTCGAGATCATGTGCCTGAGGTTGAGCGATTGAGCCCCGAAATTGTGTACGAAACCAGCTTTATTCGAGAGGCCCGAATGAGAACCGGGAAGTTAGTCGGAGTAAATTCAGACTATTTTGATATCAGTAATTTTGAGTTTATTGAAGGCGGTAACTTCAGTGAATTACAAATTGGGCAGGCTGAACCGGTTGCTGTGATCGGTTATGATGTAAAAACACGATTTTTTCCCGGCGAAGATCCAATCGGGCAAAAAATTAAGGTAGGGCATTTATGGCTTACCGTTATTGGGGTTCTCGAAAAGAAAGAAGTATCGAACGAAAATATTGAAAATCTGGGTATCCGAAACTTCAACCTTGATATATATGCTCCTGTTTCAACCGTTTTACTCCGATTTAAAAACCGTGCTGTTGTCACAGCAAATGACTTAGATTCCGGAGGGAGCGGTGGCTCCACAGTCATAATGGGGGGCGGCGCGATGATTTTTTCAACGGGAGGAAGCAGTAGCTCTTCCAGTGATTATGATGGGAATTATAATCAGCTGGACAGGCTTATTGTGAAAGTTACCGACACCAAATACAGCGGGACCATTGCTGAAATTTTATCAAGGATGTTGCAGAGACGCCATAATGATGTAGTGGACTTTGAGATCATAGTACCGGAGCAGTTACTACAGCAAGAGCAGCAAACCAAAAGGATTTTTAATATCGTGCTTTCTACTATTGCCTCCATCTCGTTGATTGTTGGGGGAATTGGAATTATGAATATCATGCTTGCTTCGGTAGTAGAACGGTTTAGAGAAATTGGGGTTCGAATGGCCGTAGGAGCACAGAAAAAAGATATTGAACTACAGTTTTTAACCGAAGCACTTACCATAAGTGTTACCGGTGGATTTATAGGAATAATGCTCGGGATGGCATTTAGTTATATGATTGAAGCTTCCGCAGATATAGCAACTATAGTTACTCCCGTCTCAATTATAATTTCGTTTGGGGTTGCTGTTTTAATCGGAGTGGTATTTGGATACTACCCGGCAAAACAGGCAGCACAACACGATCCAGTACACGCACTACGACATGAGTAAACGATTTTTAAGTTTTTTGATCATATTTGCCGTTACGCTGATTACAACTCAGGTTCAGGGGCAAAATAGCAGAACACTCACATTAGAACAAAGCATTGAAATAGCCAAGGATAATAGTCCGCTGGCGCGTGCTGCTAATTTTTCCCTGGTTTCGGCGAAGTGGAGATATAAGTCCTTTCGGGCAGATTTGCTTCCCAGTTTAACGCTTGGCGGAGATGCCCCCAATTACAATAAATCCATTTTCTCAAATGTACAGGATGATGGTACGGTTACTTTTTCATCCCGAACACAGTCTGAGGCCTCGGTAGATCTTACCGTTCAACAAAATATATTGCCAACCGGAGGTAATTTGTCACTTTCAAGTGGTATTACAAGGTTGGGGATTTTTCAAAGTGAGAATACATATCTATGGCAAAGTACGCCATTGGTTGCTTCCCTTCGGCAACCTCTATTTCAGTACAATAGTTTGAAGTGGAGAAACCGTATTGAGCCGCTGCGGTATCAAATTGCCCAAAAGCAGTACGTGGAAGACATGGAAGACCTGGCGTTCAACACCACCCAAAGCTTCTTTGATTTCCTGCTGGCAAAAATTAATGTAGAGGTTGCTGAATTTAATGTCACCGTCAACGACTCGGTATATAATATTTCTAAAGGGAGATATCAGGTGGGAAGTATCGCCGAAAATGATTTACTGCAAACTGAATTGGCTTTACGTAATGCTGAAACTTCTTTAACCACAGCACGGCTAAATTTTCAAAGAGCCGAAGAAAACTTTAAGGCTCTGTTAGGTATTCCGGATGAAACAGTAATTGAAGTATTGGTCCCCGAAGATGCCCCGGAACTTAATATAGACGTTGAAAAAGCGTTAACGCTGGCCCAGGAAAATAACAGCACTTCCCTTGAATTTGAGCTTAGTGAAATTCAGGCTAACCAAGCGTATGATCAGGCTCGAAAGGATGCCGGGTTTTCAGCAACCATACAAGCAAGTTATGGATTGAATCAAACGTCGGATGATTTTTCTGATTTGTATGAGAACGCACAGAACCGACAGTTTTTTACCCTTGGTTTTGAAATACCGATTTTTAACTGGGGTAAAAATAATGCGGAGATACAATCGGCACGAAATCAGCAGGTATCAACGGCTAATACCATTGCCTACCAAAAGCTACAGTTTGACCTAAATGTACGAAGTACGGTTCGGGAATTTTCGCAGCTGCAAAGTCAGGTTGAACTTGCTGAACAATCTGATGAAATTGCCGATCGCCGTTATGATGTAGCTCAGAATCGATACCTGATTGGTAAAATCGACATCACAAACCTATTCATTGCTCAAAATGAAAAAGACAGTGCGCGGCGAAGCTATATTCAAGCACTCAGAAATTACTGGACCGGCTATTACAACCTGCGCCGCCTCACACTATATGACTTCGAACAAGGTGCTCCAATAACCATAGATGCCGACATGTAATCGGACAGTCTTGAATAAAGAATAGTAACACAATTTATATTGTGATGTGCTCGACCTTTTATCAAGGAGCCAGAGTTAGAATGAAATAGATCAAAGAACTGCCATCGCTGTAGATTTTAGATAATTTGCCCACAAAATAGTTTTTAGATTCATACAGAAAAAGTCCTCCCTTGCCTGTCCCGTACAAGCGTGTCGGGGAGGGAGGTGCCGGACTGAGCGGATGTGAAGTCTGGCGGAGGGTGTTGGTGCCAATGCCAAGATTGCTTTTACGGTCTAATTTTCTACAATAGCCATTATTCTGAGTAATGTCAGCCTGAATTATCCTTGGTGCCAACACCTCTCACAACAAATCAGGAACAACTGATTTGTTGATCTCTCCTCAAGGAGAGACTTTTTCTGGGCAGTTTAACGAAAATTGCCATCGAATTACTTAGCATCTACAACCTCCCCACAATAACTCAAACGATTCGTATCTTTGGGGTGTTTAAATCAATCACTTACTGAACACTAAAAAAACAAAAGAAACGCATGGTTATTATAATCGGTGCCGGTCCCATCGGACTTGCTACAGGAATTGCCCTTCAACAAAATGACATCCCCTTTAAGATTATTGAAAAAGGCTGTTTAGTCAATTCCCTTTTCCACTATCCCACCAACATGACGTTCTTTTCAACCTCCGATAAATTGGAGATCGGAAATATCCCCTTCATTTCTCATGGATCGAAGCCTACACGAGCAGAGGCCCTGGAATATTATCGCAGGGTGGCAGAGCATTATAAACTTCCTGTTAATTTATATGAGAAAGTTGAAACTATGGAAGGGGAAGACGGCAATTTCACGGTTAAAACGGATAAAGCAGAGTATAAAGCAGATAAAGTAATAGTTGCTTCCGGCTTTTATGGAAAGCCAAATATGATGGGCGTTCCCGGAGAAGATCTTCCCAAAGTAAAACATTACTATGACGAGCCTCATCCCTATGCCTGGCAGAAAGTACTGGTGATTGGCGGCGGAAATTCCGGTGTGGATGTAGCCCTTGAATGCTGGCGAGGCGGAGCTGAAGTCACCATGTTGTTAAAATATGACTCCATTAAGCCAACCGTGAAATACTGGGTAAAACCGGATATCGAGAACCGGATCAAAAATGAAGAAATCCCGGCCTACTTTAATTCGGAAGTAAAAGAAATCAGAGAGAAAGAAGTTATTATTAACACTCCTGATGGGGAAGTAACCCTGGAAAATGATTTTGTACTTGCCATGACTGGCTATCATCCCAATTATGAGCTTATGGAAAGTTTAGGAGTAGAGCTCACCGACGATGAAAAGTGCATGCCCGTTTACGATGAAGACAGTTTGGAGACCAAACAAAAAGGAGTTTATGTAGCGGGCGTGGTCTGTGGCGGTATGGATACGAGCCGACTTTTCATCGAAAATTCGCGCGTTCATGCAGAACAGATAGCAAGCCATATAAAGCGGAATTTATAGCGTAATATTCCACGCCGGCTTAAAATCTTTATGATGACCCTCGTTGCTCAGCTCCGCTGCGCAATGCCTGCCGGAAGCACCGCTTCCAAGGGGTTGAATTGGGGTTGGTTGCTCGAATTCATCGACCCCTTTCTGTCTTTCCCCTTCAACAAGGGGAAAGGACGCTTTAGTGAGTTTGGTATGCCTGAAATAAAAAAGTCAGGAATCCATCTTTCCGCTCGGTTTGAATGGGATGGGATCATGAATTCAATGAGAGCGGGGTGATGGATGGGTTTTGGGGCTTGTAGTATATCTTCTGTTTGAACCATGATTTGTGGGATTTTAGGATGGGCAGGATTTTTGTTTGGGAAGGTCAATAAAATTCAAAACGACATAAAGTCATTCTGAACACTTGAAGGATCATGTTTTTTTGTGGAGCATGCCATGCCCATGTTGCATTGCTGCGTAATGGCCGTCTCGTAAGCTTCGGCTGTAGTCAATTTTGATCTGTGTAAGCAGATAGAAATCGTTTTTTATATATTGGTGAGTACTAAAACAGATAGAGTAATATGGATAAAAACAACGCAGTCAGAGAAGAATTGGCTGAGTGGATTTCTAAACCGGGAAATGAAGATCTATTTGAAACATTGAAACTTATCAAAGAAACGGAAACGTCTGGCAATGACTGGTATGAAGATTTAACGGGACCGGATAAAGAGTCAATAACAAAGGGACAAAAAGATCATAAAGAGGGGAGAACGCTAAGCAGTCAAGAGTTCTGGAATGAAAATGGCTGAACGAAAGAAAGTAGTTTGAATGAAGATCCCACATCATTGAACCAGCGTGCACGAGTTGGTCGGTTGGTAATCCGCCGGAGAGGATTTCTTGATGTCTAATTGAAATTAAATAATATCATATTTTTGATAAATAGATACTTGAAGTTAATGACATCTTTCTTCATAATCTTTAAATGTGATTATCCTGTAAAAAATTAATTCATAGTGATATATGGAAAAACTAATTGAGCTTTTAAAAGAGCCGTACGATCCAAACGTTTGGCCAGATAAATCAAAGCAAGGTTTTGAAGAACTTTTTGGATCTACTGGCGGGAGATACCCAAAGCGAGCAAGTGATGAAATAAGCTTTAGGACACCGAAATTTAATTCAGGTTCAAAAAGCGTTCCTTTTTCAGCAATTATTCATGAATCAAATCCAGATAGCGGAGGATATGGTGGAATGAGCTTTGTGATTTTTCCAGTACCTGAAGCACCTTCTATGATTGCGATGGTTGTTGGGACACAGGGCTTAAGTCCAGATGAGCATATTATTGGCAAGCCAGGTCATTCTAGAAAGGTTAATGCTATTTGTAAATGGTTAAACACTGAAAGCAAAAGTGATAAACAAGTTGCGTGGGCCAAAAGGGAGGCAGTGAGAACAGACATTTCAGTACCCGACAATGTTCGGAAGGAATATCCAGAGTATAAAGAGATTTTTGACCGGTACGGTGATGTAATATATGGGTTCTGTGCCGCCAAAGATGACATACTTGAAAATGCTATGAAGGTTTTTCTTGATTTCTATTTTCAAGAAAGAGGGCATTCAACGTTGTCGGCTTTCGAAGATGAAGCGAAAAATATAAAAACATCGTATTTCAATCATTTAATGCCTACGACTAAAAAAAATGATTTGAAGCAGCTATTGCAAGATCGAAAATTTGTGATACTGCAAGGCCCTCCTGGAACAGGGAAAACAAGGCTGGCGAATGAACTTCTAAAAGAAGACTATGATAATAAAGGAAGTGCAATTCAGTTCCATCCGAATACAACATATGAAACGTTTATTGGTGGGCTGTTTCCAAGGACTACAGAATCTGAGTTGGGTTTACAGTTTCGGATAAAACGAGGGCATTTGCTTGATGCCGTGGTGAAAGCTCAAAAAACAGATGAAGATATTCTTTTAGTAATTGATGAGATTAATCGCGCTGATCTTTCTAAGGTTTTAGGCGAAGCCATTTATAGCTTAGAACCACATGAAAACCGGACCATTGAATTGCCTTATGATTTTGGAGAACCCATCAAGAATACAATGTCGATTCCTTCAAATCTTCACATCCTTGGCACAATGAATACTGCTGATCGGAGCATATCAATTCTTGATGTCGCGATTCGACGAAGATTTGCATTCGTGGATATGTGGCCACATGCTGAAATTGTAGAAAAGTATGGAAATGAGATCACCAAACCTGCTTTTCAAAAACTACTTGGGATTTTCATTGAATACGCTCCTAATGAATCATTCGCTCTTATGCCAGGCCATTCATATTTTATTGCACATAAAGATGTGGATGCGGCAATTCAGATGAAAACAAACTTAATTCCTCTTCTAAATGAATATCTGAATCAAGGGTATGTATCTAACTTTGCAGATGCTATACACGCTTATATCCAAGAAATTGAGCAGCTTTAAATTTATAGCTTGTGGCTAAAAAACAATCAAATACAGACTGGGTAAAATCATTACAACCCAGCAGGTTGAATGTATTAGAACTCAACGATTCTCAAAGAACTTATCTGCCAACAATTTTTTTGTCACAGCATGTAAACGCTCGTAATGAAGATCCAGTAGTAGCTAAGCTTGTCCACCAATTTTTAAAAATAAATAGGCACTATTTAAACGAGCTTGATATACAGGCACAGCTAAGTTATAGCGGAGATAATATTAAGTTGAATCTTAAGTCGCACACAAAGATCGGCGCTATTCCGCTTCTATCTCCCATTACCCATAAAAATGAGTACAGTCTTGTTATAAAACCAAGATTTGGTTGGAATGGGGTGGGCCCCATTTTATCAAGAACAGGGTTTAGATATTTGCCTCAGATTTTAGAATTACCACAGCTTCGAATATCTGAGACCCACATTCCACCTTGGGTACTATCTACTGTTATTCTTTCAAGAATTGAAGCTCTCATCAAAAAACTCGACCGACGTTTTGAGATGACTACTCAGGTTAATCCTATTCCCAAAGGATCGGTGGATTGGGCAGATTATGCACAAAAACAAATACCAAATGCTAAATTTTTAAACTTCAATTGTACATACTCTGATCTAAGGGATAATAGATTAGTGAAGTCATTTATCAAACACACGTTGCTAAAACAAAAGCAGAGCCTGGAAACACAAAGAGATTTCGGGATTTTTGTAATTCAACTGATTGATTATTGTGACTCACTTTTGCAGAACGTTTATGATGCATCACCTGTAAAACCAACACCCCTACAATTGAGTAAGCTTTTATCTCAATCATTTGAATGCGACACTCTAACAAAAGGTATCCAAGCTATAAAATGGACCAGTGAGGAGAAGGGACTTGCTGGAATTGGTGATCTCCATGGCCTGCCGTGGTCAATGAATATGGAGGTACTATTTGAATCTTATCTTGAGTCGGTGATTACAAGAATCTCGGAAAAAATTGGTGGCGTCATAAAATCGGGTAGATTACGTGAAACCATCATTCCAATTAATTGGGATCCTCCGTTAATAGGCTCTCAGCGATCTCTTGTCCCAGATATTGTATTTACTCGGAATGATGACCTTTTTATTATTGATGCCAAATACAAAGATCATTGGGAAGATTTAAATATCAAAAACTGGAATAATTTAGAGGATGTAATAAAGGAAAGGCATCGCAATGATTTACTACAAATATTGGCTTATTCAACTGGAGTGAATCAGAAAAATATTAGTTGTTGTTTGGTGTATCCCTGTAAAAAAGACACGTGGAAATCGCTCTTAAAACGTAACAGACACATTCATAAGGCTGAGATAAATAGGGGAAGTAAGCGAATAAATGTTTTTCTTACCGCAGTTCCCTTTGATTTGGATGAAGAGGATATTGAAAAGTTATTACCGATATTTCTAAAATAATTTTTCCTTTATTCAATAATCCTCCATCCCCGGAATTACATTTCTTATCCCACGACGCAGATTTTCCACATCGCGTTTATCGCGGAGAATCAAGTGGATATGCGTATGGAACACGGGTTTCCTCGCGGCTTCTTTCATATCATAGCTCCAGGTTCGAGTTACCGGTTCGTGTACATCTGCCATCTTGCTATATCATCTAACCTCCAAATACTCCCCAACAAAATCCCCAAGCGACTCCACTTCCTCATCAAACTTCAACACAATTTGTGAGCAGACAAAATTCACCCATTGTTCGATTTCAGAAGTGGATTCAAAATGATGAAGGAAATCCATCCGGAGATTGTCAACCGAAAAGTCCTCATTAAAGAACAAAAATAGATCAGGTTTAAAAGAATCTCTGTAATTCTTTGGCTCTTCGTTTAGGCAAGATTCAAGTACCCTGATTTTCTGTTCGTGTGTCATCAAGAATTAAGTTTAATTGAGTAACGGTATTTATTGAATTTAACAGTAAAATGCGAAATCTAATCCGGGTGATTTTTGGTGATTGGCTGTTGGTGATCAAGGTGTTGGTGGCACCGGTAAGGAGAGGTGGTGAACTACAAACTATAAGCCCACGTAACACGGAGAGTTTGAAGCTGGAGCTTCAGGAAGGGCGTTCGCCAAGCAGGAGCTTGGGAACGAGTTAAAAAAATGTCTGACCAAGGTTCAACTATCGGACTAAATGTAATCGTGACGATATACTATGCATTCAAGCTCATCCCAAAATCCCACAAATCACGGCTCAAAAAGAAAGGAATTGGATAGAGGTTTTAAAGAGAGGTCGTCATTCAATCGGTTCACCCCGAAACAGAAAAGCATAAAAAAGGCCCGACCGGATTGCATCCGTGGGCTTGTTTTTTAAATAACTGCTTTCAATATACGGCGGGATCGGGGCCTTGACCAAATTTAATTCACAATGGGTGAGTAATGATAGATAATGATTATTCAATCATATTTGATGTTTGGTAATAAAGGGTGAATGGGGAATAAAAAGTGTTGTGTTGTGTGCGATTCTTAAGGATTGTAATCCGGTTGAAGCCGAAAACTGTGCGGTGGGAATGAGGTGAGGTGTGAAAATCCTGTAAGATTGTTGGATTGTGACAGTGCACTTGCCAAAGTATCGTTGTTAAAGCTCCCAAGTTGTATCAGGGAGATCCCGGTTCTGCACTTTTCCCGTATGCACGGGACTGCAGCTTAACCGGGATGACGAGGAATAAATATCGAATATTGAACAGATGAATATTCAATATCTAATTGTATTTGTTCAGGCTTTTTTAAAACAAAATTACCCAACAACCGTCATCCCGCACGAAGTGCATACGGAGATGCGGGATCTCCTGCCATAGGGATTACTTCACTAAGGGCTCGTTGTTGAACCTCCCAAGTCGTTTCAGGGAGATTGCTTCGTCGTTTGACAACCAGCCTTACATTATACATGGTCGTCTCCTTGCAATGGCAGGGGAAGTTATGGGTTGGGAGATAGTATTAAAAAACTCACCACAACATCGTCATTGCGAAGGCTGACTTGAGCGATAGCGAATACAGCCTGTGGCAATCTGTTTGATGGTGGAAACGAATGTTCTATCGTCTCGTTGTTGCAGATCCCAAATTGTATCAAGGAGATTGCCGCGTCGTTACAATTCCCAAACCTGCGTTATACTTTTTTGGCTCCTCGCAATGACGGGGTTTTATTATTTGGGTTTGTTGGTGGTATTAGGGAGATTGCCGCGTTCCCGTGAATACGGGGCAATGACGGGTTTATATGGAAGGCTCAAAAAAAAAATCCCTCAGACGAAAATATTCACCTGAGGGATTAATGCAAGTAGTGAGAACCTTAGTCCTCGCTTAGTTAAGTTTACTTGTTCATTAGTTTTCTGAATTCATCTAAAGTACCGCGAACGGCTTTAGCTGATTCATCCAGAAGTTCTTGTTCTTTTTCGTTTAATTCAACCTCAATTACTTCCTTCACACCGCCCTTGCCAAGCTTCACAGGCACGCCGATGTATAAGTCGTCGATTCCATACTCCCCATCAATGTGCGCGCAAACGGGCAGAATTCGGTTTTGGTCGAGCAGGATGGCTTCAACCATCTGTGCTGCAGCAGCACCGGGTGCATACCATGCAGATGTTCCCATCAGTCCTACGATCTCACCACCACCTTTCTTGGCGCGGGATACAATCTCATCCAGGCGATCTTCGTCAATGAAGTGCGTGATTGGCATTCCTGACAGCGTGGTAAAGCGTGGCAGGGGAACCATGGTGTCGCCGTGGCCACCCATAAGCAGGGCCTGAATATCCTTAGGTGATGCATCCAATTCGCTGGCGATGAATGCACGGAATCGGGCGGTATCAAGGATGCCGGCCATTCCCATTACTTTGTTGTAATCCAGTCCGCTTGCCTCTTTGGCTACCTGTACCATCACATCCAGTGGATTTGAAACCACAATAATGATGGTGTCGGGAGAATGCTTTGCTAATTTTTTACTGACATCACTTACAATATTAGCGTTGATCTCGAGGAGGTCGTCGCGGCTCATGCCCGGACGGCGCGGAACACCGGCAGTAATTACACAAACATCTGATCCTGCAGTATCGGCATAATCAACCGTTCCGTTGATGCGCGTATCATATAAATGGATGGGAGCTGATTCCCATTGGTCAAGCCCCCGGCCCTTGGAAGGGTAGAAGGTCTTATCTCCATCTTTTTTTTCAATATCAACGGCTACAATTTCTTTGCAGATATCTCGCTGTGCGAGTACGTCTACTACGGTTGAGCCAACATTACCACCGGCTCCAACTACTGTTACTTTCATGTGTTTATGATTTTAAAGTGTACGGTTACTGTTTAAAAATACTTTCTCTTTGTGAACTCCTTATAAAGATAAGAAATAAGCACCCATGATTCAGATTTGAGTGGGGATTTATAATACTTACTATAGCGTCTTCATTGCTGTGGATATTAGATAATTGGAGGACAACATTTGAGAAAATGAAGTCTCCCCTCGAGGGGAGATAAATCAGTCAGTTGTTCCTGACTGATTTTGAGGGGTGTTGGTGCCAAGGAAAGTGTAACCTGATACAGTTAATAATTAAAGTTAATGGGAAAAATGAGATCGTAAAAACAATGTTGCCCTTGGCACCAACACCCTCCGCCAGACTTCGCATCCGCTCAGTCCGGCACCTCCCTGAAGGGAGGATTTTACATCAAATCAAACTAATTCTTTTTTTCCGAATACTCCGGCAGCAGCTCCATAAAACGGGCGGAGGTGCGGATGCCACGGTAGAAATCTTTGATGGAGAAGTTTTCATTTGGGGAATGGATTGCGTTACTGGTTAGGCCAAAACCCATCAAGATAGATTCTGCCCCAAGCACTCGTTTGAAATCGGCTACAATAGGAATGGAACCTCCTTCGCGGGAGAATAAAACTTCTCCCTCATAGACATCTTCAAAGGCTTGGGCACCGGCTTTCAAACCATAAAAATCCAAATCAATAACTACCGGATGGCCGCCGTGGTGTTCGGAGACAGTTACTTTTACCGTGTCTGGCGCTAATGACTCTACATATTCCTTGAATAGTTTGTTTATCTCATCAGGCTTTTGATCGGGAACCAGGCGCATACTCACTTTGGCATTGGCTTTGGAAGGAAGTACCGTTTTGGCTCCCTCACCCTGATAACCGCCCCAGATTCCGTTTACATCCAGGGAAGGCCGGGCGGAAGATCGTTCGAGGGTGGAATATCCCTTTTCACCGTGAACGGCATCAATGTCGAGGGTTTCTTTGTATTCTTCCACATCAAAAGGGAGTTGCTCATAGGCCTCTCGCTCGGCTTCGGTGAGGTCTTTTACTTTATCATAAAAGCCGGGAATTTGAATGATACCGTCTTCATCTTTCAGTTGGGCAATAATTTCACACAAAACATTCGCCGGGTTTTCAACAGCGCCGCCGTATACTCCGGAATGAAGATCACGATTGGGACCTACCACTTCGATTTCCAGGTAAGCAAGGCCGCGGAGTCCATACGTTATGGATGGCTGATCTTCCTCAAACATAGCCGTATCAGAAATGAGTACCATATCACAGGTCAGCAAGTCTTTATGCTCCTCAAGAAACGGAACCAAATTAGGAGAGCCGATTTCTTCTTCTCCCTCCAATAAAAATTTCACATTGATGGGGAGTTCTTGTCCCGTTTTTACATATGATTCAACTGCTTTTAAATGGGTGAATGACTGTCCTTTGTCATCACTGGCGCCTCTGGCATAAATCAATCCGTCTTTGATGGTCGGTTCAAATGCGGGAGTATCCCAAAGTTCATCGGGGTCGGAGGGCTGTACATCATAATGGCCATAAATGAGCACGGTAGGACGATCATCATGCGGACAATGTTCGCCATACACGATAGGATTGCCGGGTGTCTCAAATTTTTTGACCGTGGTTAACTCAAGATTTTCGAGTTGTCGAACCAAGAAGTCAGCGGCTTTATGGATGTCCTCTTTTTTGGTGGAATCGGTGCTGATGCTGGGTATGCGCAATAGCTCAAAAAGCTCGTCTAAAAATTTATCTTCGTTTGCGCTTATGTATTCTTGGTTAGACTTCATTTTCTATAAATATGGTTAAGAATTTTTTATTCAGAATTTAAAATAAGCAGCTTGCAGCAAAATATTTTATGCTGACAAATGCTGATTTAAAGTATCATTATGTCGTTGTCCGGAATCCATCCAAACTGCCCGTTTCCAAGGCGAATGTAGAGCCATCCCTCTTGTTCGTCACTTTTCCAGTGATCGACGGTTAAGTCGTATCCTTCGTAAGCAATACTGATGAGGGTACCGTTGGTTTCCGGCTGTTCTAACACGCGTTTGGAATCGGAAACCAATACGGCTTCATCATATCTTTGATTCACATAATCCGCATAAAAAGCCAATCCGGCGATGGCTGTTCCAATAATAATGAGTGATAAAAGGTATGGAAAGGTTTTATTGAGTGAAATTTTATTCAGCCAGCCAAGGTATAAAAGGATCAGTCCACTTGTAGTAATTAAAAATCCTATGATAAAAAGTCCTGATGCCGTGATTTTATTATTAATCCAATCAACGGCACGATCCCAGGGCAATTTGGGCAGGGTTGCGGACTGTCGGCTGAATTGACTTTCAACATATTCAAGGGCAGTTTCAGCTCGGTCTCGAGTGGTTTCAAACTGTCGGGCTTTCATGAAATAATATTTGGCCAGCCCCATGGAGTCAAGTTGAACAGCTGTAATGCCCATGTTCAGGAACAAACCTCCCGAGACCTGTCCTGATTCCTCAATCATACGATAGATAGTCATGGCTTCATTGAGTTCCCCGTTTTCGAAATACGTGTTAGCCTGATCGAAATCGGCCTGTTGGGCAAAAGCGACCATGCCGTGAGTAATCATGAAAAGCAGAAAAACTACAATCTTTTTCATGTGAGCTTACCGATCTCTTTGATTAAGGTTTTCGTTTTCTGGATATCTGCATCCAGGCCCTGCTGGGAAATATTGGGGGCATAAGCGATACTCTCGCATTTATCGAGGAGCCGCTTTAATTCTTTGGTGAATTCAGAATCTCCCAACTCTTCAATGTTACGGGCAATCTCCCGATGTGAAAGTCCGGCCGGCGGAAGATTGAGTTTATCTGTTATGAATTGGATTAATGCCTTTTCAAGCAGGTGATATCCTTTTTTGATATCAGTCTCATTTTCAGCTTCTTCCAGCGTTTTTTGGGCGGTATCGGTTGCAGTCCGTGACCGTGCAAAGGCGGTATCGGTATTCATTCGGTCATTATATTTTTTATACCCAAACGCAGCGGCCGTTAAAAGAAGGGGGAGGAAAATCAAAATCCACACCCAGACTTTTTGATAAAGCACTGTGTGTTTACTTGACTGCCATTGGGCTAATCCCGTTACCGGTTCTACATTGAACCGAAGTTCACTTTCGGTACTTATTGTAGCGTTGGGATCACGTTCTGCAGTAAAGGATATTTCGGGCAAGGTTTCAATGACATATCGCTCCCGGTTTGGATCGAAAAAGGCAATTCGTGCTTCCGGAATCATGTAGCTTCCTTCATTTCGAGCTACTAAAATATCGGTGAAAATACGGGTACCTGATACATTGCGATTCAATCGTGAGATATCTGTTTGTTCCTGGGGTGTGTATTCTTCGAGCCCGGCGGGATATTCAAATTCCGGTTTATTTACCAATGGAACATTTCCGGAGCCATCAATTTCCGTTACTATTTCAATGCTTTCACCCACCAAAGCAGATCCGGTGCTGATTTTCCGGGAAATATCATATTGTCCGACCGCACCAATAAAAATAGCATCATCAAGTTCAGGCAGTGATTTAACGTCAATGGTTACGGGCTGAGAGGAGATATTCATGCGTTCCTGCCCCATCCCAAAAATTGAATTTCGAGAACTTCGCTGGCGGACGGATACTGAAATCTCAAAAGGGCTAATGGTGAGTTCCCCTGATTTGGTTGGGAAAATGGCATATTGCAATAATCCGGCTTTGTTGTATCGAACTCCGTTTATGATGGTTGAGGTAGTTTGTGCCCGTTGCGGATATTGTAGTTCCTCTTTCCAAAACCCTTCAGCTTTCCAGCCGGGGGTGGGTTGATAAGATGAGACTTCAATACCGTTTTTAAAATATAACACCACATTCGTTATCACCTGCTCCCCTACATACGGATCTGTAGTGCTCGGCTCAAGACGAACATAAATATCGGGGGCTCGTTCGGCTTCACCGGAATCTATGGTAGAAGGATCTAAAACTTTGAAACTGATCGGATCTGTCCGGTATGTTTCATCCTCAATATTTACTTCTATGGAGGGTACGGTGAAGTCGCCCGGAGATTCAGCTACGAAAGCATATCCAAACGTATAGGAGACGGAAGGTTGTCCATTGACAAGTGTGTATTGAGTGCTTCTGCTGGTGCTGCCCCTGATCCATCGGAGCCCCTCAAAATCAGGGATACCCGGCTGTTGCAGGGAGCCAAAGGAACTGCCGCGTATAGTAAGTTCTAAAGTGACTTGTTCCCCGGAAAAGACATTGGTTTCAGAAAGGGAAGCTTCAACTTCGATGTCTTGATCTTGCGCTTGTCCAATGTTGACAAAAGCAAAGAAGCAAAAAAGTAATAGCAGAAATTTTTTTAGCTTACCAATCTTTGTCATGCTTGGCGCTTCCATCTGATTTCTTCTTTTTAAACTCTTTTAGCAGTTCTTTTTCTTTTTGAGCCAGGGCCTGAAGGATTTTTTCAGCATCTTCTTTGCTAATCTGCTGTGATTGCAATTCTTCTGGATTTATTTCCTGTGGCTGTTGTTGCTCGTTTTGATTTTCCCCTTCGCTTTGTTGCTCTTCTTGTTCCTGATTTTCTTGATTCTGTTGTTGTTGCTGATCCTGCTGTTCCTGTTCTTGCTCCTGATTTTGTTGCTGTTGATCTTGCTGCTGCTGTTTCTCTTGTTCTTCCTGCAACTTCTGCATCAAAGCATTCAGCTTGGGATTATTTGGATAGTTAGCAAGACCATTTTGCACGTGGTTGATAGCCGTCTGGAGGTCAGCATTTATAAAAGATTGGGCACCATTGTGAAAATAGACATCAGCAGATTGAGCCCAGACTCCTGAAGAAAAGATCAACGCGAAAATGATTGTAAGTAGTTGTTTCATAGGTCTCAATTGGAGTTTATATCTGATACATTTTTGATGCGCTCAATAAAGTCATTAAAAGCGCGAACCGTTTCGTCTGCCTGTAATGCTCGCTGCATTAAATTGTAAGCTTCCGAATATCTACGTTCGGCCACCAGCTTCTCGGCTTGTTTTTTCATGGCAAGAGCATATTCACTGGGTTCCGGTGGCGGCTGATTTTCCTGCTCCTGATCTTGTTGTTGTTCTTCCTGCTCTTCCTCTTTCTGTTGTTCAGCCAGCGCTCGTTCATAATTATGTTTAGCGTCTAAATCAGAGGGATTCAATTTTAGGGCATTCTTAAAATGGGTTGCAGCCGGTTTCCACTTACTCCCTTCAGCAAGCAAAGTTCCGATATTATATTCGGCCATTGCTTTTTCTTCGGGAGATTCAACTAAACTTCGGAACTCCATAAAAGACTGTATGGCATCTTCTACTTTTCCCTGCTTGGCCTGGGCATTTCCCAGGTTGAAATAGAATTTAGCATTGTTCGGTTCCTCCTCTATAGCTGCCAGGTAAAGTTGTTCGGCCTCTTCATAATTACCGGCTTCGTAAGCTTCGTTGGCTTCACGACCATCATTAACCGCGGCACCCACAAACAGGATAAAAAACAGGATATATGAAAAAAGTTTATTCACAGGTTTAAATATTTTCAGCTAATGCAATGGTTTCTTCGTCCATTAACATGTTGGTGAACACGTTGTTAACGTCATCGTTGTCTTCGAATTTTTCCATCATTTTCAGATTCGCTTCTGCGGTGCTTTCATCTACCTTGGTTTCAGTCACCGCCTCTCTGATAAGAGTCGCAGATTCAATATCATATCCGCTCTTCTCCAGACGATTTCTAACCTCAAAAAGTTCTTCACGTTCGGTAAACACCACAAACATTTCATCATCGGTATCAACATCAGTAGCACCGGCATCGATGGCAGCGAGCATAAACTCTTCATCGTCTAAATCATCAGAAGGAACCTGGATCATGCCTTTTTGTTCAAACATGTATCCAACGGAACCGGAGGTGCCCATATTACCCCCGTGCTTGGTAAAAATATGTCTGATTTCTCCAACAGTTCTGTTGTTGTTGTCGGTAGTCACTTCAATGAAGTAAGCAATACCGCCGGGGCCATATCCTTCAAAAGTAGCTTCCTCATAACTGGCACCGCCGGTATCTTCTCCGGTGCCCCGCTTAATGGCTCTTTCTATATTATCTTTAGGGACATTATCGGCTTTGGCATTATCTATTGCTAAAGAAAGTCTTGGGTTTCCATCGGGATCTCCGCCGCCTTCACGGGCAGCTACGGTAATTTCCTTAATATGTTTGGAAAAGATCTTGGACCGCTTTTTATCCTCTTTAGCTTTTTTGTGGCGTATATTCGCCCATTTCGAATGTCCTGCCATAGGAGATCATTAAAATTTATTTACAGTTTATTAGCCTTATAATATAAAAATTGATGACGTGGATAAGAAATGTTGCAACATATTTTTAAGTGCCATCAACTTATAACAATCTTACATTAACAACAGGCTAAAATATTGAAGAAACCAATCTGTTAAAGAGTGTGTTAAGTTGCTATTGAAAGTTACAGATTGTGTATTTTTGTGTATTAATTTTTTTAAAAATTTACTGTATTTGAAATGAATATTGGAATTGTTTGTTATCCTACCTTTGGCGGAAGTGGTGTTGTTGCTACAGAATTAGCAAAGACCTTAGCTAAGAACGGCCATAATATTCACATGCTCAGTTATGCGCGCCCGGCGCGTCTCGATACCCTTGAAACCGGGATTACCTACCACGAGGTTTCCATTAATTCTTACCCATTATTTGATTACCCACCTTATGCACTGGCTTTGGCATCGCAGATGGTTAACTTGATTGAGTATGAAGATCTGGATTTGTTGCACGTGCACTATGCGTTGCCGCACGCCACCAGTGCCTATTTAGCAAAACAGATTATGCGGGAGAGAGGAATCCTTGTTCCCATCATCACTACTTTACATGGTACTGATATTACCTTGGTAGGCCGGGATCCCAGCTATAAACATGTGGTCGAATTTTCCATTGATAAAAGTGATGGGGTAACTGCCGTTTCAGAATATTTAAAAAAGGAAACCTATGAGCACTTCGACATCCAACAGGATATTCGGGTAATACCAAATTTCATTGATCTCGATCGGTTCAAGAAATCAAATAAGAGTCATTTTAAGAAAGCCATTTGCCCCAATGATGAAAAGGTAGTGGTGCACGTCTCCAATTTCAGGAAGGTAAAGCGTGTACCGGAAGTGGTGACTGTTTTTTCCAAGATTGTAGAGGCTGGAATTGATGCTAAGTTATTACTAGTCGGGGATGGCCCGGATCGTCAAAAAGCAGAGCAACAATGCAGGGACATTGGCATTTGTGATAAGGTTCGCTTTCTGGGTAAACTGGAAGAAGTGGAGGAAGTATTGTCTATCGCTGATCTATTTTTAATTCCTTCCGGTTCCGAAACCTTTGGCCTTGCCGCCCTGGAGGCCATGAGTTGCAGTGTTCCTGTAATTAGTTCTAATATTGGCGGACTCCCTGAAGTAAATATTCACGGGCAGACTGGATATTTATGTGATTTAGATGATGTGGAGTGTATGGCAAATTATGGAGTCAAAATTTTAAGTGATGAGAAACTTCACAAGAAAATGGCTGATAATGCCCGAAGTCAGGCAGTGCGTTTTAATCAGGATGAAATCGTAAAGCAGTACGAAGAATTTTATGAAGAAGTGAGCAAGCGGTTGAAAGACACGTCTGAAACTTCTACTGCATCATGAGCTTTTTAAGGAAAAGGAATTGAACCCCAAATGGGAAGATCTTGCTAAGGATTGGTTTTCTCAGTTCTACCACAGAAGTTGTCACCCAGAGCGCCCGGCCTGTTATATTCGGTATGTAATAGTGAACGCGATGGATCTCAAAGATTGAATGACATCCCAAATAGGATATTGAGATCCCTCGTGTTCACTTATATATTCTTTTCGTATTTAGGGGGCACTTGGGATTGTAGATGTTAGATAATTCATTCACAAGAAGATGTTGAAAAAGAGAAGTCTCCCCTGGAGGGGAGATAAATCAGTTAGTTGTTCCTGACTGATTTTGAGGGGTGTTGGTGCCAAGAAAAATGTAGTCTGATACAGCTCACAATCAAAATTAATGGAGATAATGAGATAATAAAAGATGTGTTGCCCTTAGCCCCAACACCCACCGCCAGACTTCGCATCCGCTCAGTCCGGCACCTCCCTCCCCGACAAGCGTGTACGGGACAGGCAAGGGAGGACTTTAACGTATTATTTGAAAAAAACTAACTAGCAGTTGTCATCGAATTATCTAAAATCCACAATCCGCGTTCCATTCACATGTTTGATAGAGTTTCAAAAAAACAAAAAGCCTGCTTTGTTAAAAGCAGGCTTTTCAATTTCAATAAGAAATCAACTTCCGATTAAGCCAACACCTTAGATACTTCCTCAGCAGCTTCTTTCAACAATACAGCTGAAATAACATTCAGGTCGCTGTTATCGATGATTTCTTTGGCTTCTTTCGCATTGGTTCCCTGAAGTCGCACAATAATCGGTACATTTTTCACTTTCTCGGCAATTTCAGGATCTTTCACCGCTTCAATAACGCCATTGGCAACACGATCGCAACGAACAATCCCGCCAAAAATATTAATCAGAATAGCTTTCACATTTTGGTCTTCAAGGATAATACGGAAGCCATTTTTTACGGTCTCAACATTAGCTCCGCCACCTACATCAAGGAAGTTGGCAGGCTCGCCACCGGAAAGTTTAATGATATCCATAGTTGCCATCGCAAGTCCGGCGCCATTTACCATACAACCTACATTTCCATCCAGTTTGATGTAGTTGAGGTCGTATTTTTGAGCTTCAAGCTCCAGTGGGTTTTCTTCGGATTCGTCCTTAAGCTCAGCCAAATCTTTATGGCGATACAGGGCGTTGTCATCAAAAGTCACTTTGGCATCCAGCGCGTATACTTTGTTATCAGGCGTAGTGATCAAAGGATTGATCTCAAACATATTAGAATCGGTTTCCTCATACGCATTGTAAAGTGCATGAATAATTTTGATTCCATTTTTGAGCGCTTCTCCTTCCAGCCCAAGAGCAAAAGCTATCCGTCGTGCTTGATTTGGCTGAAGGTCCATGCCTGGTTCAACCCATTCCTTAACAATTTTCTCAGGGGTTTCTTCAGCTACTTTCTCAATCTCAACTCCACCTTCGGTAGAGGCCATGATGACATTCTTACTCACAGCACGGTCGAGTAAAATCCCGAGATAAAATTCAGATTCAATATTCACACCGTCGGTTACATACAGTCGCTGTACAAGCTGACCTTCTTCACCGGTCTGAACGGTCACAAGCACATCATCCAGGAGATTTTCTGCTGTTTCTCTGACTTCATCAATGGTTTTGCAGAGTACAACTCCTTTGGCATTATTCTTTTTAGTGCGCCCTTTGCCACGTCCACCGGCGTGAATTTGAGCTTTTACTACAAATAGGGAAGCACCGTCTTCTTTAAGCTTTTTGGCAGCTTCAACAGTTTCTTCTACGGTAGTAGTGGCAATTCCGGCTGGAACGGCTACCCCATATTTTTCAAGAATTTCTTTGGCTTGATACTCGTGTATTTTCATGGATACCTGTTTAGTATTTAAAGCTTTTTTTAGGGTGCCAATAATACCGAGATTAGGAGCTAAAAGAAAGCAATTGCAAGATTCTTTACATCCGTGCGATTCCGGCTAATTATTTTGAATTATATATTCTAAAGCAGATGATTTACCTTTGGCATTTACTACACACAAACGCTAACTTTCGCAATCAAAAGCAAAAAGGTATTACCGCTTGAAGAAAGCCAAAATCATGACCGCTGAAGACCTGAATCGCACCTACCTGCGATTGGCCCATCAATTTTTGGAGGGTTATGATGATCTGTCCCGTCCCGCTATAATTGGGATGCAGACTCGCGGTGTTCACATGGGGAAACGAATTCTCAGTGAAATTAAAAAAGAGTTTGGTGCAGAAATTGATTTTGGCGTTTTAGACGTCACCTTTTACCGGGATGATTACCGCTCAAAACTGAAAATGCCGGAAGTTCAAGTCACCGAAATACCTTTCGACCTATATGACCGAGATATCATTTTAGTGGATGATGTACTCTATACCGGCCGAACGGTACGGTCTGCAATGGATGCTTTAATGTCGTATGGGCGGCCACGCAGCATAAAATTTTGCTGTATGGTAGATCGTGGCCATCGTGAATTGCCAATATCCGCTGATTTTATGGGGATATATTTACCTACGTATGAAAATGAAGAAGTACGGGTGAAAGTGAAGGAAATAGACGATGAAGACGCCGTGTATCTCGTAGAAGTTGAGGAGGGCAAAGATGAGTAAAAAATCTACCGAATATCAGTTTAACCAAAAACACCTGCTTGGCCTTGCCGATTATTCTGCAGATGATATTCTTTTTGTGCTGGAGCAAGCCAAATATTTTCGTGAAATATTAGACCGCCCCGTACCCAAAGTTCCTACTTTGCGAGATAAAACGATCGTAAATCTTTTTTATGAAAACAGTACCCGAACCCGACTCTCTTTTGAGTTGGCTCAAAAAAGAATGGGTGCTGATGTCGTTAACTTTTCGACCGGTTCTTCGAGTACCAAGAAAGGAGAATCCCTAAAAGATACCATCCGTAATATCAGTTCCATGAAAATTGATATGGTGGTAGTTCGGCACGAAAGTCCGGGCGTACCCCACTTCCTCACACAATGTGTAGATGCAGCTATTTTAAACGCCGGTGACGGTGCTCATGAGCATCCCACGCAGGCCTTGCTCGATATGTTCACCATGCAAACCCTTCATCCCGATTTGAAAGGGAAGAAAGTTGCTATCATTGGGGATATTGCCCACAGCCGGGTGGTTCGCTCAAATATTATTGGTCTTAAGAAATTGGGAGCAGAGGTTGTGCTTTGTGGTCCAAAAACATTGATCCCGGTTTTTGTAAATGATATGGGAGCTGAAGTCTCCTATAATCTGGAAGAAACCTTGGAATGGTGTGATATAGCCATGGCCCTTCGAATTCAGCTAGAGCGACAGGATAAGGGCACTGAATTTTTCCCCTCATTGAGAGAATATCATGAACGATTTGGCATCAAGCTTTCTCATCTTGAGAAATATCCTGATTTTAAGGTGATGCACCCAGGCCCCATTAATCGCGGCGTTGAAATGGAAAGTGAAGTTGCAGATAGTGACCGTGCCGTTATTTTGGATCAGGTGACAAACGGGGTGGCTGTGAGAATGGCTATTTTATATTTATTAAGCGGGGGCAACCGAATATAATTCTTGATGCTTGAAATAGTATATTAAGCAGATAAATCATTTATTTTGTCAACAGTTAAAACAAAACAAATAACAGAAAATATTACGAAAGAATCCTCAGATATTGATCAAACTCCCGGGGTAACAGTTGGAATTCCCGTACTTAATGAAGAAGATCATATTGAGAGAGTTGTATCCGGGTTTTTGAACAGTAACTATCCCAATTTAGTGGAAGTTTTAGTTGCTGACGGGGGGAGTACAGATCGGACCAGGGAAATAGTTCAAGAACTTTCTGAAAAAGATAGTCGGGTTAAGCTGATTGACAATCCCGATAAATTCCAGTCTTTTGCATTGAATAGAATGATTGAACAGGCTGAAGGGGAAATTTTTCTGCGTGCTGACGGTCACTGTTTATACAAAGAAGACTATCTTGAAAAAAATATAGAAGTGTTTTTAGAAACCGGTGCCCGTAACGTCGGGGGAGCCCAGCGATATGTTGCTGCCAATCCTATTCAGGCCGGTACCGCCCTTGCCGTAAAAAGCTTTTTGGGAAATGGTGGAGCCAAATATATGGACGAGAACTACGAAGGCTATGCAGATACTGTTTTTCTGGGCTGTTTCTGGACTGAGGATCTCCGTGAAATTGGTGGCTTTAACACCAAAAACATCACCAACCAGGATTCGGAATTAAATCTTCGTTTGATAGAAAATTTTGGCGAAACTGTGTTTGTGAGTCCAAAGATAAAAAGCTGGTATTACCCGAGGGATTCTTATAAAAAATTATTCAAGCAGTATTTTCGCTATGGGCGTGGCCGTTTTTTAACGAAGATTCTGCATCCCAAAAGTTCCCCTATTCGAGGGCTTACTCCATTCGTCTTTATTTTTTCCTTAGTTATTTACTTGATAGCCGATCTGGTATCATCGGCTAATCTTTACTTTCCCCATGTGGCAGCCTTTTTAGTTGCTGTAGTTTTGATAGAATCATTTCGGATTTCTGTTACCAACTACAAGCAATTCAAAGAAGAAAACTGGAAGGGAGATACAAAGAGTCCGGGGGTATTATCTCTTTGGTGGCATACTGCTTTTAGCGTGGTAGTGATGCAAATAGGACACTTTAGCGGTTTTAGTTATCAGCTATTGAGAAAGATATTTTTGAGAGTAAAAGGGTGGTAGAAAAAGTGATCAACGGCGGTGTATTTTGGAAGTAACAACAAAATATCCTGATTTTATTATTATTGGAGCAATGAAATGTGGTACAACCAGCTTGTATCATTATTTAAGTCACCATCCGGATATTTTCATGCCCAAAGAGAAAGAGCTGGATTATTTCGTTGAGGAGATAAACTTTTCAAAAGGGGAGGAGTGGTATGCATCACAATTTACGCAGCAGTATAAGTTGAATGGAGAGGCGTCACCAAATTATACGAAAGCTCACTTATTCAAAGGTGTTCCCCAAAAAATACACCAACTATTGCCTGATGTTAAACTAATATATCTATTTCGGGACCCTGTTGAGAGGGTGTACTCTCATTACATACATAACTACTCAATTGGCCGGGAAACAAGACCTTTAACTAAAGCTTTAACAGCAGACAGTAACTACCTTAAAACGAGCAAATATTTTTTTCAGGTGCAAGAGTATTTGAAATACTTTGACAGGTCACAGTTGCTTATTATAAATGCAGAAGAGCTAAGAACTAATAAGGAAAAGGTGCTTCAAAAGGTTTGTGCTTTTCTTGGGGTTGAATTTGATTTTGAAGAGGGGATACTTAGCCAAGACTTGCATAAATCAAAAACCAAAACTAAAAGGTCAGCTTTTAATACTTGGGTATTAAACACTTCAGTAGGAAAGTTCCTGAAAAATACGATCCCTGAAGGGTGGAAATTATACTATAGAGAGAAGACAGAAAAACCGCTAAAAAAGCCGGTCATGAGTACAGAGTTAGAACGTAAAATTGAAAAGAATTTACGGGAAGACTACTCCAATTTTAAAAAATTTATTACCGATCAATCGACTGTATCAGAGTGAGTATAGGAGTTCTTGTTTTTGATTGACTTTAGAACTTTTATCGGGATTAGTACTCAGACGAATTTTATAGAACTTTAAGGTGTAATTGTCGGGATTTAGATTCTTAGAGTCATAAAAAATATCTGCTAAAGCTCGGTATGATTGAGGTTCCGGCGTATTGGCATTTAATAGATTTCCTAAATATCCTCTTAAACGAACCACTGAATTAAATTCATTTTTAAAGTTGGCATCTAAGAGAGGAATTGACTCTGATACCACCTCAGAGTTTTCATTTTCAGCTTGAATTAAGATGCTTGGTACGGTTGCAGATTCTATAGACGCAAAGGTGGGATAAACCCCAAAAGGCCAGCTGTCAATAAGTAAGCTTCCGGTAGCAACATTCCCAAAAATAAGAAACCCTCCAACAATGAAGTACTTTAGATAGGATTTAGGTTTGTTTAAAACCTCTACCTCAGAAAGATTAAAGTTTTTGAGTGTATTTGAAATGAATGCAAAAACTTTACTCCAATTGATAAAGATTACATAAAGTACCATGAGGCTAAAGAAGGGATTTTTCATGAAATACCATACAGATACATGAAAACCCAATGCCCCAATGACGAACAGGGGGCGAATTTTTTTATAGAAAAGCGCGAAAATAAAACCTATTTCTATAACTAAAGTCATAAAAGCAGCTGATTGATATAGAAATGGGTAATGATCGATTCTGAAGAATGGAGTCCATCCATCTAACATGAGCCATTTAGAATACAACTTAAATTTCAAGTTCTCGCTAAAAGCCCACTCAAAACCGGAAATGGAAAATTTCCAAAATCCCGGGAAAAAGTATGACAGCCCAATTAAAATCATTACGATTTTTATTGGTACTCCATAGTTACTGGATTTCACTCCATTAATTTGAGGGATATTATTTCGCCAGCTATCAATTGATAAGCAATGACCGATAGGGCTTACACTTAATATTAGTAACACATACCACAGAATATGATAGTGGTCGATTTTGCCAAAAAACTGAGGAATACCCATAATAAAAAACCCCGTTAAGGTAGCACCAATCATCATAGGTTTTGTATAAACGCCGAGTAGTGCACCAATGCAAAATACAGTAAAAGCGAGGCCGAGATAATAAACGAATTCAGGGTTAGTTATAGCCTCAATGACATATGCTGCCCCAACCTGTAGGAGCGACTATAGCATCTCGACCTAATTGAGACAGTTCATATGCGGTAGCCGGAAAATTCGAATAAAGAATTAATGACAGCACACTTATTCTCAAAACGGCTAAGTTAACCGGGGATTTTTCCTCAAGCAGGAACTTTTTAAATTTTCTTTGTTGAATTCTGAAAATATCCCAGAAAAATATGGCTGCTATTACCCCTATTAAGATGAGACGATTGATATATTGAGGAATGAGCTGTTGGTAATATTGAAGGTCGCGTGAAGTGGGATCCTTAAGCTGATGTTTGTTTAAAAGCTTATTCAGGTACTCAAAAGATTCGCCTTGGAATGCCGATTCTATCAATGGCATTAAAAAGAAAACCTGAACTATCTTAGCCAAGAAGATAATTCCGAGTATTATCAGAAAAAGAGGTAAATAAGGTCGTAAGTTTTTCATAAACTCCTTTAATTCTAAGCCTAAGTCCAAAGTTAATCAATTCATTTTCAATAATGGGGGAAAACATTATAGTAGTCCATGTTTCAACTGTACATTCTTGGCAGGACCCCAGGATTTTTGATAAAGAGTGCAAGTCTCTGTCGGCTGCAGGATATGATGTTCATCTAATTACACAGGATGGAATAAATTCAAAAGTTGACGGGGTTCAAATCCATAGCTTGAATTATGAAATCAAGAATCGCTTGAATCGTTTTTTTGGGGCTTCAAAAAAGATATTTCAACAAGCGCTTTCCTTAGATCCTCAAGTAATTCATTTTCATGACCCCGAGTTAATTCCGGCTGCTTTAAAGCTGGCCAAGAATAATAATGTCCACATTATTTATGATATCCATGAGGATAATACAACGGCTATACGTCAACGAGAATACCTGCCGGAATTTATAAAACCGCTGGTTATATGGTTGGTCAATTTTTATGAGCGTAAAGCTGCCAATAAAATTCACACTATAATTGCTGAAAGTTATTACAGCGAAAGATTTCCAAATGCAGTGCCGATTTTAAACTATCCTGATTTATCATGGATGGAAGAAAGAAAAACGGATTCCATTTATCCGGGGCTTATTTATGCAGGGAATGTTCGGGAAGACCGAGGAGCTTTGAATCATGCTCGGATACTAAGTTACACAGATGACTTTGAGGTATGGAGTATAGGACGTTGTGAGCCTGATTTATACGATCAAATGAAAAAAGAAGCTGAAGATCGATCAGACAAATTAGTTGCCAAAGGTGTAGGAGCATATGTGCCTTTTGAGGAAATTACGGAGTTATACAAGAGTAAAAATTGGCTGGCAGGACTGGCTTTATTTCCTTACAGTAAACATGTTAAGAATAAACAACTGACCAAATTTTTTGAATATATGGCCGCCGGCATACCGATCATTTATTCCGGTATGGATGCCTGGGTTGAATTATTGAAGCCGTTGGGAGTAGGAATTGCCATAGATCCCCAAAATAAAGCAGAGATAAAAGAGGCTATTCAACTTCTAAAAGATAACCCTGAGTTACATAACAGAATGGGAGAGAATGGACAAAAGGCAGTAAGAGAAAAATTTAACTGGGCAAGGGAAGAAAAGAAGTTGGTAGATTTATACAGGTCAATTAAATAAGCTCTTGGTAATTTTTTAAATTTTGGAGCTCAATGGTATTCTTTTATTAAATTTTTCACTGAAATTCTGAAAAAATACATACCCCGTAGAGACAATTATTAAAGTGATGGGCATCATTAAAACTCTGAAAGCAAGCCCGTAAAATCCCAAAAGGACAGAACCAAAAATAGGGGCAATAGCAAGTACAGGTAATTCTTTGGAAAAAGTACTCAACAGGCTGGAGGAAAGAACATACATCGGATGATCCGCATATTTTTTGAATATGGCCTTCCAGCGACTCGTTAGTTTTCCATATATAATTTCGCCTTGGTTTCTGAATAAGATTAAAACGCTTAAAATTCTGCCGGTTATGTGCCCGATGATTAAGCCAGTGTACGAAAAGCCAAGAAAAGGCAACGCGGATTGAACGGAGACCATGCTTCCGGTTTGACCAACCTTGGCGATCGAAAGAGTTTTAAAGTTTTTTTTATTTATATGCACCTGATTCCCGGTGCTGAAAAAGGCATTGGCCAGGGCTCCGATTGGTATCAGTATAATCGCCAAGGGGGGGTATATTAAAAAGAGCAGATAAGGAGTTGGCTGAAAAGTAAGAAAGTCCCAGTAAGAAGATGCTTGTTAAAAAAGTAACACGAATGGTAAATATGGTCAGGTTTTTTGATTCTGTTTTATCCTCTGACAATACAATAGCAAACTCTATCGTCAAGGTTAACAGAAGGGTACATACAACCACTCTCGAACTGAAAAATGAAAAGACTCCAATTTCTTCTGGGGTATAGAGCCTGGTTATAACCGGACTAAAGAGCAAGGCAATAGCTTGGGCAATAAGGGTTCCAGTGCCTACATGACCTACATTTTTATGAATTCAGAACCCGGCATGTTAGTGAAGAAAATCCGAAGTTTTAAAAAAATTTCTTTGAATATGATTGTACAGGCTATGAATTAATGATAGAGTTTTTACTCTGAGAGTATAATATAACTTGCGTAAAAATATGCTGTAGTTGGAAGTATTAGTATAAGTTTAATTAATAGGCATTTTGAAATTATGAATGGTAAAGAGTGATTTAATCTTTATGATATTGACAACTTAAACCCCTATTATTCTTTTTTTAATTCAAGCAACTATCCCGACTTAATAAAATTTTTAGCAGTCTGACTTTTGGAGAACTCAACAAACAAGAAAAACGAGCTGTTAAAAGGTGCTTTGCTGTTCAGGAATGTACTGTGGAGTTTGGGGGGGAAAGTTTTACCCATCGCAGTGGCCCTGTTTGCCATACCTGTTTTAATTGGTAAACTTGGAGATGCCCGTTTCGGTTTACTATCCATAATTTGGGTTATAATAGGGTTTGCTTCGTTCCTGGATTTGGGTTTGGGGCGTGCGGCGGTAAAATTTATATCAGAAAAAATAGGGCTGAATAAGGAAGAGGATATCCCTGGAATTTTTGGGGTGGCCTGGCTGATAATACTTTGTATCGGAAGCTTATTGGGCGTTATGTTATTCTTTTGTGATGAATTGCTGGTACAGCAGGTTTTTGAAATTGAGGAACATCTGCACGAACAAGCCCGGCTTTCGGTGATTTACACCGCCATAGCGCTTCCTTTTGTATTCAGTAATTCGGTGTTCAGTGCGGTGTTCAAAGCTTATCAGGAATTCAAAACACTGGCTTGGATTCAGGGTAGCAACAGTATTCTAAATTATCTGGCTCCGCTTTTAGTATTGGTGTATACCGATCAGTTTTCTGTGGTTATAGCTTCCTTAGTGTTTCTAAAAGTGGCTACGTTCGCGGTTTATTTGGGAATTTTAGTAACTGTCAGGAAAAATTTATTTCACTTTGATTTCTCTAAAATTAAGAAAAGTGTGAAACCCTTGTTGTTATTTGGTGGATGGGCCTCGGTATCCAATGTGGTTAGTCCGTTATTGGATTATTTTGATCGGTTTTTGATCGCCTCTGTTATTACTGTAGCAGCAGTTACTTATTATGCTACCCCGCTTGATATCCTTGTTAAAATAAGTGCGATTTTTGTTTCTGTAGTTACCGTTCTGTTTCCGGCCATTTCCAATGCGGTAGTGCATGACAAAAAGCGAAGCGGACAATTAATGAGGGGGGGGATGGAGGCTACTGCCTGTTTTTCCTTTCCTATTTTGTTGTTTATTGCGTTTTTCTCTTTTGAGATTTTGGAACTGTGGATTAATACAGAATTGGCTGCGGAAAGTATGATGGTTCTTCAGGTGTTTTGTGTGGGCTACTATTTGAAAAGTCTCACCTATATACCTTATGCTTTTCTACATGGATTTAATAAGCCGGATATAGCTGCCAAAATCCATTTGTTCGAGTTGGCGGTTTATGCAATCATTTTATACCTGTTGGCGAGTGCCTATGGCATTTTAGGGGCGGCTATTGCTCATTCTGCCCGTCTCTTTATGGACTATTTATTGATGAGTATTTATGCCGACCGACAATTTTCGGGGAACAAGAACTTTCAAAAATTCTATGGTATGGCCTTTCTCTCTGCCGGGGCTATTACATTGAGCTTTCTGGTAGAAAGTTTTGAAATAAGACTGATGTTGTTTCCAGTCATTGTAGTTATTTTTGCATTGGTGATGTGGAAGTATCAGCTTTCGGGAGAAGTGAAGGGTTTTTTCAAAAGCCCAACTATATTTCGTTAGCCCGGATTAATCATTTTCGGTTTTTTGTAACATTTCTTATCATTCATGTAATCCCTTCATAAAGATAAATACGAAGCAATAGTAAATGAGGAATATTACTATAGGGACTGCGTAATTATCCTTTGGTAAGGTTTGAGCCGGGTTTGTACTTATTTATACGTTAATAAATACCATTTAAAAAGCGTACCAAATTGTTTAAATTTTTTCTTTTTCAGGGTAATCAAAGCGGTAATAAATCGCCAAAAATATCCAAAGCTGCCACAAAGACGATTTAGAAAAATCAGGTTTGGGTAATATTTTTTTATAAAGATTTTTTTTGAACGATGCTTCTGAACTTCCATTTTAAGAAAAGATTTTGAGGTGGAAGTCCCGCCAATATGCTTTACTTTGGCTTTTTGATAATAAAAAACGGAATAGCCAGCTTTTCGAACCTTAAGACATAAATCCCTTTCCTCCGAATACATAAAAAACTCTTCTCCCATCCCTTTTACGTCGCTATACAATTGCGATGACAAAAACAGTGCGCTGCCTTGTACTACATCTACAGCCCCGGATTGTTTTGGTAAGTAAAACTTATGACGGTTTGGCGGATAAAATAAGAGGGCTCCAAAAGGAATTGCCAGGCTGATAAGTGAACTGATTTTAATATCCCCGATGACACTTGGATAAGGTTCCAGGTTTTGGTTATACATACAGGGTGCAATCAGTCCTATGGGAGGTGCGCTTTCCATTTTTTTATAAAATAACCCCAAAACATCATTTAATAACAAGGTATCGGGGTTAAGGATAAACAAGTATTCACCGCGGGCAATATTGGCTCCGATATTGTTAGCCTTGGCAAAGCCAGCGTTTTCTCCGGTTGAAAAGTAAGTTATATCCTTGTGTATACTTTTTATGATATCAATATCTTGTTCTTGCTCCTCAGAATTTGAAACGATGATAACCTCAAAAGAGAGAGAAGAGGTGGTTTGTTCCAAGATGGATTTAATACAGTCGTTCACATCATCCAGTGAATGGTAGTTGACAATTATTACCGAGACATCAAAATGTGGAGTGGTTGCCATGCTATGCTTTGATATGGGATGGTGCTATTCGATTCGAGTAGTAAGTTACAAAAACAGCCATCAATGAAATGACCAGCAGGCAGTCAAAATGATAAAATTGTGGACTGGTATTATTTACAAAAAGTATTCCGATTAACACAGAAAAAACAGTAAGTGCAATGGCTTTTATTTCTGGAGCGGTGTGATATTTATAAATCTGGTAACTTTTTATTAGGATTGAGACTGAAAGGGTTATAAACGCTATAAGTCCCAATATCCCCATTTTATACCAAACCAGAAGATAGCCATTGTGTATAAAATATCGCTGTTCAACAAAATTAAGGAAAAGCAATTCTCTGCGATAGGTCGTTCCCATTCCATAGCCCGCAATGGGGTTGGCAACAATTTTTTCCCAAACTGCTACGGTTTCCAGCCAGCGTTCTTTTAAAGAGATATCTAACTCTCCGGTTCCCAGGGTTTCAAACCGTTTAGCCAAACCTTCCAGAGCCAGGGCCAATTCATCACTGAAAAAGAACACTATAACAACTCCTAAAATCAGCATTATGCTACCGAGATAAGTTAAAAGCTTCTTTTTTAGAGATCTGTCGCTGATTATAAACACGGCTGTTAATGCAAAAGAAAAAGCCAGCCAATACCCCCTGCTTTGAGTGATAATCAAATCAACAAATAAAAGAAGAAAGAGCAAAATAAAGAACAGTTGCTTCTTGAAGGCCTGTGCCATAATAGCCTTCACAAAAAAGAAAATACTGCCGGTCAGGAGTATAACTTCGTTTGCGGCTACCCGAGCACGTTCCTGCTGCCAGGGCATAAAAGCCTCCAGTAAAATTTCCCGGTAATAAATAAGATTTCGGATGGCTACAAACAGAATAATAACGATAAAGGTATAGTAAAGTGCTTTTTTACCGGTTTCATGATTAGCCAGTTTCCTAAAGGCGAAGTAAAAAACAAACGGAATAAAGTTAATGGCATCGGCAAAAATATTAAACAGACTGGCCTGATGAAGAAATCCTAAAATAATTCCATAACCGGTCAGTATTAGAATACCAAAGGCAACCTGATCCAAAATACTTTGCAAAGGCAACTTTAGCTGACAAATCCAAGGGATAAAATAAAAGATGAAGAAGATGCCGAATGTGGAAAAGAAAACGAGATCCTGAATTGCAAAGCCTTCAGGAGAATCTAAGTAAAGAGGGGAAAGAGCAATTAATAAATAAGGAATTATGAGTGGGTGTCGGATAAAAAGCCAAGCTATAAAAAAAGCCAAGGGTACAAGAGCAATGACAAAGGGAGGATAATCTTGGAACAGATATACAGACCCGATAATTATCAGGTTGAGGAAAAAGAATACAATCAGCTCTTTTGCTGAAAAATATTTGATCTGAGCACCTATCACGTTAATCCTGATTGGTGATTCTGTGTATCAGGTCGTTGTTTTTTCGAAAACTCAAAACGGCCACATAATACAAGAAACACAAAATCAAAGCAGATATAGCCGCCATTAAGACGATAAGCATTCTTTTGGGTTTGTCTTTTAAAACCGGGACCACCGGTTCATCTACAACACTAACAATTGGCAGTGCTTTGGCCTCTTCCATTTTGGCTTGCTCATATACCGGAACCAAGAATTTTTGAATTTCTTTTTGAATTTCAACCTCCTGCATTAGCCACATATAACGATTTGAAATTTCAGGAAGGGCTGTAAAATTAAGTTCAATATTGTCTGGAAGAGTATCACTATATACTTCTTCAAGCTTTTTACTAATGGTTTGATATTGATTAAGGGCGTTTTGATAGGCGGTACTTGAAGTGTTGACCGTTTCTTCCAACAAGTTTAGTTCAATTTCGGCACGGTATTTGGCAGTGCTAAGACTAGCTATTACTGAGAAGTATTGTTCTACTTGAGTTGGAAGCTCCAAAACACCATATTTTTGCTGGAAACTTTTTAATTCAGTAGATAAACTATCAAACTCGGTAATGGATTTCTGATATCGGGTTTCTATAAAGTCACGATATTTAGAGGCCTCACGGGTAGCTATAGTGGTACTCCGTGTATTTAGTTTTTCAATTAAAAAATCAGCGATCATTTTTGCTGTATCGGGATCAGTATCCCAGACATCAATAATAAAGTTACCCTCTTCTTTAGACTCAAAGTTTAAATGATCTTCTAATGTAAGAATGGCTGCTCTTAGAGGATCTTCAGCTTCCGAGGTTTCATACCGTTCTATTAAATTAAATTTTTCTACTACTTCCTTTTTTACGGTATAGCTTTCCAATATGATATAGAAGCGATTGGCTTCATCCGATTGACCGCCAAGAAATGAACTGGCAATCCCCTGTAGCCCCCCTTCTTCAGCAAAAAGATCAAACCCAATTCCCCTGGAAGGATTGGGTAGTAGATTTGCGGTTGATTTATATTTATTGTTTAAGAATAAAGAAAATATTGCCACAATAACTGAAACTGCAAAGACCAGTACAACAATTTTTATTTTGTTTTTGTAAAGTTCCCGGGCAATTTCAATCCATTCAGGAGAAGAGTAGTTAGAGTTCATCAAGGGGATATCTGTTATATTTTCTATTAGTTAGTTTCTAATATTTTGGATGGCCACATAAGTGGTGATAATTCCGGTAATAGTAGAAATACCAGTCAGTATAAGTTGGATTCGTGTATTCTTTATTTGTTCTCGCTGCACCTCATAAGTTCGTTGGGCTGTCAATTCATCATAAGGGATACGGTTTACGAAAATCCGATCACCGGAACTTAAAGAGGTTTCGTGAGGTTTATACCAAGACCCTGTCCCTGCTTTCATAACAAATACTTGACTTTTGTTTGCCGATAAGGCAAAACCTCCAGCCTTTTCAATATAGTCATCTACGGATAATTCAGTACCCGAATAATGGTAATAACCGGGGTTGTTGACCTGGCCAAATACAAAAACGGTTTGCTCATCTCTGGGTACAAAAAGTTGGTCCCCGTTGAATATTTTAACTCTTTTTAGTTGTTCTTCATCGGTCAGGTCTATGTAAACCTTATTCCTACTTAATCTGGTTTCCAAGTTTAAATACTCGAAGCCCTGTTGTAGCTGGTCAGAAGTTCTTTTTAAAACATCAGTATTAAATTTATTTGGGGCTTCGTTTTGGAGATAACCGCTGCGTTCAAGGTAAGCAGCCGCAGGCAGAGCATCTTTAGTCATATTTCCGGCTAAATCTATAAGGTCCAAAGCTGTTGTTTCTCCTGGATGTATGGGGAACCGACCTTGAATTCCTACTTCCCCGGTGACCCACGCTGAAGCATTTTTCACCTCCTCCTGATTTTCAGGAACTACAAGTCGGTCATTTGGCAACAGTTCAAAGCTATCCCAATCATTTTTTGAAAGTTCTATATGTTCAGTTTCATTGTTATTATTTCTGTAAATGTATATCACAGAAGAGTCTGCATTAGCACGGAGTCCTCCAACCAATTGTACTAATAAAGCAGGAGTATCGGTTGGGGAATAATTAAAATCATTAGATGTTTTAACAGCTCCGGAAATACTAACTCTTGGGCTTTCAATACTTATTCTTTCAATATTAATTTTGTCTCCATCTCTTACAATGGGGTTTTCTTCGGTTATACCTGCTTTATAATATGCTACAAGATCGGCTGTTTCTTTATGTCCATCCAAGTGGGTTATTTCTACATTTCTAAAGTTATAAGCATCATTATTTAATATTTCACTGCTTTTCTTTTCTATAGGTTGCCCTGTTTCTTCATCAATCTCAAGATTTTGAAATGCACTGTAAATTGCTTCATCCAAACGAGTAAAAGGTTTTAAAGTATATTTTCCGGGATATGGAATTTCACCCGAAACATGCACGGTTGGAGCTCTTGGATATTCCAGACTAATGGTTACCGAAGGGTCTTTAAGTACTTCACTAACCGTTTTCTGAACAGCTATTTCAGCTTCTGGAATAGTTTTCCCTTTTACTTTAACAGTGCCTAAAGAAGGAATAATAATATCACCGTTTGGGTTTATAAATAACCCCCGCAAAACAATATTTTGACTCCCTTTTATAGTTACAGTAATTAAATCGTTTGAGCCTAAAATATAGTTGCTTAGATCGGTAGATTCGTCAATGGGAACTAACTCTCCGGCCATTAATGCTCCAATTGCATCCTGATAATAATAACCTTGTAGTATATTGTTGAACTGAAGATTGAATGTTGGAGTCTGTTCTTGTTGATTATTTTCCTGCTGTGCAAATAATTCAGTTGAAACTCCCATAATTAAAACAATTAAAAGAAAAAGAAAGGGAGCAGGTTTCAAGAAGTTCATTATATATTTTTTTAAATTTTTTTTGCTTTTTTTGCGAGCTAAAATAATACCGGCAATTACAAATATAGCTCCAATATATTGAAGAATTGCGAGTTCTTCACCCAATAAAATCAATCCAAAAACTAAACCCAAAACCGGAACCAGATTTTGATATGCAGCCGTCCTGACAGCCCCAATTATCTTTACACCATTGTTCCACATGATGTAGGCTAAACCGATGGATAAGGCTCCACTATAAAGAATTCCACCATACGCCACTAACGAAATTCCCGACCAGTTTAGTTGAATCAGGAAAGGAAGTCCAATCAAAGACAAGGTTACCAGTCCCACAATAGACATAAATGCAGAGTATTGAAGCGGACTGTAGAAGGGCAGAAATTGTCTGGACAAAATGGTATACGTAGCCCAGCATAGTGCGGCGGCAAGGGTGATCAGGTTGCCCAAAAAAGTTTCTGATTTAAAGGAGAGCTCGTCGCTGCTCCCCAAAATGATCAGAGCAACTCCAAGGAAAGCCAAAATTACGCCTATAGATTTATATAGCGTGAGTTTTTCGCTGGTAAAAAAATGGGATAACAGCGCAACCCAAATGGGGATGGTTCCCAGCATCACGGCCGCATTGGCCGCATAGGTATAGTTGATTCCGATGATGAAAAACAGTTGATAAAATAAATTTCCGATGATACCGATACCAACCAATTTCCAGAAATGATCTTTCTTGACCATGAGGGAATATCCACGCTTTCGGGTGAAGTAGCATAAGATGGAGGTGGCAAAAACAAACCTCAGGGCATTAAAGCTGTATGGATCCATCTCCTGCAGTGAGACTTTTACAATGCTGAAATTTAAGGCCCAAATAACAGCTACAAGAATTAGGCTAAGATCAATTAAATAGGTTCGGTTCAATTCACGCTCATTTTTTATGAAGCTCAAAGGTAAGAGGATTGATACATAAACCGAAACAACTTTAGAGCATTAGCGCATCGCTTTTAAACCGACAAAATACTTCGTTGCAAAAAAAATGAGAAAAGATGGGAACTAAATGTAAATGTTCTTAGTTTTTGACCTGTATTCAAAAAATGACTTAAAGTCAATATATGGGAACATCCGAACGCAAAGAACGAGAAAAAGAGCGTAAGAAAGAACTTATTTTAGAGTCGGCCGAGCAGCTGATTCTGGAGAAAGGACTGGATCATCTGAATATGGATGAAGTTGCGGAGCGAGCTGAGGTAAGCAAGGGTTCTTTGTACCATTACTTCAAAAATAAAACCGATCTGGTACTTGGTATTTGCAATAAGGCAACCGGGATGTTATCCCAAGAAATTGCAAAAGTTATAACCCGGGATCTGTCGGGCATTGAAATGGTGTACACCATAGGCGCAACATTTTTAAATTTCGTGCGCGATCACCCCGAGTTTTTCCGCTCAATGCGTTTCTTTGATAATCTAAAGGAGACATCTCAGCTTGATGACAGTGAGTACATATCTTCCTGTCAAAGCAATATGGAGACCTCATTTACCACTATGGTACGGGCTATTCAAATTGGCATGCAAGATGGTTCCATAAATAGTTCTTACGATCCAAAAGAATTAGCAGTCTTGCTTTGGAGTACGTCACAGGGATTGGTGAATATGGCTTACCTCCATCAAAATACCCCACATTTTCAGTTGTTGGAGAAAAATCAAATTGAAGTGACCGGTATGTTTGAAAGTTATATGAAACTGATTGGTCAGGGGATTGCAACTGAAGATGGAGAAATAACAGATGACTTGAAGTCAATTTTTGAAACAGAAAAGGATTGAATACGTATCGATCGCCGAAATTTTATAAAACATAGTAGTTATAGCTTATTAAACAATGATGACCCGTCTTTTTACCCGCACAGCATTATTAGGTATCAGTTTTATTTTTCTAATCTCCGGAGCCGGATTTGCACAGGTTGAACGAGATTCTTTATTAGATAACAGTGAACTCACCCTGGAAGAAGCCATTAAGCTGGCAGTGATAAATAATCCTGAAGTAAACCGTGCCATATTATCCGTTAAAGATGCCGATGAGATGGTGGATATCGCCTACAGCGAAGTGTATCCAAATATATCGTCCTCGGTAAATTATACACGGAACTTTGAGGTGCCTGTTCAATTTGTGCCGGGGGAATTTTTTGGAGGGGACCCTGGAACTTTTATTCCCGTTGAGTTTGGCACCGACAATAACTGGCAGGGAGGAATTTCGGTTCAGCAAAATATCTTCCGAGGAGAAGTTTTCGTTGGCCTGTCGACATCGGTAATTTTTAAAACGGTTCAAGAAGAAAACTTAAGGGCGGTAACACAGCAGGTTATAACGCAAACACGAAGTGCTTATTACGGCGTGTTAGTGGCTAAAGAGCAAGTTCGTTTGCAAGAGGCTCAAATCAACCGATTGGAGCAGAATTTAGAAGAAAACAGGTCGCGACAAAGAGCCGGTTTGGTAGATGATTATGCCGTTACGCAACTGGAAGTGCAGCTCAGTAATCAGCGTCCACAATTAATTGAAGCTGAGTATGCGCTAAAAGAAGCATATCGAAATTTGAAAGTAGCGCTTGGCATTCCGCTGGAAGTGGATTTTGAAGTAGTAGGAGATCTAAATTCATTTGACATCGTAGATCAGAATTTTACGGCAGAGCAAAACAGGGCTATAAAAAAAGTGGATCAAATGAATCCGTTTGCCTTCGAAAAAAGTACCGAAGAGCAGTCCGATTTTATTGAAGCTCGCGGTGACGTAAGAATATTGCAGGCTCGCTTAAATTTAAATGAAAAAGAAATTCAGGCGGTAAAAAGCCGATTCTTGCCAACGATAACGGCCTCTTACAATTTACAATGGAGTGCAGCAGAATCAGGAACACCAAATTTCTTTGAAAATAGTTCTCGTTTCCAGACGATGGGCGTAAATGTGAACCTTCCAATTTTTGAAGGGTTTAAAAGAATAGCTGATGTACAGAGAGCACAAATAGCTCGTAAAGATATCGAAGTACAACAAAGGGCTGCTCGATTAAATGCAGAAAATGAAATTGAATCTGCTGCCGAGACATTAAATAAAGCTTTTGAAACAGCAGAAGCCCGAAAACAGGCTTTAGCTCAGGCGCAAGAAGGATATGAGCGAGCCCTAAAGAGATTGGAAAACGGGATTGGTTCACAGATAGAAGTGACCGATGCCGAAGTACAAGTACGGCAGGCGGAAGTCAATTATGCCATGATGGTATTTGAATATCTAAGTGCTAAAGCGCAATATGATTTAGCTACCGGGCAAGTTCCCTATGTGGATACCCTGCCTGAAGTCAGTGAATATTAATAAATACGAAAAGCTCAAATTTTAAGTAATGAAGAAATTAAACCTGGTATTAATAACCCTTTTAACAATGGCCTTTGCTATGGCTTGTTCTGAGGATGAAAGTTCTCAAAATGGTGAAGATGAGCCGGTTGGGAAATCCGTAAATGTAGAAACAACGGTTTTAGAACCATCCGAATTTAGAAGTCAGCTGCGCATTGTAGGTAATGTGGAAACCAAGAATGATATCATGATTTCTGCCGAAGTTGGAGGCAGGGTTCTAAGTCATCATATATCAGAAGGTGATGAAGTTCAAAAAGGAGAGCTTATCATGAGTTTGGATACCGCCAAACTTCAGCAGGAAAAGGCTCGATTAGAAGCAGCCACCTCCCAAGCAAGAGAAAATTATGAACGACTCAGAACAATCTATGAAGAGGATAGCATTGGCTCCGAAATTGATTTTTTGAATGCGAAATTTAATTACCAACAAAGTGAGGCTGCTTTAGCTTCCATCAACGTGGATATTGATAATGCTCGAATTACTGCACCCTTCACCGGAATTGTTGAAAATTACCTGGTTGAAAAAGGGGAAATAGCTTCACCCGGAGTGCCGGTGGTACGTTTGATAGGTTCAGATACCTTCATCATTTCAGCCGGAGTTCCTGCCCGATATGCAGATGTCGTAAACAGTGGAGATGAGGTAGAAGTTTGGTTTGATTCTCAAATGGCTGATACCCTTCAAGGGCCTATCACGTATGTAGGCAAAAGTATCGATCCCCAGAGCAGGACCTTCAGAGTAGAGGTTCTTTTACCTACCGATAAACAGAGCTACAAAGTAGATATGATAGCTAATCTCAGGCTGAATACCCTTTACGAAGATAATGTCATCATTGTAAGTGAAGAGTTTATTTACAAAGAAGATGATGAATTTGTGACCTTTGTTAAAGCTGTTGATGAAGAAGGAAACCCCATAGCAGAGAGAAGGGTGGTTGAGCTGGGACCATCTTTCAAGTCAGATGTAATTATTCGCGATGGGCTTGAATTCGGGGATGAATTGGTAACTATAGGCTCTGCTTTTCTCAATGAAGGGGCTCGTTTAAACATCATTGAATCAGAGGGCGGAAATCTCGCTTCCCAATAATACAATATAAAAAGAATCTGGAGAATCATTAAACAATGAGTACGGATAATTTAAATAACGAAGCTAATAATCAAGGGGGCGATAATGAAAATGTTGCAGACCGGAAAGAATTTTGGCTTTCTTCTTTTTCAGTAGATAACAGGATAAGTGTATTAGTACTGGTGGCGCTTATTGCCGTTATGGGGGTAATTTCTTACGTAAGCATACCTAAAGAATCATTTCCTAACATAACAGTACCAAATGTTTTTGTTGTTACTATCTACCCGGGTGTTTCTCCGGAAGATATGGAGAGCTTGATTACCCGAAAGCTCGAAGATGAGTTGAGTAACATCAGCGATGTTAAAACAATGACTTCTACATCCTCTGAAGGTTATTCAAATATAAACCTGGAGTTTAATACCGGTATTGATATCGATGAAGCCCTGCAAAAAGTGCGGGAAAAAGTAGATTTAGCTAAGTCTGAGCTTCCCGAAGACGCCGAAGACCCACAGATTCAAGAGGTGAATTTATCGGAATTTCCCATCATGCAAATAAACTTGTCGGGAGATTATAACCTCGACATTTTGAAAGAACTTGCTGAAGATCTTCAGGAGGAAATTGAGATGGTCCCCTCTGTTTTAGGGGTAGATTTAACGGGGGGCCTGGAAAGGGAAGTGCAAGTGGATGTAGACTTGCCCAAGCTTAAGTACTACAATTTAAGTTTCACTGACATCATTGCCGCTATTCAACAAGAAAATGTGACCGTGCCGGGCGGTGATATCACTGTAGGCACAAAAAACTTTCTTTTACGTGTGCCGGGTCAATATGAAACAACAGCTCCTATTGAGGATATTGTTATAAAAACCTTTGAAGGGCACCCGGTATATATTCGGGATTTAGCCTCCGTTACATTTGGATATAAAGACCGTGAAACCTATTCCACCTTAGATAATTCTCCGGTAATAACATTGGGTGTGAAGAAGCGAAGTGGCGAAAATATACTTGAGACTTCATCTGAGGTAAAACGTATCCTTGACGAAGCACTGCCTACCCTACCACCAAGTACGGTATACAAAATCACCAACGATCAAAGTACCGATATCAAAAACATGGTGTCGAGTTTGGAAAATAATATCATTTCAGGGCTGATATTAGTAGTAGGTGTTCTGCTCTTTTTCTTGGGTGTTCGGAATGCTTCCTTTGTAGGAATATCCATTCCACTATCCATGTTTTTGTCCTTTATTGTACTCAGTGCTCTTGGAATAACTATGAACATGATCGTCCTGTTCTCGTTGATACTTGCACTGGGGATGTTGGTTGACAATGCCATTGTGGTAGTTGAAAACATCTATCGATATCTGGAAGAAGGATATGACAATTTTGAGGCCGCTAAAAAAGGAACAGGTGAAGTTGCTTTACCTATTATAACCGGGACCACAACTACTGTGGCTGCCTTTGCTCCCATGATTTTTTGGCCGGGTATTGTCGGGGAGTTTATGGGATATCTTCCAAAGACATTAATTATTACCCTCTCAAGTTCACTTTTTGTTGGGTTGATTATTAACCCGGTGATTTGTGCTTTGTTTATGAAAGTGGACACAGAGTCGGGTAAACCGGTAATGACCAAACGTGGTAAACAAATTCTTTATGGCTTGGTTGGAGTTACTTTGGTAATACTGCTGGTTTCCAGCTTCATAACCTGGACGATGCTGATAGTTTTAGGCGGGATATTATGGCTGACCAACCGGTTTATTTTAAACCCTATTGGAAAGTGGTGGCAGCGAGAGGGACTTAATAATATGTTGGATAAATATGAAAACACGTTGTCCTGGGCACTTGATCATCGATTGACTACTATAGGTATTTCTGTAGCAGTCTTGGTTTCCAGTATTGTTGTATTAACCGCTTTTTTCCCGGGATCGGAATTTTTCCCCGAAGACATTCCTCCGCGTGATGTGTATGTGCAAATAGAAACACCGGTAGGTACTGACGTTGAGTTTACCAAAAGCGTGGTAGATAAAGTTGCTGCCCGGGTTGAGCAAATGCCCTACAATATTGACTATAACACTATCTTAGCCGTTTCAGGTACAGCTATTTCAAGTGACCCAAGCGGGGGCGGCGGTGGAAATTCAACCCATTTAGGAACCGTAGCCATAAACTTCAAAGATTACGAAGAGCGCCAAAAAGATATTTTTGAGGCCATGGAGTACATGCGAAATAATCTTTCAGGTTTGGTTGCCGGCGCTAAAATCACCGTAGAGAAACCCCAGGATGGTCCGCCAACAGGCCCACCTATCAACCTGGAAATTTCGGGTCCTGAGATGAGGAGACTCACCCAAATTTCCAATGAAGTTTTAAGGAAACTGGAGTCCGATTCTATTTATGCAAAAATGGATGGGCTGGAATCTGATTTACCCGAATCCCGCCCCGAGGTTAAAGTTGAGGTAGACCGGGAAAAGGCTGCATTGTTTGATCTGAATACCAACCAAATTGGTATGACTATAAGGCAAGCCATCAATGGTGTGGAAGCTTCAAAGTTCCGTGATGGTAAAGAAGAGTATGATATCATCGTTCGTCTTTCAGATGAATACAGAGATGACTTAAGTACTCTGGCTAACCTTACGATTTTTTATGAAGGTGTTCAGGTACCGCTTTCCGAAGTAGCAACATGGGAAGTGGGAGATGGTTTTGGCGGTATCCGTCATAAGGAATCAGAGCGGGTGATAACGGTGAGTGCAGATGTGCGCTCAGGCTACCAGTCTAATGCCGTGCTGGCTGAAGCACAAACGTTGTTAAGTGATTACCTGGATGGACTTCCAAGTGGCTACAGCTATGAGTGGACCGGACAACAGCAAGATCAGCAAGAATCGTTTGAGTTTTTAGGAAGAGCCTTTTTGATAGCCCTGTTTTTAATTGCGTTTATTTTGGTGTCTCAATTCAATTCTATCGCAAAACCGATCATCATTTTGAGCTCGGTAATTATGTCAACAGCAGGGGTTTTCTATGGATTGGTGACATTCCAAATGGCGCTTGGCCTTATGGCAATTTTAGGGATTATTTCATTGGCGGGAGTTGTAGTAAATAATGCCATTGTATTGATTGACTACATCGATATTTTGAGAAGCAGGGATAAACTTGATCTGCGTTCAGCACTGATTGAAGGTGGAAAAATTCGTTTCCGTCCTGTAATCCTGACTGCGATAACAACCACGCTTGGTTTAGTTCCGTTAGCCATAGGCTTTAATTTTGACTTCATTGTGCTGGTTTCAACACCAATTGAGTTTTTCAGTAGTCTGGGTGAATATATTTACTGGGGTGGTGAACAAGCAGCCTGGTGGGGCCCGATGGCTATTGCCGTTATTGTAGGGTTGATATTTGCTACCGCTCTAACACTTATCTTAGTTCCGGTTCTTTACAGCGTAATTGAGCGAGGACGAAGAAAATTAAACACTACTTTATTTGGAACTCCGGAGCCGGGCATTATCAAAGATCAGAGTGAACTGAATGGAGAGCCAAAGTCGAATGTAAATCTTCAGCCGAATACCTTATAGGCGGCCGAAGAATTGAGTTTTTAAAGTCTGTGTATATTTCATGCACAGACTTTTTTATTGTATAAAACTTTTATCTTTACAGAAACTTCAAAACAAAAAACTTCCGTGATACAAAGACCTCAAACCGTATTTTTAGCTATAGCATCTCTGTTAAATTTCTCAGCTTATTTCACTGCTATTTATGAGAAGGCAATGAACGATCCTCAACTATGGATTGGAATTGGCCTGGCAAGTTCATTGATTATCCCTGTAATCATAAATGTAGTGAGCATTTTTCTATATAATAACCGTCCGAATCAAATTTCATGGATCAAGCGCTCGGCTCTTATTCAGATTGTAGCTTTTGCTTTTTGTATAGGCATCTTGTTTTCGTTAGGTGGATTTGGAACCTATTTATGGGATGAAACCCTTGGCACCGGCTTGGTATTATTAGGGTTGGTATTTCAAATGCTCGCGGTGCGGTTCATTCGAAAAGACGAAGAATTAGTTCGCTCCATGGATAGAATTCGATAACATATTTTGACTCAATCCTACTCTAAACTCAAAGTTTACTCTATCCTTGCCATTGGGTTAACTACCTTTGGTTTTGCCCCTGTATTAGTAAAATTTGCTACCGATTACTCAGCACTTCTTTTAGTAGCCATTCGCACAGTGGGTGCATTTTTGATGTTAGTTCCCATGTACCTTTATCAAAAAAACAGCAATCAATATGATGTGAAAGCCGTAGGGAGTGACAACAAATGGATGGCCTTAGCCGGTATTGCGTTAGGATTACACTTTACCTTGTGGATAAGCTCACTGTATTACACGTCAGTTGCATCGGCTTCGGTGCTGGTAACCATTCATCCCATTATGCTGATTGTGGCTGAGCGAGTTTTATTCAAAATGAATTTTGCTCCAACTGTATGGATAGGAGTTTTTGTAGCTTTTGCAGGCTCTGTGCTACTTAGCGTTTCTGACTATAACGCCGCTACTACTTTTGCAAACCCTGCTTTAGGAAACGGGATGGCCTTTGCAGCAGCAGCCATATTTGCCGTTTATTTTTTAATTGGCAGAAAAGTACGACAGAACCGATCCTGGCTGGGATATGTATTCCCCGTCTATGGATATGCTGCAGCAACCTGTGTGATCATTTTATTGGTAGTTGAAGGTCTGCCTGAGCAAATTGACAGCAGAGTATTTTGGGTTGGAATGGCTTTAGCGGTAGGACCACAACTTATGGGGCATGGTTCTTTGAATTATGCAGTAAAATTTGTCTCTCCAACACTCTTATCCACACTTATTTTAACGGAGCCTATTTTTGCAACGGTTCTGGCGTTCTTCATATTAGGTGAGCTGCCCGCCATTTTATCATTTGTGGCTATTTTTGTAACACTGGTTGGAGTGATGCTTACCTGGAAAAAGAAGCCAAAACATCAGAGAAATCAATCTTAAGAAAAACTTAATTTAGCCTGTATTTCTTAAGAACTTCTGGGGTACCTGATCTAAATAAAAGGACGACAATGTTTTACTGAGGCTTTGAGTCTTTTAAATACTAAAAACGTTTACCGAGAAGTTGAGTTCAAAAAATTAGCATAAGACAAAAAATTAACCGTAATTGATAATAGTATAATTTTAGCATCTGGAATTGGATTTATTATCGTTTTTATAATAATGAAGAACACCGAAATTCATGCTTTCAACTAAAAATCATATTGTTGGTTTGTCGAGGTACATACTGCTTAGTGGATGCAGTCTAATGCTCCTCGTAAGTTGTTCTGAGACATCAGAGCCTACACCACGTACGGGAAATTCCTTATCTGTTTCTGTGACTGAACCGGTCGAAAAAGATTTTGCGGAGATTAAAAACGAAGGCATTTTGCGGATGATAACCAGCTACAGCTCCGGTTCCTATTTCTTATATCTGGGTATACAGGTTGGTTTCGAATATGAATTGTTAAAAGCATTCACCAAAGAAAATGATTTAGCTCTGGAAGTAGTCATTCCGGGACCCGGTGAAAGTCCCTATGATCTGTTAAATAGTGGTCGCGGTGATATTATAGCCGCCAACTACACCATTACCCCGGAAAGAAGGCAGGTCGTCAATTTCACAAGGCCTTATAACTTAGTCGATCAGTTGGTAGTGGTTTCCGATGATTTGGGTTTTGAGCCCGAGAGTATTACTGAACTTGAAGGAATACCTATCAGTGTCCGCAGGAACAGTTCTTATTATGTGAGATTGCAAGAGCTAAAGGAAGAGGGCTTTCCTATTGTAATAAATACCATTCCTGAAGATGTAGACACCGAAACAGCACTTTTCCAGGTTGCTGATGGAGAATATCAGGCTACCATTGCTGACAATAATATCTATGATGCAGCAAGTAAATATATGACCGGGTTGGTTAAAGGACCGCTGATTGCTGAAAGTGATACCATCGCCTGGGCCATTCGAAAAAATGCGCCGGATCTTGAACATCAGTTAAACCAGTTTTTATATAAACATTTTAGGTTCAATGAAGATGGTGAGCCCAAAAGATCAGCTTTCCTGAATGTACTTAGGAAAAAATATTTTGAGTCAGGCAATCAAATTGCGGATTACTTCAGCCCCAATTATCAGGGAAATCAGTACAGCACCATTTCTCCTTATGATGAAATGATTAAGCAAATAGCTGATGAATATGACTTAGATTGGGTGATGCTTACGGCTATAGCTGCCCAGGAATCCCGATTTAATCCGTCTTCGGTTAGTTGGGCCGGAGCGGTGGGTATTATGCAGGTGCTGCCCCGATTTTCTGAAATTTCGCCGGACTCGCTATACATTCCTGAAGTAAATATTCGGGAAGGGGCTAAAATTCTAAAATCCCACCTAAAACATTATGCTTACATGGATTCGACAAATCAATGGTCGTTTGCATTGGCGGCTTATAATGTGGGGCAGGGACATCTTGCAGATGCCCGTAGATTAGCTATTGATCATAATAAAGATCCTAACGAGTGGGAAAATATTTCAGATGCATTATTGAAATTGATGCAGCGGAAATATTATCAAAATGCACGCTACGGTTTTTGCAGAGGGATAGAAACGGTGCGTTATGTTAATGAAATCATGAACCGCTACGATACCTATCAAACAATCCTTGCTTATAATGAGATGAAACAGTCTACGGGAAGAGGTGTGTTAGGTATTCAGACCTTTAATTAGCTTTTAAGATCAGCAGGGTAATGTCATCATACTGAACACCATCAGAAAAATCTTTAATGTCGTTGATGACTGCATTCATGATATCCCTGGAGGATTTATCCCGATTTTCTTTCATACACTCAATTAAGCGCTCTTCTCCATATTCTTCGGTTTGATCCGGATCCATAGCTTCTGTTACTCCATCGGTATAGCAAACAAGCAAGTCGCCGGGCTTTAATTCAATTCTTTCGGAATCGTAGGGAGCCATAGTAGGCATTGCACCCAAAATTACTCCACCGGCATCTAACTCTTTAGGTTCATCTTCATTTTTATGGAACAAAAGTGGATTATTGTGCCCGGCATTAACATAGTCTAAATATGTGCCATCACTTGAAATTTTGCCCCAGAAAAAGGTGATAAATTTATCAGCAGGAGTATTGTCATGAATGATATCGTTGATACTTCCGGTGGCTTGTGAAAGGGTAATATCAATAGGAGCGAGGGCGTGCAACATAGACTGAAGATTTGCCATAAGCAGTGAGGCAGGAACTCCTTTGCCGGTTACATCAGCGATAGCTAATATATGTCCGCCATCGGGAGTGTCAACCACATCAAAATAATCGCCGCCCACTTGTCGGGATGAAATATTGGTGCCTTCCAGGTCAAATCCCTCAATTTGCGGAACCGGGGATGGGAGCAATCCTTCTTGAATGGTTTTAGCAAGGTTAAGCTCTTCTTCCATCTGCTTCTTCTCGATCTGTTCTTCAAGAAGAAGAGTTTTTTGAATTGTTAATAAGGCTAAATTTCCGAGGGATTGCAGAAAATCGACTTGCTCCCGGCTGTACTCTTCCTTGTTGGCAGGAGCCCCAACACCAACCACACCGATCTTTTCATTTTGAAACCGAAGTGCTATGACCAACTGAATACCATTCTTATCCAGGAAAGGACAGTCATGCTCTTGATCACAATAGAAAACATCATCCAGTTCAAATAGAGAGTTTATGTCTTTCTTAGAGGGCTTTTCTTTGAGGCCACTGCTTGCAATAACTGATTTCTCACCCTCTACATCCAAAACAAAGAAAAAGGTTCGGATAAGCATTTGTCCCAGCATGGCAAACTTAAAAGTACGGGCGATTTCATCCTGATCAACCATCAGGTTAAAGTCTTTGCTGAGTTCAAGAAGGGTATGTAAATCGTGCACCTTACGATCCAGTTTCCTGTTGATTCTTCGCAACTCTTGGAACATTCGCGAATTTGCAATAGCAACGGATGAAATGATTGTTAGGCTTTCAATAAACTCAAGTTCGCTTTCAGTAAAAGGTTGCTTGGTACCCTTGGGACCTAAACACAAAAACCCAAGATGATGATTGGTAGTTCTCAGGTTAAATAGGATACTTTCTTCCTGCAGGCCTATTTTCTCCATGAGTTCCGGGTATTTTTTCCCTTCTAAAACGGACGTTTCCAAGGCCTCAGCGTTAAAAGAAAGCTGAACGGTGTCATCCTCATTAAGATGATTTTTCCCCTTGATTTTACTGACCTGGTAATGATCGTCCGGACCCTGGTTTATCAGGATCATACCCTTAGGGACTAACAATTTCCCCATGGTTATAAGCAACAAATTATTCAGAACAAAATCCGGTTCCTGCGACTCAATCAGCATTCGGCTTGTCTCGAGAAGGGTTCGAAGTTCAAACCGACTTTGACGCTCTTCAGTATTTGAAAGGCTCATCTTTTTATCCACGTGGCGTCAGAGTTTTTTGACCATTCGGATTTCATTTTTCTTCCCCTTACGATTGTATTGCACCTGGTCCATTACTTTTCGAATCAGATACACGCCCATTCCCCCTCTCTTCTTCTGTTTAATGCGTTTCATAAGGTCGGGCTCACTGTAGGTGCTGGGGTCAAAACTTTCTCCCCGGTCCATCAATGAAATCCAAAGCTGGGTAGCATCAGAACCAATCTCAATATCAACTTTTTCGGAAGGGGTATTTTTATAGGCGTGTTTAATAATATTGGTATATGCTTCGTCAACGGCCAGGCGAATATCTGAAATGACCTTGTCGCTGAGTCCTATATCTTCGGCGTGGGCAGCTACAAAATCACGTACTTCTGCCAGGTGCTCTGTAGAAGCATCAACAGATAGGGTTTGTATTTGTTTTGTTCCTGCCACGGTATTCTGCTACTTCTTAATTGTCAAAGCTCTGTAACGCTTCTTTTTCATCTTCAAGGATATCGTATAAGGTAGGGAAGCCCAACAGATCAAAAACATTATAGACGCGGTCGTTCATGTTCGTTAGCTTTATATCTCCCCCTAAACTTCGCACATCCTCAATGTATGCCATAAAAACACCCAATCCGGCGCTGGCTATGTAATCGAGTTTGGAACAGTTTACGATTATGGAATAGTTGTCATCTTCGATCAACGATTTTAAGGCATTCTCAAGATGGGAAGCTGTATGAGCATCCAGCTCACCGCTGATATCCAGTACAGTTACATTGCCTTTTTGGCGAGTAGCGATGCTGAAATTTTTCATTTCGCTTAAATTATAGTTTCTGAATAATGTTGAGGTCGCATAATAACGTAAACCAAAGAATTAGAAAAGTTTTAAGGGTAGAGGATTACGAATGTTGAAAAAAAAAGATGCAAAAAAATAGGGCATTGCATTTTTCATATGCAATGCCCTGACTATTCATCAAGAGAGACGCTACTTGAGCGCATCTTTAATTAAGCAAATGCTTGGGAGAGAGACAACTATAAATTCCTGCCGTATTTTTTGATTTAGCTATCAGCTCGTTCAACTTGTGAAACCCAATACCCGGTATCTAATTCACTTCCCAATTCCTGTCCAAATTCTTCGGCTTCTTGTTCTGCTTCAAAAAACCCGACTCTGAGCCTGAACCAAATATCTCCGGTGGCTTCATCTCCTATTTTTACCGTATAAACACTCGGGTAATCACGCTCCCTGAGCTGATCCCTATATTCGTTTGCCTGTGTTTCAGACCTGAAAGCTCCAACCTGAACGGCGTATTCTCCGTCTTCAGAAAACTGAGGTTGTGCTTCCTCTTCGGTAATTTGTTCCTGTTTGTTTACACGAGCTAAGCTATCTTCCCGGGCTTGCATCATTTCAGCTATTCGCTGTTCTTGAACTTGTTGTAATGAATCAAGTCTGGCTTGCTCAGCGGCTTGTCGTTCTTCTTCGCTGGGGCCGCATGCCTGGATGCTAAGTAAAGCAGCAGCGAGTAACAGCGTGTAAATCCCTAATTTTTTCATGATTCCTAAAGTTAAATTGATGGTTGTAAATAGTTTTATTCTTATAAATTAAACTTACATCATCCCACTCTGTTTCACAAATATTGACGTATCTAAACTTTCAGAAAGACCTAAATAGTCCTTATCTTATATAGACTGAATCTAAATGATTTTTTATTGGTTCAGAAAATGCATGGAAAAACCTCTTTTACAAATAACCGGACTTACAAAATCGTTTGACCAAAGCGGCCCTGTAGTTAATGATGTCAGTTTTGATGTCGGAAAGAATGAGATATTTGCTTTATTAGGACCCTCTGGCTGCGGAAAAACTACCACTTTACGACTCATTGCGGGTTTCGAACAGTGCGAAGAAGGGGAGGTATACATTGAAGAAGAACTGGTAGAAAGTACTCAGAAAAGAGTCCCACCCCAAGACAGAGAAATCGGTTTTGTTTTTCAGGATTATGCATTGTTCCCCCACATGACAGCACTGGATAATGTAGCATTTGCATTGCGAGAAATTGAGCGTAAAAAAAGGCCGGTGCTTGCCGAAGAAGTTCTTTGTCGCACGGGTATGGAGAAATATAAACACCGCATGCCGGATGAACTCTCCGGTGGACAACAGCAGAGAGTAGCTCTGGCGCGGGCTATAGCACCAAAACCAAGACTGGTTTTAATGGATGAACCGTTTTCAGGCTTAGATGCCATGCTGCGAGACTCCACCCGAAAAGAAGTTCGGGCAGTTCTGA